>JAJCZE010000010.1 GCA_029262555.1 Candidatus Babelota bacterium | reverse complement strand
TAAAATTTCAAAAATCACTTCAAATTCTGTATCTTTAACCAGGTAATGCATTACAGCTTCCTTCTTGGGACTTTCGTCGGTTTTTTGAAGGAAGCTTATCTTTTTTTTAAGCTTCTTTTAATTTTTGTTCACAGAACCTAGAATTTCTCCTTGCCCCTTTTTGATAATCCCACCATTTTTATACAAAAATCGCAATATATTTATGCAACGCACTTCATCTTTAACTTCTTATTATTCAATGGTATAACCATAGAAATCGTTATAAAAAGGAAAATAAAAATGATTAAAAAATCTGTAGCGTACACTTTTTTGGGATTCATTAACCTATTTGCATTCGCAGATTCACAACTTAACTACCTCATTCCGCCAGAAATTAAAAATGATGCCTTTTATAACGTGATTTATCGACTCTCACAAGATCCTTCACTCAACACAATTTTAGAAATTGGATCATCTAGTGGTGATGGTAGCACAGAGGCATTTGCTACAGGAATTCAAAATAATCCAAATCACCCCGCTCTTTTTTGCATGGAAATATCAAAACCTCGATTCAAAGCGTTGCAACAACGGTATGCACATACTCAACAAGTGCGCTGCTATAATGTTTCTTCCGTCCCTCTTGAAGCATTTCCACTAGAAAAAGACGTTGTTAACTTCATGAAAAACACTCCGACCAATCTTAATATGTATGGAATTGATACCGTAATTGGATGGTTACGCCAGGATATAGAATATGTAAAAAGCTCAAGCGTGCCGCAAAATGGCATAGAAATTATTAAGACAGAAAATAACATTCTGTATTTTGATATGGTATTGATTGATGGCTCTGAATTTACTGGAATGGCAGAGCTTAAATTTCTGTATGGTGCACGCTATATTTTACTTGATGATATTAATGCATTTAAAAACTATACTAATTATCAAGAGCTTCTTTCTGATCCTGCTTACGAACTACTTGAAGAAAATAAATCACTTCGAAATGGATACGCTGTCTTTAAAAAGAAATGATCAACTGCGCATCGTCACTCCAACGTGATCATATACTACCGCCTCACCCTCTCGATGAAATGAGTCTGGGCGGATCGATACAGTATAGGGCGTTATTTTGCTCATAATAAAAGAAAAATTAGATTCGCTATGAATTAAGCAGTCAAACTGCTGCAATGCAAAAAAATCTTCTACCACATTTGCCGTGTCGCAGTTCCCTTGCGTACGATAACCAAATAGAATATCGCATTTTTTTAAAGCATTTTTGAATGTTTGTGCTATATGAGCCGGATTCAAATCATCAGTAAAAATATATACATAGAGTGGCCGGTTCTTAAGAAGGCGATACAGCTCTTTCAGTTGAGAAATAAAAAACTGATCCGGTAAAAATTTCCAGCCAAATAACTTTTGTACATCTAGCGTATCATGACTCCCCCCGCGCCGTACGTGCACAGCAACAGACACTCGGTCTTTTGGTAAGGCTATTTTTGATATCACATGAGCTGGAGCAATACCCTTTCTCAACTCTGCAATAAAGCCAGCATCATTCCAATCAACTTCAAAATAATCCCATGCTTTGCCCTGAAAGTTAACGCACTCAGCAAGCTCCCATTTTGATTCTGGAAAATAGGGGACATAATACAATACTGATGAGTCTCCCTCTTGAGGCATCACGCTTTTGCCAAGAATAATTGTTTTGATATATGCGTTTTGTTCAGCTTCGCTATAGCGTGCTTCTTGGATGTGCAAACGCAATTTTTCAGAGTAAATAAATGGTTTATAAAATAATGGAATGCCGTACTTGTATGAAATCCATTTTGCATGAATGTAAGAAAGAAGATTGTCTCCAAATCTGCCTGGACTTAATTCATACGTAACTGCGCATGATGCTCCCAAAAAATGGCACGATATAAGCAGCGATATAATCAATATACGCATGCGCTATCCCCCATATCTAAAAACCAACCGAGGATTAATAAACAGTTTATCGTATCCGTTGCATATCATTGAAGCATGCAGCGTAACGTGTTCACACACTGAAGGGTATTGATACACAAACGAACTCATACGCCATACAAGAGTGCCTGAAAGATGTGGAATACGAATTCCTTCATGCTGATTCTTGATTAACGGCAAATCGCTTGTGGGGATTACTAGCAGATGCTGCAAGCTCATCTGCGAAAGCCCTGCGATATATTTAGTAATAATGGGATGATCAGAACGCTCTTTAATAAGTTTTTCATTAAGTCGTGCTAAATCAGCCGTCACAATCCCTGAATATCTGCACCCTTTAAGCGCTTCTTTTTTATATATCCCGCATCCTCCAAACGCAGAAATCACTGGATACCAATCATCGGCCTTTTTCAGTATTCTTTTTTCACGAGGCAAATACCACCACTCATTTCCCAATAATTCCGACCCAAGTGGACACACATCATCACGAAATGCATACCAATCCCAATAGGTGCCGGGTGGATCGATTCCATATGCAAACACCGCATCCCATTTTTGCTCAGATTCAAAAATTTCTATAAATGCATCGTACGCTGGCTCCAAAACAAAATCCATGTCCATCCAGATGACATATTCAAATGTTTCATATTCATCTAAAAAGAGCTTATCTAGCACTTTGTTTCTCGCACGAGCAATCACTTCTGCTCGATAAAAGTTACCATCATCCATTCGATTTACGCATGATTGTGCAAGTTCCTTTTGTGAAACACGCTCACTCATTACATGCACATTACTATTTTTTTGTGCCCATTGCGTTAATAGATCTGGCGTAGAATCTGAAGAATTATTTTCATACACAACGATGCGATAATCAGAAAACAGCGCTCCGATTTTTTCCATGATACGCATTGAATAAGGCACTCGATCGGCCACATCTTTGCACACTCCACAGATTACTACTTTATGCGGGATTTGAGCACTCAATGCACCACTGGCAAGAAGCGCTAACAGTAATAATTTTTTCACGCCTTCACCTTATACTGATTTGCAAGCTCCTGCATTTGAGAAAGCCAGTATGAAAGAGTTAGCTTTTCACGATATGCAGCATTATTCAAAACATCGCCATATTGCTCGAGCCATTTTTCCATATTCTCACTTGTCACCTCACTCCACTCTTTTACAATCACTACTGGCAATCCTTCATACAGCGGATCAAGGCATGATGTTTTTACAATAACGATACATCCTAAAATCAAATCTTCCCACGTGCGATGGCAATCCCATCCATTGCCATGCGGGCTAATTGAAAAAGCATACTCTCCCTTTTTTGCCCAAAGATGAGAACGTCTCATCCTGCCACCATGATCAATCACTCCGGATGGCACAAGCTGTTGGAAAATAGATGTTCGATCTTCGCCGCATTGTAAGTGGCGCTGTAAATTTCCATGCATCGTATCGGAAGTTTGAAAATCAACAAATGCTCGTTTTTTTCTCAGATGCGTTGATTGTAATTGACTAAGGATAGCATTCAATTGCGCCTCCTGCTCTTGAGGAGATCCCTTTTCACCCCATCCCCCATTAATCCCTTTATAGGCAACAGTATGAAAATCCATTCCAATTGGGATAGAAGATATTTTTGAACTTGATCCAGCATAATCACAATTTTGAGCAAACACATGTATCACATTCGGGTGGTTAAGTAGCGAATCTACATTAAATGATCCGCACTCTGATGGAAAACTTTCATCACCATCAGCCACTACAATAACAATTGGAGCTTGTAATAAAGGAAGGATCTGCTTACAAAATTCGGGGACCCACAGTGCCTTCATCCACACAATGTCTCCCGCTTTCAAATTATGATACAAAGTAGCATTAAACTGCTGTGGCTCAGATGCAAAATACTGCTCAGGATTGGCAGTTATTCCCTTATCGCTTCGGGCAATAATGCCAAAATTCCAAATGTAATGAGACGGCTCCCACTGATTTCTTTTAGAGTTCCCCATAGCACCTCCAGAGCAAAGCATTGAAAGCGTTAGTAATAAAAAAAAAGAACGCTTCATTCCATTTCTCCTCAAATAATTAACCAGTTTTTTCTTTTTTGTTATCCTAGCGCGAATACAAAATCTTGAAAAGAAATCAAAATCAACTCAAAAAAGGGAAACTGTAATGAACAAAACATCGATGCTTGCCGCATCACTGCTTCTTTCGTATGCAGCAATAACGTGCAATAGTCCAATCGATTTAACCATCGGAATTCAAGAAGGAGCGGGGCTTTTTGCTGAAATGCATAAAGTAATGCAATGCCTCATTCATTATGAAAAAGACCTCGCTCGAGTGCACGTAGACTGGAGTGATGAATTTTTCCCCTACAAGGATGGCGTAAATGATAATGGATGGGATCTTCTTTTTGAACCAATAGCAATCCCAGCAACCCGCTCAAACACACAAAACGCTGAAAAATTCACCATTGATTCAACTTCCGTACACCATGAGCTGCACGATCAATGCTGCACAGCTCCCTGGGTGGCATATGATAAATATTTGCCGTATCGGCAATTCGTACATGAAAAAATGATGAAGTATGTGCGCCTCAAACCATACATTCAAGAGCAATGGGATGCTTTTTATAATCAACACATGAAAGGCCAAGTCTGCATTGGTGTACATGCCCGCGTAGCACGACAACACGCATGGCTCGTGCCAGGAAAACGGCTTCCTCAATTAGACGATTATTATAAAGAAATTGATCGCCTTATAAAAAAACATTCTGGAGAGCCCGTAAAAATTTTTGTTGCGAGTGATAGTCATCAAGCAATACAGCAATTTAAAGAAAAATATGGCGATCGAGTGATTACCATTGAGGCATTTAGATCTGATGAAGATCAGGATCCCTGCATTCTCTATACAAGCGGAGATTATCTGAAAAAAAATAAAGATGTATGGCATGCAAAAAAACATCGCGCATTTGGAGGAATTACCACCCTTCTTGACTGCCTTCATCTTTCACGATGCGATTATATGATTCATACCACCAGCAATTTGGCATTCTTTGCTGCATACTACAATCCAAACATTCAATCAGTATACCTGCCAAAGGGAGTGCCGTTTAAAAAGTGTCCGATGAAACATCATCCAAGCGTAGTAAATCCACTGCTCAACCCATAAGGAGTACTGCATGAAAAAAATAATAGTAAGCGCTTTGTGCCTTCTTTTTTCAATCACCGCTTGCGCTAATCACCCGGTAAGAAATGTAAATAAGGTTATTCTTTGGGGGCACAAGATCCATAGCCATACGCATTCTTATATTCATTGGGGATTTGATCGTGCATTCAAACATTTAGGATTTGATACCTACTGGTTTGACAACAATGAGGATGTATCTTCCTTTGATTTTTCCAATAGTCTCTTTATTACCGAAGGCCAAGTAGATAAAAACATACCTATTCGAGATGATTGCTTCTACATCATTCATAATTGTAAAACCCAAAAATACCAACATCTTCTTGATGTCAATCAGGCCATTATTCTGCAGGTATACTCACACGATTGCCTAAAGCGAAATGATCCCGCTTTTTCAACCTGTTTTCACTATGATCTAAGCCAACCCGTAATCTATATGCCATGGGCTACCGATTTGCTTCCGCATGAAATTGATGCCGTTAAAGAACAACTGCCCACAGTACAGAAAAACAATAACGCACAATTTATTGGATCTGCAGGAGGCATGGGAGGGTTTGGAAACGTAGCGCAACTCAATACATTTAAAAAAGCCTGCCAGGAAAACGGAAGATATTTTATTGTTCGAAATGCCGGATCATGCAGTATGGAGGAAAACAGAGCATCTATTCAGCAAGCATATATTGCACCCGCATTGCAAGGCAGCTGGCAATGCAATAACGGATACATTCCCTGCAGAATCTTTAAAAATATTAGCTATGGAGCGCTCGGAGTAACAAACTCTAAAGCAGTGTACGATTTATTTGAAGGAAAAATTGTCTATAACTCCGACCCACATCAACTTTTTTATGATGCTCAAGAAACTCTTAAAACATGGACACTTGAACAACAATATGCGCTCATGGATCTTGTACGAGATAAACATACCTATCTGAATCGAATCGAATCATTATTTTCTTTTTTTGAAATGGTAGCAACTCACAAATAAGGAATACCGTTATGATAAAAAAACTAGCTTTTTTACTTGTTTTAACAGTTATCTTTACTGCTCAAGCACGATTATTGGTGATGACTCACAGTCACAATCGCCCTGATTTTATCAAGATTCAATACCACACCTTTAAAAAATTCCTCAAAGACGATTATGAATTTATAGTGTTTAACGATGCCCCATCAGACAACATGCGCCAACAAATAGAGCAAATGTGTAACAAGTATGGACTGCGATGCATTCGCATTCCGCAAGAAATTCATACCTATGCTTATCTTCACCGGCTGCCTCGTGAACGATTCAATCATCCGTGCGTGCGGTGTGCAAACGTAGTGCAATACTCTTTAAATGAGTATGGACTTGCGCACGATGATCTGGTTGCAATCATTGATTCAGATATGTTTTTAGTAAAAGAGTTTAGTATACGAGATTATATGAACCAAAAAGATCTGGCAGGAGTACATCAAACTCGTGATAACAATGTTGAATATATATGGAATGGCCTCATTTTTTTTGATATGAGAACGCTTCCCAATAAACCGCTCATCAATTTTAATTGTGGCGAAGTGAATAATACGCCTGTTGATGTTGGCGGACAAATGCATCACTATCTCAAACACACTCCTGAAGCTCGTGTTCGCTTTATTCAGCAAGACTACGTTGCCAATCATGCACATAAATCAATTGCTATGCTATTAAATATGGGATTTTCTCATGCAATGGCTCAATTTATTCGCGCCAACCCACCCGTAGTAGAACTCTATGCTGATGGCGCATTTGTGCATTATCGAAGTGGCACAAATTGGGATAGAAAGTCAGCCCGCTATCACCTTGATAAAACTGTAGTATTTAATCAGCTGATTGAAAGATTGCTTACAAAATAGAACTCTGATTCCAGCTGGGTTCGTGCTTTTTCAAATACCTCATTCCATTGAGTAAGCGTACGAGAACGATGCTGTTGAGCACGCAAAAGAATTTCAGTACGCTTTTTCTCATAATCAAGCGTTGCGACCTTTTCTTTTAGGTCGCTCCACGAATCAAAGTAGACAAATAGATCTCTATTTTCTGGAGCATACCATTCACATAATTCAAATTGATTCAATGTTAAAAAACGCACTCGTTGGCGATTATTTTTAATAAATGATTCGGAAGGCAGAAAGTGAATAATTCCCTGCTGGATGTTTTCAAATAATGCCAAATTAGACCACGCATACGGAAAATAAATAACAGCTTTAAAGTCTTTAATATCTTCCGGGCCTTTATATGATCCGGTATACATTGAAATATCCATGCTTTCACATTCATTCATAATATACGCTGATTGATGATCAGATAAACGTGGATACAAAAAAATTGTATCTTTTTTGTTCACAGCTGCAGGAACAGAAGCACGATTATCGTTTGAATTAGCATGTGGCAAATGGCCCAACGGCTTAATAGTATCTTCTGAAAAAGGAACACCTTTTCTGCGTGCATAGTAATGCTCATAGGGAGTGTAGGAAATGAGCGTAACGTTTTTTTGCGTTAATGCAGATCGCATTGTATCTAGATATTCGCCATCAGGTAAGCCAAATCGCTGCGCACCCGAATCAAAGTAATCAAAACGATTACATACCCAAATTACAAGCGGTTTTTTCCAACCATTTTCTAAAAATATTCGAGAGAGCCGCGTAGTATCTGATGTAAGAACCACATCAAACTGATCAAAATAATCTTTATGCCGCTCCCAAATTAATCGTCCCCGCTCGCGAGAAATATTATAAAGGGCATTGCCAAGATACTCTCCTTGAAAATGCACTTGATCCGAAGGAATCCATGTAGTGAGGTTAAGACCAAGTTCTTTTGCCACATCATCAAAATCATTAGTGCATCCACTATGAAAGCTGAGATGCAACACTTTTAATGGTTGTTGGGCATACGCACACTGCGTAAAAATGATAAAAAACAATAAAAAAAATCTTTTAAAATTCATTTTTTTCCCTTTTTAAATCGTTGCAATCCTGAATAATATCCCCGTAAACGAATCCAATCTCGTAAAAAAATGCACTCTAAAAACAATCCGAATAACGACCAATAATAGGCTACAATTTTAAAGCGATTTTTTGGATAATGATCCTTAAAAAAAAGATAGCTATAGTTGAATGTAAACATTGCAGAAGAATCAAATAATTTATCTCTCGCAACAGGGCTTTCATGGTGGGCTAATCGAGCGCTTGGATTAAAAAACAGCGGTTGCGATACGGAAATTCGATATGAAATATCGCAATCTTCCATAAACGCATATCCACCAAATGATTCATCAAAGCGATGTACTGCTAGTGCCTCTTTTCTAAACGCCATACAGCATCCCCCCAATGCTTGCACATATTTAAATTGATCCGTTCCATAAGGATGAGTCGGCATTCCGGATGCAGTGAAGTTTCCTGATGCATACGTTCGTTGCAATAAAAAAAATGATCGAAACAACCGATATTTCCACGAAAGGAGAGAGATATTTGTTTGAGTCCCCATTCCACCCGCGCATGAAGGATGTGATTGAAATGCTTCATTCATACGCAAAAGGTACTCTTTTTCAAGGACAACATCATCATCAAAAAAGTAAATGATGCTACTTGAGGAATGTTCTATCCCAATATTTCTTTGGCGAGTAAGGCCTGGCGTTGTATGAATGTATTTCAGTGTTGTTTTTGGAAAACATTGTGGATTAAAACGGGTTGCAAAGCGCTGATTTTTTTCTAATGGAACGTCGCTACTGTCTACAATGATAAGCTCTTGCGGAGCATCTAATTGTTCAGAAAGAGAATCAATACAACGCACCACATCATCAATGCGATTTTTGGTACATATTATTACGCTTGAGCTTTGCTCCATACACTTTTTCCTGTAATACACATTCCACAACTTCTACACATTTTTTTAAATTTTTAACGGGATAAACGTATACCCCCATTGCACGATCAACTACATCACTCGCAACAACCGGCAGATTAAAATAGAGTGCTTCATCAATACTAATGCTCATTCCATCGCTCAACGTTGGCCGAATAAAAAGATCCATATGCGTATAAAGCGGCCAGAGTTCTTTTTGATTTTGAAGAATATAAATCTGCTCAGCACAATCTAACGCCTGCATTTTTTTATACAATTCTTCCATATAACTTGCATTGTTTGCGTGAGCAAGTGCAATTACAAGCCCAATGTCTGGATACTGCTTTTTTAACTGAGCAATCATTTCAACCGCAGTATCTAATCCATAGATATCTTTACTGTTTTGAATCATAACGTGAGCAGCATTCATTAAAATAAGAGGTGTTTGCTCTTTTAAAAATAAAAAAAGCGATGAAGGATATGTTGTTTTAATGGAAGGGGCTCTATGTAATGCGGGAGGTAAAAAAGCTGATTCAATTGAATATTTTTTTGTAGCAATCGCATTATCCACATAACTTTGAGCCACGCTCTGCCCAATCATAACTACTTTCATGTGCATAACGAGTCGATTATAGACCCACTTTGCAAATGCACCACGCGTATATAAATGACGACAATCATGATCTATAATCACAACCTCATATCGCAATAAATAAGAGAAAAAATGGAAAAATAACAGGTCAAACAACATTGTACGTAAATACGTTGCATGAAAATGAATCAGTGATGGCCGTTGCTTAAAAAGAGCAAATAAAAGGCGAGCACAGTAAACAGGAAAAAAGAATCGCGAAGTTTGCTCGGCATTAAAAAAAAGTACTTTATTATGCGCCAGGCAAAGCGCATCAATTACGCGTTGAATATGTACAGATACGCCACCATACGGCGGTGGATAAATACCACAAACAATGATAGACTTCCGTGAAATTCTCTCAAAATACCGATCCTTCATAACGAAGAACTATACATCATTCAACAGCAATTGTAATTAAAAAAGGACACCAATGAAACGCTTTCTTTTTATTATAATACTATCGATGTGCATGCCAGCGTTACACGCAAAAAAAATGAAACTCACACGCGTTATTCTCGCGGTGAATGAAAGCGATTGGTATCTGGGCTTTTGGGAAGCTGCTGCAAAATCTTGGAAGCAAATCATTGGCGTTACTCCCACACTTGCACTGATCGCAGACGAAAGTGTTCAAATAGATGAGACGCTTGGCGAAGTAATACGATTTGCGCCGATCGAAGGATTACCATCTGCTTACCCATCACAAGTAATACGCCTCTTGCTACCTGCACTCTATCCTGATGAAGTGTGCCTAGTATCAGACATCGATCATATTGCAGTTGGCCGAGACTACTTTCACAACACCATTGCAAACATAGAAGATGATCGATTTGTGTTTTACCGCGAATACCCTCCCCACGAACGAGCAGCTATCAAAGAAAGAGGTCTTGAGCCAAATCAATGGCCAATGTGCTACTGCGCAGCCAAGGGCTCAACGTTTGCAGAAATTTTTGGCATAAAAACAAGATCAATTCAAGCTATTCGAGAAAAACTTGAAGAATGGGGGGAAACTGAATATCCACAATGGAAATTTTATACTGATCAAATTATGCTCTATCGCCATGTTACGCAATGGAATAAATATCAAAGCCATGTAACTCGCATCGGCCATAATTGGATTGTAGGACGCATGCATGCACACCAATGGAATCAAAGACGAATTCAAAATAGATCCATTGTTGATATCGCATTAAAGCCATACACCGAACATGTACATTTAGTTGAAGAGGCAATGCGGCTACTCAATCTAAAATAACTTAAAATGCCAATACATTATTAAGTGCCCATAATTGATACGAATAGTTTACAGGGCTTTGAGCATTTTTCTTTAGCAAAGACTCAATAGCTTTTTTATCTAAAAGCTCTGTCCAGCGATTATTGCTGTGCAACTGATCTTGAAAATGCTCTACAAATAATCCGCCCTGCTTAAACCATCGCGTTACCGGAGAGGCAAATCCCACCTTTTTGCGATAAATGATATCGTTTTGAACTATGCCTTCTGCAGCCTTTTTTAAAATGTATTTGGTTTGCCCTTGGCGGTATTTAAATTTCATAGGAACCTGCATCATAAATTCTACAAGCTTATGATCCATAAATGGCACTCGCGCCTCTATCGATGCGGCCATTGTCATTTTATCAGTGCGGGTAAGTAAAAGCTCCGGTAAACGATGCTTTAATTCTATGTACGACATTGCTGCAAAAAAATCACCCTTTGGATTCTGTTTATAAAAATGAGATCGATGATAGTCAGCTACGGCATAACTATCATCTGCTTGAGGAAATCCGGGATATATTTTCTCTATAATCGGATCAAATGATTCTTCATCTTGAGCTGCAAGAACGTTATCTTTCCATAATTCAGAAAAAACACGCACACCACCCCAAAAAAGCGATCGTCCATCGGCCCATGATTTCATTAAATCTTGGCGATTTGGATAGTCTTTGTAAAATGGGCGCGCCGCATAAAAAAGCCCCCGCCGTGCAGCGTCTGGCATAAAATGCTGAGTAAGTTTCCAATAGCGATGCATTGATACATAATCAACATACATTGGATACCCGCAAAAAAGCTCATCCGATCCCTCTCCTGCCAGGAGTACTTTTACTCCAGCATCGCTTGCTTGCTTGCTGACAAAATAGAGGGGTATACAGACAGAGTCTCCCAATGGCTCATCTTGGTGATATACCATTTTTTCAAAGAAGGAAAATGCATCTTGTTCAGTTAAAATAAGCTCATGATGATTTGTGCCAAACTTCTTTGCTACTTTCCGTGCCCATGATCGCTCCTCCAATGGATCATCTTCAAAGGCAACGGTAAACGTATTTAATTTTTTGGTATAACGTGCCATTAATGCCACTACAAAACTTGAATCAAGGCCACCTGAAAGAAGCGCTCCTACCGAAACGTCTGATTGCAAACGCTTTTGAACCGCTTCATCGAGTAATGTGCGTACAGCATTAACGCAGTATGATTTTTTAGAAAGATTTCCCTCTGAAACCGTAGTTTCATAATTGAGAGGATCATACCATTGAGTAAACGAAATATCTTCAGGCGATGTATACCGAGCATAAAACCCAGCTGGCAATTTATACACTCCCTCAAATAATGTCATAGGAGCGGGAGTTGCTAAATAGGTAAGATAATGTGAAAGGCCTCTCGCAGAAATACGCTCTGCCATCCACGGCATCTTCCACAACGCTTTAATTTCTGAAGCAAAACTCAGCACTTCACCTTGCAGTGAAAAATACAGTGGCTTGATTCCCATCCGATCACGAAACAAATACATCTCATCGGCAGATCGATCATAGATTGCCCCAGCAAACATACCGTCAAATCGCTTAAGACATTCTATTCCCCACTGCTTGAATGCCTTGAGAAGAACTTCCGTGTCGCAATGAGATGAAAAATGATGCCCATGCGTTTCAAGCTCTTGGCGGACCGCGCGATGATTATATAACTCTCCGTTAAAAGAAAGCACTATCCGCCCTTCATCATCTTTCATGGGCTGCGCACCCGCTTGAGAAATATCAAGGATGCTGAGCCTTCGAGAAAGCAGCGCTACTTTTCCATTTTCTGAGTGCCATGTCCCTGCATCGTCTGGCCCACGATGCGCAAGCACTTTAGAAATTGTCTGCAATACAGATGCATCTATAGCTGAATCTCGCGTTGTCTTATATCCTGCAAATCCACACACCGTTTTACACCCCAGTCGTTTTTTTTCCAAACCAAGAATGCTTTAATCGCACATCAAAAAGTGATTTAAGCATGGTAAATCCCGAACTTATTTTTAACTTGCTATCAGCTTGATCGTGCCATACGGTTGGAAATTCTTTTATTGAAAAGCCAAATAATTTGCACAAATATAACAGCTCAACATCAAATGCCCACTGCGTTACTGTCAGATGCGGAGTAATTTTTTTAATCACAGAGCGCTTAAATAATTTGGCACCACATTGATAATCATAATTGCGCAGCCCAAAAAGCATCCAAATGAGTGGTTGATACACAAGCCTTCTTCCCCATTCTTTTACCGGAGGGCGCGGAGGGAATGTTTGCGATTCTTGCATATAGCGGCTAGCAATAATACCATCATCAATATGCCGTATCAATTCATAAAAATAGCGTGGCTGAGTCGCCATATCGGCATCTACAAATCCAATTAAATCAGCATCTGTTTCAAGCGCCTGCTTGAAGCCACACTTAATTGCCAAGCCTTTTCCTGCTTGCGGCATATCCACAATCTGCAGGATTGCGTTCTTTTCTCGTTCAGAAACCACAGCCAACGTATTATCAATACATCCATTTAAAACAATAATAAACGTTGTATTCAAATCTTTTTTTTCAGAAAAGTAAGAAATATAGGAATCGAGCATTGCTCCAATACGATTTTGTTCATTGTGCGCAGGTATTACAATTGCAAAATTCATGAGCGCACCTGCAATACCCACCATGCCCTTACGCACATCCATAGTAAAAACCATACTTCTTTAAAGCGACTAATATTGCTCTTGCCATATGAACGTGCTTTGTAATGAATAGGCACATCTATAATTTTCAGCTTCAAATTCGCCGCTCCAAATAATAAATCAAAGTCACCAAATGGATCTGCGAGTCCAAGTTTTTTACGTTGACTCGCAATACGCTCATAATCTTTTTTCCAGAGTACTTTCGTACCGCACAATGTATCAGTAATTTTTTGACCCATAATCCATGAAACAAGCGATCCAAAAAAACGATTTGCTACCCAGGCTAATCGCCCCATTGCACCCGACTCCATTCCATAGACCAGTCGGGATCCATTAATACAGTCGCCCTTTTTTTGCACCAGACATTCATAGAATTTAGGAAGCTCTTCCGGAGCTACAGTAAGATCTGCATCTAAAATCATTAATATGTCGCCATCTGCATGCGCAAAACCCTTGCGTACTGCATCCCCTTTTCCTACGCCATCTTGCTTTAAAATGCGAATCTTTTTATCAGGATATTGAGCAACTACACGCTCAATTTCTTCCATCGTACCGTCTGTTGAATTTCCTTCTACAAAAATAAGCTCTGTTTGATCCCCCATTTGAGGGCACCTCTGAATTGCTTGTTCAATATTTCCCTTTTCATTTCGGCAGGGAATCACCACTGATACTGTCTGCTTCATAATTCTCTATCGGTATCTTGCGCCAAAAAAAATTATTGATACTCTTTAATTTTGCACAACAATTATAGACAAGGAGTTTGTTATGTACAACTGGACTATAGGCCTTTACGAAGATAGCTCCCTTACTGCGCCAGAATTCTTTGCGCCGGATGAGGACGATGACGACCTTTTCGATGCAGAAGATGATGAAGACGAATGGGATTTTGAAGATGACGACGATGACGATGATGAAATAGAGCTTGATGAAGACGATCTTTAAAACCCACGAATCAATTAAATATAGTGCGCCTTACCTTCCTGGTAATCCAATTATTGTAGAGGCAGGAGCATTCAATGGATCTGATACTATTCGATTAGCAGAAAAGTGGCCAAATGGGCACGTGCATGCTTTTGAGCCTGTGCCCGAACTCTTTCAAGAAATGCAAAAGCGCGTTGCCAATCATAAAAATATCAGCTGCTATAAATACGCACTGAGTGATCACGATGGCACCGCGCAACTGTATCTTTCTGAAAAGCCCAGTAAGCCTGGTAAAATCTCTCAGGGCAATTCACTTTTACCCCCAAAAGAGCGATTGCACCACTCATCGTTAACGTTCGATCGCACCATCACAGTGCCTACTCTTTCATTTGATAGCTGGGCACGCAAGTATGATATCCCTCACGTTGATCTTTTATGGCTTGATATGCAAGGGCACGAGCTGGCGGTACTACAAGCTTCACACCAGATCATCAAAACCGTTCAGGTTATTTTTACTGAAGTAAGCTTCATTGAAAGCTATGAAAACCAACCACAAATGAACGATATGATTACGTGGATGAATGCGAATGGCTTTGAAGAAAAAGGCCGGGATTTTTCTAATACTACAGATTGGTTTTTCGGAAATATGCTCTTTATCCGTACCCCGCAATAGATCGTTGCATCTTAAAAAAAGAGGTGGTATAACTCTCTCATTAAAAAAACAAAAGAGAGTACTGTTCACTTCTTAGACATACAACCCATGCTCAGCTGTACCCTCTTCTTTATAAAAAAGAGGAGTAGCCCCTATGAAGCATGTGGGTATGATCGTTCTTTGCTTAATTACAGCATCACATTCACTCGTTGGCACAAGCAGCCCCTTTTTTTCGATACATACTGAAAAAAGAGATGCCTACGTATTTCATATTCCCTATCCTGATCACGTAGATGACTTTAAATCTATTTTTTTCAACGCATGCTTTGATTTCCCTCTTGCTCTAGAAAAGGCACAGCAAGAAAATAAAGCGCTCATTTTAGTGATTCCAGAGAAATATTATCCTATATCAACAACTGAAAATACTGCCCCGGTTATTGAAGGTGCACGGATTGCTCTTGCATGGGCAAGCGCCTATTATCGATTCAATTCACTCGGAAACGTAGACGTACGAACAGTACTCATTCCGTCTAATGCCACACCCACTCAAACAATACAAGCTATTGTCACCGCATCCCAAATGGAATTTGAAAATCAAAAAAATCTCACTCCTGAAGAAAAAATGGCACAGCGTATGATTCATGCCAATGCGTTGCCTTTTTATGGAAATCTTAATAAGCCGCACATAACACCTGTATCAATTGATTCTCCACCCGTTGCTAAAAAGGTAATCATCTCAAAACCTCATTCAGAAAAAACAATTTTGATTACCGGCGTTGCTGGTTTTTTAGGGTCATACTTAGCGCAGGCATTTTTAGATAAAAAATACAGGGTAATTGGAATAGACAATTTCGCGTGCAGCACGGGAGAAAATCTTACAGCGCTCCACTCATACCCTCATTTTGAATTTCATGAATTTGATGTATCTCATCCATTTGAAGTTGAAGGGCCCATTGATTACATCGCCCATCTTGCCTCAATTCCAAGCCCTGCCGATTATTACACAATGCCGATCGAAACTCTGAGGTCAGGATTGCACGGAGCACGCAATGCACTTAATCTAGCAGCCAAAAAGAATGCACGAATCTTACTCGCATCAAGCTCTGAAGTTTACGGAAATCCCGAAATGCATCCGCAACAAGAAAGCTATAAAGGAAACGTCAATCCCATCGCAATGCGATCGCAATATGATGAATCAAAACGTGGCGAAGAAACGCTTGCAAAATTATTTTATGATACACACTCAATCGATATTCGAATTGCGCGTATTTTTAATACGTTTGGACCACGAATGCGCCTTTCAGATGGGCGAGTTATGACGAATTTCATTCAAGCCGCTCTTTCTTGCCAACCAATGATCGTTCATGGCGATGGCACACAGACTCGAAGTCCTGCTTTTGTAACAGACACTGTGAATGGACTCATTGCACTCCTTGAATCTGAAACAATCACACCGCTTACAACTATAGAACAACGCATTTTCAACGTTGGCACCCCCCAAGAATATTCGATAAATCAAATTGCTCAGTGCGTGAATGCACTTTCTGAAAAACATCTCGGGCGTACTGTACCCATCCAGCATATTCCCCATATTGACCCAACAGATCCAAAAGTCAGACGTCCCGATATTACTGCACTTTCATCAGCAACCGGATTTAAACCTATTGTTGACTTTGCCTGTGGACTTGAAACGATGTTTCTTCATTATCATGCACAACCCCATACATAGTATGTCCAAAATTATTGTGATATACTCCCGGCAATGTAACACACCATCACAAAAAGGACGCGCATGAACAAGTACCTTTATTTAATTTCCTTATTGGCCTTGAGCACATCAACGAGCCATGCACTTACTCCCCAATTTAATGAGTCTACCTCACCAGAAGTGCGAGTTTTTTTAACAGCCTGCTCTGAGGGTTTAGTAGCGACATTAAAAGCATCTTTTACAAACGATCCTTCCCAAATAGCCCATCTATTACAAGCGAAAGATACCAGGGGCGTAACAGGACTTATGTTTCTCGCACAATACGGAAGCAAAGAAGGCATAGAATTGCTACTACAGCATTGCAACTATGGAGAAGAGTATCTTCGTCATGAATATCGCCCGGGAGAATACTACACCGCTCGCACCTATGCTGAAGCCGAAGGAAATCCGGAAATCGCAGACTTATTACCCGAAGATAATTAAATTTTAAAATCACTTACATAAAAAAGGGAATTTCGTATGAAGCGAATAATCAGCCTCTCTTTATTGCTTGCGTGCTCTTTAGCAGTTGCAAAAGAAGTGCTCATTCTCACGCCGGTTTTTAATAAACCTGAATTTATTGGATGGCAAAAACAGCTCTTTGATAAATTTGTTACGGATGAGGATGGCTATCGAATGGTTGCATTCGATGATTCAATTGATCCAGCCATGACGCAGAGAATGCAAGATGAATGCAAAAAATGGGACGTGCAATATGTGCGCATTCCACAAGAAATCCACACACGCCCCTATTTGCCTCGGCATCCAAAGTGGCCCAAAACCTCTACCAGTTTACGCGTAAGTGACGCATATCAATACATGGCCGATACGATGGGATTTGATCATGATGGCATTGTGTTTTTTACCGATTCTGATCAATTTCTTACGCGCCCATTTAATTTTCATGAAGCCACTGAAAACTACGATATGATCGCCGTTCTCTTAGAAGCAGCTCCTGGAATTCGATACGTATGGCAAGGGATGACTATTTGCCGCATGGATCGCTTGCCAGATAGGCGAACAATTAATTTTAATTGTGGGCATATTAATGGTGCCATCGTTGATAGTGGCGGCTTTACCTATTACTACTTTCAAGCACATCCAGAAGTTCGCGTAAAACAAGCGGAAGTGCGATGCGCTTCCACACTCTTTTTGCACAATCGATTTGCCCACAGACAGAATACTGGTGTGCCGATTGATGAACAACTACGAAAATTAAAAGAGTTTGGATTTGACTATTTAGAAATTGGATTCTTACAACAAAAACCTAATGATGTTTCCTACTCTCTTAACAATACGTTCCTTCATTATAATGCTGGAAGCAATTACGATCACCAAAGCAAAGAATATATTACAAAAAAAGATGCGCAGCTTCGAGAATACTTCCAAGCAAAACTCTGCGCTTAAGCTGAAGGAATAAAGCTATGAATAAAAAATTGGCATTGCTTTTTTTCCTCTCGAGCTTTCAATCCGTCGTGTGCCAGTCAAGCGCAGTAACATACTTAGATCCTTCACAATGGGGCGGTAGGCTTGGCGACAAACTGATGATGTATGTTAAAGGAAGATGGGTCGCACACACGTGCGGCCTTCCCTTTTATTACAAGCCATTTACTTATACCGATCAACTTATGATGCATACGCTCGATACACATCTAACACCCGAAATAAAACGATCCTATTCTGCTGGACCAACATTTCAATCCATAACAGGAACTCTTGATCAGCATATTGATAAACACGCAGGAAAGCTCTATACCACTCATTATTATTTTAATCTTCCTCAATGGGGCAGCTATCAAGAAAGTTATGATTCACAAGAAATAATGGCGTGGCCAAAGGTAATGACCAATCCGTCTTTTTTGCAAGAACTGCGTAAAACGATTAAGCCTCGAAATTCACTCAATCTCAGCCTTCCCCCCGAAAATACTCTTTCTGTCGCTGTTCATATTCGTAAAGGTGGCGGATTTGACCACCCTCTTTTATCACCACAGCTTTATAATAAGAACGATTTAAACTCAGAAGAAAAGCCTCCCCCTGGCACATTTGCAGACAAATACTGGCCCCTCAAATTTGTACCCACGCAATATTATGTTGATCAAATCATTCGATTATCAGAAATGCATAATGATCCAGCAATGTATGTATATATTTTCACTGATGATCAAAATCCAAGCCCTATAATGGAAAAAATTCAGCACGCAGTGAATAAAAAAAATATAATCTTTGATTGCAGAACAAATGACAATCATAGAGAGAGCAATGTGCTAGAAGATATTTTTTCAATGGCACGCTATGACTGCCTCATTCGGGGCGGATCAAATTATCCACAAATTGCCCAACTTATTGGAGATCATACAATTACCATTTATCCTATCGCGCTCGATTGGATTGGTAATACCATGGTGATCACTAAGGTAGGAACATTCATACGTGAAGAGCTTAACTGCGAAAATCATGTAGACGCTTTGAATGAATATGGAGGTTGTTGATTCTACACGCCACCCCTTGGCAAATGGCATATGGCACCTTACGGCCCTGTTCATCTTTACGCCATTCAAACGTTAAATAAGATGGATTGAATACACAGGTTTCATTAATAAAGCCTGGTTTTGAATTTGAATGCACAGCCGCATTAGTACCTCCTAAGAATTGTCCTATTGCTGCACCATCAAATATAGATTGAAACAAGTCATAATATCTGGCATAAGATAAAGGATCCTGTGCCCTTTGGCCCAATTTATTTCTTAGTTCATTTTTTTTCATATATTCAGGCATAATTAATGGAAGATTATCAATTGCCTGCGCAGTTAAAGTAGATTTATAGAGCGCTAAAAAAGCCATATCAAACGCATTTTCAGCTGCACGTGCTGATAAAAATTGAGCCAGTTTTTCTATCGCCTGCACATTAGCAATGTATACAAAACTTGGAATGCAACGCGTATCAAAATCAAATACTGCCCCTATTCCCTGATATCGATCAAGTGCATCTTGAATTGATGCAACATTTACATACAACATTACATCGCTTTCCAAGTGGACCACCTGCTTTAAATCGTGCGTCGCAATATATTCATGCAAATAAAAAAAGCGCTCAATCGCTTTGCGCCAAAACCCATCCAATACCGCATCACTATGCGGACATTTTTTAAGAAACTGTACATGTTCAGGCGTTCTTGCCAGCGTTTCACAAACTACGGGAGTAATAGCGTTTGTAGAAAAATTATACGGTGAAGCATCAAAAGCTTGTTGATTTGCAATTAAACAGACTTCCTTTTCTGGATTAAAAAGACGCGCCTGCTCAAGCGCCACATATAAATAAGCAGGAATGCGTGGTCCTAAATGAACAAAAACAATTGTTGAAAAAACTGTTTGAAAGCATACAAACAGCAAACCAATCAATATAAAATGAAGCTTCATTTTTTTCCTTTTAACGGATAAATACTTCCATTCTCTATAACTCCATACAACAGTATCACTGCTTGATGTTGAAAACAAACTATGCTAGAAAAAAGGGGCGATTCAACTGCCATGCGCAGCATGAATCGACAACAACAATTAACAGTAATTTTTCAACAAGTAGTACACATTAAAAAAAGGTGTGTGATGAAGCAAAAGCGTAGCTTGTTATTATTTCTTATTGTTTCAACGTGTTTGATTGCAAGCCCGAAAAAAGCAATTATTTTTGGAGTAACTGGCCAAGACGGCTCCTATCTTGCCGAATTTTTACTCGAGCAAAACTATGAAGTTCATGGAATAAGAAGAAGAACGTCTTCCTCCAACATGCAACGACTTTCACATCTCACAAAAAATGAACGCTTTTTCATCCATCATGGTGATGTATCAGATATTAGTAATATTGCTTTCCTCATTAAAGAAATCAATCCCGATGAAATTTATAATCTTGCAGCCCAAAGTAATGTGCAAGTATCATTTGATACCGCTGAATATACTGCAAATATCAACGCACTCGGAACCTTAAGGATATTGGAAGCGATCTTAAAATCTGGTAATGCCAAGGCGATACGATTCTACCAAGCCTCTTCAAGTGAAATGTTTGGCAAGGCGCAAGAAGGCCCACAAAGCGAGCAATCTCATTTTCATCCACGCTCTCCCTATGGGGTTGCAAAGCTCTATGCTCACTGGATCACAAAAAATTATCGTGAAAGCTACAACATGTTTGCGTGCAGCGGCATTCTTTTTAACCATGAATCTCCTTTACGAGGAAAAAACTTTGTGACTCGTAAAATTACTCGCGCTGTAGCAAAAATACATCTCGGAGAAGATAAAATACTTTCGCTTGGAAATATGGATGTTCGCAGAGATTGGGGGTATGCAAAAGACTACGTGAAGGCAATGTGGCTCACATTGCAACAAGATGCTCCTGATGATTACGTAATAGCAACCGGCGAATCTCACTCTGTACGAGAGTTTGTAGAGCAAGCCTTTCAAGAAGTTGGCATCTCCATTCAATGGGAAGGGACTGGTGTCGATGAAGTTGGAAGAAATGCCACTACTGGAAAAATCATTGTCGCCATTGATCCGAAATACTTTAGGCCGGCCGAAATCGCAACAACTCATGGGGATGCCGCCAAAGCCAAACGGGTATTATGTTGGAAGAATACAACTTCATTTAAAGAACTTGTTGCAATAATGGTGCATGCAGACATACAAAACATTCAGAACAAAACAGATAAAAAAGAAGTCATACAATGAAAATATTTTATAACGTAGCTTTCTTAATATTAACCCTATTTTCACCCTCAATCACATGTTCTTTTGAATTTACATTTGATCCAATTGATGCAGTTATTCCATGCCACGAAAAAGATAAACGGACTATTGAATTAGTAATTGAAGGAATCAGAAAAAATGTTCATAACCTTGGAAGAATTATCGTTGTTTCTGCTGCTCCTCTTACTGATAAGGCTGAATGGTTTGATGAGCGCAATTTTCCATTCACCAAAGAAACGATTGCGTATGAGATTTTCAAAAATGAAAGCAAAGCAATTGAATTTATTGAGTCACCCGAAACAAGAATTGGATGGATATATCAGCAACTCCTTAAAACATATAGCATGTTTATAATTCCTGACCTTTCACCAAATATGCTTATCGTTGATGCCGATACCATTTTTTTACGTCCGGTTTCATTCCAAGACCCTCAAACAGGCGCTGGTCTTTATAATCCGGGGTCAGAACATACTGATGCTTACTTTGCACACAATGCAAAAGTGCTTCCCGGTTGGAAAAAAGTATTCCCTCAGTATTCGGGCATCTCACATCATATGCTTTTTCAAAAAAGTGTAATGGAAGCCCTATTTAATGATATTAGAGCAGTTCATCAAGAAGAACCCTGGAAAGTGTTTTGCCATATGATTGATCATAGCGAACTTTTTAGATCTTGCATGTGCATAGAATATGAACTCTATTTTAACTATGTATTTACCCGAAGCGATCAAGTAAAAATTCGCCATTTACGATGGGACAATATTCCTTTGCACCGATTCAATACAATGAAAAGCAGAGGATTTGATTTCCTTTCATGCCACGCCTATATGTCTTAAGGAGATATGCAATGAAAAAACGTATTAGTTTAGCGCTCGCATTACTTCCCTTTTTAATAATATGCCACCCTTTTGAATTCACCTTTGATCCTATTGATGCAGTCATCCCCTGCCATGAAAAGGATTTACGAACCATTAATTTGGTAATTGAAGGCATTAAAAATAACGTTAAAAATATTCGACGAATTATCGTCGTTTCAAATAGACGGCTCACCGATCAAGCTGAATGGTTTGATGAGCGCAATTTCCCATTTACAAAAGAAAGTATCGCATACGAAATATTTAAAGATGAACATAAAGCTCAACAGTTTTTAAATGCTCCCAATACAAGAATTGGTTGGATTCTACAGCAGTTTTTAAAAACCTATAGCATGTTTGCAATCCCAAATCTTTCACCAAATATGCTTATCGTTGATGCCGATACCATTTTTTTACGGCCAGTTGAATTTCAAGATCCGGAAACTGGTGCTGGACTTTATAACCCTGCTCGAGAGCATCACCCTCCCTACTTTGCACATAATGCTAAAGTGCTGCCCGGATGGAAAAAAGTATTTCCACCCCATTCAGGAATCTCACACCATATGCTTTTTCAGCGAAGCGCAATGGAAGCACTCTTCAATGATATTCAAAATGCACACAATGAAGAGCCATGGAAAGTATTTTGCCACATGATCGACCATAATGAGCTCTATGGATCGTGCATGTGCATTGAGTACGAACTTTATTTTAACTACATTTTTGCCCGAAGTGATCAGGTAAAAATTCGACCTTTAAAATGGGATAACATACCACTCCACAAGTTTGATGCATACAAGAATGAAGGATTCGATTATCTTTCCTGCCACACCTATATGAATTAGTATTCTACAAAAAAGGATTTATTAATGAAGGCAAGCAATACCCTATTACTATGTATTTTTACACTCGCCAGTCATTCATCTTCCTTCTGTGAAAGAGAATCAAGTTATCCTTTCATATCGGGAGATACCTTTCGCGCTATCGCACATCACATTATTGATGAGACCAATCAGCCGTTTAATCCGCGAGCAGTAAAGCCATACGATATTATTTTTTTAAAAACAGATTATGCTAAAGGCTTTTTCGATCTCTACCACGATCAAATTCCAAATAACTATATCCTCATCACGCACAACAGCGATGTCTCACCTGTCTTTCTCACAGCACACGATCACCCATGGCAAGGAGTTTCTTTTGAATCGTATTTAAGCGATAAAAAACTGATTGCATGGTTTGCCCAAAATATTGATCTAACGCATCCAAAACTTCACCCTCTCCCAATAGGCGTTGCCAATAGCTACAACAATCATGGAAAAATAGAACTTTTTACGAATGCAACAAAAAACATCCCGTCCATTGAAAACCGTTCATCAAAAATCTATCTCAATTTTACGGTAACCAATAACCCTTCAGAGCGCCAACCAGTAATGGATTACTTTAAAGGCAAACCATTTGCATACTTTGCAAAGCCAAAGCCTCCCGCACAATACCTCGAGGAAATGAAACAATATCGTTACGTAATTAACCCTCCCGGAAATGGACTTGATTGCCACCGCACATGGGAAGCATTACTTCTTGGATGCATACCAATCATGAAACATTCAATATTAGATCCAATGCTTTCTGACTTGCCTATTATTTTTGTAAACGAATGGTCTGAAGTAACGCCAGAATTTTTAGAACAGAAATATCAAGAAATGAAACATCTCACCTATAACTTAAATAAGGCCTATGCTGATTATTGGATTAATCTGATACGCTCTTATGCCGCTGCAAATTCATGATTTTTTGCCATTCCAATTTCAGTAACATTTAAAATACTTTTCCATTCAACCTGCTTTGGATACAGCACGATGGCATGATTTCCCAATAATTGTGCAACTTGCGGGAAGTTAGAGCCGGATCTAATCAGGCAATCAAAGCGAATCATGTTAAATAAGTCATCAAAAACATGCTTATCATGATGATTGCCCTTTTGCCGACATCCATAGATAATATTTCTTTTACCAACCGCTCGGTCATACCGATCAATGAGCGCTTGAGGATCTAAATCATCTGTGAATAAATGCACATACATTGGAGCATCGTTATACATTTCAGACAGTTTTTTTATCTGATCAACATAAAATTGATCTGGTGGAAACTTTATCGTATATCCTATATCCGTAAAGTGACGCGCGTGAGAAACACAAACACACCTTCGATATTCTTCATGCGATTTGTCCCCATACAGTTGCAAGGAAAGAAGTTTACCATCATACCCTCCACCCTTTCTAACGTGCAGGGCAACAGTCACTCTATCTTTTGGTAATACTATTTGATCAATGGGATAGAGCGGTTTAATTTTTTCACGTAATATATTTCTAAAGGTCGAATCTTTATATAAATCGCACCAATCTGTTACATCTTGCGCATCATATTCTTTCTGATACGTTCCCCATGTATTCGGTTGAAAGTAATAATTAATTATATGAAGCTTATATGATCTATTAATAAAATGTGCCACGTCAACAGTATGGTTTTTCGGCTCTTTGAGCCGTTTATATGGATCCTCAATTTCATCAAACATATCATAATCGTCATCATCCCAAGGAATTTGGTCTTCATGCAGCTGTAGCAAATCAGAGTATTTAAATGGCTTGTAAAAAAAAGTAAGATCATATTTATAAGCCACCCAATAAGCTTTAATATACATTAAAAGTTTATCGCCCAATCTTCCGCCCCATTTATCATCATCTAGATACGTTACTGCAGAAGAGGAATGTTTCAAGCTTGAAACACGCCACAAAACTAATGTTTTATCTGGCGTAACAAGATGATAGGGGGACGGGCATTTTTCATTGATTTCGTATAAAGGCTTAAAAAGCCTAAACGGCTTTTTACGCATGTTAAGACAATAATTACCACCAATCTCTTCGCTAGAAAGGTCTTTATTCTCTCTGCCTGATCCTGAGTAAGAAGTAAATAATACATATTTCGCACCCGATTTCACAAAATTATCAATCATTTTGAACGCATATGAATACGAAAGATGCGGTAAGACATCCCTACAAATAATTAAATCCACTTTAGGCAATAAAGCCGTGCAAGCATCACCAAGCATAAATGAAATATTTTCCGTGCTATATTTTTGATTGTTGCCATCAATTACTGATTGCACAATATCTATACCAACATACGTAATTTCACTAGTTACAACATGCTGCATCCAATTAAAATCACCACATCCAATATCTAAAATGGATGTAATATTATATGTCTTAAAAAGAGCCGGCAGTTCCCGACGAATTTCCTCAGTATGATCCAAACTTGCCCCTACGCCAGAAATAGTCTCAGATTCATAGGTAAGGATTCCACTCTCATACTGCCGAGTAAAAACAGTTTCAAGAAAGGAAGCATCTAGATTTAAAACAAAAACTATATATAAAGCTACCATTACTAACCGCTTAAAACCCACTGCCATACCTTTCTTTTTCATTTTTTTCAAAATTAAAAATTTGAAAATCGTACGCACCATGCTATTTTTCTATAAAAAAGGAAAATCCATTACTTACAAAAAAACCTTCTTCACCTTCATTTTACTTTGTAACACACTATCACTTACAGCTTTGCAAAACGTTTCCATTATTGGAACAGGCTATGTTGGCCTTGTTACTGGGACATGTTTAGCAGAGATACATAATCTAGAAGATTATACAATTACCTGTTTGGATATTGATACACATAAGATCAAACAGCTCAATAATGGCATAATTCCCATTTTCGAACCAGGACTACAAGAATTAGTTCAAAAAAATATGGCTCGAAACGCTCTTTCTTTTTCTCATGACATTGCAAATACAGTATCTCAATCAAATATCATTTTTATTGCTGTAGGGACTCCAACTAACAGCGATGGATCTGTAGACGTATCTTATTTTTATAATGCACTTGAAACAGTGATTAAAAATGCCACCTGCAATCCAACAACTATCGTATTAAAAAGCACATTACCTATTGGAACGGGTGAAAAAGCCGTTGACTATATTAATCAATATGGAAATAAAAACATTACTTATTACGTAGTTTCAAATCCAGAATTTTTGCGTGAAGGAACTGCAATTTTTGACACCATGAATCCTGATAGAATAGTAATTGGAAGCAGCTCAGATAAAGCTCTTCCCATTATTCATGCGCTGTATCAACCATTTATAACAAACAATATTCCATTTCTTCATACAAATCTCACTACAGCAGAAACAGTAAAATATGCCGCAAATAGCTTTTTGGCTATCAAATTGAGCTATATCAATGAAATTGCAAATTTATGCGATAAAACCGGCGCCAACATTAAAGATGTATCAAAAGGAATTGGATACGATAAACGCATCGGATCAACTTTTTTAAATCCGGGGCCTGGTTTTGGAGGATCCTGCCTTCCAAAGGATACGCTTGGACTTCTTGCAACCGCAAAAGAGCTCAACGTTGCATTAAATACAGTTACTGCCGCAGTATCTACAAATCAACGACAAAAGCTGATGCCATATAAAAAGTTAAAGCAATATATTCAAAGCGACGCGCTCAATAATAAAACAGTAGCTATTCTCGGACTCGCCTTCAAAGCAAATACTGACGACATTCGATATTCTCCTGCAATCCCAGTAATAGAAAAATTACTCGAAAAAAATGTAACCATTCAGGCTTACGATCCTCAAGCAATGCAAGAAATGAAAAAACTTTTCCCATCTCTTACATATTGCAATACAGTCGATACGGCTGTAACAAATGCCGATGCCGTAATAGTCATAACAGATTGGCCTGAGTTTAAATCGCTCGATATGAACAACGTAAAACAATTAATGCGAGGTAATTGCATTATTGATGCGCGAAATATTCTTGATCAAAAAACGATGCATGAACTTGGATTTCAATATGCAGGAATAGGCATTCCATCACTTTCTTAATTTGGCATGCGCCTTATCTAAGGCAATTAATCTCCTCACATATGCTTGCTTCCAAATCCCTCGCCGATAATGAGCATCATTTTCTGGGTAACAATAAGATGGAGTTAATATTTTAGTGGGTGGGTTATCAACAAAATAACGATTTAAATGACTTTCATCATGCCAGACTGCAATCAAGTTGTTATCAAGATCCGCTTCAATCTGCTCGGCAATAGTATGCGCCATAGTAAGAAACTCATCTCGCGATCCCCCATTAAATCCTCCGGCAAAATAGTGTGAGCCTTGCGATCTATCTACAAAAGCCGCCGATTGGGAACGCGTTTCATACGTACCTCGTCTCCCCACAAATCCCGGATGCTGCGTTGCAACGCGATCCGATAAAATTTCATCACCAACCGTTTGCTCAAAACGCATATCTGCATCAAGCGCAAAAAGATAATCCATCCCTTGTAACGCTTTTCGAGCATTATAATACATTGCAAAGCGCATCATCGTATCATACGGCCAGCCAAGGCGTTCTTGAGAGATACGCACAATGTCATTGCCTTCAATTTCGCCGTCAGTGAACACAAAATAAGTAACGTCATGATGAGTGCAAAAATGCTCTCGAGCAGACGCAATTAATGGAGGAACAAAGTCGATATATTTCCCTGTAGCTACAATTAAAAGCCCTACATTATCAGCACAGCAGCCATTAAAAATGGTTAAAAATAAGAAAAATATTAATCGATAAGAGTAGTATTTCATGTAGTTTTCCTACTCAGAAACAATAAAGGGATTTTCAAGTTTTGCATATCGAGGGCGCGCACGCACTAGAAGATCAACTCTTCGCTGCAACGCCTTACTCACTTTATGATCATTCAAAGAGTTAGCCGCGTTATACATAAGCAATATATTTGGAATAAACATAAAATGGTCTCGTGCCATTTCAATCATTGGAATCATAGCTGCCATATCAGCACACATCGGCAAAAATTCTCCATTCATCATAAGATCTTCTGTTTTTATATTCTGAAACAACCCTGCATAGAATGTACGCAAATGTGACGGAATATGGGGATGAGAACGAAACGCATTATTTTGCACTACACGCGCCGGCATTGGACTACACCAATAACTTGGACGCAATCCATCTGTACCACGATCGATACTCCATGGGCCTCCATTATATTCGGTAAATTGGCCATACGTAAGCCACACATCTTGAGCGGTATACACTTGATTAATAAAAGCCAATACATCTCGATGCGCAAGAAAATCATCTCCATCTACAATAACAATAAGATCCGTGGGATCACACGAATGAATTGCGTGATATTGATTTGCCATTGCGCCCATGCGCTCTTCATTCTTAATAATGGTAATTTTATCTTGCACGCCATGCTTTTCTACATAGTTGCATACGCATTCATACGTATTATCAGTGCATGGCTCACACACATACAATATATGATAGTTATCGTAATTTTGAGCAAACATTGAATCAAGATTATTTTCACACCATTGCTCGTTATTATAACTGCAGGTCAGCATTACAATTTTCCGTTCACCACTTTCTGATAGGGGTGGTTGAATAGCTCCAAGTTGAAGGGCAAAAAACAGTATAAATAAAAAACGTTTCATAATGTATCCAAAGTTATCGAGTAATAAATGTCGGTGAGTATTCCATATGTGCTGCTTTATTATCAATGCATTTCAATGGCGCAA
Source organism: Candidatus Babelota bacterium (assembly GCA_029262555.1). Taxonomy (GTDB): domain Bacteria; phylum Babelota; class Babeliae; order Babelales; family Vermiphilaceae; genus JAJCZB01. The sequence continues at coordinate 33,960 of JAJCZE010000010.1, read as the reverse complement.
TATCCATTTTTTTACCATCCAAAAAAAGAGTCAGTAAATCACGAGGGGTGTATTCACTCATAGCGCGATTACTATATTCATGTTGCACGCGATTGAGTGGCATATTAACTATTTTAGACTGCTCATAGCATAACCCCCGCTGTGCCATAATGGCGCGAGCTTTTCGATTCCACATATCTTCAAAACTATTGGGAGCAGCGTACCCCATCATTTTTATATCTTGTTCAATATCCTTTTTACGATAAATCGTCATATCAACCGTATGAGGATATCCCCAATCAAATTGCCCTTGACTAAATTGCCACGAAAGCAGTTCATCACTTTCTTGCTGCAACGGAGGCAATACCTGAGAACGACTTCCCCATGAGTAGCACTGCGTTAGATTCTTTCCTAACCGTAAATACAGCCCGTAAGCATTATAACGATCTAAGGCGTGCGCACACTCTGAAAAATCTACAAGATCTTTTACTACAATGTCATCCACGGCGTATATAATGTAATCAGAGGGAGAATCAAATGTCGCACTCACAGTAAGCGGTTTAAAATCGGCCTTTGGATTTGCACCCTGCTTGTGCAATTGTATTTCTGGAAATGATTCACCTACAATCTGATACCCTTTTTCAAAATCAGCATCCGAAGCACGATAAATCACATGCTGTTCGCCGATGCCATGTATATGCTGTTGCATCGATTCAAGAAGCGCATACAGCTGCAACGGCCGATCAAATGAAAAAATCACAACGTCAACCACAGGCTTTTCAGACTGCGCTGAATACACTCGAAACACAAAAGCAACAGTTAAAAAAAGAATGGCATAAAATGAAACTCGTTTAATCATAGTTTGTATCATATTATACCCTTACAAATGCTTCTTTTTTAAGCCAACTTCCTGCCCAATGATGCACTGCAAATGATTCTGCTTTACACCATTCTTGCTTTGGAGTTCCGCGCTGTTCATACCCACATGGATAAAAATAGCTTGAAGGCAGCGCAACATCACGCAATCCTGTTTTTCCTGCAAAATGCGCAAATACCTTGGTGAAATGAATAGGACCAGTTTTTACAATAATTTGCTGAATATCTTGATTATGCTTAATCATATCAACGCATGCTTTCATCACCGGATGCTGGGGAATAGCTCCATAAATGGCTGCACCCAATTGCACCATATTGGTATCAAGTGGCTGTAATCCTGTATACAAATCAAACGTATGATGGTACTGATCTAATGGCTGTAAGCACTCAAAATCAGTGTCTACATATACTCCGCCAAATCGATACACAATTTCCCATTTTAAAATGTCTGATTTTTCACCGTAGTTAATGGCTTCATCATAAAACTTCTTATTTTCGTATGCCAAACGAGTTGAATCGATAACTATGCATTCACCTTTTTTAGCTGAAAGTAATCGTGTTTGAAGCTCTGAAAAGCTATGCAATACTGCATCTCCGCGTGCATAGTTTTCTTTGCTATCAGTCCAAAAAAGCATAGTCCAATCGGGATGATGTTTTTTCCAACTTGCTACATACGACTCAAACTCTTCAGGAAGTTTTCCACCCAGCCACATCACATGAATGAGCTTTGGAATTCGAATCTCTTCAGCTGCTTTTAACGTCTTAAAATTATGCTTTTCATATAAGTCTTTAAATATGCCATACACCATTTTAAAATCATCGCGATCAAGCATCGCTGGATATTCAGACAAAAGCATAGACTCGTCAAAAGCTACGTGAGGTGCCTGAAGACTGTGCTTTTTAAGTTTTGTATTCCATCCAATAAATGTAATTCCGCCTGTTCCTGCAACTACAAGAGCCAAGATAAACGTTTGCTTTGAAAACTTCATAGCCGTCCTTTTAAATTAATCATTCCAAACTTTGCTTGATTGCTCATTATCAAAGGTTCTAAATTCAGTGCGTCGAGTTTCCGTTGGCATCCAACTTTTTGCCCAATGATGAATTGCGTATGCTCCGTTTTTAATCCACTCATCATATTTTAAAATACGCTCACGGCTCCCTTGTGGGTAAAAATAAAATGCGGGAAACGCAATATCTTTTTTACCATTTTTTCCCGCGGTTGGAATAAATGCTTTGGTAAAATGAACAGGCCCAGATTTTTTAGGTGCACCCTGATGATGCCAATCGTCTTTAATTGTTTCAATGCAATGCTTTAAGATAGGATGCCCCGGATGCGCTGCAAATAGCGCTGCCCCTAATTGCACAAAAAAGGCATCAAATGGCTGCAATGCTGTATAAAAATCATATGTATGATTCAACAGATCAAGTGGACGCAAACATTCAAAATCTACATCCGCATAAACTCCGCCAAAGCGATAAATGATTTCCCATTTAAGCAAATCTGATTTTACGCCCATTCCTTCTGATTCATCATAGAATTTTTGATTATAAAGCGGAAACAGCTCTTTTACTTTTTCATCGTCCCACAATACATATTCCCAATCTGGATGTAGCTCCTGCCACGTTTTCATATATTTTTTAAATACATCTGGCAGTGGACCACCAATCCAAATTTGATGAATTACTTTAGGAATAATCGGATCTACTTGAGGGTGCAACACTGAGGGATTGCATTGATTATAAAGCTCTTGTGCTTGATGCAAAAATGCCCGTCCATTATACCCTAAAATACGCTCCGTATAGAGAAATACCTTTGGATATGGGGATGTATCCATCAACGACTCAAATGAATGATGAATCCATGGAGTCGCCTGCAAGCAGATTGTAGATGCTATCAACAGTATCACAATAGCAGTTTGCATAGTACGGGTATGTTTCATTATTACACCCTTGTTATATCGCTTATGATTGAGGCACTTGCGCCAATAATACATTTTCTGGATATTCTGCATCATTACCGCCAGGAATGTAGGTAATTACATACTCTGGATTAATCTCCATAATTCTTGCAGCAATTTCTTCTTTAGTAATCCCATCAAACATTATTTTTCCGCTGCAATGCATATCATCAACTAAAATTGTATGCGTCTTAATATGATGACGCTCAATTTGCTCAAGCTCTTCCATTATGGGGGTATTTTTTTGAGTAGGATCATCTACGCCAGAGTGCGCATCCAGCCAAAAGGTAATAGGCTCATTCATGTCTTTTATAACATCCCACAATACCTTACCCGAATCACCTTGGTGAATATGTACATTTGTATTTCCCAAAAATTGGCGAGATACGTTATCAACATTCACTTGAAACAGCTCAACTGAATGTATTTCTGGAAAACCTGCCCGCAATGCATATCGAATTCCCTGTCCATCAAACGTACCAGTTTCCACAAAATAATAATTCGGAAACGCTTCAAAACCTGCAGGAGAAATATTTGCCTGTAAACCACTTACCAATAACATTAAACTAAATACTACTTTTTTCATTTGAGTTCCTCTTTTATTTTATTTATTCCAACTACACTACAACAAATGAATCTTGAGCTTCTTTTTGATCAAGTGCATTATACGGCTGCTTTCTTCTAATAAGGCGTTCATAATGCAATTGCTTTCTTAAATGCTGCTTAAAATCGTTCAATGGGTTGGCTTGGTTATACACGTATAGTATGTCCTCAATGAATTTAATACGTCCATTGGCCATTTCCAGCATAGGAAGCATAAATGCTTGATCCCATGCAACTGAATAAAATTCGCCATCAACCATTAAGTCTTCTTTTTTTATTTTTTTAAAAAATCCAGCATAAAAAGTGCGTAAGTGAGAGGTAAACCACTGCTCTTTACGATAGCTTTTTTCCTGAACGATCCGCTCTGGCATAGGATGGCAAATGCCTAAATGTTTTCCAGGAAATGTTTCAAATTGGCCATACGTCATCCAAACATTTGGATCCGAATACGCTTCATTCAAAATTTGAAATGCATTTGTACACCCGTCTGGTATCCAGTCATCTCCATCATACGTAGCCACAATCGCTCCATCAGGACACGCATGAATAGCATGATACAGGTTTGCTAAAGCGCCTTGACGTTCTTTGTTGCAAATCAATGTAACGCGATCTGATTGACCCATTTTTTTTACAATGTTTTGTGCGCGTTCAAACGTATCATCTGGCGACTGATCATCAATATAAACCACATGATAATTATCATAATTTTGGGATAGAATTGTGCCTAAATTTTTATCGACCCATTGGCTATTTTTATAGGATGGAATAATAACTACGATATATCGCTCACCATTAATAATGGGTGCGTCTTTACGTAACTTACTACTTTCCGGCATAAACGGAACAATAAGCATTACCGTACAAATTGCTACTATTGCAAGCCCTGTTCTTATACGATTCATCATAAATTATACTCCCACTTCAACTTGTTTAAGGTCATTATGCTTTGCAAAAGGAGCTTGGCGCAGCTCTTTAAATTCATGCTCCATCATCTCCTGTACCAATTCATTTAAGGTTACTTTTGGCTCCCAGCCCAACTGTTTTTTTGCTTTGCTTGGATCGGCAATTAAAAGATCAACTTCTGCTGGTCTAAAATAAACAGGATCAATAAATATCAATTCACGACCCGTTACCGCATCGTATCCTACTTCATCAACGCCAGACCCTTTCCATGCTACTTCAATACCAACATGCTGAAACGCCATTTCCACAAATGTCCGCACCGTTTGCGTCTGGCCAGTACCAATCACAAAATCTTCTGGCTGATCTTGCTGAAGCATGAGCCACATGGCCTCCACATAATCTCGCGCATGCCCCCAATCACGTTTTGCATCTAAATTGCCAAGATACAAGGCGTTTTGCATTCCAAGATGAATACGAGCAACGGCACGCGTTATTTTTTTTGTTACAAAAGTCTCTCCGCGCATTGGCGATTCATGATTAAAAAGAATGCCACTACACGCAAACATCCCATAACTTTCACGATAGTTTTTAGTTATCCAATGCGCATAAAGTTTTGCAACTCCATACGGAGATCGAGGATAAAATGGCGTGGTTTCACTTTGCGGAATTTCCTGTACCAATCCAAACATCTCGCTTGTAGAAGCTTGATAATATTTTGTTTTTTTCGTAAGCCCTAAAATACGTATTGCTTCTAAAATGCGAAGCGTTCCAAGCGCATCCACGTTAGCAGTATATTCAGGAAGCTCAAAAGACACTTTTACATGGCTTTGTGCTGAAAGATTATAAATCTCATCTGGCTGAATTTCTTGCACTAATCGGATCACATTCGAAGTATCCGTTACATCACCATAATGTAAGATAAATCGCCTATCATCCGGCCCTTTGTGCCGATTCCCTTCATAGATGCCATCTACTCTATCGGTATTAATACTTGAAGAGCGACGTTTCATCCCGTGAACTACATATCCCTTTTCAATTAAAAATCGAGAAAGATAGGCCCCATCTTGCCCTGTTACTCCAACTATTAATGCAACCTTTGAATCTGCTTTCATGATGCCACACATAAGTATAATGATGCTGAATATTCTTTTTGCTCCGTGCATTACTATTGCTCCTCGTTAAATAGTGCTTCTTTTTGGCACCATGCAATTGTTTGCTGCAACCCTTGCTCCAATGTCGTAGAAGCATTCCATCCTAATGATCGCAATTTCTCAATAGAAAGCAGTTTGCGCGGGGTGCCATCTGGCTTTGATGTATCAAATACAATTGTTCCTTTATATCCAACTGCTTTCTTTATAGCGTGCACTAACTGTGCAATGGTAAGATCTTTTCCAGTGCCAATATTGATTAAAGCAGTTCCGTCATACTCATTCATTAAAAAAAGACAGGCGTCCGCTAAATCATCAACATAGAGAAATTCCCGATAGGGTGTACCTGTTCCCCAGACCGTAATCTTTGGATCGCCGTTTTTTTGAGCCTGAATACATTTTCTGATTAATGCAGGAATTACATGACTTGTATTAAGGTCAAAATTATCATGTGGCCCATATAAATTAGTTGGCATTACAGAAATGAAACGAGTGCCATACTGCCGATTATATGCTTCACACAATTTTAATCCTGCAATTTTTGCAACTGCATATGCTTCATTTGTTTGTTCTAATTCACTTGAAAGTAAATAGTCTTCTTTAATTGGTTGGGGGCAATTTCGGGGATAAATACATGAAGAACCAAGAAAAAGAAGCTTCTTTACCCCATTCTGATACGCCGCATGAATCACGTTCAGCTCAATGGCGAGATTATCGTACAAAAAGGAAGCGGGAGCTTGTGAGTTTGCAAGAATACCTCCCACTTTAGCTGCAGCTAAAAAAACATATTCTGGCTTTTCTTTCTGAAAAAACTGATTCACTGCCGCTTGATTACATAGATCCAATTCGGACTGAGTACGCATTACAATATTGTGATAGCCATCATTTTTTAACCGACGAACCAATGCGCTACCAACAAGCCCTGTATGGCCTGCTACATATATTTTTGCGTCTTTTTTCATCGCCCCTACGAGTGCTACGTGCATCATAAGTACAACCCATATCCTTTTTTTTAGAAACATGTTTACCCTCTCAGGCATTACAAATATTCCGTTTGTTTTTTCTGCTTTAATTGAGCCACAACTGAGCGAACCTTTTCAGCCTCAGAACGTTTGGTAATCAAAAGCGCATCATCAGTTTCGACAATGCAGAGATCGTCAACACCAATCAAAGCAACCAATTTGTTGGGAACATCTACAAGATTATTATGGGACTCAACATTCACCTCTTTTTGAGTCTGTGTACCTATTTGCGACTTGATAGATAAATACACATCAACATTGCCCACATCGCACCATGAAAATTCTACCGGAAGCACCCATACTCTATTACTTTTTTCGATCACCGCACAATCAACAGAAACAGAGGTAATTTCGTTGTATTCTTTTTTTCCCTGCTTAAAAAGCTCTAATTCATCAAATAAATCGGGAGCCATGCGCTTAAATTCATCAATGAAAACTGATACTTTTCCCACAAACATACCTATATTCCACAGCATGTTTTGCTGTTTAATATAGTTTTGCGCAATTGCCAGCGATGGTTTTTCGTGAAATCGTTCTATCTTAAAGCAGTTCTCCGTATGAAGCGATTGGTATTCAATATAGCCATACCCCGTTGCCGCATAGGTTGGCTTTACACCGCACAACACAATTACATCATGCGATTGAGCAAAGGTGATAGCTTTGCTTATTGAGCGACGATACAATTCATAATCCGACTCTGGGATATAAGGATCTGCCGGCGTAAAAACGACAACAGCGTTTGGATCTTTTTTATATAATTCCAAACAAGCATATAAAATCGCCGGTCCAGTATTACGGCCACACGGCTCTAAAAGTAAATGCCCTACAGACTTTTGCATGTGTTCTGAAATATAAGACGCGTGCAATGCAGAGGTAACTACCCACATCGCATCATTAGTAATAATTCCTTGAAATCGATTGATTGCTTGTTGCAGCAAGTTTTCTTGTGATCCAACCGATAAAAATTGTTTGGGATGATCTTGGCGACTAAACGGCCACAACCGCTCTCCTACGCCACCGGCTAATATAACACCGTATACATTCATGCTCTCTGCTTTCGCATTCATTACCATACTACAAAGCACCAATACACATGCCCACCTCATCACATCTCCTTTTTACCGCCTCCTTCACAGGCTAACTTATCTATCAATAAAGTGAGTTCTGCAACCATATGAAGACGCTCAAGATCAACAATGGGAACATATTTCGGCTGCTGTAACCGATCAAAAAATTGAGCCATAAAGGTCTCATATCCCCGATCTGGCCTTAAAAGCGTTTCGTTGAAGCGTGATGATAATCCAAAACCATATAACTCCGAATAATCTTGCATTAAAATGCTTTTTCCATCAAAAGAAAGTTCCATCCGATCGGTACCCAATCCGGAATTTCCAATCGTAGTATAGAGCAGTGAACAGACCGATCCATCACTAAAACTAATCTGGGTCGAAACATTATCGGTAGGAAAAATATCATCACGAGAAGAATGCATTGCTTCAACTGAAATTGATATGGGATGCGCTTGCGTAAGATAGCAAAAAAGATCAACAATCTGACACGTATCGCCAATTATCCGACCAGCTCCCATACTCGTTTGCAATCGCAACTCATCCTGAGAAAGTTCTCTATTGATTCGATAATGTGCAATGAGTGGTGTCTTCCTACTATCCACCGCTGCTTTAATTTTTTGTGTAAACAAAGAAGAAGTAAGCCCATAATCAACTGCAAACGGGATATGTGGATGCTTTTTTAGAAAAGAATAGATACGTTGCAACTGAGAAAAATCCGTTACCATTGGCTTTTCAACTAAAACAGCTTTTCCTTTTTGCAATGCTCGCAATGCATGATCAGCATGAAAAGCATGCCCCGATGATACAACAACAACGTCAATAGAGTCGTCGTTGAAAATATCTTCATGTTTTGAAAAGGCTTTTTTAATACCATATTTTTCAGCAGCACATTTTGATTTTCCAACATCAATATCAGCAACTGCATCTATTGAAACTCGCTTCGATTTTTCTAGATAAGGAAACACACAGTTTTGTGCAAACATTCCAGCGCCAACAACTCCTACGCGTAATAGATCAGACACAGCAGGAATAAATCGCTCAACCGATTCCGTATAGGCATCATCATGTATACGTGGAGATATGATTGCATCAGTATGCGGTGCACTCACTTGCTCATAAGAAAACAATGCCCCAATAGCCTCATTCTTTTTAATGCGCTGCACAGCACGTTTCGCAGTTTTCAATGTTGCCTGCTCTGCAATAAAAGGAGAAACGTCCAGTCGGCCACTTTCAATCAATGCTAAACTCGCAACCATATTGCGATTATCAGTCCAACGAATATCAGCAAAAGAACCCTTCGGAGTTTTTTGATGACCAACAAGATCATTTGAAAGTAAAATATCTATATCTTTTTGCCACACTGCTTTATTAATTTTTGGAGTAGCTCCCTGCAGAAAAACAACCTTTCCCTTTTCACGGGTTATGGATGCTGCCTGCAAAAAATAATCTTGTGTTGATGATGCCAAAAAAGATGCATCAACGCCATGACGTTCTGTGAGTAAATCAATCTCACGCTCAATATCGTCTTGCTCACTATTATAAAGCGCATCGGCTCCTAATTGTTGCGCAAGGGTAAGGCGGGATTGATCTTTATCAACGCACACAACAGTGCAGCCCGATAGCTTTGCCAACTGCACCATCAAAAGCCCAATAACATCGAGTCCAAAAATACAAACTCGCTCACCAATTTGCACATTAGTACGTCGTAACGCTTGCATAGCACGTGCACTCAAAGTTGTAAGACTCGCTGCTTTTATCTTTTTTTGATTGGTGATTTTCACCACACATTGCTCCGGTACGCAAATAAGATCAGTATGGGGAGAATAACCTGGATCAATACAGGCAACGTAATCACCGGGAGCGCATTTTCTTACCTTCTGACCAACCGAAACAACGCGGCCCGAACAGGAGTATCCCAATGCAGTATGTGGTTGCAGATTTTTTTTATTTTTTGTTGAGCTTGCTTGGAAAGCAACTGCTTCCAGCACTCGTTTTACTTTATGAGGAACATTGCTTAAAAAGCCGTCTTGCATATCTAGATTTGAAAGATTTGTTGCGCTGTGCATATATGCATAATGCACGGAAACTAAAACGGAATACTCATTCAAAAGCGGTTGCGCAACTTCCTTTACAACCAGACTTCCTTTATCCAGGAATAACTGCCTCATAACATTCCCTTTACTTAAGCTGCCTCAATGTCTTTTTGTTGTTGACCTGCAATGAAAAAATCCACCGCATCACGTGCAGGCCAAAAAATAGTATCTTCGCTCAACACATTATTAGACTCATATAGCATTCCACAAAAATCTAATATCTGCTTTGTAGAAAGAAGCGTGCGATCAATGAGTTTGAATCTATCATGAGCAACAAGAAATACAACGATATCTGCTTTTGCAAATCCATCTACAAGGCTCACAGCTCCATCACCAAACTCATCTGATAGAAAAACTTGCCCTACATGGGGATCAGTTACAATCGTTTTGATATTCGTATTATTCGTAAGTGTACGGGCAACTTCAAATGCTGGTGATTCACGTACATCTTCTACATTTGGCTTATAGCTAACTCCCAAAAGATGTACTATGCACTTTCCACTATTACTCTGCTGCCACTGATCCACCGCAGCAATAATGCGTTCAACTGTCTCTTTTGGCTTACTATCATTCACCATTCGAGCTGCTTTTAATAATTCTGTTTGCTTTGGAAAAGACTCAACTAAAAACCATGGATCCACTGCAATACAATGGCCACCCACCCCACACGTTGGTCGCAAAATATTCACTCGAGGATGCTTGTTTGCAAGTTCAATAACCTCATAAGGATTGAGCCCAATTGATGTTGCCATTGAATCAACTTGATGCGCAAATGCAAGCTGTACATCTCGCGAGCTATTTTCAATGAGCTTCACCATTTCTGCCGCTTCAGCGCTTGTTAGATATAAACGGCCAGTAACAAATTGATCATAAAATGCTTTTGCGGGGACAATCGATGCTTCATCGATACCTCCAATAATTCGATCATTTGCAATCAATTCATAAAAAATATTTCCCGGCAAAACTCGCTCAGGACAGTGTGCCACAAATACCGTTTTACCAACTTCAAGCCCTGTTTTTTGAGCAATACGCTTTGCTACTTGCTGCGTACATCCCACGGAAATAGTGGATTCAATAATAATAGTATTGCCTGCTTGCACCATAGGGCACAAAGCATCAACGGCACTTAATACAAAACTAATATCTGCTTTTTTATCTTTTGTAATCGGAGTTGGTACCGCAATCACGAAATAGTCTGCATGAGTAACCTGCGTTGTTGCTATAAATCGCTTGGCTCCCAAAACATATTGTAGTTTTTCATATGCTTCCGGCTCGTGAATAATGGGATCTCCAGCATTAATTTTTTCTACTCGCTCTGCATCAATATCATAGCCGATCACCTCATATCCATGCTCTGCTGCAATAATAGCAGTAGGTAATCCGATATATCCGAGTCCCACCACACATACTTTTTTCATCAATGAGCCTTTTTCTTTCACGATATCCTCCTGCTGATGAGTAACGGGACTATTCACAGCACCCTGAAATTCTTCATAATGCGCTTGAATAAAGGCAACAATTTTCTCTGAAGCATGACCATCACCATATACATTTGCAACTTTGCCGATAAGATTTTTTTGATATGATGAAGCCCAATCAAGCCCATCTGAAAGAGCTTGAGGGTCGCTTCCAACTATTCGTGCAAGGCCAACAAGGACACCTTCCATACGCTCAGTTTTTTCACGCAATACTAAAACTGGCTTGCCTAAGCTTACCGCTTCTTCTTGTATTCCGCCCGAATCGGTTACGATATATGTTGCATTATCAAGTAAGTAAACCAGCTCTTTATAGCTCACTGGCTCACAAATATATAAGTTTGGAATAGAAAAAAGACCCGCATTCCTTACAGCATTTATTACAGAAGGATTCGGATGAAATGGGTAGAACCACACAGTATCTGGATGCTCTGTGATCCATGTTTTAACACTTTGCAAAATAGTATCTATTGGCCCATTAAATGATTCTCGGCGATGCGCAGTAAGTAATCCAATCTCTTTGCCATCAATCTGCGCCTGCAATACTTTTTCTTTAATATCAGAGCGAATTTCAAGTTCTTTTGTTTGAATTTTTTCTTTCACACTGTGCAACGCATCTACTATCGTATTACCCGTGCAAAAAATCTTTTCTCTGCGCACTCCATGCACCAAAAGATTTGCTACTGCTGCAGGAGTGGGAGCAAAATGATACGAAGCAACCATACTCACCATGCGACGATTCATTTCTTCTGGAAATGGAATTGATACATCATCTGTGCGCAAACCAGCCTCAACGTGTGCCACCGGAATACCCAAATAAAACGCTGCAAGCGATGCCGCCATAGAAGAGGTAGTATCCCCCTGCACTACTACCAACGAAGGGTGCACTGATAAAAAAACTTCTTTTGTTTTTTGAAGAACTGCCTGCGTTAAATAAAAAAGATCTTGCCCCTGACGCATAACATTCAGTGATATATCAGGAACAATACCAAACAGCTCAAATACCTCATCAAGTAATTGCGTGTGCTGCATAGTAGAGCAAATAAGAGTAGGTATCCCAGCACGCTTTAACGCGTGATATACTGGCGCCATTTTAATGCCTTCAGGACGAGTACCAATAATGAGCAAGATAGGAGATTCATTAAGTTCAGGCATACTGCACTTTCTACTGATGTTTGAGTTGAACTTTACAAAGGGATCACTTTAGCATATTACCTAGTATTGGCAAGAAAAAATCGGCAGCATAAAACAAGGGAAATAATGGCTCCAACACTCTCATTTAAGTATGCGGGAACACTTTACTGCACAGCTTTTTTTATACGCGCATTGGTAATGATTTTTATCATTCAGCCAAACGGTTTTTTCAAGCAAGCAGATAGTATGGATTATCACAATTGCGCAGTAAGTATTGCGGCAGGAAATGGAATGCATCGTATCGATACGCAAGAACCAATCTTTTGGCGTACTCCTGGATACCCACCCTATCTTGCTTTTTTTTATCGAATGTGTGGAATAAAAAGCCCTCGCTTTGAAGACAATACAACCGCTCAGAAAGCATCTCTTTGGGTGCAAACTGCATTCGCAAGTATCATCCCCATTATTCTTTTTTTTCTTGCCAGCATCCTTACGCACACCGCCGCAATTGCATATATCTTGGCATGGATTGGAGTCCTTCATCCTGGACTCGTATTAGCAAGTACGTATCTTCTTACGGAAGGCCTTTCACTTATTTTTTTCTACCTTTTTTTGCTCTGTTTTTTTTATGCGCTTTTATCTGAACGTAAAAAAATCTCATTTATCAGCCTACTTGGCGCTGCATTCTCTTTGGGAATTTATACCTGGATGCGGCCAATGGGAGAGTTCATAGGCCTTCTCTCTTTTATCTTATTATGGCTTGCTTCATATGGATCATGGACGCAAAAAACCGCACGAGGATTACTCTTCGCATTTCTGTTTTTTGGATCACTTCTTCCATGGTATACGCGCAACTACCAACTAACCGGCGAATGGTTTTTTTGCCCTACTATAGGCACCTATTTAAACTGTTTTTCTGTACCTAAAATATTACGCCGAACGCTTAAAAAACCAATTGAAGAGTGTCATAAAATCGCTCAAATAAATGCTGGAAGAGCAACGTATCAAAAACGATTACGTCTGCGAGAAACAGGGCTTCATGTTTCCAATAATGTATGCAAAGAAGTTGCCTATCCCGTTATCAAAAATTATCCATGGTTTTTCATATATGATTGGATAGCCGAAAACCTTAAAACTACCTTTGATTTATATGGATACCAGCTTATTCCAATGATCAATGGTAGCTATTGGTATGATCCAATTGAAGAATATCTTCCTGAAAAAATCACTGCATGCTTATGGAACCATGAAATGCCCTGGTATGGACGCGCGGTATGCTGGATTGAATTTATTTTTTCATTGCTCTTATGGATTGGATTATTGGGCGGCCTTTGGATATTTGTACTCAAAGCAATTATTACAAAAAAAACAGTCCCCCCATTTTCACAATCACTTTTAAAGGTCTGGATCGTTAGCATTTTAATGATTGGTATAATCATTGGCATGACGGGTGGATTTGGCTATGCGCGCTTGCGCTTGCCAGCTGAACCTCTTATGCTCATCCTATCTTTAACCTTTTGGTATTGGATATATTATCGAACATACAAAGACAACAACCCAAACCGCTCGTCCTGAGTGATTTTGAGCACAGAAAAAAATTGTATCGAAGGATGCGAAACCTACAAAGGAAAACAATTAATGGATCGTTTATATGCTCCCTGGCGCAGTGAATATACCGCTGATACTGTTCGCAGCAAAGATCCTAATGCCACAAAAGATGAATGTGTTTTTTGCACTATTGCTGCCGATACGGATGATGAAAAAAATTTCATCTTGCAGCGAGGGGAATATAATTTCTCAATGCTCAATCGTTTTCCTTACAATGCTGGGCACCTCATGATAATCCCCTATAGCCACACATCTGACGTAGACGCATTAGCACAGCAAGAGCGTGCTGAAATGATGGAAATCCTCGCACATGCAAGTAGCGTTTTGAAAAAATCATTAAAAGCGGACGCTATCAATTATGGAGCAAATCAAGGAAAAGCCGCTGGCGCTGGTATTCCATCTCACCTTCACTTTCACGTATTGCCACGCTGGAATGGCGATACAAACTTTCTTCCATTGCTTTCTGATACAAAGCAAATTTCTTTTGATTTAAATGAAATATATAAAAAAATAAAGAAACTGTATTAAAGCAACTATTGCGCAGCTTATTTTTGCATCAATCGCACGGTTTGGCGTAGTGCAACCGTATTTTGAACGGCACTTGGTTTCCAGCATCATGATTTTTGCAATCGCAGTGCATATCTATCGCTTGCCATAGGACTATTTGCGCTATTTGGGGTCTCACGATTCCTGCACAGTGTCATGTAATAATTTACCGCTCGCTTCAAATTCTATACACTGGCAGAAACCTCTATCGCAAGGATGTACATGTCCCAGCATAAGCTTTCGCTTCAATCTGCTCTTTTTATTAATATCAATATCATGCTCGGATCAGGCATATTTATTAATAGCACCATTCTTGCAAATAAGGCGGGAGTGCTCGGAGCGTTATGCTATTCAGTAGTTGGCGTTTTAATGCTTCCTCTCATTATCTCTATGAGCAAGCTCGTCAACATCCACCCCTCTGGCGGATTATATACATTTAGCCAACAAGAAATCGCCCCCCTTGCAGGGTTTGTAAGTGCATGGTCTTATATCATAGGCAAGCTTGCAGCATCAGTAATTATTACGCAGATTGCTGTACTTTTGATGCAACAAGTTATTACGTCACTTGCTGCAATTCCATCACTTTTGCTGAACGCCATTATTATAACTATTTTTCTTGCGCTCAATTTACTGGATACCAAATCAAATAGTACGATTCAAACCATCTTTTTTTGGTTAAAAACTACACCTATTCTTTTTGGAATCATTGCAGGATTATATCTTTTAAATCCTTCATATATTAGCTTTCAGGCTGCCGATATAGCAGGTATTCCAATTGCATTGCCACTCGTTCTTTTTGCGTTGAGCGGATTTGAAGCGGCCTGCTCACTAAGTAGCCACATAGAAAATGCGCCAGTAAATGCCCCACGCGCAATTTTGTATTCATATGGTGCAGTTATCTGTATTACCACACTGTTTCAAGTTTCTATCTATGCTGGATTAGGATCCCTTTTGGGCGAACTTCCTGATTACCGTTATCTTTTTCCAACACTGTTATCAATGATAATTCCCGACAATATCGAACTGCAAAATATATTGGTTGCAACGCTGCATTTAGCAGTTGCATTTTCAGCGCTTGGCGGCAGCTATGGTATTATTTTTAGTAATAATTGGAATGTATACGCATTGGCAAAAAACAACCATTTAGCCGGATCATCACTGCTTATACAATTAAATCGATACCAGATTCCCTATTGGTGCGTACTTTTAGAAGGGGCAATCTATTTTCTTTTTCTGTGCATTTCATGCGGAAGCCAATTACCATTGCAGCAAATTGGCGCATTTGGGCCTACAATTTCTTTTGCATTCAGTGCAGTTGCAGCACTTTTTGCTGCCCATCGAGGCGCAATACAATTGCATTCAGCAATTCCATCCTTGGCACTTATCAGCACACTTATTCTCTCTTTGTCAGCAATCTATAGCTTGTTTGTAGATGGCATGAGTTCACTACTCCTTTTTGGAGCGCTACTGGGAATTGGAATGAGTATGTTTTGGAGTAATGCAAAAAAAATTGCTATCGAATCTTAATTGTAATCAATGCAAGCAAACACAAAATAAAAGAGATAACTGCAAAGCGAACAGTGATTTTTGCTTCTTGCCACCCAAGCAATTCAAAATGATGATGCATGGGAGCCATTTTAAATAGCTTTTTACCTCGCAATCGATACGACCCCAACTGCAAAATCACAGAAAGCGTTTCTGCCACAAATATGCCGCCAGAGATAGCGAGTAACAATTCCTGTTTGCATAACAGTGCCATAAATCCAAGTCCAGCACCCAATGCCAATGAACCAACATCCCCCATAAATATTTGAGCTGGATATGCGTTGTACCATAAAAAACCAATAGAAGCGCCGACAAAGATTGCACCCATAATGGCAATTTCAGCAGTACCTGAAAACGGAATATGCAAATACGATGCTAAGGCTATATTCCCAGATAAATAACATAACATCGTAAAAAGAAAAAAATTAGGAATCAAAGATCCAATAGCAAGCCCATCGAGCCCATCGGTTAAATTAACGCCATTGCTCGTGCCAATAAGCACAAACATTGCCCATGGAATAAAAAGCATTCCCAAATCTGGCTGGAATGCTTTGAAAAAAGGAAATGTAATCGTTGTTTGCGCCCCACAAAAAAAGACCCATATACTCACAATAATAAAGGAAACCAGCAATTGCAGGCTCGACTTAGCTACCGCAGATATTCCTTTACTTCGATTGATTTTACTCCAATCATCCCATGCGCCAATGGCACCAAATCCTAAAAGAAGTCCCAACATCAGCCATACTGCTGTATGAGTAAGATTGCACCATAAAATGGTATTTAAAAGCACCATAAATAAAATAAACAATCCGCCCATCGTCGGCAGCTGCTCTTGTGTGCGTTGCCACTTGGGGGTAACTTCCCGCGTTTTTGAACGAAAAAATCGACGAGAATAGGCAATAAATTGCCCTCCAAATAAAAAAGAAAAAAACATCGTGCTTAAAAGCCCTGCAAGTATTCGAAAACTTACATAATGGACCACATTAAGCAGATGCCACGAATCTCGAAAATAAAGTGATAAATGATACAGCATTACAACCTTTTCACGTATATAAAAAAGAGATATCGATGGGGCTTAGAATAGCTAAAACAGGCACTAAATCAATCTTTCTCATGGGCTATTGCCCTGCACATATCATTCCTGTACATTAAATGCATATAGTTATTATTACCTTTGGCTTTTGCAATACATAGTATGAAAGTATATCATATGCAGAAATACTCACTGAAAGACCGTTTTTTTCTCATTTCATCACTTATATTCACACTCACTCTTACAGCCGCTATTCCTGATGGCACACTTACTCCCGCAGAGCAAGCAACAATTGCCCATGCTCTACAGCAAATCCAAGGATACACAAAAGAAATCAGAACGGTTACTGGCAATCTCTTTGCAGGCAAAACCCCTTTTCAACAAGATTTCAACACGCTTGAACGACTCAAAAATCGAAGTATTGCTATCCATAATGGCATTACTCCAAGCGGATCCCAGCTTTCACAAGTAATATTAATCAATATTAAGGGGCTTGCTCACCAATTGAGTGAGGCTCAAAAAAAATGGGTTGAAACGCTTAAAAAGAAAAGCCTCATCACCATGTTTAAAAATAGAAATTTTATGATAAATCGCCATGATGACACCCTTCGGTACATTTTAGGGGCAAAACATGGCCGTAGCCGCTCAGGAGATGGACTCATTGGATGCCTTGAAAAGGCTGAACTTAACCAACTCAGAGCCCTCTCTGAAAGCATTCTTACCGATGTAGAATTCGTATTTAATTACGCTCAAGCAACTCAGAAAAAAGAGCTTGATTTGGCCATTCATTTGATAAAAAACAAGGGATTTACTCCCAAATTCATTAAGCTCATCACCCCTTTCTTACCATAGCCAAAAACCATCAATACTCCCCTCTGAAAGCCAAATCCGCCACCCATTGGCCATCTGGCGCCATCACTGATAAGCTAATTACAGCTGGGAAATATACCCATATTATTGCGAGATTACTACGCAAATTGGTATATTTAGGATAAGTGGGCATAGAGCTCATATATTTGATAACCCCCCGGTATGGAGGCATATATCATGAAGAAATTGAATACAAAACGTACGAACCTAAACTATTTACTTTTTACACTGGCATTAACAGG
Organism: Candidatus Babelota bacterium; assembly: GCA_029262555.1. Classification (GTDB taxonomy): domain Bacteria; phylum Babelota; class Babeliae; order Babelales; family Vermiphilaceae; genus JAJCZB01. Next base: position 15,855 of record JAJCZE010000010.1, on the reverse strand, counting down.
GACTCTTTCAATGACGCCTGTTACGCTTCACGCTCAAGAGCACACAGGTGAAACCGAGCAAGAGCATAAAATTCTTGCGGGATCGGTATCTGAGTTTGCTGAATATGGTGCAGCGTTACGCGCATTTAACGATAACTTTTTTGGAGTCACTCCCAATAAATTCACAAAAGCTCAATTTATTAACCTTGCCCAAAAGCTTCACGAAATGATTGCTGGAATTCAAGAAAGAACGGTAAAATATCGCGCCGCAGTGAATGGCCCAGACAGCAAAGTAATCCTTACCGAGCTTGAAAAGCTTGCAGGATTATTGGAAGTATCTGGCCAAAATTTACTGCAAACGTTGCAAAAAGCCTTGGGAACAAAAACGTTGCTTGCCAGCTTAAGGCGACTGAGCGATGCAGAGTCGAAAAAAGTACCACTGGTTCTTGCTCAACAAAAAAACATTGGCACATTGCTCGCAAAACACTCAAGCAAAGAGGTGCAAGCGCAATTTGCTCAATTTGTTAATAACGTTAAATATTCACTGGATTTTCCTGGCAATAACGTTGCTAAAGTGCTCAGTACCGCTATGAGGTATAGCACGCTTAAATAATTACAATCGATACCAATAAGAAGGCCTCGCACTCTGCGGGGCTTTTTTATTATTTCTTATTTGGCTGAACAGCCAGCGAAAATCCTACTGCATTCAATAATGAAATAATACTCGAAAGCTTCGGGTTACCTTTCTTTGAAAGAATTCGATATATATTTTCTCTGCTCAAATTTGCCTTCTGAGCAAGCTCAGTTACTTGGCCGCCCTGAGCCTCGTGTACATTTTTAAGTGCTAATAAAAAAATTCGTGGATCTTCATCAGTAAGCGCTTCATTAAGATAGTGATGCGCTAGCTCTGGATCACGTAAATTTTCTAATAATTTTTCTTGATAGTTTCTCAAATCTTTTTTCATACCGATTCCTTATAATCAAACCAATACTGCTTTGCTTTTGCAATATCTCGAGTTTGACTCTTTTTACTTCCCCCACAAAGTAACACAACTATCATCGAACCTTCTTTTCCAAAATAAACTCTATAGCCAGGCCCTTGATCTATTCGCAGCTCCCAAATACCACTCACCCCTTGCAGGCGCTTGGCATCTCCAAAATTACCAAGCCGAAGCCTATCCAATCGCCGCATAACAGCAGCTCGTATTGGCTTATCAAGTCCACTTTCCCAATCAGAAAATGGCTCTTTTCCCGTATCTGAAGCGTAAAGCACAATCTCAATTAAATTCATACAAAAAGTGTAGCATAAAAGTCACATCCTCTCCAAGAGATTTCGCTATACAATCGGACCAATTGCCATTCTATGTGCTAAATGCTACCTTTAAATCAAGTTAAACGCGCATTTTTAAAGAAGTAATATGCAAAAAAAACCTTTCGATTTTGATGTCATAGTTATTGGTGGCGGTCATGCTGGCATAGAAGCTGCTCATGCAGCAGCCAAAATGGGCTCAAAAACGCTTCTGCTCACGCTTACTATAGATACCATCGGCCTGATGCCCTGCAACCCTGCATTGGGCGGTATCGGCAAAGGGCACCTTCTGTATGAAGTAAGTGCATTGGGCGGATTGATGCCTCAGCTTGCAACGCAGACCTATATTCAAGCTCGCATGCTTAATACTCGTAAAGGCCCCGCAGTTCAAGGGCTCCGTCTTCAAATCGATAAAGATGCGTATAGCGCACTGAGCCAGAAAAAACTTCAAGAAATTGAAAATCTCACTATCGGGCAGCATATTGCTGAAGATATCATCGTGGATGAGCACAATACCGTGCAAGGCGTTATCACCAAAGATGGCACCCGCTATTCAGCCCCAAGCGTAATTATCACTACCGGCACCTTTTTGAACGGTAAACTGTTTATTGGCGATAAAGTGATTAAAGGTGGGCGCCGTGAAGAACAAGCGGTTACCGGCCTTTCGCTCTTTTTGCAAAACATGAAGCTCAAACTCGGCAGACTCAAAACAGGAACTCCTCCTCGCTTACTTGCATCTTCGCTCGATTTAAGCAAAATGGAATTCCAAGAGCCAGATTCCCTCAACTATCTCTTTGAGTTTGCACCACATAAAACTAAAAGTACGCACCCCTGCTACATCACGCATACTAATGAGCGTACCCATCAAATCATTAAAGATAATTTAGATAAATCAGCCATGTATAATGGTAATATTTGCGGTGTTGGCCCACGCTATTGCCCTTCTATTGAAGATAAAATTGGCCGTTTCCCTGATAAAAAATCACATCATGTGTTTGTGGAGCCTGAAGGAGCAAACTCAGATGAAGTATATCCAAATGGGATCTCCACTTCTTTGCCACTTGAAGTACAAGAAGAATATGTCCGCAGCATTAAAGGCTTTGAAAACGCTATTATTACAAAGCCTGGCTATGCAGTAGAATACGATTTTGTATTGCCCAATCAACTCAAAGAATCACTTGAAGTTAAAACAGTACCAGGCCTTTTTTTAGCTGGCCAAATTAATGGCACTACGGGCTATGAAGAGGCAGCTGGCCAAGGAATGGTCGCCGGTATTAATGGGCATTTAAGAGCTCACGGCAAAGCGCCCTTTATTTTGAGCCGTACACAAAGCTATATCGGCGTAATGATCAATGATCTTACCTCTATGGGCGTTGATGAGCCATATCGAATGTTTACGTCTCGCGCTGAACGGCGTCTGATTTTACGCCAAGATAATACCTTCATTCGCCTATCGCAAAAAGCATATGAACTGGGTATGATTGATAAAGCGCTTTGGAATACGATCAAAGCGGAAAACGAACTCGTTGAGTCAACGCTTGAAGCGCTTAAAAAAGAATATCGTACGGCAAAATTGATGCACCTTTTTGGAACGGCTGAAAATGCGATTGAAGCATTGAAAGAGAAAGAGCCGCGCCTTTCTGATCGTGCAGCACTGATCGTGCATGCCGAAATTCGCTATGAACCGTATATTAAACGGGAATTAAAAGAAGTGGAGCGATCGAACTATTATCAATCACTCCACATTCCACAGTCATTTGAATATAAAAATCTTCCGGGATTATCCAAAGAGCTTCAGCAAAAGCTTACTACTCATAAACCGGCCACTATTGCGCACGCTGCGCTCATTCCAGGAATGACTCCCGCTGCACTTTCATTGCTTATTTTTCGAGCACGCGAAGAGAGTGCATAAGTTATTGCCTATACCATCTACCACCAAAGCCTCCTGTGTCCCCTCTGAATGGCCTCAGCGTTGAAGTCGATTGCCCACCAAGCCTTCCCGAACCACCTGCTTGCTGCATTGCTGGAGACATTTCTGACATAGGATTCTGCCAAGCCGGAGAAGCTCCCGCACCTTGGTATCCAGGCTGTCCTGGTTGAGCTGGTGCAGCACCCGCTGCGGCAGCTGCAGCGCCTTGCTCTCTTGATCTTCGAGTTACTCCTACAGGACCCATCCATGGCACTTGCACTTCACGCGTCTCTAATTGCCGCAATACCTGTTCAACAATAGTTCCAGCAAGCCCTTCTTCGCCAATTTCTTGCTCAGCTGGAATCTGCAATATCGTTCTCAGCGCTTGCTGAGTTAATTCTTGTACACGCTCTCGTCTTTGAGCCGCAGTTAATACTGCATCTTTACCATCACCATCTTTTGCCAACGCACCTTGATCTATCGATACAAGTACCGCATTTACTCCAGCGCTCACAATGGTCGAAGACAACGCTGCAAGCCTTGCTCGATTAACCTCAGCTTGCCCTACAGCTCCTGCAACTGCTCCTCCCGCTGCAACACCAGTAAGCGCTGCGATGGCTTCTTCTCTGCGTTGAATACGTAATTCAATGAGAGCATTTTGAATGTCACTTGCTATAGCTTGATCTTTATCCTTCAAGAGAATAGACCCATCATCCATAACGCGACGTCTAATTCCTGCCTCAACTACTGGCGGCAACCTTAAATCTGCAATACCCAATGTTGCATCAATCTCTCGATTCAAACGATCAGCCACTCTTGTTGCCTCTTCATCAACAACACCTCGAATTGCAGATCGTACCGCTTTTGCGCCTTTTGGTGCAAAGTATGCACCCAACGCAACTACTACTCCCGCGCCAAGCAATTTGCCCCAACGCTTCCACTCGGCCATAACTTCCTTCTTTTCAGCACGAGTGCATTTGCCGCCATACAGGCATCGATAATGCTTGCCAAGCCAAAATACAAACTGATTTTTTAAGTCTTTTGCTTGATCCAAAGATAAAACAGCGGGTGCAAAATCTTTTACATCAACTGCACCTTCAGCCGCTTGCAACGATCCCGTGCTCGAAAAAGCATAAAATACCGTCAAAATTAGTAATGAAAATCGAGAATAGTTTTTCATATTCATACCTTTATAATACATATAACCTCTTAAAACCTATTTTTTCATTACTAATTGTATCAAATATATAAAGTAATGCACAAGGGTTGCCCGAGTAAGATCCCTTAATATCCCGGCTTTTTTCATTCCTGAGATATGCTATACTTGAGTATCAATCAAACCAAAAAGGTTATATCTATGCATACTTTGCTTCATATTTACGGTCCATTCGCTATTCATAGCTATGGCCTCATGATCGCTTTGGGCTTGCTTTTATTCATGTTTTTAACCCGTCGCGATCCGCGATACAGCGCACTCAATCTGGATGCTCATTTTTCTATGATTTTGAGCGTTGGCATTATTGCCGCCATTTTGGGCGGACGTTTACTCTTTTATGCCTCCTATCCGGATCAAATACAAAGCGTTATGCAATTTTTTGCGTTTTACGAAGGTGGATTTTCTATTTTAGGAGCCATTAGCGCAGTAGTGCTCACACTGCCTTTCTATCTGAAAGTAATTGGTATCCCCATTGTCCCCCTTTTAGATCTCTTTGCAATCTATGCACCGCTTTTGCAATCGATTTCTCGTATTGGCTGCTTTCTTGCTGGATGTTGCTATGGACTGCCAACTACCCAGCCATGGGGAATCATCTATACGGATGCAACTACCGTTGCACCACTTAACGTCTGTATGCACCCAACGCAGCTTTATAGCGCAGCATTATTGCTCCTTATTTTTGCATTTCAATATTTTATTGGCAGAAATTGGTTTAAATACAGTGGCCAACTCACCTGCTCATACCTCTTTTTAGTGGCAGCGGAACGATTTACCGTAGATTTTTGGCGCGGTGATCGAATACTGGATGGGCTCCATCTTTCTATCAATCAATACGTAGCACTCGCACTAATGGCTGCAGCGAGTATTGGCTTTATTGCAAGCAGGATGGCACGTAAATAATGAGCGTATTTAATCTGATCAAATCACGAGTAGCTATTTTTGATGTGGTAAATGAATACACCACCCTCAGAAAAGCGGGAAACTATTGGAAGTCTCGTTGCCCATTTCATCACGAAAAAACCGCCTCTTTTAGCGTCAGCCCGCATAAAGATATTTTTTATTGCTTTGGCTGCCATGCCGGCGGAGACGTTATTACCTTTGTTTCAAAAATCGAAAACTGTAACCAGCACGAAGCGGTACAATTTTTAGCTGAACGATACGGCATAGAGCTTCCAAAAGAGTCTGAACGTAATGAACAGTCTGCTCAGCAAAAAAAGATGCATTTCGATATTTGTAAGACAGTTGCAGACTGGTGCCACTCCCATTTAAAAAAACAACCCAAAGTTCTTAACTATTTAAAAAAGAGAAATATTGATCAATCAGTGATCGATCAATACGCAATCGGCTACTTTCCTGGCGGTCTCAATGCCATCAGACAGTTAGTTGACACCGCGCAAAAAGAAAACATTTTAGTGGATGATCTCATTAATGCCTATATCGTTTCTCGCGGCAAAACAGTATTATTCTCCCCTTTTGAAGATCGCATTATTTTCCCTATTCGTGATCATCTTGGCCGCTTTTGCGCATTTGGCGGGCGTACCTTCAAGCCAGAAGATACTCGAGCTAAGTATTACAACTCACGCGAAACTGACTTTTTTCATAAAGGATCATTACTTTATGGCCTTGATACTGCAAAAAAAGCCATCCAGGAAAAACAGGCAGTCTTTTTAGTAGAAGGCTATACCGACTGTATCGCAATGGCACAAGCAGGATATGCCAACACCGTCGCCACATTGGGGACCGCTTGCACGCTCAACCATTTGAAACTATTATCACGCTATGCGCCGTATCTGTACCTGCTGTATGACAATGATGCTGCGGGAGAAAAAGCGATTTTACGCCTTACGCAACTCTGCTGGCAAGCAAATATGGAGCTAAAGGTAGTTCATCTGCCCGCAGGGCAAGATCCAGCATCATTTTTAGAGGCAAAAAACGATTTAAATGGCCGCATTGAATCAGCTCAAGATATTTTCGCGTTTTTTATTGAACGGCTTGGATCTGGATACTCTACATCACCGCTCTCAGAGAAAGTACGCAAAATCAGACAAATCATCGAAATTATCTCTTTAATCTACGATCCACTCAAACAGGATATCTTGCTGCATACCGCCGCTCAGACCTTCGGGCTTCCCTTTGAATCAGTAAAAGACGAGCTCAAACGCCACGTACAAGCTGCTGAAGACAAAGAAGAGAAAAAAGAGTCCATGAATACAAAGGAGCCAGAAGCGAAAGCTGCCGAGAGTCGCCCCATTGAAGAATCATCCAGCATAGAAAAACGCTTATTTTGTGCTATAATGAATAACGTGGAATTGTTTGACCCACAAATTGACAATTATGTAATAGAGCAATTTGGAGATCCGCTCAAAATAATCGCTAAGAAGTTAGTAATCTCCAAAGAAACTCACAGCCCTTTCGAGTTCGATCGATTTTTTGATACGCTCAGCGCAAATGAAAAGGATGCCGTGAGTAAGCTACTCGTTACATACACTGAGCCTTTAAGTAAAAGTGCCTATGAAGAGCTTTTAAATCAGTTTCAAAAGAAACGATGGAAGCAGATTATTCAATCAATTACGGCCCAGCTTACGCAGGCTCACACAAACAAAGATCAAAAAACTATTGATCGACTTTTGCTTCGTTATAAAATTTTAAAAGAAACAGTTATTCCTGCGGTTGCGCAGAATACTACTGAGGAAGGTAACTCTTAATTATGGCACAAAAAAAACGTTCAAAAAAAACGACGACTCGTCCAAAAAAGAAAACAACTACCACACGCAAAAAACCTGCAAAAACAACGCGCAAACCAGCTGCAAAGAAAAAAACAACTACCGCTGCACGTTCTGCACGTAAACTTGGGCGCCGCGTAACGACGACTACTCCAAAAAAGAAAACAACTACGCGAAAAAAAGCTACTCCAGTTGCAAAGAAAAAAACTACCGTTAAGGCAAAGCCGAAAAAAACCGTAAAAGCAACCGCTAAAAAGGTAGTTGCAAAAACAGTTCGCAAAGCGGCCGTCAAAAAAACGGTTGCAAAAAAAGTTGCTCCAGCACGACGCGTAGCAAAATCTGCGCCTGCAAAGAAAGTTGCAAAAAACATAGCGCCTGCAAAAAAAATAACCGCTCAAAAGGTCTCTGCTGCAACGCAAAAAGCAAAAGCCGCTCCTAAAAAAGCGTCTAAAGCTATAAAGCCTAAAGTGGCACCTCGCACAACTCTTACTGCAAAAAAATCCAAGCCGGTATCAAAAGAAGAAATCATTGCGGCATTCATTGAACGAGCAAAACGAGCAAGCGCTCTTTCATACGAAGAGTTGATGGAGTTTAGTGAAAAACAACAACTCACTGAAATGGAAACAGAGCAGCTGTTAAGAACATGCGACAAAGAAAATATTGAGCTGATGACGCAAGAAGAAATGGAAGCAGCTGATATCAGCGTAGATGCTATTGAAGCTGATGATGAAGCAGCTCCCGTAAAAGCGAAAGTTAAAGCGCTTCCGGGTGAAGCAGAAGAAGAAGATGGTGAAGAAGAAGAGGTCAGCGAAGCTCCAACTCAAATCACCGACAGTGTTAAGTCTTATTTGCGAGATATTGGTAAAATTCCACTCTTAAATAAAAAGACTGAAACGGTCATTGCTGAAAAAATCGCAAGCGCAAAACAAGAATCGATTGATGCAATCTCCCATCTACCCTTTTTACACAAAGAATTTATTTCGATCGGCGATCGTCTTTCAAAAAATACTCTTGCACTGAAAGATGTAATTCAGTTTTCTGAATTTGATGAAGACAACTTGCCAAAAATTGAGCAAGAAAAAGCGACGCTTTTAAAAACGATCAAAAAAATGAAAACGCTTGTTGATAATGAAGAAAAAATCTATCGCAGTTATCGAGGCAAACTTGATAGTGTCGCACAAAAAAAAGCGATGCTTCAGGAGGTAAAAGACAATAAAATCGCGATTAGTAAAACCATTCTTGATATCAAGCTCTCAAATAAGCTTATTCGGAAACTTGGTAAAAAGCTTGAAAAATTCGTTAAAAAAATTAACGAAAAAGAAGAGATTGTTCGTACCGGCTCTGAAAAGCTTGAAGACTACAAAAGTATAAAAAACCTTTCTCCTGAGCTTGAAAGCCAGATGCAAGAGCTTGAAAAAACAGTTCGAACTGCTGCAAAGTCAATCAAAAAAGTTGAATCTGAAGTTGGTGCATCACGAGCAATTATTTTCAAATACTATAAGCAACACGCTACTGCTCAAATAAAAGATAAGCGGGCAAAAGATGATTTGGCAAAAGCAAATCTTCGTTTAGTAGTAAATATCGCTAAAAAATATGTAAATCGCGGGCTTCACTTTCTTGATCTGATTCAAGAAGGAAATATCGGGCTCATGAAAGCAGTAGAAAAATTTGAATTTGAGCGTGGTTATAAATTCTCAACCTATGCAACATGGTGGATTCGCCAAGCGATTACGCGAGCCATTGCAGACCAATCTCGTACGATCCGTGTCCCGGTTCACATGGTGGAAACGCTTAATAAAATTAATAAAATTAAGCGCACCTTTATTCAAGACAATGGCAGAGAGCCAACGTATGCTGAATTGGCTAAAGAGCTGAATCTTGATGAAAAGAAAATTAAAAATATTATCAAAATATCAAAAGAGCCTATTTCGCTCGAGACGCCGGTTGGTGATAGCGAAGACGCTACCATTAAAGACTTTATTGAAAATGAAAATGAATTCTCTCCTTCTGAGACAATCGCAAACACTGATTTGAAAGAGCGCGTCAGAGAAGTGCTCAAAACATTAACGCCACGTGAAGAAAAAGTACTTAAAATGCGTTTTGGTATTGATGTGGCTTCTGAGCATACACTTGAAGAAGTAGGAAAAGATTTCTCAGTTACCCGAGAACGAATTCGTCAGATAGAAGTAAAAGCATTAAAAAAACTTCGTCATCCATCCCGCTGCAAAAAACTGCTCACATTCTTTGAAAAAGAGCTTGCAGCTGCACAACTAGAAGCGGACGAAGAAGGTGATAGTGATGATATGCAAACCAATACCCTCTTGCTTGAGCAAGAGGAAGAATAAAGGGCAATATGCAAGTTCCCCTGCTCACGCAACTTTATCCGTCTCTTATTCTCTTTTTCATATCTCTTTTTGTGCGAGCTGTTTTTGCATTTATTGAAACTCGCATCACAGCGCTCCGGCTCTTTAATTTAAAAGAGCTAGCAAGCACCGTTGGCAAACGGTATGATACGCTATTTTTAGCACTCGAGAAAAACCCTCATCGCGTTTTGATTACTATTTTAATTGTAAGTAGTTTCGCAGATGTTACCTGCGCAGCAGTAGCGACCAATATTACCGAAACAATTTTCCAGCATTTCAATCTTTCATCCGGCTGGGGATTTTCTTTGGGTGTTGGTATTGCGGGTATTATGATCATTCTATTTGGTGAAATTTTACCAAAAAATTTAGCTCGAGTACGAGGTGAGCGAATTTTCACTTCAGTATTATGGCTTATTAATATCGTCTACTATGTCCTTTATATTCCGGTAAGTGCATTTATCGGGCTTTCGAATGCATTAATTTATAGCACAAGTGAAAAGTCTGCTTCCAATGGAGCCGCCCAATGGGTATCTTCCGAGAAAGAAGTTCGATTCTTAATTGATTATATTCACGCACAAGGAATTCTTGAAAAAGAAAAAACCGAAATGCTTCGCAATATTTTTGATTTAGGGCGCATTCCAGTTAAAGACATTATGGTCCCCGCGCCAGATATTGTGAATGTTGATGTAACAACGCCGATTGATAAAATTCTTGAACTGTTTGCCGAATATCAATTTACTCGTATGCCAGTCTATGAAGGAAAACCAGATAATATTATCGGCATGGTTCACCAAAAAGATATCTTTGTAATGCTCTCTCATAAGCAAAATAAGCCGCTCAAAGAACTCGTGCGCCCTATCTTATTTGTGCCTGAAAGCGTTAAAATCAATCAGCTTTTACGAGAATTTCGAGAACAACACATGCACATTGCAATCGTACTCAATGAGCATGGAATTGTAACTGGATTAATTACGCTTGAGGACGTACTTGAAGAAATCGTAGGTGAAATCAGCGATGAGCATGAGCCCTCGGAAGAAAAAATATTAGCCCTCCAGCAAGGCGGATGGCTTGTAGATGCAAGCGTCCCTCTTGAGGAGCTGAGTGAAGCATTGCAGATTACTTTTGAAACAGAAGATTCAAATACACTGGGTGGGTTTTTAACTGAGAAATTGCAACATCTTCCCAAAAAAGGTGAGCGCATTCTTTATAAAAATCTCTATTTCCAAATCCAAAAAGCAAGCCCTAAGCGAGTAAAGCAAGTCTTAATCTTCAAAGAGAAAAAAAAGAATTCAAACGAAAGTGATTGATCTCTATAAAGTGCACAATGTAGAGTAATGCAAACCATGTAAAAAGGGAGATCTCCATGGTAAAGCATTCTATTTTTTTAGCGTTATTGTGTTTCACTATCAATGCAACACATGCGCAAGAACTCACCGCATCAACAGCAGCCGATATACCTCAAGCTGCGCCAATCGCACAAGCGGCAAAACCATCCACGCCAAACCCAAAACCGAAAAATGCTGCAGCCACACTGACTAAAGTTGTTCGCATTATTGTCGCACTCCTTCGTGATCCAGAAGTAAAAGAAAATCTTATACTGATTGAAAAGCTTATCGTCGCTATTATTCAGACAGCCAAACAAGTATCACAAGCAAATCAACAAACCCAAACCCGCTCTCTTGCAGGAACAGATAATGATGTATTAGTTGCCGAACTGACGCAGGTAATTATCTCTGAATCCGAATCACTGCAAGCATGCAGAGTGTGTACCCATAATAAGCAATCCGGAATGGATGAGGAAACTAAGGCTATTTTGCTTAATTTTGCTGCAATGGTGCAAAACTTCTTTAATATTCTGCAAGCGCCTGAAGACAAAAATAACGTTGCTCCAAATATTATGGGCATAATGGGCGGTATGGGAAATATTATCACCATCGCCACTACAAAAGGCATACCACTTGATACTGACGCTGAAATCGCTTCATTTGCACACAGCATCGATACTGAGACAAAACGAACCATGCATCGCATGATTTTGAGTACTCAAGAGCGACGCTCAATGCTTCTTGATGCATAACTTTTACGGGCGCAGCTACATCCTGCGCCCTATCTTTTAGTCGAATTAGGAAATTGAATTATAGGGAAAAACCTATAAGATTCTCTCTCTCCGTTTTACTCCACTTCGTAAAGCTTCGCGAGGCCTCCACCGTTCGCCCTGAGCTTGTCGAAGGGTTTATAAGCTTTCTCAATAACTAATTCTTTTGAATTTTAAAAAAAAGCATTACAAGCTTACAATCTACAAGTCTTTCAACATTTGACCGTTCGATACCCTTCGACACGCTCAGGGCGAACGGTATGGGTCTCGAAGAAGCTTGGGCGAACTGAGGTGAAGCGTTTGGTGATTTTTTCCTTTCATATGGAACTTTCAAGGATTTTTTAATTTCCTGATTCGACCATTTTTTACTCAATTCATTCCATTTTTCGGACTAATTTGCAAAAAAAATGAATCTTTTTGCACTTTTTTTACAAAATTTTCCGTTTTTTTTAACTCTTGAACTTCTGACTTTTAACTCAGAAATTGACGGTATCGTTCTCTTTTTGAAAAAAGGCAACAGTTTTACTGCACGATATACACAGAAGATGCAGAAAATCTGAAGCCAAAAAGGACTTCAAAAATAGGCTGAACTCTGCAACAAATCACAAAAAAGCAACACAAATTGTCATAAATTCGCTTTTTCGGCGCCGCATTGTATTCATTTTGTTTTTATGTTACAGATTGATGATAGTAAGCAAAAATGTAAGCAGTGTATCTTTCCACATCTACTTCAAGGAGTACCATTATGGTAAATAAGCACATCCTAGCATCGGGTTGGGGATCATTCGCACCCCTTCCTTGCCCGCTCGTTCGTGCTCCTTTTTATATTACCCAAATTTCCTGGCCATGCATGGCCCCCCTTTATACGCAATCTGTGTAAGCAGCAGATTTTAATTAAACGCCTCTAACCATTGAATGCAGCTATGCAGGCTGCCAACTAACCTTCTATCAGAGGATAGGTTATGAAATTGATCGTACTTGCAGGGATGATATTCTCACTATCAACGCTACTCAAAGTCTGTAGCATAATAGCACTCTGTTCTTTAAGCATACATTCTCACCATGAGCATGATCATCGCGAGATGGCCTTGGGACACAAGCAGATGGCTCAAACATCTGGCCAGCCTCTTATCTAAGGCTTGTCCTAAAAAGGAGAGTAGTCATTCTGCATTGTAAAATTTTACAGAGCCGATATGCTCGTTACAGTTCTATGTAAGGAGTAGGCTATGCATCTGTTCAAACTAATTGCTGTGATGATCTTTGTATGTAGCTCATCAACGTGGTGCGCAATGGATCGACTCAAAAATCAAAAAGATTTTGGTTATCTACAGGTCTCAAATAACTCCGATTACACCGTAATAATCTATTACCAAACAAATTATGATCCCAACATAGATATGCTACAAGATACCTCCATGAAAGTCCCTCCTGGGCATACTCCTGAAATCTTCATTCATATGGCTTCGGGGGCAAAATATAAGATTATTCGTAAGTCTGGCACGAGCAAATCCCTTTCTATTGCCCCCGCACTCACATCTGGAGCAGCTATTTGCTTTGCAAACAGGCCTCAAAAGCCGGCAATGTCTTCAACTAAATCCGCACGAAAAGGAGCCGTAAAATAGCCTTTTGCAGCTTCAGCCCCGAACGAGTATACTAAAGATAGGTATGAGTAAGCTTTTAGGGGTATTTCTATGATCATGCATCCTCCACCACCACCGCCAAAACCAACACCCATTACAATTTTTGTACATGGCACGCAAATTCATGCCCTTTTTAAAGATGTCGATATTCGTCGATTTTTCCCTGCAAATACCCAATCACCTCCCGGGCTTTATCGCAAATGCGATTTACCAAAAAGTCATGCTATCCACCATTTACTGAATGCACTTTCACATACAGATGCATCTTCGTTTCCTGCTGCAGGAATGTATACCTTTGGATGGTCTGGCGGTATTGAAGTAAAAGAACGTCGCACCGCAGGAAAACAACTTTTTGATCTCATTCAATCTCTTGCGCAATCATATCAAGAACTTCATCGAACTACGCCTGAAATAACAGTTATTACGCACAGCCATGGCGGCAACGTAGCGCTTCATATGGCTGAATGGTATGACGCAGGTTCATACACTATTGCGCGTGCGCTCTTACTTGCATGCCCCGTCCAAGAACTAACATCATTTTATACGCAGAGCCCCCTTTTTCAAAAAATCTACGCACTGCATTCGCACGATGATCGATTTCAAATCATGGATCAACGATCATTACAGCTTCCTCGATCGCTCTTTGATACATGGAAAGAAAACAGACAAGTAAGAGTACAAGAGCTTATTCAAGCAATTCAAAATGTTACGTGGAAATTTGGATCTGAGCGGCACTTTGCAACGCAGCAAAACCTTATTCAGGCGGAAATCACGTGGCACTCAGCTCCGAACCACGATTCGAAAAAAGTAGATAACGGACTTTTTATGGAATTAAAGCTTTACGAAGCGCTCAAAATGTATCGAGAAATCAGCCTGCGCGATATTATAAAAATGTATAAATCTCTCTATACATTCTCATTTCAAGAGCGTGGACTGCTGCATACCGAATTCACTACCCCTTCTTTTTTCAAATGCATTCCTGCCCTCATACATGATTTAGATGAAAAACAAGCAGTAGATAAGCAAAGCAGCCTCTGCATTAGGCACTCTATTGCTGGCAACTCTTAGGCATGCTATTCTCGCATTTGTAGCTGAGGATACATACGTATGAAACAGTCGCACATATTTTTGATTATAGTATTCTGTATTGCTCCAGCATGCACTCCAAAAAAACACATTAAAAAAGTTACCTTTCCTCGCGCATGCATTCAACATGATACAAAAAACTCAGCTCCTCCCATTACAGTCTGGATTCATGGCACTCGCTTTATAAGACGGCCACTTTTTTATACCTTCTTCAATGGCATACCAAGCCTACGCCCGATACAAGAAATTGATCCGAATTCAAATATTTTCGAAAATGCTCACACCCTACATAACGTTGCTCCCGATCTTTTTTCGCTTGAAACGTTTTACGCTTTTGGATGGTCTGGAAAATTAAGTACGGCAATTCGGCAAGAAGCAGCTGACCGTCTCTATATCGAATTGCAAAGAATCGTTAAAGAATATAAAGAAAAATATCATCAGGATCCTATTATTAGATTAATCACACACAGCCATGGCGGTACGGTTGCACTCAATTTGGCACGCGTTGAAAAATCTCCAACCGATGAACCGTTTACCATTAATGAGTTGGTGCTCATGGGGTGCCCCGTACAACGAGCCACAAAACAGTTCATTGAAAATGATATTTTTGAACATACCTGCGCGCTCTATTCCGGACTGGATATGGTGCAAATTTTAGCACCGCAAATTACGTATACTTTTTATAAAACAAAAAAAGGGCACATTCGCTCTCGATTTCATTGGCCCCCATTTTCAAACCGCCAATTTCAAAATCATCCAAAGCTTGCACAGGTAAAAGTAAAAATAAACGGGCGTGCACTTTTTCACTCTGAGTTTACGAGTAATCGATTCGTTTCTATTTTGCCGCACATTTTACACGTTTTAAATAGCTGCCATAAGCATCAACAAGAGTTCGATACGCGATTATTATGTGTGTATACGCGTGATGAAAGTGATGAGTGATTTTTTTAAATTTCATTTTTGTAATGCGTTAGTATGCGTCAGTAAAATCATTTTTATTTTATCATGTTTATTGTTCTACCGATGGGTGTTTGTTGTTTGTAATTTCATGTTGGCCCTTGCAGGCAGCATAAGGTATTTTGCTTGCCCAAAATACCTTAACTAAAAGGGCATCTAAGAGAAGTTTCTCTTAGATATCTCTCTGCGATTAAAATGCTCCCCATTCGCCTAACTTTGCTTAGAGCATACTTTTTTACAAAATGCCTATGCGGCTTAGAGGGCATGTAATCGCGAATGACTTTTGACCCTTATGTTGCGCAAAATAGGGTAGGCTTGAATAGTTCGCATTCGCTGCACACTCAAGCCTGCCATTATAAATAATGCGATTCTGATCTAGCTTGACAGCTCTCTGAGCCGATTTTACGGAAGAAAAAATAAGTGACTGATTGCGACAATAGGCGAATGGGTTAAGCGTTTCAAGCGTAGAGAGATAAATAAGAGATGCTTCTCTTATTTGCCCTTGTATTAAATGTATTGGGCAAGCAATACATTTGCGTTCCCCGCGGAGGGGCGAAGTTGAGATAGAAAGATTACAA
>JAJCZE010000009.1 GCA_029262555.1 Candidatus Babelota bacterium | reverse complement strand
ACTTGTTAGATTATCAATTAAGCAGTAAATTTCTTCTAAGTTTGGGATCATCTTTACTCCTGATTTTTTGATCGGAATTTTGGAGTTTTATACGATGATCCCAACTTTTTTTCAAGCTTTTAATTTCCTGATTCGACTAATACTTTGATCGAATTGTTTTTTTGCAGCATTTTTCGCTTTTTGCATGTTTGATTCTGCTTGGAGTGGCGCTGCAGTAGTAATAAGGGCGATTGTGAGTAAATAGCTCATGAAATGATACTTCTTCATATGAGAACTCCTGTTTTGCAAGCATTTCGCCTGCGGGTTAAAAAAATCCTATTTTCTACTATTAGTATGCCAAAAAAGACTAAAAAGCGTAATAATTTAGGATAATATTCGTTTATATTTTCTATTTTTCCATACATCTAATGCCATTCTTTGTTTTCTACCATCAGTACTAATAAGTACCCACTTGCTGCCATTTTCATCAATTTGGTATCCAGTTACTGTGCGAACAGCTCCTTGGCGGCCGTAGCTTGTCTCTCGGTACGTTCCATTTGCAGGAAAGCCATGCTCTCTTCGTTCGCGATCAGAAAGGTAGAGTGCGCCACCACCAGCTGCTGCTGCGGCTGTTACGGCTGCGCCAGCAATAACTTTCTTTTTGTTTCTTTTGAACCACTCTTTTGCTTGCTCTATTTTAGATTGCTGTGCGTTAAGTGGTGCTATAGTTCCAATGCATGCGATTACGAGCATATAGCTCATGAAATGATACTTCTTCATAACTACTTCATTACGGTTAAAAACTCCTATTTTCTACCTTAAGTATGGCAAAATGGAGCTTTAAAGTGCAACAAAATAGGCACTTTTTATAGTGCGCTTGCTCTATTATCGTAGAAAAAAAGCCCAGTGGTAGTTGCGTGAATGTGGTTGAATTAGGATAAAAAAAGGCCCCGGCAGAAACCGGGGCTTTTAAAAGATACAATGATTTTAATCCCGCATTCTTACAAAACCCATACGATACCATTCAGGCGTTGTATATTCTTTCTGAACAATGGTTGACTGTCCAGTCTTCGGATTAATACCATACTCCCTAACTACAATTTTAGTTGGCATCTCTTGGCGCTTAATCCCAACTATTGTAACCTCTTTGCCATCTTTTGATTGATATGATGCTTCAACAGTGGGAGCAACAATACGCTCTACGACCCCTATTGCGGTCTCTAATGGTAGCATAAGAGCTTTTTCAGCGACTCCTAAGGGTGCAGTGGCTGCTGCAGCATGATATCTTGCTTGCTTTGGAAGATTTAAGAAAGCCTCTTGACGGGCATCTTGTAGGCCTCTTCCTGCCGCATACATCGCTACGATTGCAATCGTTACATCACGAGCAGCTTTGAGCGCTTCCATTCTTGAACAATTCCCTTTACGGCATTTTTGAAGACGCTTAATACTTTGATCGAATTGTTTTTTTGCAGCATTTTTCGCTTTTTGCATGTTTGATTCTGCTTGGAGTGGCGCTGCAGTAGTAATAAGGGCGATTGTGAGCAAAAAGCTCATGAAATGATACTTCTTCATATGAGAACTCCTGTTTTGCAAGCATTTCGCCTGCGGGTTAAAAAATTCTATTCTTCTACCATTAGTATGCGACAATGGAGCCTTGAAATGCAATGGAATCGGGCGCTTATGGCTGCTTTAAAAAATGATATGCGCTGCCATGGCCCTATTTGACACCGTGTGCTATACTATAAGTAACTAAAAATCCCATGAAATAAGGCGGAAATGCAGTATAATCCTCAGGTAGACACCAGATCCTTATATATTCACTGGCCCTTTTGCCCCTATAAATGCCATTTTTGTCCATTCGTGGCACTTGCTTCTCATGATCAATTTATGGAGCAGTATCATAATGCGTTGATTGCAGAAATTGAGCAATTTTCAGCTACGTATCAGGGTACGCGAGAAATCGATACCATTTTCTTTGGGGGAGGCACCCCGAGTACCTATCCGGACGATCTGCTACTTGACACGTTTGGTACACTTAAAAAACATTTCTCTTTTTCAAAAGATAT
Organism: Candidatus Babelota bacterium; assembly: GCA_029262555.1. Lineage (GTDB taxonomy): Bacteria > Babelota > Babeliae > Babelales > Vermiphilaceae > JAJCZB01. Next base: position 101,404 of record JAJCZE010000009.1, on the reverse strand, counting down.
TGAAGTTTCAATTGAGGTGAATCCGGGCACGGTCCGCAAGGAGCAGTTGGCTCATTGGAAGGCGCTTGGAATTAATCGATTGAGTATAGGAGTGCAAAGTTTGAAGGATCGCGTGCTTCAAAAATTAAATCGTATGCAATCAGCTGCACAAGTCGCTTCTCTTTTAGAGGATGCGCCAGAGCATGTTGCTAATCTTTCTGTTGATTTGATTTTAGGTTTGCCTGATGTAAGTCCTGATGAATGGAAAGAGCTGATTGAAAAAGTGGTTACTTGGCCGATCAAACATATTTCAGTTTATTTTTTAACGGTACATGAAGATACGCCATTGTATTTTAAAGTAACTACCAATCGCGTAACGCTTCCAACTGATGATACCATGGTGCAGCTCTATGAATGGACGGTGCAAAAACTATCTGAGCATGGATTTGATCGATATGAACTTTCAAACTTTTGCCGGCCTGGATATGAATCGCGGCACAATTCGGTGTATTGGCAGCGTAAACCATATAAAGCGTTTGGATTGGGAGCATGTTCATTTGATGGGCAGGGCAGATTCCAAAACGAAAAAAATTTAATGAAATATATGGATGGTATTCAAAAGGGGCAAGAGGTGATTTCTTTTAGTGAAACGCTTACTCCTGATCAGATTCATCTTGAACGATTAATGCTTGGCTTGCGCCAAAAAATTGGCGTTACGTGGGATGATCTTTCTGAGTTCGTTCCTGTACGGAAAAAAGAAGGCATTAAGCAGGCGCTTGATCGCTTTAAGGCAGATCAATTATTAGAAGAAACAAACGGGCGGTATGTATTAACTACTGCTGGTATGGCAGTGGAAAACGAAATCATTTCACACCTTTCAAAGTAAAAAAATAATAATAACAATCACACTATGGTGGGGTAATCCTATGGCAAAACATGTTGGTGTAAAACTTCCTGAAGATTTAGTAAATGTATTAAAAAAAGGAAAAACAGTTGGAGTGCTTGCAACGTTTTCTGAAAAGGGGCTACCGCATACAACGCCCTTGCAATGCATTCTTCCAAAAGGGCTTGAAAGTATTCTGATCTCAATTCATAAAGATCATACTGGGTATCAAAATATGGTATGGCAGAAAAAAGTTATGCTTTGTTTTATGGACGAAGGCAACGTTGCGTATAGCGTGTTGGGCCGTGCGGGAGTAGTTCGTGCACCGTCTCAAGTGCATCCATTGATGAATATTGTTCGTATTGATATCATTGACATCAAAAGTGACCGTTCTGTGTTAACGAAAGTTGAATCAGGAGTTCGCTGGTCTTATACTTCGTGGGAAGCTGAAGAGCTTACCAATGCGCTCATGGGCGAATTAAAAGAGCTGGCGGAACATTTATAAGGATCAAAATGATGTCAAAAAAACTGCGTTTGCTATTGGTGCCAATGTTACTATTGGCGCAGTCTCACGCTCTTCGATCTCAAGAGCAAGTTGAAGAAACTGAAATAGTAGAAGACGAGGCTTCAGAAGAAGGAGCAACGCAGGAGGCATCGCCCGATCAAGACGATCAAGAGCAAGAAGAACCTGCACAGGAAGAAGAAACAGTAGCGGAAGAAACTGAAACTGTGCAGGAAGAGCCGGCTGAAGAGGTTGAGGCTGTTGAAGATGAGTCGCAAGAGCAGCAAGCTGAAGAACCGGCTGAAGAGCAAGAGCAGCCGGAACAGCAAGAAACGGTAACAGAAGAAGCTGAAACCGTGCAAGAAGGATCGGAAGGCTCTGCTCAATGGGAGCCAGATACTCCTTTACAAGAGCAAGCTGAGTCTGAAGATGATGTACAAGAAGAAACGCCGCGCAAATATGGTGAAGATGAAGTGATGGGTATTGATACTGTTGATATTCCAAATCCGCAGGGAAATTGGCTCTATAAACGAGTATGGTGGGAACGCGCAGAGGCAAAATTTGAACGCATTCGCGAAACTGTTGGCAAAATCATGGAAGTACGCACCGGCTTTTTTGCAAAACGTGCAGAGCTGGATAAAAACGTACTCGATCCATTTTATATAAAAATTGGTATGAGCCAGGGCGAGCTGCAAGAAATTTTGAAAGAGTTGGTTGCAAAGGCGGATCGTTTATTAGAATCAGAAAAAAGTGATCTTGTGCAAGAAAAATTAGAAGAAGAAAAGAGCACGTTGCAAAGTTTGCAAAAACAGGTGGAAGTAGTGGTCAAGCAGGATGAAGAAGTTGAAAATGCAATTCTAATGCTTGTTGAGCAGATTACTAAAGTGCGTAATATTGAGCAGCAAGCATGGAAAGATTTCAAAGCAATTGCGCGAGTGCTCGATGATAGAAAAGCGCGTGAGCTTTTTTATAAAGTAGATGCAGCATGGCGTACCATTAAAGAGCTGCAACAATATATTGAACAAACGTTTGCAACGAGCTTTGATGCATTAATAGAGAAGCTGAAAAAAGAGGTTGAGCGCGTTAATCAAGAGATGAATGCACTCAAAGAAACAGGTACGCAATTGCAGCAGGGTTTATTGGGTGTGCAAAAAGAACAACTTGAAGCAGAGCAAGAAGATGAGCCAGAGCCAAAAGGATTTTTCACCCGCTATATTATTGATCCGATTGCAGGGCTATTTAAAGCAGTATGGTCTGTAATTACGTGGCCATATCGGGCGATTTTTGGCAGCACTCCTGCAGATGATGATATGGATGATGACGATGAGATAATGGATGAGCAGCAAGAGGATGCTCTTGAGCCAGACAAAGAAAAAGATGATGCGCAAGATGCTCAGGATGACGATCAGGAGCTTGAAATCGAAGAGGAAGTTGACGTAGAGCAAGAGCCTGACCAAGAATAATCAGATTCGTTCGTTTCCTTCGACAAGCTCAGGACGAACGGGAATGAAAGATGAGCGTAGCGTTTACTGTTGAGTTTATCGAAGCATCACAGGACGAATGGTTTAAAAAGCACTTGCTAGGTAACGCGTTAGGGGCGACTTGATAGGCTTTGTAGCTCATTCAGCTACGCCTAGCTGTTCGCCCCGTTCATGCCTCTCTCCGCTTTACCTAACTTGGGTGGGGGCCCAACAGTTTTGCCTCACTCCACTAAAGTTTCGTAGAGACCCCAACCGTTCGTCCTGAGCTTGTCGAAGGATACGAACGATAAAAATACATCCTTTTTTATTGGTAAAGTTTGATAAGATTCCACACTTATGGTACATTTTCTTCCAGATTCTCTGACATTTTACATGCGCGCCGAAGTGGTGAAATTGGTAGACACGCAGCCTTGAGGGGGCTGTGGGAGAAATCCCGTGGGGGTTCGAGTCCCTTCTTCGGCACCAGTCTTCGCTCTAGTGAGCTTCTTCTGGCTAACGCCAATGTAAAAGAGGTTCGCGTCGAAGCTAAAAGCACAGACGGATCACATAAGGATACGAGAGTAATGATTATCCCATCAATACAGTACAAAGGATATTAAATGAATTTATCGCTTCGTCGTATGGCATTTTCAGAATTGTCATTTTGGCTGGTTATCTGCGCAATCGGATTATACTTTTTACTTCCGTTACGCCAATCGCTTCGTTTTGGAATTGATTTGGTGGGTGGAACATATCTTACGCTTGAAGTGAAAACTGATAAGGCAGTAGAGGCTGAATTAGTTGAGCAAATGCAGTCAGTAGATGCAAAATTAAAACGAGCGAATCGTACGCTTCCAACGTCTAAATTCATTGAAAACAACAAAATCGTATTGCAGTTCTCTTCAATGCAAGATGCTCAAATGGCTGCAGTTGATTTAAAATCAGCAATGCAGGGGCTTGATCAATCTGTTGAGGGAGCTACCGTTCGTCTTTCATTCCCGGATTTAATGGTTGAACGCATTAAAGAAAATGCAGTAAGCCGTAATATTGAAGTATTACGTACTCGTATGCGCGATATTCCTATCGCTCAGCAGGGTGAAAAAAACATTGTGATTGAGCTTCCTGATACCGCAAATCCACAAGAAGCAAAAGCGCGTATTGGTAAAGCGGCGCAATTGGAGCTTCGTATCGTTGATAAAATGGGCGCAAGCGAAGAAGAGCTTCTGTATGATTATGAAGGTGAACTTCCTGCAGATAAAGAAATTTTGCCAGGCACTGAAGGATACTTCCTGCTTGATAAATATGCAGAAGTAACTGGCCGCATGCTCAAAGAAGCGCGTGCGCAATATGATGAGAGCAAAGGATTCCAGCACGTTGTTACCTTTAAATTGAACGATGTTGGTTCTGAAAAATTTTATGATCTTACAAGTAAGCACTACGGCCGCCCACTTGCGATTATTTTGGATGGCGTAGTAATTCAATCACCAAGGGTTAATGAGCCAATCAGTGGTGGTAACGTTCAAATTTCTGGAGGCTTTACTGCAGAGAGTGCGAATGAACTTGCATTGCTCTTGCAATCAGGATCATTTGTAGCGCCCGTGACCTTTGAAGAAGAGCGTCAAATTGGGCCATCGCTTGGTGCAGAATCAATTCGCCAGGGGCTCATTTCCTGCTTGGTAGGACTTGGATTATTATTCGTATTTAGTCTTTTCTACTACAATCTTTCTGGCTTATTTGCATTTCTTGCATTGATTTATAACCTCGCTCTTATTTTAATGGGCCTTGCATGGTTGCAAGTACCGCTTACGCTTCCTGGTATTGCCGGTATGGTATTGACGGTTGGTATGGCGATTGATGCTTCAATTTTGATTTATGAGCATATTAAAGAAGAGCTTTCAAAGGGATCTACTATTAAGCTTGCAGTGCGTGCTGGATTTAGAGACGCAATGAAAGTGATTTTAGATGCAAATATCACTACCTTTATCGTGGGTGTAGTGCTCTTTAATTTTGGTACAGGACCGATTCAAGGATTTGCCGTAACAATGATGTTGGGTATTATTGCTACCTTGATTACGGGGCTCTTTTTCCTTCGATCATTATTTACCTTCATGTTAAACAACTTTAACGTGCAAAAGCTCAGAATTTAGGTATACTTTATACCATTGAAAGTGACGTTTATTTATCAGTGGCGGCGTAGCTCAGTTGGTTAGAGCGGCGGAATCATAATCCGTAGGTCCGGGGTTCGAATCCCTGCGCCGCTACCAGTCATATTTTTAAATAAAATACCCATCAGGCCAGTCACTTATATCATATGAAAATAAAGTATTAAAAAAGCCTCGATGAAAGTCGGGGCTTTTTGCTGTGCTAGCAATTTGTATAATTCGACTCTTGTATTCCTTTATAGTACACTTTTGGCAGTGATAATATTCCCTGTAATCGAAGCTTTTGATCCTCTTTTTGAAAAGCATTTTTATAAAGGTGCCCATGACTACTCCTCTTTCTCTTTCAATGCGCCTTACGTTGTTTCGACTCCTTTTTTCACCCTTAGTATTGCCATTGTTATTGGTTTATTTATTGCCGTATAATTCGCTCTTGATTAATAGTTGTTTGGCGGTGCTTTTTTCACTACTAGCACTGACCGATTTTTTTGACGGATATTATGCACGCAAATACCAGCAAGAATCTACGCTCGGACGAGTGCTTGATCCGCTCGCCGATAAGTTTCTAACGTATTCTGCATTGATAGCTCTTTTAGCCGCAGGGAAAATTTATTTTTACTGGGTGATCATACTGATTGGCCGGGAGTTTTTTGTGATGGGATTGCGTCACATTGCTCTTGAACATGAGTTTTCGATCTCAGTTTCAAAACTCAGCAAACTCAAAACTGCGACTCTTATGCTCTGCATCACCATGATTATTGTGAATCCATTTCAAAAATTGGGCGTTGATGCATTGTATTGGAATGGCATTGAGATGGGAATGCTTTTGGTTACCGTTGTACTTTCACTACTTTCAGTAGAGCAATATTACGATGATTGCATGAAGCGATTTACGTTGCATATGGAAAGCGCTGGATCATTTAAGGAGATTCCTCATGATGAATCTCTCGGCTAGTTTATTTTCATTACTCGGTGCCTATATTATTGGATCACTCCCAATGGGATATTGGATTGCACAATGGGCAGGAATTCAAGATATTAGGCGGCATGGATCAGGTAATATTGGTGCAACTAACGTCGCGCGTCTTTTGGGTATGCATTTTTTCTTTGTAGTATCTGCGCTTGATGCATTAAAAGCGTTTTTATATCTCAAGTATATGTATGAACTCGGATTTTCTTCGTTTGGGGTGATGTTGTGTGCGTATGCATTATTGGTGGGCAATGCGCATTCATTTTTATTGGAGGGTTCGGGCGGAAAAGGAATGGCTACGTTTGCGGGGATTATGCTCGCATTGAATCCGCTTCTTTGTATCGCGCTATTTGCAACGTGGATGACCGCACTTTCATATGTTCGTGTAGTTGGTATTGCATCAGTAATTACGGTGTGCTTGCTTCCGGTCTACGCGCTCTTTTTTATGGATTTTTATGGCTTTATGTTTTTGCTTGGTATCGCATTTTGGATTGTGCATCGGCATAAAGAAAATGTACGGATCTATTACCCAGAAAGATGGTAAATGAAATTTCAAGTAGTAAGTGAAACGTTTCAAACAATTGAGCAAACAAGTTCTCGCCTTGAGATGACGCAGCTCTTGGCAGACCTTTTTAAAAAAGCGACTCCCGATGAAGCTGAAATTATTTCATACTTTTCTTTGGGAGAACTGTATCCGCCGTATAAAAATTTACAATTCAATATTGCAGAAAAATTAATGATCCCCGTTGTGGCACGTTTACTTGATATTGCTGATACGCAAGTGAAAGTTGGTATGCGTACTGCGGGCGATTTGGGCGCGGTAGTTGAAACGGGAATGTGGGTGCAGGCAAGTGCCGATCTTACTGTGTCTGCAGTGTATAAAAAATTAATTACGTTAGAGAAAATTGAAGGCACTGGTTCGCAAGAGCAAAAAGCTGATGAGTTGTTTACATTGCTCGGTGATCTTGATCCGCTTTCTGCAAAATACGTTGTGCGTATTGTACTTGGTAAATTACGCCTTGGTTTTTCTGATATGACGCTTATTGATGCGCTTTCATGGATGGAAGTGGGTGATAAATCGCTGAGAAAAAAACTTGAGCATGCCTATAATATCTCTGTTGATATTGGATTGATTACAAAGACGCTCAAAGAGGGCGGAATAGAAGCGATTGAAAAGATGCATATTTCGATTGGTATTCCGATTCGTCCCGCTGCTGCAGAACGTTTACCAACAGCAAAAGATATTGTAGAAAAAATTGGCAATTGCGTGGCGCAGCCAAAACTGGATGGTTTTCGACTGCAAATTCATCTGGATAAAACGAGTGCACAGCCGAAAGTATACTTTTTTTCTCGTAACTTAAAAGATATGTCTGATATGTTTCCCGATTTAGTTAAGCCAATTGAAGCGCTTGATGTTGATACGCTTATTTGCGAAGGGGAAGCAATTGGATACGATCCAAATACCGATACTTTTTTGCCATTTCAAGAGACAGTAAAGCGCAAGCGTAAGCATGGCATTAAAGAAGCTGCAACGGAGTTTCCTCTTAAACTGTTTTTATTTGATTTGCTCTATTTGAATGGCAAATCATTGCTTGATGATCCGCATGAAGAGCGGTATACGAAATTAAAACAATTGGTAAAAGAAGATCCAGAAAACCCATTGCAATTTATTCAAGAAAAAGAAATTACTAATGCCAAGCAGTTGGAAGACTATTTTTATTCATTGATTGGTGAAGGGCTTGAGGGCGTGGTAGTAAAACGAATGGATGCGATCTATCAACCGGGCAAGCGAAACTTTAATTGGATAAAGTTAAAGCGACAAGAAGAGGGATCGCTGGAAGACACGATCGATTGCGTAATTCTTGGTTACTATTATGGATCGGGTAAACGAGCATCATTTGGAATTGGTGCATTTTTGATCGGTATTTTTAACAAGAAAGAAGATCGATTTGAAACCGTGGCAAAGGTAGGCACCGGTTTATCTGATGCTGGGTGGAAAGAGTTACGTGAAAAGCTTGATGCGATTGCTGTGCAGCAAAAACCGCGTAATGTAGAATGCGCGAAAGAGCTACATCCTGATGTATGGACTGCGCCAGAAGTGATGTGCATTATTCGTGCAGATGAAATTACCAAATCGCCAACGCACACTGCGGGCAAAACAGCACAAGAGCTGGGATTTGCATTGCGTTTTCCTCGATTTATGGGGTATCGTGATGATAAAAGTCCTGAAGATGCAACGACGGTTTCAGAATTACGTGATATGTTTAAGCATCAAAAGATGCGGTAAAAAACTATCAAAAAACCCTTCTTTTATTATACTTATCCCAACATTTTTATAATCACTTTCTAGTGAGGAAAGCAGCCATGATCAAACACACATCTCTTTTCTTTGCGGTAACCCTTCTTTTTTCTACTTCATTAATGGCGCTTGATCCATTAGTTGTTTCAGGTTTTTACGTGGAATGGCCAGAGCATAATGGACTTCCAACAATGGTAGAAATAAAAAAACAAACAGAAGATCTTCGCTCAAAATATCAACACATTCAAATGTATGAGACTACGACGTTTGGTAATATGATGATCATTGATGACGTGATTATGCTTACTCAGCGTGATAATGCTGGCTATCACGAGATGATTGCGCAGGTTCCCCTTAATGCCCATCCAAATCCGCAAAAAGTATTAGTAGTTGGCGGTGGTGATGGTGGGACTATTACGCAAGTGCTTAAGCATGAAAGCGTCAAAGAAGTAGTATTGTGTGAGATTGATGAGCAGGTGATTAATGTAAGCAAAAAATATTTCCCTGAATTTGCAGCGTCATTTGATAACGAGCGGGTGACAATTGTAGCTGAGGATGCATCACAATATATCAAAGAGCAGCAGGGACAATTTGATGTGATTATTGTTGATTCTACTGATCCAGTTGGGCCAGGAGAAGCGCTTTTTACAAAAGCTTTTTATCAAGATTTACATGCTGCACTTTCTGATGATGGGATTGCAGTGACGCAATCAGAATCGATGTTTTTATATACCGATCTTATTGAAAAACTTTATAAGCAAAATACAGAGCTTTTTGCATATACTTCTTACTACTATACGTTAGTTCCAACCTATCCAAGTGGTACGATTGGCTTTTCATTCTGCTCTAAAAAGCATGATCCATTTTCTCACCTTAATGCTGATCGCATCGCACAATTGGGCAAATTGGAGTACTACAATAAAGCTATGCATAAGGCGAGCTTTCAATTGCCGCAATATATGATTGATCGCCTTACGGGCAAATAAGATTAATAAGGCGGCATGGGTAACTCCATTCCGCCTTTTTTAATTACTCTGCAATCAGCGTGCCGTATCGAGTTTTTTCTTTCTTGTAGAGTAGATCAACGGGCCTGAAGAGGAAATTCATATTTAGCATATAGAGTGCATTGCGCGCGGTATTGATTCCCGGTTTTATATACATATCCGGAAGTTTTAGGTTGGCATCGGGATATGCAAAGCTTGCGCCAATAGGCACGAATACATTTTTTGGTTTGGCAATAATGAGTAGCGATTCGGTTGGTTGCAATTGTCCATTTTTTGGCACTTCTGCTTTTTCAGTATGCCAGAGTGGTAGATTAGTTTCAGGATCTTTTTTGAGTTCAAAGCGATATGCCATAGCTGATGTGCCAGGCACGATCTCCCAGTGGCTCACTGTATTATTAAACATCATTACGGGAGTTACTTTCTGGGTGATAACAACTGTTATTACTTCGTTACTTTGCTTTCTTGGAAAAGAGGTTTGTCCGGAAGCATTTGAAACGTTAATAAATCCATAATAGCTAGAGAAAATACCCGCAACGAGATTGGCAGATCCAAGCCCTTGAAGCGTTCGCTTTGCAATGGCATGAGGTTTTTTTAACTTTTTAAGTAAGTGTTGAGAAGTGGATGGAGGTGGAAACGGCTTGAAAAAAAAAGTGAGGATTGGATCAGCCGAAAGTTGAGATGCGGCAAGCAATAAAAAAAGAAGACTGCTTTGTTTCATGGCCGGTTGCCTCTTAAATAGATTACCTTATACTTAACTACTATCAGACTGTATCACACGAATCTCCTGAAAATCTATGGTTTAGCAAAGGATCGCATGACAAAGAACGCTTCAGCGGCAAAAATTGAACAGCGCTGGCTCCAATTTATTAATCAAGATTCACTTTCAAACGAAGAGCTTGCACGCTTTAAAACGTACGCGAAGCTGTTGTATGAATGGAATCAGAAGTTTAATATCACGGCAGTTGAAGATATTCCGGCGATTATTTCGCATCATTTTCAAGATTCGTTGCGGCTTTCAACGGCTATCAACATGCAAGATATTAAAACGTTGGTGGATGTTGGATCGGGTGGTGGCTTTCCTGGTATTCCACTGGCAATTAAATGGCCTCATCTTCAAGTAATTCTCATTGAAGTGAGCCATAAAAAAATACAATTCCTTGAAGAGGTGATTGGCCAACTTGGTCTTGAGGATCAAGTTTCTATTTATGATAAAGATTGGCGCACATTCTTGCGCACGAGCGATTTTGATATTGACGTCATTTGTGCTCGTGCCTCTTTGCAACCAGAAGAGCTCCTTCGTATGTTTAAGCCAGGATCTCCGTATAAAGATGCGTTGCTTGTTTATTATGCTTCAAAACAATGGGAGCCTTCCGAAAAGGTGCGTCCGTTTATTCAAGAGTATGTGACGTATAAAGTGGGCCATAAAAGTAGGCGGCTTGCGTTGTTAAAGCGTTAAGGTTAACGCTACAAACCAAATTTTGTATTTATATATTTAATTTTTAAGATACCTAAGCGGGTTTATTGCTCTACAGCGCTTCATATAATCGATCTATCTCAACTTCGCCCTTACGCAGGGAGCGTAAATGTATTGCTTGCCCAATACATTTAATACAAGGGCAAATAAGAGAGGTTTCTCTTATTTATCTCTCTGCGATTAAAATGCTCCCCATTCGCCTGCTTTTGCTTAAAGTATGTTTTTTTACAAGCCGCTTGTGCGGCTTAGAGGGCATGTAATCGCGAATGACTTTTATTTTATTTACTTTTCTCATCGCCTGGACGAGCGTGATTTGATTTTATTAATGCGAATCAGATCTAGCTTGACAGCTCTCTGAGCCGATATTACGGAAGAAATAATGAGTAACTGATTGTGGTAGTAGGCGAATGGGTTAAGCGTTTCAAGCGTGGAGAGATACATAAGAGATGCTTCTCTTATGTGCCCTTGTATCGAAGATATTAGGCAAGTAATATCTTCGTGCACCCCGCAAGGGGCAACGTTGAGAAAAATAGATTACAAAAAGCGTTGTAGAGCATGGAGCTGCTAATGCAAATAAAAAATGACATTGCAAAAAATAAAAACCAATCGATAAAGCAACAATAAAAATGTATTGCTACATTTACTTTTATCCTATTTTCTTTTATAGAACTAAACCATCACTCACTCTACAACCAAAGGAAGCGGCATGAGAAAGGGATTGCTCACGAGTTACATCGATGGGATTACCGATCAGCAGTATGGAGAGAGTTATGGTTCAATTCTTCGTTATGTATTTCCTGAACTTGCATCGACGCTTCTTTTATATTCATTGCCGTTATTAGTAGATTCTTTTTTTATTAGTCAGCTTGCCTCAACATCGCTGTATGCTACGTTGGGCGCAACCAATACGATCATGTATTTTATTACTAAAATAGCCGAATCTCTGGCAGTAGGGGTTGTTATTGTCAGCGGCCAAGAAAATGGTAAACACGCTTTTGCGAAGGTAGGCGTCACATTGAAAGATGCATTTTGGGTAACATGCATTGTGGGTTTCTGTTTTTCTACTGCGCTGCATACTGCTTCTGAATCTATTTTTACGTGGTATGGCGTTTGCCCGGAAATGATGGCGGTTGGTGTTCCATTTTTACGTATGCGCGCATTGGGCGTTTTTTTTATTTTTCTGTATTTAGCCTTAGTGGGGTTTTTACGAGGAATGAAAAATACGCATACATCAATGATAATTTTTATTATCGGCTCGTTTCTTTTTCTTGTACTTGATTACCTTTTTATTTTTGGTGCGTTTGGATTTCCGCGTATGGAATTGCAAGGGTCTGCAGTTGCAAGTGTGGTGCAGTATGCGTTGATGTGTTGTATGGCGCTTGGATATATTGTAACGAATACTGAATACAAAAAATATTCTATTAATCTCTTTTCAAATCTGTTTCAGTTTTCATATGCGCGTCGCTTGATTGCATTGAGCGGGCCGGTAATGATCGATAAAGCAACGATGGCATGGTCTTACATTTGGTTGTGTAAGATGATCAATCCTATGGGCGCAGCAGCGATTGCTTCTTACTGCGTGGTCAGAGATATTGCGCGTTGTATGTTTTTACCTGCAATGGCAAGCGCGCAAGTGGTCACCTTTTTGGTGAGTAACGACGTGGGTATGGGTGATTGGGATGGCGCAAAAAACAATCTGAAAAAAGTATGCTTTATAGCCACTATTCTTGCTTTTGGGACATTGATCACATTTACCTATAATCCCAAATGGATTATTTCACTTTTTGATAAAAAGGGAGAGTTTACGCCTCTTGCGCTGCATGCATTGCCCATTATCGGTGTACTTGTCTTTTTGGATCTGATACAATTGATACTCGCAGGCGCGTTACGGGGGGCGGGTAATGTAAAAGTAGTTATGTATGTGCGCCTTGCTATCTGTTTTGGGTATTTTGTTCCGTTATCGTTTTTTCTTTCTCAACTACAGATTGAACAATCGTTGAAATTTATTCTCGTATATGGATCGTTTTATATGGGCAATGCCTTGATGGGTATTGTGTACATAAATCGATTGCGAAGCGATGAATGGAAAATATCTTCTCTGAAAGGATCAGTATGAAAAAAATTTCTCGGCAGGAAGTGCTCGCAATTGCGACTATGTCTCGCATTGCATTGCGTGAAGATGAGATCAATCCTATGATTGAGCAGCTTGAACAAGTACTGAGCTATGCTGAACGTGTGAGTGAATGTGCTACTACGTTGCAAGAGCCTTCTACAAAGCAAGTGAATGTATTCCGGGAGGATGTGGTTATCACTCAGGATCCGGAACCGCTATTGGCCCGTGCGCCAGAGCGTGAAGGTAATTATTATGTGGTTCCTGCTATTTTAGAGAGTTAAGGATTATATGAATTTGCATGCATTTACATCGATTAAAGAGCTGAAAACTGCACTTGATCAAAAGAACATTACTCCAGAGCAAGTGGTATCATTTTATCTAAACCGTTTAAACGAGTTGGACGGTGAAGTTGAATCCACGCTAGAAATTTTTGATAAAGCATCGGTATTAAAAGAGATGCAGCAAGGCGGAGCACTGTACGGCATTCCCGGCATTATCAAAAATAACATCTGTATTAAAGATCGTCGCACCACGTGCGCATCACGAATTTTGCAAAATTATAGCGCAACAAATGATGCAACTGCTATTAGCCGCTTGAAAGAGGCGGGTGCACCCATTATTGCAACAGCTAATCTTGATGAGTTTGCCATGGGTAGCTCAACAGAAACTTCTTATTTTAAAAAGACAAAAAATCCGTGGGACCTTTCTCGCGTTCCGGGTGGATCGAGTGGTGGTTCTGCAGCAGCAGTAGCCGCTGGGTTTGCACCATGGGCATTAGGGTCAGATACGGGTGGATCAGTGCGTCAACCCGCAGCTTATTGCGGTATTGTGGGATTAAAGCCAACGTATGGCCTCGTATCTCGCTACGGATTGGTGGCGTATGCTTCTTCTCTTGATCAAATCGGCGTGATGACTCGCTCTGTATATGATAATGCACTGGTATTATCTGAAATAGCAGGGCAGGATGAACGTGATTCGTCTACACTTCCAGAACCGCGCAAAGATTACACCAAAACCTTAGATGGCACTATTCCAAAAGGGCTTAAAATTGGCGTGGTTGATAATACGTTAAATGCTCAGGGCATTGATCCTGAGGTAGTTGCTCGTATTGAAGATGCTATTAAGGAATTTGAAAAGCTTGGTGCAACTATTCATCGGGTTAAATTACCAACGGTTGATTATAGTGCGGCTGCTTACTTTGTTTTAAGTCGTGCAGAAGCAGCATCGAATTTGGCAAAATTTGATGGGGTTCGCTATGGCTATCGCGATAAAGATGCAACTACGCTCAATACTATGTACGATGAAACGCGTCGTGATGGATTTGGTGAGGAAGTGAAAAAGCGAATCATGGTAGGTAACTACGTATTGTCTTCTGGGCATTCGGGAGAATTTTATCAGAGTGCGCAGCAAGTAAAGCGAGCGATTCGTCAAGAATTTATTCAAGCCTTTGAAGGCGTTGACGTTCTTTTGATGCCATCACAAGCAGAACCAGCATTTAAATTTGGTGAATACGATCTTGATCCGCTTAAGATGGATCTGCAGGACTATTTCACCTGTCCACTGAATTTAGCGGGAGTGCCCGGTATTTCTATTCCGTGCGGAATGAGCAGCTCAAATATGCCGATTGGTATGCAGCTTATTGGCCCACATTGCTCTGAAGAGTTATTGTATCGCGTTGGGTATGCATATGAGCAAAAAACCCCATGGCATACAATGCATCCAGAGTTAAAAAAGTAAACAGACGCTTTTAGTTAACTATCGCTTTTTAAGGCCCCTTGTAATCAAAGGGGCCTTTTTATTGACCCTCGAGTAAATAATTTTCTATTATGAAATCTGCAAGGAGGTGGAAAGCTCTTTGCGAGGGGGGCAGATGGTAAAAAAGCAACTGAATTACGTATTTATCTGTTTGGTTTTAATTTCAAACGGCATTTCTGGGAGCCAATGGCAGCCGAGCGGTGCAGCGCAGCACATGCTGGATTGGTATGCTGCGCCGTCACTGTGCCCGCAATCTTCTTTTATGCAATCGAGCCAAGCACTGTACGACACTTCATTAAAGGTTGATATTTCAGAGTTAACGCGATCGCACTGCACGCCACAATTAAAGCGGCGTCGTAAGAATCATTCTGCAAGTAATGTATTCGGAGAGATTGTATCAACGGCAGTGAAAGATATCTTGTTGCTCCATAAAAATTTATTTACCTGGAATAGCTTTAAAGTAATCACGGCGATGTTTCCTATTTATGTAGCCGCTCGCATGGTGGATGAAAAGTTGCAGCGCTGCTTTTATGATGCACGAACAAAAAAGAATATTAATCAGCCACCAAGTTGGTGCCATGATGTGGCAAAGACAAGTATAGCAGTTCCGCTGGTGGTCCTTGGGTTGGATGCGTTTTTAGCAAAAGATAATGATAAGCGATGGACCGGGCAAATTATGCTTTTGGGTATGCCGTTTGTGATTTGGACTAAAAAGCTGGTCAAGCAGTTGCAGTTTGATGCCTGCTTGCGTCCATGGCATGAGAAATTAACCTGTGGCAGCGAGCGATCGTTTGGTGGGTTTCCATCGGGGCATATGGCGCAAGCGCTTTATATGGCGGTGCTGTATGGTACGCGATACGGCCCGCGTTATGCATTGCCGCTTGGCGGTATTGCTGCATTTATTGGGACCACGTTCGTAGCTTGTAATCGGCATTATCTTTCTCAGATTATTGCAGGAGGAGTGTTTGGAAGTATCTATGCCTTGGCTGCGAGCAAGTTAGTCGATCAAAAGCTTGCGGATCACGTGAAGCTGGGGATTTCAGTTGATGATGCGGGGCATCCGAGTTTTTCTGCGAAGGTGAGGTGGTGATGCAGTCTAGAAAGATGTGGAAATAAAGGATATAATGGGGCTTTGAATATATTAGTGGGGTTATCATGATTCAATTTTTTAGATCAATTAGAAAATCAATTCACGTACTATTACTGTGCGCATTTGCGTTGAGCATTGGTGCTCCCGTAAAAGCAATGGCACGCCAGCGTTTGCAGGGCGCGGGCGAGAGTATTTCTCGTGGTGCATCTCGGGCTGCTTCGGCTATGGTTGGCGGAGCGCGATATAGCGCAGCCTGGATTAATCGGCAGATAGAATCGGGAACTACCAATATTCCTCTTTGGGGGTATCGGCGTATAGCGGGACTGTTCCGCCGTTTTGCATCGCCTGATAAGCAAGAGCTGCAGGTGATGAAAAAATGGATGAATCGCCAACCGCTTTCTGAGCAAGAGCAAACTATTTGGAGTGCGTATAAAAGACGCGTGTATTCAAGCCGTGGTGCTATTGCAGCGATTGCGACAGTGGTAATTGCTATCCTTGCAGCAGCTGCAGGGACGGTGATATCAGTGCAGCAAAAACGTGAGCGTGAGCGAGCTGAAGCTACACGAGCGGCAGCAGCGGCGGCGGCAGCAGCAGCTCAATTTAAGAAGAGCGATGCTGTTTCATACAAGCGAAACTATTGGTATGTGAACGCAGTAGGTGAAGATGGTTTTCTTACGTTAAGAAGTTTAGACCTAAGCCGTTTCAAATATGGCGTTGATCCTCAGTTAGTGCGACCTGCTCCCTTTCCGCCGGGCAGCCTAGTATTATTTGATGGTAAACTATGGACCGTTAAAGCTGTTCAGATAGATGGCTCACTTGATTTGACTGGACGAGGTCATGGGCAAGTTGCTCGAGCAATCAATCCTTCATCTGTTACAAGATATAAGCGGAGATCTCCAGCACCAGTTCCTTCAGCCCCGGCTCCTTTGACGGGAGACCCATTGGGAGCTTCTGTAGGTTTAGTCGGTGATTTAGGCCGTGCACGAATTCCTGCAGAAGACATTGCAGCATATGCTGCACGGGCAGCAGCGGCACGTCGAGCTGCGCAAGAGGATGCTCGGCGCAGGGCAGAGGCGCGTGTAAAGCGAGATTTAGAACAAGAGAAGACAATAGAATTTTTTGAGCAATTTTTGAGCCCTGAAGCTGCAGAACGTGAAGCGCAGGAGGCCGCAGAGCGTGCGCAAGCAGCAGCGGATGCAGGGGCTGCAGTTGCTGCTGCGACGGCAGCTATAGATGAACGAGCTCGAGCGGTAGCGGCAGCTGAGGCAGCAGCTAGGGCGGCGCTTGGCCCGATAACAGTATCTCCACTTGTTGCACCAGCAGCACTCGCTACCGAAAGTCCTGCGCAGCAAGCGGCAGACTTTTTGGCGCAAGCCTATTTATCAGCATCGCAATTAGAGGTAGCGCAATTGGCACAAGATGAGCAGGCGCGTAGAGAGTTCATAGAAAGAACGGTGAATGATCAAATTCGAGCTCGACAAGATCGGTTGATAGCTGAATTAGGCCAGTTAGAAACTGGGAGAAGAACTGGAGCCACTCGAAGGCAAGTGCAGATGAAAGAACGAGAGATTGCGCAACTTCAAAGACTGAGTGAAGTTGCCTCACAATTATTACGTACAGGAACTCCGATTAGTGCACAAGCAATTCTGCAAGGTGCTGTTCAGCAAGTGCGAAGTGAAGCTCAAGCCGCGCAATTAGCACGGGAAAGAGGAGAGACTGCGCACAGACTATTAGCTCCAAGAGGTGGTAGTCAATCAGCGCGGGATGCAATTGAGTTTGGAGCAGCAAGAAGAGCTGAGCGGCAAGCGCAAGAAGCGCAGCTGCTTGCCCAATGAGCAGAGTTAAAGCGTGCGATTGAAACGTATATGCAGCAAGTAAAAATAAATATACGCCAAAATAATAGTACTCAATTCAAACAGTTAGATGCGCTGAGAGATTTTTTGACGAATAGTCGTAAGTTTGCACGTTTAAGTCGTTCAGCAAAAAGGAAAATTTTAGCAGATATTGATGCTTTTGTTGGGGCGGGCAGAGAGCAGGGTAGCTTGCAAGGAGCGACTCAGAATGTGATGATGCTTGGTGCGCCACCAGCGCCAGGCGAACTTGAGGAGCGGATTGTTGCTAATCTTGAAAAAGTGCCTGAGCATTTTGGCCTTACCCCACGTAATATTTATGAATTTTTAGGTATGACAAATGAAGCAGGCATGCGGACATCATATCGTAATATGAAAGCTATTATTGATAGAAAAGTGCAAAGTCTTAAAGGGGTTTCTGCTGAGGACATTAGGTGGTTAAAGCGCCAATTAGAATTTATGCTTACTTCTGAAGCAGAAAAAACAGCATTAGACGCCTTTCTTGGTGATACTGATGAGTTGGCTCGGTTGCAATCTGCTGTTGAGATAGATGATCAAGTTAAAGATGATCAAGTTCAGAATTTCATAGCAATACAAGAATTGTTACAAGGTGCGCAAAAAACAATAGCGACTCGCTAAATTGCCATTTATTGCTATACTGAAAGCTCACAATAACGCCGTTTTATAGGTGATAATGTGAGCTTTGGATGAATGCGTAGTGATTGATAATTAAGTAATTTCAAAATGTATCGGTGGTCCACTCGATGGGATCACCGATTCTCCGTTTTGCCAACTCGTGCGAAATGTAAAAAAGTGAGCTTTGGTAGGTAAGGATGCCTTATGTGGGCTATTTGGGATGCGATAACGCGTCTTGTAAAAACGCTTTGCATTTGAAAGTAGGATAGTAGTTTTATTGTAATGGTTATGAGTGCATATTTTTTGGGGGTATATATGGGTTTTCTGCAGAATAGATTATTGATTGCATTATTATTTTCATCAATCGTGCCGGTTCAGGCGCAAAATACATTTTCAAAAATGAGAAGTTCAATTACGAGAAGCGCTCAGTGTAGTGCCGATTGGGTACATCGCCAGATAGAATCTGTTGCATTTCCACGACGAATGCGGCTGCGAATTGTCAAAACATTACAATTATTTGCGCAACCTACAAAGCGAGAGCAGGTTGTGTTAAGAAAATATGTTCAAGGCCAACCATTAAATGACTCTGAAATAAAAGCGTGGAAGCAGTATAGAAATTGTGCACTTTCAAGGCGAGGCGCTGTAGCATCGATGACTGCGGGAGTGATAACGATGTTATCTTTGATGGGAGCTGCCGCGCATTCCTTAGTAGTAAGAGGTGAGGATCAAGCTGCTTTGCCTGAAGAAAATTTAGGGGATGGAGTAAGGGGTGATGATCAAGCTGCTTTGCCTGAAGAAGATTTAGGGAAAGGAAGCGCTTTAGGAGGCGGCGAAGAGGAGGTTTCTGAAGACGTAGCAGTATCAGGCGACAAGCCTGATGTAGAGGCTTTGAGGGTAGCGCTTGCCGCAGCAGAAAAGGCTACGAATGAGGCGGAAGAAGCTCGAAATAGAGTAGGTCTACGAGTCAGGGGATATGGCCATGGCAACAATGATTTGCAACTGCAGAATATGGCTAAAGAAGAGTATGAAAAACTTAACTCTCAGTTCAGGGCTGCTCAATGGAGAGAGTTAAATACGAGATTTGCCCTAGAGAAAGTTGAAGGAAAATCATAATTCAACACTTTCTTACTTTTTGCTATACTGAAAACTCAGAATAACGCCGCTTTATAAGGGATGGTATGAGTTTTTGGGATGAGTCTATTAAGATTGGTAATCGAACATTTTCAAGATTTATCGGTGGTCCACTCGATGGGATCACCGATTCTCCGTTTCGCCAACTCGTGCGAGATTTTTCAAAAGATGAACTGTTGTATACAGAGATGCGCCATGTGCGTTGCGTTGCAAACGATAAGGGCGCTGCAAAAGCGTTACGTTTTGAGCAGTTTGAGCGGCCGCTTAATTTTCAATTTGCTGCCAACTCACCAGAGTTTGTAGAGACTGCGTGTAATAAAGTATTGCAGGCGGGCGTAGATGCAATTGATTTAAATATTGGCTGCCCAGCGCGTAACGTAATTGGCTCTGGATCGGGATCTGCATTGATGGCAGATTTGCACCGATTGGAAGCGATTGTAAAAGCATTTCGTGCGGCAGTCCCACTTCCATTAACGGTAAAAATTCGCGCAGGATTTAAAGAAAAAAATGCAATTGATGTTGCTAAACTTTTGCAGGATTGTGGCGTGGATGCAATTGCGATTCATCCTCGATTGCAAACGCAAAAGTTTGAAGGGCGTCCTGATTATGCGTACGCCGCGTTGGTAAAGCAGGCGGTCTCTATACCGGTTATTTTGTCTGGCAATATTGTTAACTTTAAAACGGCACAACTTGCGTATGAGCAAACGGGCGCGGATGGGTTTTTAATTGGGCGCGGTATTTGGGCAAAGCCTTGGAAGCTGCAAGAGCTCAAAGCGCATGCACGTGGCGAGCAATACGTAGTTGATAATCAGACCGTTATGCGGTATGCCTTAAAGCATCTTGATGGTCTTATTTCATATTATGGCCCGCATGGATTGTTTGTATTTAGAAAACATCTGCCGTTTTACGTAAAAGGGCATCGAGAGGCAACTGAACTGCGCCGTGAGTTATTGCGGGCAAATCAGATTGAGCATGTAAAAGAGAAATTGGTATCATTTTTTGGAGCGTAGTATGCAAAGCAGTTGGCGATTTTGGATGGGTGCAGGAATAGCGGTAAGCGTCATATCTGCAATCAGTTATTATAGCTCTGCGCATACGCAATTCATTTCCCTTATTTCTTATCCGGCAGTCGCAACGCATGCACGCATCGTATCTCCCATCGCACAATGGATTTCCAATCGTAAAACGAATCAGAAATTGGTACAAACTGTTGCCGCATTGCAAACAAAATGTAGCATTCTTGAGCGTTCGCTTTCACGGTTTCATGCGCAGCGTGCATATCTGCAAGGCAGCAAAGAGCTGCATGCATTTAATCGGCGTTTTAATTTAAACGGGCAGGTTACAAAAATTTTAGCAAAGTCATTTACTGATACGGATCAGTTTTTTTTAATTGATGCTGGTTCCAAAGATGCGGTGCAAAAAGATACTGTCGTGCTGTATAACAATGCCGTAGTGGGCAAGGTAGTAGAGGTATTCCCGCTCTATTCAAAAGTATGCTTGATAACTGATGCGCAGTGTAAAATGGGGGCCTACTCTTCTCGTGATCGGGCGAAGGGGATTCATGAGGGATGCAACTTAAAAGAGCAAACGCAGCTAAAATTTGTGGATCATTTATCGAATATTTCTGAAGGCGATATTGTGCTTACAAGCGGAAATGGGCTTCTTTTTCCGGAAGGATATACGCTGGGAACGGTATCAAAAGTTGCTCCTGATGGGCTTTATAAGCAGGTGGCCCTCACGCCCGCATGCGACTTTGAGCGGATAGAATACTGCATGTTATTACCAAAATAATATGCGATATTACTGCTTTTTCTTTTGACTTACCCCCGTTTTTTATGTACATTTTACTCATCACTGAAATTTTCGAGAGGGCGGTTAGCTCAGCTGGTAGAGCATCAGTCTTACAAACTGGGGGTCACAGGTTCGAATCCTGTACCGCCCACCAGTCATTTCTTAAAACGAAATGCCTGGCAGGCCAGTCTTTTTAAAGGATAACCCTTAAAAAATTTTTAGTGTTGAAATAACTTCTCGGCGCTTTTCGATTGCATCGAGTAATATTTGAAATAGATAGTCCTCGGTAGCTCAGTTGGTAGAGCAAACGACTGTTAATCGTTAGGTCGCAGGTTCGAGTCCTGCCCGGGGAGCCAGTCATTTTTTAAAACAAAATGCCTGGCACGGCCAGTCTTTAAAAGATTGGTGATAAATTTCCCATTTTTATGGGGCTGTAGCTCAGTTTGGTTAGAGCGTCCGCCTGTCACGCGGAAGGCCGCGAGTTCAAGTCTCGTCAGCCCCGCCAGTCTTCGTTCCCCAAAGGGAACTTCTTCTGGCTATCGCCATGTTTTTAGATGGCATATCAAATATATAACCCGGTTTTAAGTCGGGTTTTTTGCTGTATAAACGATTTTTGATTTGGTTATGCTATGGCAAAAAAATGATTACTTCTGTGCGATACTACTTTTATTACTTTTATTTTGAGTATCATCAACTGAGTGTGATGATTGAAAGAAGATTGTTTTTTGGAGAGTAGCGCAATGAAAATAACATTTCTGGGTGCAACGCAAGAGGTTACTGGCTCGAAG
Organism: Candidatus Babelota bacterium; assembly: GCA_029262555.1. Classification (GTDB taxonomy): domain Bacteria; phylum Babelota; class Babeliae; order Babelales; family Vermiphilaceae; genus JAJCZB01. The sequence goes on along the minus strand of JAJCZE010000009.1, from coordinate 79,520 downwards.
TATTTGCTTGAAAAAGATACTACAAAGTTTTTGGTTGATTGTGGATTGTTTCAGGGCGATAAGGAATTACGGCAGCGCAACTGGGAGTCGTTTTCTATTGAGCCGCACAAGGTTGATGCGATTGTACTCACGCATGCTCACATTGATCATATAGGTTATATTCCCCTTTTAGTAAAGAATGGTTTTAAGGGGAAAATCTATTGTTCAAAAGCAACCTATGAATTGTGCCGAATATTGTTACTTGATAGTGGATCTATACAAGAGCAAGATGCAAAGCGGTACAATAAAAAGGGGTCTCCTGATGGTGTGCCAGCAATGCCATTATATACTGTGGCAGATGCTGAGTATTCATTACAATTTTTTCAGACGGTGAAGTATGATGAACGCTTTACGATAGGTGGCTCTTTTGATATTACGCTTATTCGTTCGGGCCATATTCTTGGAGCAGCATTTGTCATCGTATCTGACGGCAAAGAGACGGTGACGTTTTCTGGCGATTTGGGGCGTTCTGATCAGCCGATAATGGAATCACCTCCTCACATCAAAGAGACTGATTATTTAGTGTTAGAATCAACGTATGGAAATAGGCTGCATAAAGATGCAGATCCGATGACGGTATTGGGTGAAATTGTCAGCAAGACGGCAGCTCGAGGCGGTGTAGTTATCATACCTGCTTTTGCTGTTGGGCGGACGCAAATGATTTTGTATTATTTGTATCAACTGAAAAAGATGAAAGTGATTCCAGATATTCCTATTTATCTTGATAGCCCTATGGGGATAAGTGTTACTGATCTGTTTTGCCGGTTTAGCGCTGAGCATAAATTGCCAGCTTCATTGTGCGCGGACGTATTTGATGATGTTACGTATACGAATAGCGTGCAAGAATCAAAAAAGTTGAATCGTTTGAATGGGCCTGCGGTAATTATTTCTGGCAGTGGCATGGCAGATGGCGGCAGGGTTGCGAGCCATTTTAAACAGTATATTCCGCATGCGCAAAACACGGTGGTATTCGTTGGCTATCAAGCGAAAGGGACACCCGGCCGTGCACTTACTGAAGGAGCAAAGGATATAAAGATATTGGGAAAATCGTATCCTGTTCATGCAGCAATAAAAAAAATAGACTCGCTTTCAGCTCACGCAGATTACGATGAGATTTTGGAATGGCTTTCACATTTTGAAAAAAAGCCTAAAAAAGTATTTCTTACCCATGGCGAACTCGAATCTGCGCAGGCGTTGAAAGAGAAAATAGAAGAGCGATTTGGATGGAGTGTAGTGATTCCCGAGTATCTTGAATCGTTTGATTTAGATTAAGCTAAGTTGTTGGGAGGTATCATTTTTGCTATCCTATGAACCTTAATAAGGTTACTTTTATATGGTATGGAGTTGCACATGTCACGATTGCTTTCATTTAATAAGATGATTTTTTTTATTTTATTGTCTTTTTTCTGCATGCAAGTGCATGGAATATCCTTCTTTAAAAGAGTGGAAAACTCTTATAAACCTCCTAAAGTTCTTATATCTCATGGGGGTGGGGATAAGTATGCGTTTGCATATCCATTATATGAAGCATTACTATCGGATGAAACGCTTTCAGGATATCAACTACAAGTTTTTCTTGATTTAGAGCTAATGATGGGCAATCAGAAAAAACAATCCGATCACTTAAGAGACGAAATAGAAAGTTCAGATATCATTGTGTTTATTATTTCTCCTCATTTTATAACAAGAAAATGGCCACTTTTGGAGCTTAAGTGGGCTCTTGAGTCCAAGGAAAGGCATCCCAATAAAGTACTTATTCCTATTTATTATAACCTTTCACCTGATGATACAAGGGCTCCTGATGAAGCATCACAAAGGGTTGCATTTAAAGGTCTTTATGATGCTTCATTAGAGCGTTATGGAGAAAAAAAGTGGGGAAGTAAGGAAACTTTAGGAATGATGGATGATTTGAAGAAAAATGAGGGCATAGCGTGGACAGGTTGTACACATTTGGGTGATTTAATCAAAAAAATTGTTTTTAGTGTGAAGAAAAATATTAAAGATCCAGGAGTCACAGAGCTATTTGAGAAAGCAAAGAAAGAAATGAGGCGCAATCCATCATTAGGTAAGGACCGCTTGAAGCCCAAGGCGTATTTTGATACGAAAGAAAACAGCTGGGTATCTGAAGGGGCGCTGCTTTATAAGATTGAAACAATTGAAAATTGGAAAGACTTAAAAAATCGGTTTTATAATTTGCCGATTAATTTATTTTTTAATGAACTGGTAAGCGTAATTCCGGATTGTAATGATAATGCTGCGCTTGATCAATGGAGTCAAAGCTGGGCTCGAGCGTTAGCGAAAGGTGATACATTTGCACATAAAGTGAACTTTATGCGCAGAGTGTGTAAGGAATGGATTAAGTCTGTTGATAGAGTTATTAAGAGGGATATTATTCCTGACGAATCTTTAGCGGATTCGATATGGAATATACATGAATATCTGTTGACTTTACCCGATTCGGATGAAAAGAAAAAAGACGTTAAGGGGAAATTGGGAGCTTTACTTCATCCGCTTAGAATTATGTTAAAACTCGTTTTATCAATGGATAAGTATAATTGTTTATTAAATCTTGAAAGTGAAAGCGGTGTTAATGGAAAGGCATGGATTTTAGAATATGATCTAGTAAATGCAAAATATGCGCCCTATCTTTCGCATAAAAACGACATTGCCACTATTAATTATAGATATCTCAATCTTATTGAGCTTTTTAAATTTACAAGTCTTAAGCCGATGCTAGATCCGGTCTTCATAGAATAAGAGCCCCATAGTTGACTACGATTTATTTTTAATGGCGTGAATGCGTAGAGATGGAATGCGATACATAATCGATCCGTCCTTTTCGTGTCCAAAAAATTCAATATGCGAGTCTACAAAGTCGCGAGTGAATACTAATTGTTGTTCTTGGGAGAGTGTGCCAATTATCGGTACTCCTGCCATGAATCCCATAAGCCATGATTCAAGTGCCAATCGATTTTTAAAGGGGCGCTTGAGTTGAACGGTGTCTATTGTGATTACGGTAAGCCCAGTATTTTCAATCATGTTTTGCATGGTGGGTTCATCTTGAAAATAGGCAAATACAGGATCGGTATGCTCATGAAAAAGGTGCTTCCAATGTTGTTTTTGTACTGTTTTTTTTAAATACTTGTACCAGTCCATTCGGTTTGCCGCTCATGAGAATATGTAATTCTCCTTGTGGGGCAAGATGGCGCGCCATGCAATGCAATGCGTCTTGTTGCTTTTCCATCCAGTGAAAGGCGCTGCTTGAAAAAATTACATTAAATTGTTTATTGAGAGAAAAGTTTTGTGCATCAGCAGTATGAAATGTGAGGTTAGAAAGTGAAGCATGTTGGATATGAGCAGCTGTTATCATGTCTTGAGAAAAATCTATTCCCACTACTGTGCTTTGGGGTGCTAATTGGGCGATATGTGCAGTTATATCTCCAGATCCACATCCAACATCTAAAATGGAAGCATGCTTTGTAAGGGTAATGTTTTTCAGGTATTTGGTTGCCCATTCATATTGATAGTGCGAATTATTTGTATAGTAGGTGCCGCTCCATTGTTGGGGATTTCCGTACGACGTTATCTGTATGAGCGTGAGGGTAAGTGCTATTATTTTTTTCATGAAATACCTATTGATTATTTTTTGTAAAGCCAGCAATTAAGAGGATGGTCGTTAACCATACCAATTGCTTGCATATAGGCATATATAATTGTAGGCCCAACAAATTTCATACCACGCTTTTTTAAGTCATTTGAGATAGTATTGCTGAGAGCTGTTTCAGCTGGAATATCGCTGATCGTTTGCCAATGATTGAGGATAGGTGAGTGGTTAACAAAGCCCCATATATAATCATTAAAAGAGCCAAACTCTCGTTGTATTTTTAAGAAAATAAGAGCATTTTGGCGCGCTGCATTGATTTTTAATCGATTGCGAATTATTTCTTTGTTGTTACAAAGTGCTTGAAGCTGCGCATCACTCATTGCGGTAACTTTAACCGGATCAAAGTTGTGGAATGCTTTTCGGTATCCATCACGCTTTTTTAAAATAGTTTCCCAACTCAATCCGGCCTGTGCGCCTTCAAGGATGAGCATCTCAAATAGTTTTTGATCATTATGCTGTGGAATGCCCCACTCTGTATCATGATATTCAGCATAAAATTTTTGATTGGGTTTATTGCCAAAGCAGCGATTTTTATTGATTGCTTTCATGAAGCTTGAATCCTTTTTACTTTGAGTTTTCACACGCAATATTTAGAATTTTCATTGATCTTCTGTGATATCTCAGATTCATACTTTGATATTACATGGAAAAGCGATGATTAGCTAGTTGATGAAGTAGATTGGAACCGAGGCGCATTGCCAGTCGTGTTTCACTATAGGCCTACTTTTGGCCGACATTTCAGTCTGAAAAGAGTAATCCTGGATAGTGCTTTTAGTAGGGCGAATCGGAGTGTTGTTGCTATGGAGGGGGGGGGTGTTGTCAGAAAGCGCCTTTTTTGCTATATTTATAGGGATTAATGAGGTTATTCTTGCATAAATGGAGGGAGCGAATGAAAGCGTTCTTTTTGGTTAAAAAAACATTGTTATTTCTTCTATGTGCTGTTTTTGGCATACAAGCATTTCAAGATGCGTCATCTCTGACAGGCAGACAGCGTGCTGCACGCATTGTATTGCGTGGAATTGGTGCGAGCGTTGGATTAGTAGGAATTCCAGTTATTGATAGTAGTATGAAGAACTATTATAGGGATGATACTCAGGCGGCTTGTGGAGTGGCTCTTTGTGCGGCTGGATTTACGGGTGGATATACGGCAATGGATGCCTTGGCTACTCAGCTTTTTGCTCGTCAAAACGGAGTGAGTTATTCTGTGCAAAAAATTGCACTTTTTTACGATATAAATGTAGAGCAATATCGCGCTGTCTTAGAGCGTGCGCAAACAAAAAATAGCACTGCATTATGTGATGCATTGAGCGTGTTATTAGCTCAGCATTGTGGAGCAAATTGGCAGAAAGAATTGTCTGAGTTTCTGACGCATTATCGTGATTTTGCTGCCTATTTGATTGGACTAAAAAGATCTTCGTTGAATGAGCGTGAATTATTGATGTTGCGCATGATTGAAATTGGTGCAGCGCTTGAAAATCTTTATTTTGGTTCAAAGCCATCTAAAAAACAGATGGTTGCTCAAGCGGCCAAGCTGTATCAGCAGATTGGCATCTATGATCCGTTTAATACGGAAGAAAAATAGGGGAGGGTGTATGAAGAAAAAGAGTCTAATAGGGGTAGCGATACTTCTCTTGCTAACAATTATTTCCGCAAATGCGTTTACCGATAAACCGTCACTATCGTATGCAGAGCGTGCAGCTCTTGCTACTGCCAAATGTGGTGGGGCATATATGGGGTCGATGTTTTTGAGCTCCCTTGGAAAAAAGTATATTGATGGGATATTGGATGATACTTCTGAGTTGGATCTAGATTTAGATTTGGACGATAATTTGGATACTACTATTGATGATTTAGAGGTTGAACTTTCTTCTGATGATGATTCTGATGATGGAGCGGGCACGACTGCAAGTTTTATGGCCCAAGCAACTCGACTTGCGCAGCAAGGGGAGGTAGATCCTGCGGCAGCGGCAGCTGCAGCGCAAGCAATGGGTGCTGGAGCGGAAGAAGATCAAGAGTTTATGGCTCAAGCAGCTCAGTTTGCGCAGCGAGCAGGGGTAGATCCTTCGATGGTGGCAACTGCAGCGCAAGCGATGGGTGCTGGAGCGGGAGCAGATCAAGCATTTATGACTCAAGCAGAGGCAGTATTACGTGCACGAGATATTGATCCTGCACAAGTTGCTGCAGGTGTTGGATTAGGTGCGGGTGCGCTTAATGCTGGTGTAGCTACGGATTTACTTCGTCGAATGCGTCGTGGAGATTTTAATGCAGCAGCAGAGCGTGCTACTCGAGCTGCAGCAGGGCAGGAAGTGCCCTCAGCAACTGCAGGCACATCAGCAGCTACGGCAGCTCCTGCTGAAACTTCAGCAGAAGCACCAAAGCCATCAACTATACAAGATTTAAGTAATGATGATTTAATTAAAGAATTGAAGCGTAGGCAAAAAGGTAGTGATGCTGAGTTATTCAAAAGTGTAGATGACAATTTTTTGATTGCAGAGCTTAAAAAACGATTTTACGAGCAAAGCAGGGGCTACTCTATGGCGCTTAAGTTTTTCAGTCCAGGTAAGCGAATCGGAACGGTTTCTGGTTTTGTGATTGGATGGAAGGCGGGCAAAAAGCTTGCAAATCAATGGTTGGCTCGTAGGCATGGAGTGAGTGTAAAGACTGAATTGCTGTGCCGTTATTACAAAATCAATGTTGCGCAATATAAAGATTTGATAGTAGCTGCGCAAAAAGCAGATGTTCAAGCAATGAAAAAAGCGATGGATGTCATTTACGCGCAACGATTTGGTGCTGCTTGGCGGACTCAACTTCAGGATGCGCTGTATACTTTTGAAAATTATGCTGATTTTGTAATGAAAAAAAGCCGAAAATCACTTTCTGATCATCATGCTGATTATATGCGTATGATTGAATTGGGTGTAGCACTTGATGCGATTTATTACGGTAAAAAACCAACGTATAAAAATAGTATCGCATTGGCTCGCGGTATGTATCTTACTCTCGGATTTGACGCTCCGGAAATTGCGGTAAACAGTTCGGAATTTTCTGCTCCATCGGCCGTGACGTTATCACAATCCGTTCCGGAAGGAATTACTCCTTTTATTCAAGATGTGTGCCGAGTATATCACGTATATGGAGATGAGTATGGGGATGTATTACAAGCAGCGCACAAAAGAGACTTGGTTGCAATGCGAAAGAGCTTGCCACAGCTTTTTGAGAACCAGTTTGGAGCTGATTGGAAAGAAAAACTACGTAAAGCGCTGTATGAATACGATCAGTTTGCATCTTTTTTGGTAACACAAACGTGTGAAATGCTTACTGATACGCAGCGAGAGCTCCGCTTTTTTGTTGAGTTGGGTGCTGCACTATTGAGAGTATATGAAAATAAAAAACCATCATATAAGTATGTGGTCCAGGATGCGCGCACAATGTATCAATTACTCGGATTTGAGCATCTGATATATACAGAAAAAAATAAGCAAAAAATGGAGATGGTATGAAGAAAACATTAAGTAATAAACAGAAAAATAATCGTGGAGGTTATGAAATGAAAATAATATATAATAAAGCATTGCTAGCGTTATTCGCTATTGGTCTATGCACGCCAATTATGGCTAATAAGGGTTTAGATCTATTAGGAAACGCTTTGGATGGTATTAGTTACGATCTCAGGCGTATCGATGAAAAGGATGAAAAAGATAAGACTACGGCTGAGAAAACTTTCGAGCGAATAGGATTGAGAGCTTTTGAGCAAGTTGCTGAGGCTGCTGTAGGCGAGGTTACTCATGAGGCAAATCAAAGAAAAGCAGCGCTTGAGATGGCCAAAGCAAAAAAGCAGGCTGGCATCGATGCAGCCAAGAGAAAAGCTGAATTCCAGGCATTTAACGATATCTTTTTAACGAAAGACAATATAACTCGCTTGACTGGTGCAGGAATTGGATTGGCTGGCGGGGTGTATTTCTTTAGAAACGTGATGCCGATTATGCGCCAAATGCTTGAAAACTATCTTTTTACACCGCCATTGATTGATGAAACGTCGGTAAAAAGCCCAGTTGAGAAATTTATAAAGCAAAATGTTTTAAAAGAAAAGAAGCAAAAAAGTGGAATAGAAGAATTGCACTTTGATCCAGAATTGCAAGCGCAGGTGGATCATATTGTTGCTTCATATAAGCGGATTGGAAAGCATAAGAACTTTTTCTTAAACTATCTATTTTATGGTGAGCCAGGTACGGGTAAGACGGCAACTGCACGAGCAATTGCGTTAGAGTCTGGCCTTGATTATGCCATGATGAGTGGTGGTAACGTTCAGAAGTTACTTAAATCTGGAAAAGCTGAAGAGAAGTTGAAAGATGTGTTTAATTGGGCCAGTGCAAGTAAAAATGGTCTGATTCTCTTTATTGATGAAGCGGATGCATTCTTGAAAGATCCAAATAAACATGAAATGACTGAAGAGCTTTACGCAGTATTAAACTCGTTTTTAAATTTAACGGGTACGGAAAGTAAAACTATTTCATTGATATTCTCAACTAACCATCCAAACCAATTGCCAAAAGCGGTGATTGATAGGGTTGGGCCTGGGCAGTTTATTTATTTTGGATTGCCGCAGCAAGAACAGCGTGTGCAAATTATAAATCAATTTGTACCGAAGTATTTCACTGCAAGTAAACGTGCAGCATTTACTCCTGAAATTGTGAATGAAATTGCACGTAAATTGGATGGTTTTTCTGGACGTAATATTTCATACTGCATGCTCTCTTTATCGCAGCAGCAGGTATTTGCTGGGAGCGTATTTGATCAAGCAAAACTCCACGGCTTTATTGATCGCGCTGTAGAGCAAAGTAAGATGAAAAATACATTCCATACATTTGCATAATATATCAGTTATATTTGTAAAAAAGGCCCGCGTTAGTGCGGGCCTTTTTTTGATCGTTGAATTCCTTTCTCCCTTATAGTAGCGTGTTCACATACTCTGTAATACGTATTGCTATAAAGGAGAGCCGAGTGAATACCAAACGCTTTTTACTTTCTTCATTTATTATACGATTGCAACGCGCGTATTTAATGGGGCAGTATATCCTATTTATGGTGATGTGGGGTGCATTTTGGTTGGTGATATGATCAGCCCAAAAGCCCGTTTGCTTTTAATGCTCGCACTTTCAAATAATGCGAGTATGGAAGAAATGAAAAAATATTTTACCTTTCGATAATCTAAGGAGAATGTATGTATGATTTTTTGAGTTCAACGGCTATTGCAAATGAATGGGCGTTGACAATAATTCGAATGGGTATGGGAATTTTGTTTATTATCCATGGCGGATTAAAACTAAAAAGAGGGCCAGAAGAGTGGCTCTGGACTGGTCAGCAAATGGCAAATCTTGGAATAACCTTTGCGCCGATGTTTTGGGGGCTGTGTGCCGTTGCTGCTGAATTGGGAGGCGGTATATGCTTAGCGTTAGGATTATGGACCCGCGTCGCTGCTGCTTTCATGGCATTTACCATGCTTGTAGCAGTGATATATCACATTAAAAAAGGTGATAGCTATGGATATATCTCATTTCCACTTTCTCAGATGATTGTATTTATTGGATTTGTGATCGCAGGAAGCGGGCCATTTTCACTCGATTTTCTGTTATTGGCCAATTAGCTTTTTGACCATGTTGAGAGGATTAACCACGCCACCAACGCCATCTTGCACCCCTTCAGATACTCCAGAGGATACGCCCGCTTGAATGCGTTGCGTTGCATCTTGTACCGCATATTCATAAAATCGATATCCTACATATCCTGCGATACCTAAAATAACAAGAACTATGATTGTGATCATGATTGTGCGCTTTGTGAATTTATCCATAATCTTCTCCCCTTAATAAAAACAGGTTTTATATAGGGTAATTGTAAATATTTTTAATCTTATAATGCAATGAATATGGAATTTAACCCCGTTCGCCCTGAGCTTGTCGAAGGGTTTCGAGCGGGGAAGTATAAAGTATGGGATAAAATTATTTAATTATGGTTAGAGTGTTGAAAATTTAGAGTAACTCGAAGCTTATTAACCCTTCGACAAGCTCAGGGCGAACGGTTGGGCCCCAACGACAGTTGGGTAAAACGGTTGGGCCCCAACGACAGTTGGGTAAAACGGTTGGGCCTCAGTGAAGCCTTGCGAGGTGGGATTAAACGGGGAGGTGAGAGTTCATCCATAAAGCCCTAGACATTCTCGTTGTATGAGTTTTAGATTCAAACACAAGAAAGGAGATTTTATGGATATGTTATTCGCAGATATGCCTCTTTTATATATTCGAGAGGTCATCTCTTTATTAGGAGTTGCAGTAATTACTGTAGGGGCAGCCCGATCGCTATATCAACTCTTTATGCTCCTCATGCATCGATCATACGATCTGAGTATCATACGTTTGCAGTTTGGCCGATGTGTATTGCTTGGGCTGGAGTTTATGGTTGGTGCCGATATTATTGGATCGTTGGTTGCACCAGATTATTATAACTTGGGAATGCTTGCGATTATCGTCTTGGTACGAACTGTGTTGAGTTATTTTTTACATTACGACCTTGAGGCAATTACGCCGAGTCAGCGCAAAAAAATGAATTCATAAAAAGGAACCAATATGAGCATGTCTAACAGCCAAGATGCCGCGATAGTTGCATCGAAAACCCATAAGATTTTATTCGAAAATGAGAAAGTGCGAGTGTTAGAAGTGACGATCCAGCCCGGTGAAATAGAACCTCTTCACATGCATCCCTATAAGAGTATTACTATCGTTGCCAATCCGGCGACCCTTAAGTACTTTGATAAGGACGGCAAAGTGATTTCTGAGGTGCAGGTGCATGGCACTACGTGGACAGAGCCGGTTGAGCTGCATTCAACGGAAAATGTGAGCAAAACCCCATTTCATGGCTATCGGATTGAGCTGAAGGACTGATTAGGGCCTTGGGGGGTGTAATTGAATATTTGATCTCGTGATGCAATATGGTGGATACCCTTTACAAAGGCCCCTTTTTGGGGCATACTGGTGGTATTAAATTTCGAAAAATTCACGTTTTTTCTAAAGGGCATCTGATGAAAAAAGGCATCCATCCAGAACTTCACGAAATTACTGCTCATTGCGTATGCGGCAATACTTTCCAAACTCGTTCTACTAAAAAAGACATTGCAATGACGTTATGTTCTCAGTGTCATCCATACTATACTGGCGATCAAAAGCTTGTTGATACTGCTGGTCAGATCGAGAAATTCAACAAAAAATTCAAAAAAGGCAACGCCTAGCCCATTTGGAGACGCGATATGCTAATCCAATTGGATGCCTTGCAAAAAAGGCATGACGAGCTGTTACCGCTTTTAGCGGATCAAAAGCTTGATCGTGCTGATCGTCAACGATTTCAAAAAGAGCTCAATCATCTTTCGATGCTGCTTGAAAAAGGCAAAGAGTGCCAATCGCTTGAAAAAGAGCGGGCGCACGCCTTAGAGCAATCTACGGAAAGTTCTGATTCAGAAATGGCAGAGCTGTTCAAGATGGAAGCGGATGACCTGCAAGAGCAGTTAGCTGTGTCTCAAAAAGAGTTAGATTATCTGTTAGCTCCGCCAAGCGAACATGATGATCGATCCATTTATCTTGAGATTCGTGCAGGCACAGGTGGCCAAGAGGCGGCATTATTTGCGGGCGATTTACTGAAGATGTATACCCTCTATGCCCTTTCAAAGGGGTGGAAGCTTTCAATAGAAAGTGAAAGCTTTACTGATCTTGGGGGGTATAAAGAGGTGATCGCATTTATTAAAGGGCATGATGTGTACGCGCATTTAAAGCGTGAGTCTGGGGTGCATCGCGTGCAGCGCGTACCAGCTACAGAGACGCAAGGCCGCGTGCATACGTCTACTGCAACTGTTGCTGTGATGCCTGAAGCAAAAGATGTAGAGGTTTCTATCAATCCAAGTGATTTACGTATTGATGTATTTCGTGCCAGTGGCGCGGGAGGCCAACACGTTAATACTACCGATTCAGCTGTTCGTATAACTCATATTCCAACGGGCGTAGTGGTTTCGTGCCAAGATGAGCGCTCGCAGCATAAAAACAAAGCGAAAGCAATGAAAGTGCTGGGTGCACGTATTTTAGCGGCTCAAGAGCAAAAGCGTATGCAGGAAATGAGCGCGCAGCGTAAAGAGCAGGTTGGTACGGGTGGCCGTTCTGAAAAAGTACGTACGTATAACTATCCTCAAAATCGCGTGAGTGATCATCAAGTGGGCGTAACGCTCAAAAAGCTTGATCAAGTTATGCTTGGCGATATGGGTGAGATAGTTGATGCTCTTCGTGAGAGTGAGCATGAGGCGCGCAAAAAGGCATTTCTTTCTCAATATTCGTAAGTAACGAAAGAATATTCGTTTTTATTTTCTTCTTAAGATGCATTAGTAGTTTTATCGCTCTACAACGCTTCATATAATCTATTATTCTCAACTTCGCCCTTATGCAGGGAGCATAAATGTATTGCTTGCCCAATACATTTAATACAAGGGCAAATAAGAGAAGCATCTCTTATTGATCTCTCTACGCTTGAGGCGGATACCATTCTCCTACTCTTGCTTGGAGTAAGTTATTCTTCTACGTTGCAACTGCGGATCATATATCCGACAAGCTAGATCTGATTCGCATTATTTATAATGGCAGGCTTGAGTGTGCAGCGAATGTGAACTATTCAAGCCTAACCTATTTTGCGCAACATAAGGGTCAAAAGTCATTCGCGATTACATGCCCTCTGAGCCGTATAAGCGCCTTGTGAAAAATTATACTCTAAGTAAGAGTAGGCGAATGGGGAGCATTTTAATCGCAGAGATAGGATCCATCGAAATGAAATGGAGATGGATTAAAGAGATACATAAGAGATGCTTCTCTTATTTGCCCTTGTATTAAATGTATTGGGCAAGCAATACATTTGCGCTTCCCGCGGAGGGGCGAAGTTGGGAATGAAAGATTACAAAAAGCGTTGTAGAGCCTAAGGCTACTAAGGCACAATAAAAAATGAAATTGAAAAGAGGGTTCAGGCATAAAACACCTTGTGCATTACAGTGTAAATAAGTACACTGACATATCATTTCATACACACATTTTTATCTATACACAAGGAATGTTTTATGTCTCTCATCTCGTATCTACTCGAATATAATCGATATTGTAATTTTGCAGGAATTGCAGCGGTTCTTTTCATTGCTTATATGTTTTCTCAGAAACGTTCTCATATTAATTATCGGCTTGTTGGGTATGGATTGCTGATGCAATTTGTGATCGGTTTTTTTGTATTGCGAACCGGTATTGGGCAGTTGTGTGTGAGTGCGCTTGCTGATGGGGTGCAAAAATTATATTTGTTTGCAGATGAGGGTTCTCGTTTTGTGTTTGGTTCTTTAATAGATACTGAGGGTCCATGGGGTTTCATTTTTGCGCTTAAAGTACTTCCCGTTATTATCTTTTTTGGTGCGTTTATGTCTCTCCTGTTTCACTTTGGAATCGTGCAACGCATTGTAATGGTGGTTAGCTTTGTAGTGCGTCCACTTTTGGGTACCTCTGGCGCAGAGACGTTGTGTGCAATTTCCAATAGCTTTTTAGGGCAAACGGAAGCTCCTCTTTTGATTCGTCACTATCTAAAGCATATGACTAAGTCTGAAATGCTTGTGGTAATGGTGAGTGGTATGGGGACCATTAGTGGTGCGATTTTGGTAGTGTTTGTCGCAATGGGAGTTCCAGCAGTTCCCTTATTAACTGCGAGTATGATGGCAATTCCATCAACGCTTTTAATTGCAAAAATGCTCTATCCTGAAACAGAAAAAAGTGATGCAGCAAAGGCTGAAGTTGATCTTTCATCACCAAGCAGTAATGTATTTGATGCTGTTTCAAGTGGTACATCTGACGGGTTGCAATTGGCGCTCAACGTAGGAGCAATGTTGATTTCGTTTATCGCATTGCTTGCATTTTTAAACAGTATATTGATAGCTGTGGGTGGTTTATTTGGATTAGATATTACGCTGAGTAAAGTTTTTGCATTTTTCTTTAGCCCCTTTGGATATTTGATGGGATTTGATTCACAAGAAGCAATGCAGGTGGGTGAATTGATTGGTGTTAAAGTAGCGGTGAATGAAATGGTAGCGTATGGCGAAATGCTTTCACGAGGCCTTTCTGAACGAACAGTAAGTATCATAACCTATGCATTGTGTGGTTTTTCTAATTTCTCTTGCATTGGAATTCAAATTGGTGGCATTGGTGCGCTTGTTCCTGAAAAAAGAAAATGGCTGACTGAACTTGGCCTCTATGCGGTATTGGGTGGTACGTTGTCTAATTTACTTTCTGCGATGATGGCAGGATTATTGTTGTAATTTTTTTCTGAATCTCGCATAGTGGATCGGTTAGTTATTTAAAAAAATAATACAGACTTATGACTCATACAAAAGACGGAGAGATGTTGTGAAAGAGAAGATCAATACTCGTTTTGTAGTAGTTGCTGGCGGAGTGATTTCAGGAGTAGGCAAGGGAGTTGCCTCCGGGTCGATCGGAAAAATTTTAAAAGAGTATGGCTTTAATACCACGCTCATAAAAATTGATCCGTACATGAATTACGATGCTGGCACGCTTCGTCCCACAGAGCATGGTGAAGTATGGGTCACAGAGGATGGCGGCGAGATTGATCAAGATCTGGGCACGTACGAACGATTCATGGATATGTCTATCCCGAAAAAAAATAATATAACGAGTGGGCAAGTGTATAAGCGGGTAATTGATCGCGAGCGTGCGGGAGATTATCTGGGAAAAACTGTTCAGTTTATTCCGCATATTACCGATGAAATTATTGATCGCATTAAAAAGGCGGCAGAAGGGTATGAACTTGCAGTGATTGAAATTGGGGGCACCGCAGGGGATTATGAAAATGTTCCTTTTTTATTTGCAATTAAGGCACTTGAGCGAGAGCTTGGTGCGGATCATTTTGCGCACGTATTAGTTACCTATCTTCCTGTTCCGGCACACATTGATGAAATGAAAACTAAGCCAACGCAGCAAGCAATTCGTTTACTTGGTGAGCATGGCATACTTCCAGATTTTATTGTGTGCCGTTCGCAATTTCCACTTGATGAAATACGAAAGAAAAAAATAGAAGAATTTGCACATCTTCCGGCCGATCGTATTATTGCTGCTCCTGATATTTCATCCGTGTATCATATGCCATTGGAATTAGAACAGCAAAAGCTCGGTGCAAAACTTCTCAAAGAGCTTCACCTATCTGCTACGCATACTCCTGATTGGACGGCATGGAATGAACGAGTGCATCACATTGAAAATCCTGCGCAAAAAGTATCGGTTGCCATTATTGGCAAGTATTTAGCCAATGGATCATTTAGTATGACTGATAGCTATACGAGTATTTGTCATGCACTTATTCATGCGGGAGCTGAATTGAATACTGGCGTTGATATTACTTGGATTGATGCAGAACGTTTTGAAACAAATCTCGATGCACTTGAAGAGCTTAAAAGTTTCAATGGAATTATTATTCCGGGTGGGTTTGGCAATACGGGCGTAGAAGGAAAAATTAAAGCGATTACGTATGCACGTACGCACGGTATTCCATTTATGGGACTTTGCTATGGATTGCAACTGGCAACAATTGAATTTGCGCGTAATGTATGCGGCATGGAAGGTGCACACACTACTGAAGTAGATGCAGATACGCTGTATCCAATTATCGATGTGCTACCATTGCAAAAAGAACTTCTGAAAGCACACCAATATGGTGGTACGATGCGTTTAGGCGCATATGAAGCGACGCTGACTTCTGGATCTCGAGTGCATGCGTTGTATCAACAGCAATCACAAGAAGAAGTATCTGTAGTGTATGAACGGCATCGTCATCGGTATGAAGTGAATCCTGAATTTGTAGATCAACTGCAAGCAAAAGGGCTTACTTTTTCTGGGCATCACGTGCGTTCAGATGGTACGAAGTTAATGGAATTTTTAGAACTTTCAGAGCATCCTTTTTTTGTAGCTACGCAAGCGCATCCTGAATTTAAGAGCCGATTGGGAAATCCAAATCCGATCTTTGCAGGGTTTGTATCTGCGTGCACAAAGCAGAAGAGCGATGTTGCGTTTGCAAGCAAGGATGCTGGAATACACATTTCAGTGTAAGGTGTGGTAATTAAACCTATAAAACGGTCATCAGCGCGATGGCCGTTTTTTTACGAGCATTGCAATCGTATTGTTGTGAATAATAGGAAGTCCAACCGCTTGATATTCAAGCGCTTTAGTAGGGCGTGATACCCAATTAATGCAATGCTTCTCTCGAAACAAAAGCCCCGCATCAGCAGCTGCTAAATATTCATAGATATCAGAGTGAGGCACGCGCGTAATATGAAATGCAGATTGTGGAATGTGATGGGCGCGCAAAAGCGTTGTAAACTGTGCTTTGCTTTGCGTTAAAATAAGTAAGAAATTATTTTTATTGATACGGTATTTTTCAGCAAAAAAACTGATCGTTTTTTCTGGGCATTGCCAAGGATGTGCCGATCCATTATAGACGTAGACAAACGCATCATCTGCAATATTTAATTGTGCCCGTGCATGCAATCGCCAGGTTTGCACCGTTGCGGGTGCGTACGCTTTGGGCACATCATACGAGGTGACAGAAATTTTTTCTATGGGCGCATTCCAGGTATTAATCAGGTATTGCTTTAAAGCATCGCTCACGGTGTGGATAGTGATGTTCGCATTGCGCGCATACTGGCCATACACGTTTCGTTCAATAGCCTCATACTGCCAAGCACGAAACTGGTGCCACCACGATGCCGGTGAGTGCGCGTAGAGGTATTCGCTTGCGGCCAATCCACGAGCTTGAATAATAAGTGGCGTTGTGGTCTTAATTGCGTTATATGCAATCCATCCTGCAAGCGGTCCACGTGCGATGATGTGTGTTGGATTAAGGGTGCGCAAAAAGGGTGTGAGTTTAAACGCTGCATAGCGCAGGCTCAATGTGCCAAGAAATGGAATTTTTTTAATTACGTGAATCGTGATGCGTGAATCAGTGCAGAGCTTTTTAATCTGCCTGTGCGAAATGATTTTTGATTCAAAAGAGATGATGGTAGCGGTTGCTCCGGGAGCTTCATCTAAGCGGCGTTGCAATGGGACGATCACCTGGCTTTCAAAGACGGAGTTAAAAATGCTGTCGTAAAGAATAAACGTTAAGTGTTTCATAGAGGCACTGTTAGAGGATTAAAAAAAAGGCCGGGAATAACCCCGGCCCACTTACTGTTCGTTAGTGATTATGTAGTAGCACCTTCACCAGTATCAGCGCCTGCATTTGATTGATACCATGCAGCAGATTCTCTATTATATTCTTCTGCTGCCGCCGCTGCTCGTTCTGCTGCCGCCGCTTGTTTTTCTGCTGCATTCGCTGCTCGTACAGCCGCGTCTGCTGCTCGTTTTGCGTGATCTTCTTTCTTGCCAGTCGTATCACTCCAGCCCAACCACTTCATGAATGCTTCAGAGTCACGCACGCCTTTGAGAGTGAATACGAGAAGTGCAACTTCTTTTACATTTTTAGTGTTTTTGTTAATTGCCGCGATCCATTCAAGTAGTTTTCCATTAAATCCGCATGGTAAGCATTTTTTACCTTGCTCTAGTTTGCCTTCGTGATTTAATTTCAAGCTTGCGCCTTTATACGCTTGGCCTTCAAAATAGTCGCTCTGAGCAATTTCAATGTTACGTGCTGCATTTTTAGCCCATTGCTTTGGATTGCTTTTCAAAAGAGATGCAGACATATCAAGGAATGCGCGCTGTTCAAAATCAGCTTTTGAGCCTTTTTTTGCCATATGCAAGAGAGATAAAATTTCCCAAACAATAAGGCCTGTAGCTACGTTACCTGCCATAACAGATGGAGTAGTTGGTGCTGCTGCTCCACCAGCAGCAAATGCTTGTGGCGTTGATGCAATACCAACTGCACACACGAGCGCAAGCAATGATTTATTGAATGTTTGTTTCATGTAAAGTCCTTTCATAGAATGTGTAATAATAATTGTTTACAGATAAAAATAGCTTACTAATGCCGCTACAAACGTAGCTGCTACCGGGAGTTTAATTGGTGTGAAATTAAACAACTTGTAGCCTAAGTTGCAAAACGTGATTGCGATCAATGCGGGGTATCCAATCCAAATAACCGGGCCTGCAGTGAGCTCAAGAACCATGTCTAGTCCAAAGGTTGAAAGTGGTACGCATAAGAGTAACACAATCAATAAAGAGAGCTCATAGCTCACTTTGCGATTAAAAAGATGCACTTGGAAGTAATCAGCGATTACTGCACTCAATGCAATCGAAGTAGAAAAGCATGCCATTAATACGGCTGTACCAATTACCAATGCCCCGTGCGATCCCATCACTTTAAATGCGAGCATACGGAATAAGCTTCCTGATCCGATCAAATCTTGTGCATGATACATGCTCAAAAGGCTCATGCCGATATATACCAGTGCAAGTAATGATACGCCGAGTGCGCCTGCCTTTAATCCGATAAGAGCGAGTCGATTACGATTCATGCCAACCATGCCGCCAATTTTGTTTTTCAAAATGTGAATCACGATGGATGAAAAGAAAATACCGCCGAGTAAATCTAACGTTTCATATCCTCGAATGAAGTTTGCAGTAAATGCATTCCATGGAATTACAGAGGCATGTACTGGCTCATCGCCGGTTAAAATACCTTTAATAATGATTGAAAGTAATGAAATCAATAGAAGTGGACTGATCACTTTTCCCAAAAGATCCACAATGCGATTTTCTCGGAACGTAGCTAAAAAGGTAATTCCCAAGAAAATGAATGCAAACACAAACGAAGAAAAGGGAGTAACTTCTTGCAGAAGCGGTATTGGTAAAAAAGGGGCAATCATTTCATGTGAAAGGGTTACAATACGCGGAAGTGCAATGATTGGCCCGATAATGAGCATGCATAAAAAAATTACAAATTTACCGGTTTTTTCGCCTAATCTGCCAAAAAACTCTTCATAATCACCGTCAAATAAAATCATTGCAATGAGCCCAATAAGCGGAAGGCCGACGGCGGTAATTAAAAATCCAATCATCCCATACATATTGCTTGCGCCGGAATGGAGTCCAACGTAAAGAGGATACATAAGATTTCCCGCTCCAAAAAACATAGAGAATATAGCGAGGCCAACCGTGAGTATATGCGATGAGGGCTTATTCTTCATAAACGCATTCATCCTTTGTGTAAATGGTTCAAAATAGAGATAATTACCTCAAAAGTATGCCCTAAATCAGGCACTATGTAAATTGAGGATTGATTTCTCCTGGCTGCCACATAATACTGGAGGAAGAAAAAAGGAGAGAGTTTTTGAGGGAAGGAGCATATAAAAAAGGAGCTTTGTCCATCCCGTTCGCCCTGAGCGTGTCGAAGGGTTTCGAGCGGATAAAAAGGAGTTTTTCGTGAACTATTCTAAATTATTATCTCTGGCGTTGGTGCTTTGTACCGTGTTTCCGCTTGATGCAATTAGGCGTCGTCGTCCGAAAGCAAAGAAGGAAATTGCGACAGATATGAAGCTTTCTTCTTCTGCATTTCCAAATGATGGAGCAATTCCAAGCGTGTATACCTGCGATGGAGAGGATATTTCGCCTCCATTGCGATGGAAGAATGTGCCCAAAGGTACTAATAGTTTTATGTTGGTTTGCAACGATGTTGATGCGCGAGGAGGTACATGGATTCATTGGCTCGTATTCAATCTGCCCGCAACGGTTACACACCTTCCAGCTCATGCCAATATTGCATACTATAAAGGCACTGAAGGGACTAATCACTGGGGCACTACTGATTGGGGAGGGCCGTGCCCACCTGTTCGAAAGCATCGGTATGTGTTTGACTTATATGCGCTTTCTGAGCCACTTCGTTTGAAAAAAACGGCAACAAAGAAAGAAGCGATTCGAGCGGCAGAAGGTAAAGTGCTGGGTAAGGCTCGGTTAGTCGGCACGTATCAACGACTTCAAAAATAATAAAAGGGTTATAATGGCAGCATACGTGCGATGGTTTGATTCTTTGACTAATAAAGATGTGGGAATTGTTGGGGGTAAAAATGCATCCTTAGGGGAAATGATTCGTGCATTGAAAAAAAAGGGCGTGACTATTCCCAATGGCTTTGCCATAACGGCAGAAGCGTATCGCTACTATCTTCAATATAATGACCTCGAAGATCGCTTGCGTGATCTCATGGGCAAGCTACGCCCAAAAGATATGAGCAGCTTAAAGCGAACAGGTATAGCAGTGCGTCGTTTAATTGCGGATGCACAGATGCCAGAAGACCTTCAAAAAGAGATTGTCTTAGCATATAAAAAGTTGTGTGGATCAAAAGCATGTGATGTTGCCGTTCGTTCATCAGCAACGGCAGAAGATTTGCCAACAGCATCGTTTGCCGGCCAACAAGAAACGTTTTTAAATGTACGTGGCGAAAAAGCATTGCTCCGTGCATGCCAAAAAAGCATGGCATCGCTTTTTACCGATCGTGCCATTATCTATCGCATAGAAAAAGGGTTTGATCATTTTGACGTTGCGCTTTCTGTAGGGGTGCAAAAAATGATTCGTTCTGATAAAGCAGTATCCGGCGTTGCCTTTTCAGTGGATACAGAAACCGGCTTTAAGGATGTGGTAATGATTGATGCTGCATATGGATTGGGCGAAAGTATTGTGCAAGGAATCGTAAATCCGGATGAGTATTTTGTATTCAAACCAACGCTTGCAACAGGGCATGCGCCGATTATTAAAAAACGACTCGGTGATAAAAAAATAAAAATAGTATACAGCAGTTCAAAGACGCACCCGGTGAAAAAAGTAGCCGTACCAAAAAAAGAGCAACAGCGCTTTTGTTTGAGCGATACAGAAATTCTTTCCCTTGCGCAAATGGTGCAAACTATTGATGCATATTATTCAAAGCTTAATAAGCGTTGGACTCCCATGGACGTTGAATGGGCAAAAGATGGCACTGATGGAAAGCTTTACATTGTGCAAGCACGTCCAGAGACTGTGCATGGGCAGGCAAAACAGTGCGTGTACACAACGCATCGATTACTCAAAAAACCATCGCAAAAAATACAACTTACGTCTGGACTCAGCATCGGATCGCACATTGTATCTGGCATAGCACGCGTAATACAATCCGCAAAAGATATCTCTAAGGTGAAAAAGGGTGATATTATCATCACGAAAATGACTGATCCTGATTGGGTGCCGGTTATGAAGTTGGCTGGCGGTATTATTACTGATCTGGGAGGGCGCACGTGCCATGCAGCGATCGTGAGCCGCGAGCTTGATACGCCAGCACTCGTTGGCACTGGTGATGCGACCAAAACAATAAAAAATGGCACTCCGATTACGCTTGATTGCTCGCAGGGAGCGGTAGGGTATGTCTATCAGGGCGAAATTCCGTATGAAACGGATAAGATTAATTGCGATAAGGTTCCGAAATCTCCCGTTCCATTAATGATAAATATTGCAGCGCCTGAAGCTGCATTTGGAGTGAGTGCGTTGCCGGTAGATGGTGTTGGGCTTGCGCGAGTTGAATACATTATCGCCAATAGCGTAAAAGCGCATCCGATGGCATTACTTCATCCTGAAAAAATAAAAAGCGCACGCATTAAAAAACAGATTGAATCTCTGACGGCCGCGTATTCCAGTAACACTGATTTTTTTGTGGATAGTTTGGCGCAAGGAATGGGTACGATTGCAGCAGCGTTTTATCCGCGGCCGGTGATTGTGCGTCTTTCTGACTTTAAATCAAACGAATATCGCAATTTAATTGGTGGCCAGTATTTCGAGCAGGAAGAATCAAATCCAATGCTTGGTTTTCGCGGTGCATCGCGATATACCCATGAACAGTATCAAGAAGCGTTTTGTTTGGAACTTCAGGCGGTACGTAAAGCGCGTGAATTGATGGGGTTGAAAAATATCAAGGTGATGATTCCGTTTGTGCGTACTGTTGATGAAGCAAAAGGGGTAATTGATTTAATGGCATCATGCGGTCTTAAAAAGGGCGTTGATGGTTTAGAATTGGTGATGATGTGTGAGGTGCCATCGAATGTACTTTTAATCGAGCAGTTTGCAAAATACTTTGATGGCTTTTCTATTGGATCAAATGATCTTACGCAACTCGCACTGGGTGTTGATCGTGATTCGGCATTGCTTGCAGATCTATTTGATGAGCGTGATCCGGCTGTTATGAAACTATTTGAAATAGCTATTACGGGTGCGCATGCTCAAAAGAAATATATTGGCATTTGTGGCCAGGCGCCATCCGATTATCCTGAAGTTGCCCAATTTTTAATTTCCAAAGGGATTGATTCTATTTCATTGAATGCGGATTCGGTTATTCCGTTTTTATTGCGGCAGAAAAAGCGGGGTTAATTTTTTTTAAATTTCATTTTTGTTTTGCATTAGTAGCTTTTTGCTCTACCGATTGTTGTTTTATTTTGTAATTTCATGTTGGCCTTTGCAGGCAGCATGAGGTATTTTGCTTGCCCAAAATACCTCAACTAAAAGGGCACATAAGAGAGGTTTCTCTTATGTATCTCTCTGCGATTAAAATGCTCCCCATTCGCCTAACTTTGCTTAGAGTATAACTTTCTACAAGACGCCTATACGGCTCAGAGGGCATGTAATCGCGAATGACTTTTGACCTTTATGTTGCGCAAAACAAGGTAGGCTTGAATAGTTCGCATTCGCTGCACACTCAAGCCTGCCATTATAAATTAAGCGATTCTGATCTAGCTTGTCGGATATATGAGCCGCAGCTACAACGCAGAAAAGTAATTTACTCCAAGCTAAGTTAGGCGAATGGTATCCGCCTCAAGCGTAGAGAGATACATAAGAGATGCTTCTCTTATGTGCCCTTGTATTAAATGTATTGGGCAAGCAATACATTTGCGCTTCCCGCGGAGGGGCGAAGTTGAGAAGGATAGATTATATGAAGTGTTGTAGAAAAAAATACTACTAAAGCAATAATAAAATGAAATTTAAAATAACATCATTAAGAATGAAATTTAAAAAGCGACAAGATTTCGCCAAATCAACTATTCAGCCACAACCTGCACAATACGATTTCCGCGCTCTTTTTTTAAAGAGCCCTTTTTGCGTTGCTTGCATGCAGCGCACTCTGCATAATACTCATCAATCAAAGATCGTGCTTTTGGGCCAGGGCATTCGAGTCGCTGTGCTTCAGGGAGCATCTCTTTGGTGGCTTCATATTGCAGCGCGTATTCTGGATCATAGGAGCCACCAAACTTCTTTTTAAAGCTGTGGAGCGTATGCGCTAACGTATTATGCGAGTGAATGTGGCCACCATCATTGCCAAGCACAAGAAAGGTTGTTTTAGGATTGTGCTGATACAGCGCTTCATAGAGCCGCGCATCATTCGCGTTTGATACAATCGTATCGTGATGCTGAAAGTGTAGGAGCATATTCAGCGAAAGCCCTTTAAATGATTGTGCTGAGGCAATGCCTTGCAGTCCGGTTGATTTATAATGAGTGATTTTTTCGAACGTATTCATTAAGAACGGCATTTTGCGGTGAGCAAATGATCCCATTTTATGCTTGATGAATTCATTCATGGTGACATTCATATCGGTGAGTGGACAGTCTAATACGTGGCACCCTTTTTGAATCAGTTCAAGCAGTTGGGTGCGCATGATGCGTGAAACGCCAATGCGAGCAAGCTCAGCATCAAATGTGCCGGTTGTATCATTAAGCACGGCAATCGTATTTAAAACCGTTGCTCCGCCTCGTGAATAGCCAAAGAGATCGAGCGCTTCTGGTTGCAATTTTTCAACCGTCCACTTGAGTGTATAAATCGCAGAAAGTACGTCTGGCAATTGGCCTAAATTAGCATATCTAATTTTTGGAATAATAACGCCTCGATCGCGAAAATGAAACGTTACAATATCCCCCGGCAATACATCGCAAAATGCTTTAAGCAGTTTGGCGCTGTTTTTAACATCTCCCCACCCATGAAAGTAGATAGTAGGCCGTTTATGATTGATCTGCATCTGAGGATCGGTGTCAGTGATGTGTTCTATTTGGAGGCGATATTGAAAGAGCTTTGATTGCTCTTTTTGATCATCATAGGTTTCTTGTACCCCGTGCTGCCACGTTGGATGATAATGATTGAGAAAGTAAATTCCGGCCCCTTCAAAGAACCATTTCATTGCATCTTTTTTGGACGGAGCGCCGGTTACGTGGCGATTGTGTTTTGTGATAGTAGAATCATGGTCTGCCACGGCGCCAACCACGCACAAAAGCGATAAAACCCCGCAGGCCGCGAGAGCTATTTGCTTGATATGACGTGAATTATTCATATGCATGCTCCCCTAAAATGAGCGTATTAGTATCTCTTTCAGGGTACTTGCTTAGGGTGGGAGTGTCAAAATCACCGTTTTACCCAACTCGCTTAGATCTCGTCGGGACCCATACCGTTCGCCCTGAGCTTGTCGAAGGGTATCGAACGGTTGAATGTAAAATCATTTATGTATATTTTTTTGACTTGAGAATTAAGATATTGAGAAATATTATTGACCCTTCGACAAGCTCAGGGCGAACGGTTGGGGATCCCTACGAAGCTTTAGAAAGGTAGGGTTAAACGGAGAGAGGGATGAGCGCAGCCTTTAGTTCGGAGTTTATTGAAGAGTCCCAGGCTTTGCACAAAGCTACGCCGTACAGGCAGGGCGAACGAAGAAAGATTATGGATTTAGTTGATTTTGGACTTTGAGCTCCTATAGCGATTAATTGCACTCTGGACCACACCCCGAGCAGAAGGGGGAAAAGAAGATGTTTTTTGATTATGTGCAACCGTTTGCTTCATAAAGATAAGCGGCTGCGGCTCATGCCGGTGCCCGCACTCAAGGCATTTATTTTGCTTTTGTGCGTAAAGGCCTTTTGGGGCATTTTTTTTGCAATCGCAATTACACGCTACATAATGCCATGCTTTTGAATCGTATTTTTGCTTTAAATTTTGTGATTTGCTCATACATCCTGGCTGGCCATAAGCACAAAAAGTGCTTAAGAGTAAAAAAAACGTAGCTATTATTTTTTTCATGACGCCTCCTGCTTTTGAGATTCGGATTTATTCTCTTTTGCTTGCTGTGCAAGAAGTTTTTGATAGAGGTGATCCGCGCTTTGCGTAGTTTGCGTATAAAACTCGTCCGTAAAAAAGGGCGGGCTTTCTTGTTCGATGCGCCCAAGGCAGCTCGGGCAGCTTTCTATTTGAAATGGTATCGCCGTGCATATCAGTGAGATAATGAGTAGTGCGTTCTTCATAACCAGCTCCTTATTTTACGATGCTTCACACTCTCAATGATAGCTGATTGTAATTTCATATTGCAATAAAGCTTGGGGTTTCAATGGCTGGATAAAGTAAAAGATGAGGGTTTTGCTGGTTTATGAGGTGGTTGATTGTGATAGGGCGCTTTTTTGATGTATAATGAAAATAGAAATATAAAAAAGTATCTATTGGGGGAATTATGAATAAAAAATTATTACTGTTTATGTTGAGTTTGGTGCTGATGCCTCAGATGTGGGGAATGGATCCTATTGTGCGAGCGAGGGGTCTTATTGGTGAGCAAACATCAGTTGCAGGTGAAATTGCGCAAGCTGAGCAAGCCCTTGCAGAGTTGCGGGCTGAGCAGAGGCAATTGCAGGATGAGCTTTCTGATCCTCGGCTAATGCAGTTGGGTGCTAAATTAGAAGAAGTAGAGGGAGTTGTTCGTGATGCGCAGGCTATGTTGGAAGCGTCGGAGGGGCTGGAGCATGGGCGTGCAGTAACCGCTGAATCTGAGGCTTCAGCAGAAAGGTCAGGGATTTCGGATAGGATTCGGGGTATAAAAAGAAGGATGAATTTTGATCAAAAACAAGCGCAACTTGCTGAATTGGATCAGAGCATAGCGCAGCAACGTGAAATACTTGAAGATCGCCAAGCACGTGCTGGTGAAATTCAAGCAGGCTTAGAGCGACTACCCGAAGACTCTCTATTGCAAGCAAGATTTATTGCTGCTCAGCGAGCTGGTGAAGTTGGGCGCGAGGTTACTTTTGAAGACTGGAAAGCGCAACAAGCACCAGCACCAGCACCAGCACCAGCACCAGCACCAGCACCAGCACCAGCACCAGCACCAGCACCAGCACCAGCACCAGCACCAGCACCAGCACCAGCACAAGCACCAGCACAAGCACAAGCAGTGCGAAAATATCAGTTTGGCATTTTAAAGCGAACGGGTGGTGCAATTGCTACTGCCATTGGCCTTGCACTAGCGACGTATATTGGCAAGCGTGCGTATCAAAGAAAAGTAAATCGTTTATTGCGCAAATATAAATTAACATCTCTTTCCCCACTGCAATCGAACATGTGGCGCGCAATAGCGCTTGCATACATTAGCATGCCGTGGGCGGTGCAGTATTTAGTAAAAAATAATACCGGTACTATAGAGGATTTTCTGGGCGCTGATCCGCGTGCCGCTGCAGAGTTGTACTACGGACGCGTGCCAACAGAGACTGAAGTGCAAGCATTTCTCAAGCGCTTTTTTGGAGGGCTAAAATGAAATTGAAAGCACTAGTCTATGCGATGAGCTTTTTAGTTTATAGCAATGTAACTGCTATGTTTTCTATACCGAGTACGCCTCAAGAGAGAGAGGGGCGATATATAATTCTCGGAGAGACAATTTCTAACTTGGGAAAACAATTGCGCGCTGGGGTGCGTGTACCAAGAGAGCAAAAGCCACTAGAGAGAACGGCGAGGTATGGGGGGATGTCATTTAATCTTTCAGAAATTGAAAACGATGAAACGCCTTATGTTGATTTTTCGTTGTCCGATATTGAAGTAGATGAGAGCCCGAAAGCTGAAATGTCTGATGCCGATTCTCTTCGTCAGCAAATTATAGAATTCGAGCAAGAACGGGATGCGATTAAAAAAACAGCTGCAAGTAGAGATGATCGATGGGTGCAAAAGTATTTACGATCTTCTCCTTCCTCTTCTACTACTGCTTTTTCGTCAACACGCGGAAGGCAAGCGCCTAGGGGGGGCGGACTACCTCCATTGGGTTCGGGAGTAACTGAAACTGCCGCAGATAGAGAGTGGGTGTATAATGATATTATGCGCACTGGTTCAGAAAATGATAAAGAAATACAGATTCCTGAATTGCGTGCGCGAGCGCATGAAGCGGGAGATGAATGGGTTAAGCGGCTTGCTCCTTCTTCACCTATCAGTAACCCGCGGCCACCTAGTGACCAGCAGTCTGATGATACTGACGATGTTCCATCACCATGGTTTACGCCACAGCGTAGCTTGATTGCAGCGGGAGTGCTTGGGCTGGGATATATGTTTCAAAAAGCGCCAGAGTGGGCAAAACAACGCGTAAAACGAATTTTAAAAACTCATGGTAAAAAATTGTCTGATCTTGATCCGGCAGAGCAGGATCTGATGATGGCTGTATCGTATCATCGTTTTAATCCAGTAGGTTCATTTTTCTTTCAAGAAGCGGTACTCGATATGCCGGATGGCACTGATCTTCGCGATGAATTATGGCCGGTCTTAAACCATGTCTATTATGGCAAACGAAAAGTGAGTCGTAAGCAGGCTCGTGAGTTACGCAAGCTATATGATGAGGCTAAAGAGTTGATGGTGGTTAATTAAATTATTGCATCATTAATCGGCTTCATTTTATGTCTAAATTTGAGCTCTACTGATTGGTTTTAGTTTTTTATTGTCATGTTGGCCTTTGCAGGCAGCATGAGGTATTTTGCTTGCCCAAAATACCTCAACTAAAAAGGCAAATAAGAGAGGTTTCTCTTATTTATCTCTCTGCGATTAAAATGCTCCCCATTTGCCTAACTTTGCTTAAAGTGTGTTTTTTTACAAGTCGCCTATACGGCTCAGAGGGCATGTAATCGCGAATGACTTTTGACCTTTATGTTGCGCAAAATAGGGTAGGCTTGAATAGTTCGCATTCGCTGCACACTCAAGCCTGCCATTATAAATAGTGCGATTCTGATCTAGCTTGACAGCTCTCTGAGCCGATCTTACAGAAGAAAAGATGAGTGGCTGATTGTGATAGTAGGCGAATGGGTTAAGCGTTTCAAGCGTAGAGAGATACATAAGAGATGCCTCTCTTATGTGCCCTTGTATCGAAGATATTGGGCACGCAATATCTTCGTGCTCCCTGCATAAGGGCGAAGTTGAGAATAAAAGGTTATATGAAGCGTTGTAGAGCAATAAATTTGCTGAGGTAATTTATTAACCCTTCGACAAGCTCAGGGCGAACGGTTAGGGGCCCGACTAGGCAAGTAATATCTTCGTGCACCTCGCAAGGGGCAACGTTGACAACTAAATGTGAAAACCAATCGGTAGAAAATCAAAAATGAAATTTTTAAAAAAACTAGACCATTTCTTTTAAAAGCTCCCGAACAGCTCCACCAAACTCTTTGGATTGCAATCCAAGAAAAATATTTGCTGCAAGCCAACCCTGCGGGCGTCCAAGATCAAATACGTTTCCTGTTACTTTATAGGCAAGCACTTTGTGTCCTTGGCGTGCAAGGAGGGCGATCGCATCAGTGAGTTGGATTTCGCCGGTAGTATGAGGAGCAGTGGCTTCAATTGCATCAAAAATAGCAGGGGTAAAAACGTATCGCCCTAAAATGGCAAGATTAGAAAATGCTTCTTCCTGTTTTGGCTTTTCAATAATGTCAGTAATTTCCATAAGGTTGTCTGAAATGTGTTCACCAATTTTAATAGATCCATATGAAGAAATTTCTTCCATTGGCACTTCCATTACGGCAATGACTGTGGCTTCATGTTTTTGTGCAGCCTCAACGAGCGGCTTCATGCAGGGTTGTGTATCAAAGACAACCATATCTGGCAGTACAACGCCAAAGGCCTCATTTTCAATATAAGGCTGTGCCATCATGATTGCATGTCCAAGCCCAAGCATTTCTGGCTGCTTTATGTAGGTAAATTGGCAATGAGAAATAAGGCTTTCAATGCCTTCAATTAAAGATCCTTTGCCACTTTTTTGCACCCGTGATCGAAACGTAAAGTCAGAGGTGAAAAACTTTCTAATTTCCGGTTTGTCTTTATTCATAATAAAGTTGATATTATGCAGTCCCGAATCGTTGCATTCATCAACAATAGTTTGAAGTGCGGGCTCATTTAACAGAGGGAGCATCTCTTTTGGGATTGCTTTGGTAATTGGCAAAAAACGGGTGCCGTATCCTGCTGCGGGAATAACTACTTTTCTGACAGTCATATCAACTCCTTTGTGTTCGGCAATTTGTGGGTATTTTATAGCTAAAAGAGGTGCGGTAAATAAGCATGAAAGCAGAAGGCTTAAACATACTTTCTTCATACGATCTCCTTTTTTTTGAGACTTTTTGCAATGGATAGTGTCTGTTTTCGAGGCCTATTCTAGCATGAACCGTATAAAAATGTAGTAAAAAATATGTTATGCAAATTGTTTTAAAAATGGAATATTTGCGCTATGAAACAGGCGAATATCCGTAATGCCATACTTGATCATCGCAAGCCGTTCAATACCAAATCCAAATGCAAAGCCATTGTATTGATCAGGATCAATGCCATTTACGCGTAATACATTCGGGTGTATTAGCCCGGCGCCCAGAAGCTCAATCCATGTAGTATATTTGCATACCGAGCAACCCTTATCGCAAAATGGGCAACTACCATCAATCTCTACGCCTGGTTCAACAAACGGAAAGTAGCCAGGTCGCACGCGAATTTTCAATTTTTCTGTGCCAAAAAATTGTTGTAAAAAAGTTTGCGCAGTGGCCAAAAGTTGCGCCATCGAAACATTTTTATCAATAAATACACCTTCGCCTTGTGTAAACATGAAATCATGCGTTGCATCAGTTGCTTCGTTTCGGTAGCAGCGGCCGGGTGCAAAGAGTGCAAGTGGAGGAGGCGTTTTTTCCATGCCGTGTGCCTGCACTGATGAAGTATGCGTGCGTAAAAGGCGATCTGGTTGTGAAAGCCAAAAGGTATCATGGCTATCACGTGCAGGGTGATCTTCAGGGATATTAAGTGTGGTGAAATTATAATATTCAGTCTCCATTTCTGGGCCATCAGCAATGGTATATCCCATAGAGATAAAGATAGATGAAAGTTGCTCAATTATTTGTGTATATAAATGAAGACTTCCCTGCATTTGATGTGGTTTATATGCCGTTACATCAAAAAGTGCATCTGAAGTATTCGATTTTTTTTCAAGTTCAGATTTGCGAGATTCGTAGGCAAGTGTGAGTCGCTGTTTGAGTTGATTGAGCGCGGGGCCAAATGTGCGCTTGTCATCTAAGGATAAGGTTTTAAGCGTACTCATAAGATCGGTAAGTGCACCGTTTCTGCCAAGGTAGGATACGCGGACTGATTCAAGGCTTTCAAGCGAGCGAGCTTTTTTCAGTTCACTCAGGCATTGTGCCTCGATTGTTGAAATTTTTGTTTTTAAGTTTTTCATCTAATTTTCCCTGTCATACTGTTTTACTGCACTGTACCAGAGTGTGCTGTGGTTGGCAATCTCATAAGCGTGAAAATGAAGGGTTTTTAGTTGACAAACAACTCTCACAGGGGTACCATACACCATATCCAATTCACATATTTGTATACGCCGGGGTAGCTCAGTGGTAGAGCAGAAGCCTGAAGAGCTTCGTGTCGATGGTTCGATTCCGTCTCCCGGCACCAGTCATTTGTGTCGGCACAAATGACTGGCAGGCCAGTCACTTTTCAAAGCTACGTTATCACGTATTAGTCAAATCATGAGATTTAAAAAGTTTTTAGTTTGGTATAAAACGAGCTTTTATTTTTACGCTCATCCTGAGTGATTTGTGAATGAAGTGAGCAAATCGTATCGAAGGATACCTTAAGTTTCTTAATTTGTGCGTATTTAATAAGTAGCTGTATCCTTCGATACAATTTTTCGCTGCGCTTAAAATCACTCAGGATGAGCGT
Source organism: Candidatus Babelota bacterium (assembly GCA_029262555.1). GTDB lineage: Bacteria > Babelota > Babeliae > Babelales > Vermiphilaceae > JAJCZB01. The sequence continues at coordinate 48,789 of JAJCZE010000009.1, read as the reverse complement.
AATAGAATTCAAATTAAATGGTGAAAATTGCATCATTTATAACACTTTTACAGTTTCTGACTTGATCAATCATTGCATTTATTTCATACAGTTTTGTACTGTTGATCCATTGGTCATCATATAAACTATTTGAGTGAGTGGATTACTATGAAAATAATCATATTAAGTACCGTGCTTTGTATTTCTAGTACATCATTTGGAATGCAAGAAGATGCTGCTGAAGCATCGCAAGGTAGCGGTAGGGTTGTGGCGCTAGAATTATTAAAAAGACACTCGTCTGGATCGCTCCCGCGAGTTGGGTCAGAAGGTTCTTTGCGTGAGTTAGGCGATGCTGCTGCAGAGGGTGCGGCCCATAAGGGGCAGTTAAAAGTGAGAAGTAGAAGTGGCTCTTTAGGATCTGTTCAGCAAAAAGCGCACCCTACTCGGAGCGCAAGCGCGCAAATACCTGTACCTGACGGCGATCAATAGGCAAGCGTTGTCTCTGAGATTTTTTTCATGCTAGAGTGCATGCAATCGATAAATTATCCGTATGATTGTTACCAAAGGTACTCAAATGAAGCATGTTGATTCTGATACCTATAGCGTAGCCTGGTTTAAATTAGCAGATTGCATTGCACGTGGAGAAAAAGAACGGGCGCTGGGCGTATTCCGGCTTCTTTCTCATTCGTTTGATGATTCGGCCCTCGCATGCCAACTCTATGGCGATATTCTTAGATCATTTAACGATCCAAAAGCGGTTGAGCAGTATCAAAATGCCGCGCAGCTGTATCGCGAGCGTAAGCGATGGATAGAGGCTGCCGCAGTCTATGAACATATTATCACGATTGAGCCTGAAAATAGGCAAATCAGAGCGCAGCTCATAGAGCTATATCAGCAGCTGCATATTCGTTCAAAAGTAATGCTGTATACTTCTGCGCTCATAGATTCATTATTACAGAATAATGAATGGAAGCAGGCGATTGAGGTGGTAACGCAGTATGATACTGCAGGAGATTCTACCTTTACTGCGCAATTGCATGAACGAATGCTTTTTTATTTAGTTACGGTGCAAGACGTCCTTGCCGATACCAAACTTGTGCATGCAAAAAAGGCGATTGATGCATGGCATGCGGCGAGTAATGAGCAGGCAATTACGCAGTTACTTTCTAAGTTGCGCGCAGCGGATGAAGGGCTTGCAACGCATGCACAGGAATATATGGCGCACGTGAAATAAATAATACTGAAAGGCCCAAAGGCCTTCAGTATTGTGGGAGAAAACAGATAGGGAGTTTTTTAGTTCTGCTTTTTTTGTTGTGCTCTCTGTATTTGTTGAGCTTCGTCAGGTGTTAAACTTTGTATATCTTTCCAACTATCATCAGGCTGCTGTTCTTGAAGAATATAACCTTCTAGAGTCGTCATCACTTGTTGTTTTGGCTTTTGTGCTGCTTGAGAGCGCTTTCTAGCATCTATACCCTTTTTAAGTCCATATCCCATTCCCGCTACAGCACCAGCTTCAAGGCCGAGTACGGTCGTTGCTGCTGCAATTGCCAATACGTTTGAAGCTAATGCAGCGCGATTTTTCCAGTTTGGATTTTGAGCGAATGCTCTACTATTTGCGTCGTATTTTTCTTTTTGCGTTTTAATAACCAGCGTCAATGTTTTTGGAGAAAGAAGTTTAAACGCTTGCACTAATCTTTGCAGTGCATTTGAAACGGATTGCGGAGTTTTTAATGAAGGGAGACTGAAGGGTGATGATTTGGCAGCCGATGGAAGTTGTGCTTCTACCGGATTTAAGCTTGTTCGAGGGTCTGCCCCAATACATACTGGATGATCTTGCAAAGACTGTGCTGCAAATGAACTCATGCAAACTGTTATCAACGCAAAAAGTGCGCCAAGGCGAAGTGACTGCTTCATCATATACCTCTTTTGTTATAATTCTATACATCCTACTTTAAGGTTAGCAGGGTGATTGCCTTAAAAGCAAGGGTTTGGGGCTGTTTTTAAAATTTCATTTTATTTCTCTACTGATTGGTTTTAGTTTTTTATTGTCATGTTGGCCTTTGCAGGCAGCATGAGGTATTTTGCTTGCCCAAAATACCTCAACTAAAAGGGCAAATAAGAGAGGTTTCTCTTATTTATCTCTCTGCGATTAAAATGCTCCCCATTTTAATCCATCTCCGTTACACTTCGACGGATCCTATCATTCGCCTAACTTTGCTTAAAGAATGTTTTATTACAAGCCGCCCGTGCGGCTTAGAGGGCATGTAATCGCGAATGACTTTTGACCTTTATGTTACGCAAAATAGGGTAGGCTTGAATAGTTCGCATTCGCTGCACACTCAAGCCTGCGCCATTATAAATAAAGCGAGTCTGATCTAGCTTGACAGCTCTCTGAGCCGATTTGCAGAAGAAAAAATGAGTGACTGATTGTGGTAGTAGGCGAATGGGTTAAGCGTTTCAAGCGTAGAGAGATACATAAGAGATGCTTCTCTTATGTGCCCTTGTATTAAATGTATTGGGCAAGCAATACATTTACGCTCCCTGCGTAAGGGCGAAGTTGAAAATGAAGGATTGCAAAAAGCGTTGTAGAGCAATAAAGCTACTAATGCAAAATAAAAATGAAAGTTAAAAAAAAGCGGATTAATGCTGCAATAATTAGAGCACCACTCTACAATTAACTCCCATTTTCCCCAATGCAGTGAGCGTATCGCTCTCAAGAGCGACGCTTTTTGCAAGAGAAAGACGGAGTTTTTTTCCATTTTCTTCAAAAAGGCAGGATGTTGGGATCGATCCCGGTGGAAGGTGTTCCTTAACAGTAGAAAGAAGGGCTTCATCAATCGTTGATGGAAGCGTTAAGATAGCATGTTGAATTTTCGGCCACTCTTGCAGTGCAAGCTCAATAGGAGCCATCTGGACTGCTTTGATCTTGAGTTTACTTGAATCAGTAATATCGACGGCACCCCGGATTAAAAATACGTGATGCTCGGAAAGCCATTGCTCCACTTGCGCGAATGTTTTGGGAAACAGAATCACTTCTGCGGTATTATCGCCGTCCTCAATTTGAATGAAAGACATTCGATCACCTTTTTTGGTAACGATATCTTTACGCGAGGTCAAAAGCCCGCAGACTGTCGCTCCATATTCTTGTTCGCCACGATGGAGTTGTGCGGCTGCAAGTGTATCTTCAAATGAAGCCGGTTGAAACCAATCGAGTTGCGTTCGATACGTATCCATCGGATGGGCACTCAAGTAAAACCCAATAACTTCTTTTTCTTTTTCGAGCGTTTCACGATTAGACCACTCTTTGAGTGGTGCAAACGAATGGGGATCATTTTGCTCTGCTAATTGTTGTGCCGTTGCAAAAAGGCCCATTTGCCCGGTTTCTTTATCTCGCTTATAGGCAATTGCTTTATCGATGATATGGGAAAGTTCTGCATGCTGCTGCGCACGTGATCCGGCAAGCGTATCGAATGCGCCCGCGTAAATAAGGTTTTCAATTACTCGTTTATTGCAGACGCGCAAATCAACTCGCTTGCAAAAATCATAGAGATCTTCGTAGGCCCCTTTTTTTTCTCGCTCAGCAATAATACTTTCGATTGCCGTGAGCCCTACATTCTTGATTCCATGAAGCCCAAATCGAATTCCTCCCTCATAGACCGAAAAATCGACGAGAGAGTGGTTGATGTCTGGCGGGGCTATATCGAGGCCAGAACTTTTCGCTTCTTGCAAATAGAAGGACATTTTGTCTGCGTGAGTGGCTTCCAGGGAAATGAGGCAGGCCATGAATTCAGCAAGGTAGTTTGCTTTCAGGTATGCGGTCTGATATGCGATCATTGCATAGGCAGCAGAGTGAGATTTATTAAAACCATACCCGGCAAAGTAGGCCATAAGGTCAAAGAGCTCGCCCGCTTTGCGCGCATCAAAACCTTGTTTTGCAGATCCTTCAAGAAAGATTTTTTTCTGCTCGGCCATTACTTCTGCTTTTTTCTTACCCATTGCTCGCCGGAGAATATCCGCTTGGCCGAGTGTATAGCCCGCAATGGTAGAAGAGATTTTCATTACCTGTTCTTGATAGACAATAACGCCGTATGTTTCTTTGAGTACCGGCTCAAGTTCTTTAAAAAGGTAGGTGATTTTTTGGCGGCCGTGTCTTCGTTCAATAAAATCATCTACCATGCCAGATCCAAGCGGTCCCGGACGATAGAGTGCGTTTACTGCAATAATATCTTCAAATTGTTCCGGCTGCAGTTTGCGTAATACATCTTTTAGCCCGCTACTTTCCAACTGGAATACACCGGAAGTATCTCCCGCACAAATAAGCTTGAACGCTTTTTCATCATCAAGCGGGATTTTATTCATATCAAGTTTAGTGCCATGATTCTTTTCAATTAGCTTTACTACGCGATCAATCAACGTTAAGTTTTTTAGTCCAAGAAAATCGATCTTTAAAAAGCCGATACTTTCAAGTTCGGTCATTGCATATTGTGCAACTAACTCATTACTTTTTGGCGGCACGTATACGGGCAATACTTCATCAATCGGTTCAGGAGAGATTACGATCCCGGCAGCGTGTTTTGAAGCATGGCGCGTTAAGCCTTCCAGTTTGCGTGCAATGGTAAAAAGTTTTTGCGCTTTGGGGTTACTTTCAATGAGCTCTTTAAGCCGTGGCTCTTGATCGATCGCCTCATCAAGTGAAATTTTAAGCTGATCAGGTATTAAGTTAGTAATTGCATTTGCATCTTCAAACGGAAAGCCCAGTGTTCGCGCAACGTCTTTAATCACCCCTTTTGCAAGCATCGTACCAAACGTAATAATGTGGCATACTTTATCGTGGCCATAATGATCTCGTACGTAGTTGATTACTTTATCACGTCCTTCAATGCAAAAATCGATATCGATATCAGGCATCGTCACACGTTCTGGATTTAAAAAACGTTCAAAAAGAAGATTGTATTTGAGTGGATCAATGTTGGTAATTTGCAGTGCCCATGCAACGAGTGATCCTGCTGCAGATCCTCGTCCAGGCCCAACCGGAATGCCGACGCGATACGCCCATTGAATAAAGTCACTTACTACCAAAAAGTAGCCAACAAATCCCATAGAAATAATAAGATCCATTTCAAGATTCAAGCGAGCCTGATATGCATCAAAATTATCAACATCAAGTGCGTTACGGGCTTTTAAATCATCGAGCCCTTTTTGGCACATTGCTTGAAAATACGTTTCGGGCGTATGGGATTCGGGGATTTCAAAATTGGGAAAAAACAGCTTGTCAGTTTCAAATTCAAAGTCACACATATCGGCGATTTTGCCAGAGTTCCAAATAGCAGAAGGGTGTTCGGGAAAAAGATCGAGCATCTCTTGCGTATTACGCAGACGCACTCTGCAATCACCAAAGGTGTATCGATTCGGATCATCGATGCGGCCATGCGTTTGAATAGAAAGCATTACTTCATGCGCTTCGTGATCCTCTGCAGTGGCATAATGAGAGTCAGCTGTAGCTACCAATGGAATATTTCGTTCTGCGCTTATGCCGTAAAGAAGTTTATTTAATACTTTTTGCTCATCTTGATCTTCAGGCTGAACTTCTAAGTAAAAACGCTTTGGGCCAAACGTATCTAAAAACCAATCAATGCGCTCATCAGCAAGCTCTTTTTTATTATTCATTAAAAGCTTTGGAATGTGCCCCCCCAAGCAAGCAGAGGTGACGATTAATCCTTCGCTGTGTTTTGCAAGCATGCGGTAATCGATACGGGGCTTAAAATAAAAGCCTTCTTTGTAGGAAAACGCAATTAACTTACACAGATTTCGATAGCCAATTTTATTCTGGACGATGAGTACAATATGATAATACTTATTATCTGCATTTTTAATTGATGCATCTTCAGTGAGGTATGCTTCCATGCCCAGCACTGGTTTAATGCTTGCTTTTTTGCAGAGTTCGAAGAATTTTACTGCACCAAAAATATTACCATGATCAGAGATAGCAAGGGCTTTGAATTCGTTTTCTTGACCGAATTGAATGAGGCGCTTTAAAGAGATAGCACCGTCTAAAAGAGAGAAGTCTGTGTGAACGTGTAGGTTTGTAAAATGTTGCGACATATGATTACATTTTTTAATGATCGGTGTTCGCTCCCTTCGACAAGCTCAGGGCGAACGGAATTATTATTTTTTATAATGCATTGGTTGGTTAACTAACTATTTTCTGGAGCGAGCAATTAATTACGTTAGCTATAAAGAGCATTATTTTTTACCGTTCGTCCTGATAGTTCGACAGACTCACTAGTAAACGCTTCGCTCAATCCTCACCCACCGTTCGTCCTGAGCTTGTCGAAGGATACGAACGTTCAGTAAAGTGTACGGTATTATGCGCAAAAAGTTTATTAAAACATGAAAAAAGCGCTCCGAATATAATCGGAGCGCTTTTAAATTACGAGATTGTGCAATTATCCGCGTGGGCACATACCACCTCGGCATCCACCACGAGATACTGCAGATGCAGCAGCTGCACGTCGAGTTGGAGCACCGTATTTTACTGGGGTAGCAGGGCGTTTATCACGAGGATTTTTGCGGCAATTTCCGCCACGGCAGTTTGTAGTTTGCTCACCACGAGCTTCACCACATCGGCTACGCTTGCGGCATGATCCAGCTTCAACACTGATTACTGCTACAGCAAAAAGTGCAGCGATTGCAAATAATAGATTGTTTGTTCTTTTCATACTGATTCCTTTTTTTTTGTAAACGTCCCAGCCTGAACCGGGACGTTTATTTTAGTTCGATTGAAAGGTGAGATTATTTGTTAGATAATCCCGCTGCAGCTCTTGCGCGACGATTTTTCCAGTCTGTGTATCGAGCTTTTGCAGCGCCTGGAGCACCGTATACTGCGCGACCACCACGTATTGTAGCGCCACCTACTGCGCGACCAGGAGCGGCCATTTTTGAACCAAGCTCTTCAAGTGTAGCACCACGAACGGCACTTTCCATTCCAGGCCGCCTTTTTACAGTTTTTCCATATTTTTCAAGGCCGACACCCGCACCTGTGATTACAGCCATAGCAGCTGCTGTAATAGCTACTGCTGCTGCAACTTTTTGTCTGCGAGTAAGCGATCCATCTTTGTACGCTTTTTTAAACTCTTTTACCTTGTCATTGAAATTGCTCATTGGTGATTTTGCTTCTACAGAAACAGAACCTAAAGAAAGAGCTACTGCAAATGCAGTAAGTAATACACGTGACTTCTTCATATGAGACTCCTATTTGAGGGGTTTCCCCTCGTTATTTAGGGAATAACACCGTGCTATTCCTTCATCCTTACTATACAGAATTTTGGTAAATAAAATCAATAGTTTGGGTTTATTTTAGGCTTTTTTATTAAAAAGGCTCAAGGAGGAGGTTGGTTTTTTAAATTATTGTATCATCAATCTGCCCTTTTTGCGTTAGCATGTGTCACTTTCTACAACGCTTCATATAGTCTATTTTTCTCAACTTAGCCCCTGCACGGGGAGTGCGAAGATATTACTTGTCTGTTTTTGGCAAACGCCCCGGCCGAAGCCGGGACGTTTATTTTAGTTCGATTGAAAAGTGAGATTATTAGTTAGGTAATCCCACTGCAGCTCTTGCGCGACGATTTTGCTAGCCTATGTATCGAGCTTTTGCAGCGCCTGGAGCACCGTATACTGCGCGACCACCACGTATTATAGCGCCACCTACTGCGCGACCAGGAGCGGCTATTTTTGAACCGAGTACTTCAAGTGTAGCGCCACGAGCGGCACTTCCCATTTCAGGCCGAGTTATTACAGTTTTTCCATATTTTTCAAGACCGACACCCGCACCAGTTACTAAAGCCATAGCAGCTGTTGTAATAGCTACTGCTGCTGCAATTTTTTGTCTGCGAGTAAGCGATCCATCTTTGTACGCTTTTTTAAACTCTTTTACCTTGTCATTGAAATTGCTCATTGGTGATTTTGCTTCTACAGAAACAGAACCCAAAGAAAGAGCTACTGCAAATGCAGTAAGTAATACGCGTGACTTCTTCATATGAGACTCCTATTTGAGGGTTTTTCCTTGTTATTTAGGGAATAACTCCATACCATTCCTTTATCCTTATTGTACAGAATTTTGGTAGATAAGATCAATAGTTTGGGTTTATTTTAGGCTTTTTTGTTAAAAAGGCTCAAGGAGGAGGTTGGTTTTTTAAATTATTGCATCATTAATCTGCTTTTTTTGCGTTAGCATGCGTTACTTTCTACAACGCTTCATATAGTCTCTTATTATCAACTTCGCCCTTACGCCCAGCCGTCGCCAAGACTATGGCGGGCAGCCTAGGGACCCCACCGTTTAACCCCACTTCGCAAAGCTTCGCGGGGACCCCACCGTTCGTCCTGAGCTTGTCGAAGGAAACGAATGGCAAAATGCGCTTTTTCCGCCCGTATCCTTCGACAAGCTCAGGACGAACGGAATGGTAATATGCTTATAGTAGAGAGAATTGTAATATCATGTTTAATTTTGCTAGCCGTGACCCCTTTATAAGCTTTGGGCCACAACGCATATCCAGCCAAAAAGACATAACTCATCTATAAAGCGAATCTGATTTAGCTTGACAGCCCTCTGAGCCGATTTTGCGGAAGAAAAAATGAGTGACTGATTGTGACAATAGGCGAATGATAGGATCCGTCGAAGTGTAACGGAGATGGATTAAAATGGGTTAAGCGTTTCAAGCGTAGAGATAGGATCCAGCGAAATGAAATGGAGATGGATTAAAGAGATACATAAGAGAAACTTCTCTTATGTGCCCTTTTAGTTGAGGTATTTTGGGCAAGCAAAATACCTCATGCTGCCTGCAAAGGCCGAAATAAAGAATGAAAGATTATATGAAGCGTTGTAGGAAGTGATACATGCTAGCGCAGTACAAAAGGCGAGTTAAGTATGCAATCCTTAAACAACATTCTGCGCTTGCTCTCGTGCCTTTTCAATCTCCACTTTCACATTAATTGCCATAGAGCTGATTTTGCTATCAGAGCATTTAGCGGTAATGGTATTGATTTCTCGAGCCAGCTCTTGCAGGGTGAAGTCAATACGTTTGCCGTTTTCTGATCCGGGAGAAGAAAGAAGCTCTTTCAGGTTTTCAAGGTGGCTTTCAAAGCGAACGATTTCTTCATGGATATCGATTTTATCAAGTACGGAATACAGAGCGCTTTTGCGTGCATCTGCAAGATCGCTTGCATCACCTTCAAGATCGTTCATTAAGTCGGACAGTTTTTGCTTTTGCTCTTGCATGTGAGCAGTAAAGCGCTTATTGATATCGGTAATTTCTTTTTTCATTGATGCAAGGCGATTATTGATATCTTTTTTGAGTTGCACGCCTTCTTTTTCGCGCTCTTTAAGTACGAGTGCAATGAGATCCTTTGCAGCGTCTAATACAGCCTTGGCAGTTTGCTTATCCATTGCCTGTTCTTCCACTACGAAGATATTAGGCAGGCGCACTAAAGCATCGACTGAAAGTTCTCCAGCTGCATCGATTTCTTTTTTTAATGTTTTGATTGCTTTCTCATAGCTGCGAGCGGTGCTTAATGCGGGCACGACAGCGCCTTTAAAGATGGAAGGGTTGTCAACGTAGACGGTAAACGTAACGTATCCACGATGGAGTGCTTTTTTGAATAGTTTAATCAGTTCTGTTTCTAAGTAAGAAAGTGCGGGGGGAAGTTTTGCATTGAGTTCAAAATAACGAGAGTTAAGCGCTTTGAGCTGTAATGAGATGTGTGCTTTTTGATCTTTGCCTTTAGTGATTGTAATTGTTTGGGCTGCATAGCCTGTCATACTTCGTATCATAATTTTTCCCTATGATCTCACTCCGTTCGCCCTGCGATAGTCCGGCATAGCCTTGGCGACGCCTGGGAGCTTGTCGAAGGGTATCGAACGGCAAGAAATTTTGAAAAGATTGTGTAATTTTTAATCGTTATTTATGCGAGCGTGGTATATACGTTTTGCACATCATCATGATCTTCAATTGCAGAAAGAAACTGCACCGCTTTATCGCTTTGTTCATCAGAAAGCTCAGTCTGCTGCTGGGCAACCCATTCAAGCTCGGCGCTTTCAATGTTCATGTCTGCAGGATTGATGGCTTTTTTTACTTGATCTAATGATTTTGGATCGCAAAAAATAGAGACAAACGTGCCGTCTTTTTTAATATCTTCTACATCGTATTCAATGAGTGATTCAAGAAGCGCATCTTCAGTGGAGTTGCTTGTGCCGCGAATAACGCCCATTTTTTTAAACATCCAGCTGACCGATCCGGATTCGCCAAGATTGCCATTGTTTTTTGAAAAGAGCTGACGCAAATCTGCCACAGTACGATTTTTATTATCTGAAAGAGTTTCGACCATTACGGCAATACCATTTGGCCCATAGCCTTCGTAGATGTATGGCTCATAATGCACTCCTGCAAGCTCACCGGTGCCTCGTTTAATTGCACGGGTAATATTTTCTTGTGGCATGTTGATATGCTTTGCTTTTTCGATGAGTTGGCGCAAATGAGCGTTGCCAGACGGATCGCCGCCACCTTCTTTTGCAGAAACAATAATTTCTTTAATGAGCTTGGTAAATGCTTTACCTCGCTTTGAATCTTCTTTTGCTTTTTTATGTTTGATTTGCGACCACTTATTATGACCTGCCATGATTGATAATCCTTTTAACGGGCATGATATTCGTCTTTGATTTATTTAGTATCAGTATACGGGGGGTTTGCGATTTTGTCATGCCAGGCTTATGAAAGCAGCGTTTTTTGGCCTAAAAAAAGTTGGGTTAAAAGAGGGAGTTTTTTATGAGGAATTTGACGCCCTCGGGGTGTTTTTTCCAAGTAGCCCAACCGAAGCAAATACGGCTCATAGACTGTTTCGAGTGTGTCTGCATCTTCACCGATCATGGAGGCGAGTGTCTCCAGGCCAACAGGGCCGCCATTAAAGTTTTCAATCATTTTTTGTAAAAGCATCATATCAATACGAGATAATCCTTCCTCATTGAGCCCAAGAAAATCGAGCGCTTTTTTGACGATTTCTGGCGTGGCACTATTATCGTTGTGCACTTGTGCAAAATCCCGTACACGGCGTAGAATTTTTTTTGCAATACGGGGCGTTCCTCTTGCGCATTTTCCCATTAACAGTGCCGACTCTGGCGAGAGCTTTAATTCTAAAATGTCTGCATTTTGCATAATGATATCGCGCAATGCTTCTGGCTCATAAAAGTCGATTCGCTCAGTGATTCCAAATCGGCTTCGTAGTGGCGCTGAAAGCATGCCACTTTTAGTAGTTGCGCCCACAAGCGTAAAAGGGTTTACCGGCAAGCTGACCGATTTTGCTCCCGCACCTTGCCCAATAATGACATCAACGCGAAATTGCTCCATTGCAGAATAGAGTACCTCTTCAACGTTGGTTGGCATCCGATGAATCTCATCGATAAATAAAATATCGTGCCGTTCAAGGCCAGAAAGAATGGCAACCAAATCTCCCGTGCGTTCAAGCATGGGGCCACTGCAGAGTTTGATGCTGACGCCCATTACGTGCGCCATAATGTTTGCAAGAGTTGTTTTTCCCAATCCGGGAGGGCCAAATAAAAGAAGATGATCGAGCGGCTCATCGCGCATTTTTGCAGCGGTGGTATACACGCCTAGTTTTTCTTTAATTGCATCCTGACCAATATACTCTTCAAATGAAGTTGGGCTAAACGAGTGGTGTGTCTCTTCAGGCTGTTCTTGCAGGGTTAAAATGTCGAGAGCTTGGTTATCCATTGCATTTTTCTCCGGTTTATGAGATACCTAGTGGCTACATTATTATACCGTTACAACTGAGAGGTTACAATGAAACTGAATGGTACTTTTTTTGCAATGATAGTTTTGCTTGGTGTGCAGATGATGCATGCAGGGCCTTTCAATAGCCCGGCACATTCTCCTCAGCGTTCAAGAAGAAGCGCGGCAGCTGCAGCACATGCGCAACAAAGAGCAACCGCGGCAACAGCATCGGCTGCTCAACAAGATGCGCCAGCAGTTGAAGACGGTGATGATCCTGCCAGTAATGATTATGGGCAATGTCCATTCCCTGTGCGAGTTGTGTTTGGGGTTGCGTCAGTAGGGTGCGTAACCTACGCAGCATGTCTGCAATGGTGTCTGATGAATGGGGGATGCGAATGAAACGATTTTTTATGGCGCTTTTTATTGCGTTGAGCGTTGTGTCGGTAGCTCCCATTATGCAGGCTACAGAATCTCATCCTTGTGGTATATGCTTGAAAGAACTTGTAAATGGCACGGATGTAGTGGGATTAGAGTGCGGTCATAGTTTTCATGCGGGGTGTATTATAATTCTTCATAAAGGGTATGAGGGAGATGCAGCGTGTCCAGATTGTGGGAGTGATTTGCGGCATCGTGGAGAATCAGGAGAGCGTCGATTATTTGAGAACCTTGATAAGAAGGAACCTAAAAAAACTGCGGTAACATGGGATAACGCAGCATGTTGCACGCTTGGTTTAGGAATTGGGGCAGTCGGGGTAGTGGTTATAGAGCTTGGCGCGATAATGGCTCTTATTACACCTACAGGGCGATAGAGAATGAAACAACGATTATTACTATTATTTTTATGTATGACACTTTTGCAGTGCATTACAATGCGTGCAGATGAGGAGCCAACGCCGGGATGCATGGATGGGTTACGTGCGGCATTGGTAGTGTGTCGGGCGCGGGAAACTACAGATCATGAGCCGGGAGTGTGTTGCTTGTTGCCGTATTATGTGGCGCGAGCCGTATGCAGTGGTTTGTATACTGCTTTCGCAAGCGATGATTAATAATGCTTTTATTCTCTTTTTACAGCAAGGAGTATTATGAATAGACGAATATTTTTTCTTTTGATTTCAGTTTTTTTAGTAATGAGTGCACCTGTATCACAATGTGCGCAAAGGGGTGGTAACCCTGGGTATCCGGCAGCTTTTCCGCGGTGGCGTCCACGTGCGATGAGTATGCTCTTAGAGTGTAGCTGTAATGATGGAACGTGTAATGCGTGCATTGAAGCGGCAATAGATACTGGTGCAGGAGCGCCAATAATTGTGCCTGATGGAGGGCATGAGGCGTATGGAATAGCAGAAGAGGCTGTGCAGGGTTGCGCAAGTTGTTGTGCAGAGTGTTGCGATCCGGCTTCCTGTACAGATACTTGTTCTTGTGTGTCGTTTTTTGGTTGTGCATTATTTGCATTAATACACGGTTTGAGTTAATAGGTGAGTGAGCGTTGAAAGGATTATTATGAATACAACAAAGACAATGGCTTTAGTATTACTATAGTTTTAATTATTAGTTTTTTAAAAAGAAAGGGCTTGTTATGAACAGAAAAAAAATAATTACTTGTGCATTGCTTTTGCTGTGCGCCACTGGACTGCGTGCGATGGATAGTGATACGGCAGCAGCAGATGCGGCTGCGAGAGAAGACGGATCTGCATTGCGGCAGCGCGGCGGTGGAGCGGGTAGTGAGGGTGATGCGGTAGCCGCAGCGTTGCTTGCTAGTGGCGGCGATGGAGCTACTGCAGCTGCTCGAGGATTAACTCGAGAGCAAATGATTGCGCGAGCTGGAAGAGCGGGGCGCCATCTTCGTGCAAGAGATGTGCGTGCAGCACTTCAAGCGTTGCGCGAGGATCATCGAGGAGCAGAAGAGGTTGCTGATGCGGTTTGCTGTGGCACATGTGCTGCTGGTTCTTTTGCAGCTGTGGTATATGTTTTATATGTGCTTGTACCCGCAGCAATGAATCAATGGGCAGCATCGAGTTACCCATCATGAAGTTACTTTTTAAATATGCGGTATGTGCAATGGCCTTGAGTTTGATTGCGGTGCCAATGCGTGCAACTTCAATGGCTGAATCTATTAAAGATTTTGAACGATTAGCTCAAAGGCGTGCAAGCGCGGGGCAGGATGATAGAGAATTTGTAGATCGATTGAATGAGGCACTGTTTAAAGCGGGGCAAGCGTGCGCTGCTGCGCAAGCAGGAGTTACTGGCGCTGCACTTGTAGTGTGGTTTGTAATGAAGGATTTACAACAACCATAACTTATCGTTGTTGCAGGTAGATGCCTTGAATCCATCCAAGACTTGCAAACGAAATAAGCAGATTACTTAATCCGTAACTTAATAATGGTAATGGGATTCCTACAATTGGCAGGAGTCCCATTACCATTGCTACATTAATAAATGCAGAAAAGATGATATGTAGGAGTAATCCCATAGCAAGTAGCTGTGCATTCGGTTCTGAAATTGTAGGAATTAAAAAGAGCGTACGCAGAAAAAGTAATACATATAACAGCAGTAATGAAAGTGCTCCTATAAATCCCCATTCTTCAGATACCACGGCGAAAATAAAATCGGTTCTGCTTTCTGGTAAAAATTGTAACGTATTTTGTGTGCCGTTTTGAAATCCTTTTCCTGTCCATCCTCCCGATCCGATTGCAATAGTTGCTTGTTCGATTTGATATCGTTCCTTTTGCGTTGTTCCATAGCCAAGGAAGACAGCAATGCGATTTTTTTGATACGGCTTAAGCGCGTTCCATAAAAGTGGTGCAGTGAGTATGCAGGCAAGTGCGCCATAGAGGAAGAATTTCTTTGATAATCCTGCAAGCCAAAGGAGCGTGAGTCCGCAAAATGCAATAACGAGTGCGGTTCCTAAATCGGGCTGTTTTAAAATTAAAAGAAAGCTTATACCGAGCATTGCAACGAGTGGAATGAACTGTTTCCATGCGGCAAATCGTCGCTCTTCATGCGTATATAAATAATAAGAAACAAATGCGGGAAAGAATGGCTTTGCAAGTTCTGATGGCTGAAATTTAATAAACCCGAGATTGATCCATCGCTGCGCGCCCATCCCGATTGAGCCTTTAATGAGTGTAAATAAAAGGAGGGCGATAACGCCGTAAAATATGAAATATCCCCATCGCTGTAATACGCGATAATCGGCCACTATGCACAATCCATACAGCATGATTCCTATGATGGTGCCAATGAGCTGTTTTTTGAAAAAAAGTGAAAAAGGCTGTTCGGCTGTATGCGTTGCGCTATACACAAAAAGAAGCCCAATGCATGCGATTGCGAAGGTAAGTCCGCATGAAAACCAATCGATGGTTGTATGTTTTTGCAGGGATGTTTGCATGAATGTTCCTTTGTGTCTACGATGCTTAAAAGGGTAGTCTTCAAATCGTGTAAGCGCAAGGGAATACAGATGATAATAGAAATTATCTCCATAACAGTACTCAGCTTCATTGCCAACATGATTGGCACTATCTCCGGTTTTGGAGTCGGCACGATTATGACGCCGATTTTGCTTTTATTCCTGCCATTCGGGCAAACGATTTTACTTGTTTGTATTATTCATTGGTTTCACGATATTTTTAAGTGGTATTTTTTTCGACATGGATTGGATTTAAAACTGTTTTTATACTTTGGTATTCCAACCGTTTTTGCAACGGCGCTTGGTGCGTTACTTGTTACACCAACGCAATCAGTTGTACTTACTTCACTGCTTGGACTTTTTTTAATCGTATCGGTAGCGATGATGTATGCTGTTACCTCTTTTAAAATTCCAAACAATTGGGTCACCGGTATGGTTGGCGGTCTGCTTTCAGGATTTTTTGCCGGAATATTTGGTATTCGTGGTGCGGTACGGAGTGTATTTATGGCTGCATTTGATTTGCGTAAAGCCACTTTTATAGGCACGACTGGTGCAATTAGCTTTTTCTTAGATTCTACGCGAATGGTGGTGTATTTGTGGGATGGTATTAGAATTGCGCAGCCACTCTTTTTTGCACTTGCGCTGTTTGTGCCCGCATCGTTTTTGGGCGCGTATTTAGGGTCGCGCATTGTTCATTATATTCCACAGCATCACTTTCGTAACGTTGTTTCACTTTTTCTTTTAATTGTCGGTATTAAATTACTACTTACGCCATGGCTTGGTTAACGGTGCTTTAATCAAGGCGTGATTAATACGCTTTTTTAAATTTCATTTTATTACTGCTTTAGGAGTATTTTTTTCTACAACACTTCATATAATCTATTATTCTCAACTTCGCCCCTTCGCGGGGAGCGCAAATGTATTGCTTGCCCAATACATTTAATACAAGGGCAAATAAGAGAAGCATCTCTTATTGATCTCTCTACGCTTGAAACGCTGAACCCATTCGCCTATTGTCACAATCAGTCACTCATTTTTTCTTCAGTAAAATCGGCTCAGAGAGCTGTCAAGCTAGATCGGAATTGCATTATTTATAATGGCAGGCTTGAGTGTGCAGCGAATGTGAACTATTCAAGCCTTCAATATTTTGCACAACATAAAGGTCAAAAGTCATTCGCGATTACATGCCCTCTGAGCCGTATAGGCGACTTGTAAAAAAACATACTCTAAGCAAATGTAGGCGCATGGGGAGCATTTTAATCGCAGAGATAGGATCCAGCGAAATGAAATGGAGGTGGATTAAAGAGATACATAAGAGAAACTTCTCTTATGTGCCCTTGTATCGAAGATATTAGGCAAGTAATATCTTCGTGCACCCCGCAAGGGGCAACGTTGATAACTAAATATGAAAAACATTCGGTAGAGCAATAAAAATGAAATTTAAAAAGGTGGGTAAAGCACACTCTGCTTTAAATCTTACACACCTTTTCTGCTTCAGAAATAAGCTTTTTTATTTCACTCGGTTTCATACCAAGCTTTTCAAGCGTTTTTTTATGCTTCCGCATATCTTTGCACATCACTAATCCGTTTTTAATAAATGTGCGTTTTTGATATTTAGAAAGAGTGGTGAGTGTGGTAATCGGAAAAAGAGAATGTTTCTGAATGAGTTCCGCTAAGCTATTTCGTGCAGGATATCCCCAACCAAGAAGTTTAATTCCTTTGCATTCGCCATACTTAATCGCTTCTGATGTAAATTGCGTATTGGTGACTACCCATGCTTCATGGATCTCATCTTTGCGGCTCTCTTTTTTTTCCCAGGCATCACGAATGTCTTCAAAACGGGCTTGCACGTAAAGCGTTACTTTTATGTCTGACTTTAGTCCAACTCGATTATGAAACTTGCATTCAACCATATAGTGATGGTTGTTTTGATGCGCAACGATATCCACTTCGTGATCAACGCACGTACCGGGAATGACTCGATTTGTTTTGGTTTGGTAGCCAAGGGCTTGAAAAAGATGTGCGACGAATTGTTCAAAAGGATAGCCGTCTGGGCCGAGCTCCATGAGCCCTCGCTTGAGGTTGTATCGATCGGCAACGGGTTGATTTTTTTTCTGTAATAATTCGGTAGTAATTTCGTGAATGCGATTTGTAGATCGGGGCTTTTCTTTTTGAACAGCACGGACGATTGATTGGATTTCTTTTTCAGAAGCACCCGCTTTAAATAATGAGCGGCGAAACTTATGAAGATCGAATCGCTGTTTTTCGCCCGAAGTTTTTCGGATATATAACATTGATAAAACCCTCGTTTCGCCGCACAAAAAATAGGAGGTATGAAGAAGCCTCAGTTAACGTTTTTTACCCATGTAATTATATACATAAGCAAAAAGGTAAGCGTAAATATATGAGTAGACAGCTGTCTGCACCATACCGCTTACAAAAACTTGTGCATTAATTTCAAAAAAAGGAGCCAGCGGACCAAAACTTGTTAAGTGAAATAGTGCTGCGCTCATATTAAGCATACTATCAGGCGAAAAGTACATCCAAATAGAACATACGGTATACAGGATTGCGCTCGTAGCTGCGCCAGTTACGCCTAATTTATGTGCATCAATTTTCATTTCAAATTCTCCCTCTACTCACTACGTCTTGTAGACACGATAGAGAGACTACTATGTTCAGATAGCTAGGTCAATTCTTTTTTATAAACTCAAAAAAAGCCGCAGGAATCCGGTTTTTTTGAGAGCGGAAATGAATAGGTTTTTAGGGAGGGTGGAATATGATTGAGGCAAAAAATGGTCGGGATGGCCAGACTCGAACTGGCAACCCCTCGCTCCCAAAGCGAGTGCGCTACCAATTGCGCCACATCCCGACACGTGCAATTGCAAAGAAAATGATAGTAGTACTGTAGCTTTTTTTACGGATTCACGCAAGCGCTATTTCATACATTTTTTACAGAAAAACTATCAAAAACAGAAGAAAATGGGGTGAGCGGAGGGGATTGAACCCTCGACCCCCAGAACCACAACCTGGTGCTCTACCAACTGAGCTACGCCCACCATGTAAAAGATACAAGCAAAAGTATACGTGCTTTAGAGCAAAATGCAACGATTTAAGGGGGCTTTTTATGCGATTTACAGTAAGAGGCCCTTTTATTTGTAGTGAGATCTCTCTGTGTATTTATGCTGTGGTCGCCTGAAATCATTGCTTAATGCGCTTTGATTCGGTTATTATTCAAATAAAGTAGGTAGTGGTTGTGCATATAGGAGGAGTATGCAATGAAGAAAGTTTTATTGAGTGTTATTGCGCTCGTTTCTATGAATGGTGCAGTGGGGCAAGAGACGCAAGTTGATCAAACTTCGAGCAGCCTTTATAAACAGTTAAAAGCGATGCCTGCATCTATGGCATCTGCTGCAAAAAAGATACTGGAATTGAGAAAAGCGGCGGCTTATTTTAAAGAGGCTGGCACTCGAAACTGCTTGAGTGGGATCAATTGCTCAAAACGTCAGGCCTATATAGCGAATTTTTTATTGGGAGCTTCCTACGGATTTGTGCAAGGTTTTAGCACTGCAGCTTTGATGGCTGATCCGCTGAATCCGCAAGAGGAGGTATTGGCAGCTGTAGAATTGGTTAGCACATTGGTTGCAGATCTTGGCTATCGTTCTTTAGTAAAAAACAAAGTAAACCTTTTTCGATGTATAACTTTCAGAGGTTGCGATGAACAAACCAAGCGGTATGCCTTTTTCACGCTCGGGCGATATTCTGGGCAAATAGGAGCCTTTTCTAGTATAGCATTGCATCATGAATTGAAGGAAAGAAGTGAGCGTTATGAGGCGCGTAAGTTTCAAAAACAAGCGCAAGCGGCACGTCAGGAGTCGAGAAAAAAGAGTAAGCAGCAGGCAGAAAGTAGTCAGCAACGTTCCGGAAGGCAACACTCTCAGAGTCGTCCTCATGTGGCAACGTGTGAGGGTAAGTTTATTAAGATAGAAGATGATAATGTGAAAAAAGAGCTTGGGCTTGAGGGCGGTAAGAGCTCTTTTCAGTGGTATAAGATACTTGGTTTTCAAGACTGCCCAAATACCAATGACGCAAAAAGATCCTATCGTCAAAAAGTTTTAAAATATCATCCAGATAAGGCTCCTGAGGCGCAAAAACCCTTGTTTGGCGAAGTAATGAAAGCGCTGAGTAATGCGAAAGATGAAGGTGGTTTTTAACGATATACGATCGATTTGAAATATGCAGAGAGCCTCGAGAGATCGAGGCCTCTCTTTTTGCCAATAGGCCCAATGTATGCTACAATAGGGCTTATAAATAGGGGTAAATCATCTAACGTAAGCGTGTGATTTTATGGCAAAAGAAAAAATATCTCAAAAAAACAGTTGGATTTCGGTAAAAGGGGCTCGAGAGCACAATCTTAAAAACATTGATGTCTCAATCCCGAAAGATATGTTAACGGTGATTACTGGGCCGTCCGGATCGGGCAAAAGTTCATTGGCGCTCGATATTCTTTTTACTGAAGGAAAGCGGCGGTATATGGAGTCTCTCTCTTCGTATGCGCGGCAATTTTTAGGCGTTGCAAAAAAGCCTGATGTTGATCGTATTGAAGGTTTGTGCCCATCGGTTGCGATTGAGCAAAAAACAGTTGGTTCCAATCCTCGTTCTACGGTTGGTACGATTACAGAAATTTATGATTATTTACGGGTGCTTTACGCGCGAATTGGTATGCCATTTTGCCCGAATTGTAACGTCCCGATTGAAGCACAGTCTCCCGATGCAATTACGCAAATGCTTCTTTCTGATTTTAATGGCAATCTGATTACGATTGCTGCTCCGATTGCAAATCAAAAAAAGGGTGAGTTTGTCGTTGAGCTTACCAAGCTTTTTCAAGCAGGATTTTATCGGTTTGAGATTGATGGGCAAAAATATAAATTCAAATCGATTGATGAGATTAAAAATCTAAAGCTGAAAAAAACATATAAGCATACGATTGATCTATTGATTGATGCGCTTGATGTCAGAAAGTCTGAATCAGCTCGCTTACAAGAGGCTGTGGAGCGTGCAATTACGCATGGCGGCGGTACGTGCAAAGTGATTGTTGGTTCAGAATCGTATCATTATTCTTCGCATAGAATGTGCGTAAAATGCCATGAATCAATGCCAGAATTAGAGCCGCGCTTTTTTTCATTTAACTCTCCGATTGGCGCGTGTAAAGGGTGTCATGGATTGGGTGCTACGCATGAATGGCCGTGGAAGGAAGGATCAAAAGATTCATGGAAAGAAAAATATCCAGACTTTTTTGGTCCAAAGTATGCAAAAGAGATTTCGTGTGGTGAGTGCCATGGGCAGCGTTTAAATAAGCATGCGTTATCAGTACGTATTGGCGGTGCCAATATTGTAGATTTGTGCTCTAAATCTATTAAGCAATTACGTAGATTTTTTGAAGATCTTGAGCTTGAATCAACGCACTATGAAGTTTCAAAGTCATTGGTTTCTGAAATTAAAAATCGTATTCAATTTTTGAATGATGTAGGGCTTGCGTATCTAACATTGAATCGTTCGGCTCGCACGCTTTCGGGCGGTGAAGGGCAGCGTATTCGATTGGCAACGCAAATTGGCTCTGCATTGAGTGGCGTATTATATATTCTTGATGAGCCGAGTATTGGTTTGCATCAACGTGATAATGATCGTTTGATTGAGACATTAAAGCGATTGCGCGATCAGGGCAATACTGTAGTGGTTGTTGAGCATGATATGGATACGATGCAGCAATCGGATTATGTAATCGATATGGGCCCTGCTGCGGGCGTGCATGGCGGTATGGTAACGGCAGCAGGATCCCCACAAGCGCTTTCAAAGAATGTTAATTCGTTAACGGGTGCCTATTTGAGTGGTAAGCGTGCGATTGCAATTCCAAAAGCGGTAAGAAAAGCAAAAGGGATGATGACGATTGCGCATGCAAGCAAAAATAATCTTAAAGATTTAACGGTGCAATTTCCGCTCGGCGTTTTATGCGGCGTATCGGGTGTATCCGGATCGGGCAAAAGTACGTTGGTAATGCAGGAATTGGTGCCGGCGGTGGAACGTGAGCTTCTGGGCAAAAAAAGAAAGAGCCAGACGGTAGACGTTGCTTCTGATCTTACGGGTGCTGAGGACCTTGAAAGTATGGTAGTGATCGATCAGAGTCCGATTGGACGAACTCCTCGTTCAAATCCCGCAACGTATTTGAGCGTATTTGATGAAATTCGAAAACTTTTTGCATCGCTTCCTGAAAGTAATGCGCGTGGATATGCGGTTGGGCGATTTAGTTTTAACGTATCAGATGGACGATGCTTTGAATGTAAAGGTGATGGATCGGTAACGGTTGAGATGCACTTTTTACCACCCGTTACGATGGTGTGTAAGGTGTGTAAAGGAAAGCGATATAATCGTGAAACGTTAGAAATTACGTACAAAGGTAAAACGATTGCCGACGTACTTGATATGACGGCGTTTGAAGCTGCGGAATTTTTCTCTGCGCATCGTCGCATTGCAAAACGATTAGATCTTTTGTGCCAAGTGGGGCTTGATTATTTAAAGCTTGGCCAGCCATCTACAACACTTTCGGGTGGGGAAGCGCAGCGAATTAAGCTCGTAGATGAATTGGCAAAGCGAGGCAATAATACCCTTTATATTCTCGATGAACCAACTACTGGTCTGCATAATAGTGATATTGAAAAATTACTACTCGTTTTGAATCGATTGATCGATAAGGGCAATTCAATGATTGTAATTGAGCATAATCTTGATGTGCTTAAAACGGCTGATTATTTGATTGATCTGGGGCCCGAGGGTGGCGATCAGGGGGGTACGATTGTAGCAGCTGGTACACCAGCGCACGTCGCCAACGAAAAGGCAAGCCATACCGGAAAGTATTTAAAGCAAATGATGTAAATGGATGGAGGTTATGTGGTGAGGAATGTGGTTATAGCATCGCTATTAATGCTGAGTGCAGTATGCAAGGGAGCGGACCCTCGATGCATTGTGCGACGA
This sequence comes from Candidatus Babelota bacterium, assembly GCA_029262555.1. Lineage (GTDB taxonomy): Bacteria > Babelota > Babeliae > Babelales > Vermiphilaceae > JAJCZB01. The sequence goes on along the minus strand of JAJCZE010000009.1, from coordinate 26,598 downwards.
GCGATTATCGACGGCGATTCAGTTCTTTTGGTGCAATATATTAATCAGCTCAGTCCTGAAGAACTGCACAATGTGTGTAGCGTTGTGGGTGCGGGAAAATTAAGCTCTCTATTACAGAGTTTAGATGATATGCAGTCAGATAGTGATGATTGGAGTGGAGAATTTTTATGAGTGGAAATCGATTGAATGATTCAAAAGTAACGGTAAAAGAGCTGCGCGATTTTATGAAGCAGTTTGTAGCAGAGCGTGATTGGACGCAATTTCATACGCCAAAAAATTTGAGCATGTCTATCGCTGTGGAAGCAGCAGAGCTTATGGAAAAATTTCAATTCGTTTCTAATGAAGAATCAGTTGAATTGGCACAATCTCACAAGCAGGAAATTGCGTATGAATTGTGTGATGTTTTTGCATATCTTTTGAGTTTTGCAAATGCGGCTGATATTGATTTGAGTAGCTATTATATGGAAAAAATGGCACTCAATGCAAAGAAGTATCCAGCTGATGTGGCACGTGGTGAGTACGCGAAATATACGAAGTTAGAAAAGAACTAATTATAATCATAATGGAGGTTATTATGAAAACGAAGATGGAATTTTTAGGGTTGTTGTTTGCAATTGCTTCAATAGGATCTGTCCATGCAGCGGATCCGAATATGCATGCCATGCAGCGGGCAATGGCAACCGATCCCGAATTTTGGGAGCCAAGGCCTGATCTGACAGACGATGAAAAAGATAAACTAGCTCGAGAACGCGAAACAATTTTCGATCAAGTCTTTGCGGAAAGAATGAGAAGGCATGAAGTAGCAGCTGCAGCTGCAGCTCAAGCAGCTCAAAAAGTAGCAGTTAAAGCAGCTCAAAAAGAAGCTGAAGCGCATACAGGCCTTGAGGAGGAGCCTACTCCTTATGCAGGTGCAGGTGAATCTACGTGTTCTACATGTTCTACACTTAAAGGTGCAGCCTTGAAAAGGCATTGTATGTCAAAACATGCATCTTATGACCAGTATGAATTTAAATGCGATACATGCAGTCAGAAGTTTTCAAGGAGTGACAAGCTCCGCAGCCATCGTGAGGTAAATAGTTGTTGGCAATTTGAACATTTCTGCTCCGAGTGCCGTGCATGGTTTGCATCGGAACCTATTTTGAATACTCATACAGAACGGCATCATACTAGTGATTAACAGCTTTTGGAAGATGGTGGTTGGTTGTTTTAATTTAGTAAATAAAGTATCTTTAGTGCATTAAAATTGTATATTCAATTTACATTTGAGCGCAAAATGCAAAAAAAGATTACTCCATTAATGCAGCAATTTTTCGATATTAAAGCAGCGTATTCCGATACGCTGCTTTTTTTTCAAGTAGGTGATTTTTATGAACTGTTTTTTGAAGATGCAAAAACGGCAGCGGCATTTTTAGGAATTGCTCTTACTTCTCGAGGCACGCATGATGGCGAGCCGATTCCATTGTGTGGCGTGCCGGTGCATGCAAAAGATCATTACCTTCATAAATTGATTAAAGGTGGTTTTAAAGTTGCTGTATGTGATCAGCTTGAAGAAGCAAAGCCGGGCAAACTCGTAAAGCGAGATGTTGCGCAGGTGATGACTCCCGGCACATTGACGGATTCACAACTTCTTGATGAAAAATCTGCTTCTTATTTATTTGCATTTTATCCCGGTGAAACAGAGTGGGCACTTGTATTTGGTGAACTCCTAACGGCGCAAATGTGGGTAACGGTGATTCCAGCAGGATCGGATCGCATTTTAGAATCAGAACTGTCGCGCTTTTTTCCTGATGAACTATTGATTCCAAATGTAAAGGCAGCAAAATCGTTTACTCCATTTTTTAAAAAGCAGGGGTATTTTACTACCGTTGTTGATGGATCGATTCAGGAGCAAGAGCCGGTACTTGATCAATGGGTGCAGCAGTTTCCTGAGCAAAATCGAAAACAGATTGCAGATCATGATTCATTGCGTATGGCGCTTTTTTATTTTTATGCCTACCTATCCAAAACGCAGCGGGATGCGCTTGATCAATTTACACAGTTTTTCATGTATCAATCGGATGATTTTTTACTCCTTGATGCGCCAACGCAGCGTAATTTAGAACTCACGCGTAATAGTAATGATGGTGCGCGTGCGTTTACGTTACTTTCTGTATTAGATGGTGCGGCGACTCCGATGGGATCTCGCATGATTAAAAAATGGATTCAGCGACCTCTTATTAAAAAAGAGGCAATTTTGCAGCGGCAGCACGTGCTTTCTTTGTTTATTTCGGATGTGATGCAGTTGCAAATGATGCAACAATTACTTTCTCCGATTGGTGATATTGAACGAGTAATTGGAAGGATAATATTATCCCGTGGGCAATTGCATGATTATATTGCGTTACGAAACTGTTTGCAGATATTGCCATCAATTAAAGAATTGCTTTCACAGCATCGAGATGCGGCATTGCTTGTGGTGATTGAAAAGCATATTGGATCATTTCATGAGCTGCATGATTATTTACGTCGCGCATTGGTTGCGGATCTGTCTTCAAGTCATAGTATTGCGCAGGGCTTTGATAAAGAACTTGACTATATGCGGGGTCTGATTAGTGCGAGTAATGATACATTACTTGCACTTGAAAAGAACGAACAGCAAGCGACCGGTATTGGTTCATTAAAGGTGCGATATAATAACGTGCATGGTTATTACATTGAAGTAACAAATGCCAATAAGCATTTAGTCCCTGAGCGGTATCAGCGACGGCAAACATTAGTTGGCAAAGAACGATATACTACGCCAGAGCTTTCGCAGCTTGCATATGATATTGAGCGTTCGCATGCGAAAATTGCTGATCGTGAAAAAGAGCTTTTTTCGCAAGTTAAATTAGCCGTTTCAAAGAAAAGCACGCAGTTGCGCAAACTTGCTCATGCGCTTGCACATTTGGATGCACTGCATGGCTTTGCAAAGGTGGCATATAATAATGGATATACGCAGCCACAGTTTACTGATTCACGCGATATTATGATTACGGATGGCAAGCATCCGATTGTAGAAGTGTCATCCGAAACGGGTTTTATTCCCAATGACACGCAGCTTACTGACGCGCAATCATTGTGGATTATTACTGGTCCTAATATGGGCGGTAAATCAACGTATTTACGGCAAGTTGCATTGATTAGTGTGATGGCGCAGTGCGGGAGCTTTGTTCCTGCAAAAAATGTGCGCCTTCCAATACTGGATCGCATTTTTACGCGTATTGGGGCGGGCGATAATTTGGCCGCAGGAAAGAGTACATTTTTAGTTGAGATGGAAGAAACTGCCTCTATTTGCACGCAAGCAACTCAAAATAGTTTGGTTATTTTAGACGAGGTAGGGCGTGGCACCAGTACGTTTGATGGGCTTGCAATTGCGCAAGCAGTGATTGAGTATTTGTATGAAAAGGTAGGTGCGCGCTGTTTATTTGCAACACATTATCATGAGCTAACGCAATTGAATAATACGTATTCTGGCATTGCTCCGTTTTATGCGGCAAGTAAAAAAACAGAACAGGGGATCGTGTTTTTGTATAAAATGATACAAGGCGTTGCCGATGGGAGCTTTGGTGTGGAAGTTGCGAAATTAGCGCAATTGCCACAACAAGTAATTCATCGTTCTCAAGAGCTTTTGAGTGAGCTTACAAGGAAAGAGGGGGTGCACATCCCACAGGGGGATGCACAGCTTTCAGCGGCGTATGAGCGAATAGCTCAAGAGAATGGGCAATTGAAGGCTCAATTGGCTCAAATGCAGCTAAAACAAAGCCTAAATGAGCAACTCAAGCAGCTTTCTTTGGATGATTTATCGCCAAAACAGGCGTTTGATTTGGTCTGGAAATGGAAGGAACAAAGCTTCTAAGGGGCGTATTGGCAAGCTTTTGCGGAGTGAAAAGCCTCTTTTGACGCTCTCGGGCCTTTTTGCTATAATGAGAGCATAAGATAGCTAAAATCTAAGATATTTTTCATATTTTCTACGAGTAGGAACTACTGTGAGCAAGACTCTCGAACCAACTACATTTGATAGATATGCCATTTTTCAATCAGGTGGCAAGCAATACCAAGCGATTGAAGGTAAAACCGTAGCCATCGAAAAATTGGATGGGCAGGAAGGTGATACTGTATCGTTTGATGAGGTACTATTCCGTAAGGAAGGCGCCGGCAAATTTGAGATTGGTACTCCGTTTCTAAAAGATGGTATCAAAGCGACTATCGTAAAACACGATAAAGGTCCTAAATTAATTGCGTTTCGCTTTAAGCGCCGTAAAAAAGTGCGAGTGAAGCAAGGGCACCGTCAACCACTTACTGTGGTACGTATCGAGTCTATCTAATGATTCGGTTTTCAAAAAATATAAAGAGCATCCTCGTTACGGGGATGCTCTTCTTTTTACCCCTTTTTGGGTATAGACGTCCAGTAGTAGAGTATAAAGAAGAACCACTTTGCGTTCCTATTCTTCCTGTGCCGTACGAGCAAAAAAAAGTAATACCAGATATATTGCTGTTAGAATCTACTGGAGAGCCATTTGTAGTTTGTCTGAGCTCTCAGGGGAAAGTGTATCTCAGCGATGAATGGTATAAGTGTAGATTTGCTCGATTGTGCGGCGAGGCGATAACGCTCAAAGGCGCTCTTGTGAAAGGGAAAAAAGGATCTTCATCTGCTGTGACCTTTAAAGCATGCGAAATTGATGAAGAGCAGTTTTACCTTTACTTATCTCCCAAGAGTCAGGAAGAATATGCAAGCTATTTAGAGTCTCGTAAACGTCGACATCTTGAAAGCACTGTAGGAGATACTACAGAAGGTATCATTCCTATTCATGCTCCGAGCTTAATTGATCTTGATGAACTCGATTAGTATTTTTTTAGAGCTTTGCGAGTTTTTCTAAATCGTTATTTTTTCCGGCGACAATTAATCGATCGTCTTCTTGAATGATGCGATCTGCGCCAATAGGCGTTATTGTATCAATACTTTCTTCTATTCCAATACAATGCACGTTGTAGTTCTCAAAAAGATTAAGCGATTCAGCTGTTTTGCCTATGAACGTCTTTGGAGCTTTAATTTTGCTGACTGAAAACTCTTTATTTAAGCGTGTAAGATCAGTGAATGGAGAGCTGAGAGTATCTGCGAGGTGAGTACCTACTTCTTTTTCTGGAAGGACGATGCGATCAGCGCCAACCAATTTCAGAATGTCTTTGTGAATATCATTGATTGCTCGTGCGATTACATTTGGAATTTCTAAACGCTTTTTTAAGAGCGCGGTGATTAGGATCGATTGTGCAAAGTTTTCGCCCATTGCTACTATTACAGTATCCATCTCTTCAATGCCGATGCTTCGCAATGATGCTTCATCGGTTACGCGCATACAGATTGCTTGTGTTACTTGATCGCGAATAGAAGCAACGATAGATTCATTACTATCAATTGCCATCACTTCCATACCATTTTCTGCAAGTACAATTGCAAGTTGATATCCAAGACGTCCTAATCCAATAACGCAAAATTTCATATATATTCCATTTTAGATGTTATCCAAGCATTACTCGTTCTTCTGGGTACGAGAATTCTACTTCTTTTTTCTTTCTTAATTTAAGCGCAAGGATCAAGCTAAATGATCCAATTCGTCCAATAATCATGCTACTCATAATAAATAATTTTCCAAGGCTTGAAAGAGATGCGGTTATTCCGGTGCTCATACCGAGTGAGCTAAAGGCACTCATCGCTTCAAAAAGTATTTGAATAAAGGTAAAGCCTTGCTCAGTAATCAAAAGACAAAATGTGGAAAGGATTACCCATCCAAGCCCGAGGCTGATAATCGATATCGCGCGAAATACTTGTGAAAGTGGAATGGTGCGTCCTTTTAAATAGACCGTAGTTTTCCCTAAAATGGCTGCGCGAATGGCAGCCAGAAATACAGCAAAGGTGGTTATTTTAATACCACTACCAGTAGATCCGGGCGCAGAGCCAACAAATGAAATAAACATAATGAGCATAATGGTTGCTAAATGGAAACTTCCAATGCCGGTCAGTAGGAATCCAGTACTTCGAAATGATATGGCGTAAAAAAAAGTGCTGAGTATCGAAGCTCCAGCGCTTTCATTTGCTAAAATATTGGTATGCTCAAGGATCCAAAAAATGATACCAGTGCACGCAAGTAGTACTGTGGATCCATAGAGAACTATCTTACTGTGAAGTGAAAATCGATATTGTTTTCTTTCTTGTTTTGCTTTTATCCAGCTGCCAATTTCTTGCCAGGTGATAAATCCAAGCTCACCTACAAACATTAAAATCATAGTTACGATTACAATGACGTAATTAGTCGCGTAGTTACTCATGCCTCCTTCAAGGAGCGTAATACCTGCACTACAAAATGATGAGACGGAATGAAAGAGTGCAATAAACCATGCCATGCCAACGGTATAGTGTGAGGCAAGGACGCCGAAAATACAGAGTGTTCCCAAAAATTCACATGCGAGAGTAACGATGATAATTAAAAGAAGCACCTGTTTGATTTGTTTCCAATTTTCTATTTCTAATATTTTCCCCGCCATGAGCTGGCTTCCCAGGCCGAGGTTCATAAACATGCTCAAAAAAAGAAACGTCATAGTGATAAGGCCAAGTCCACCTATTTGTACCAGAAAGAGTATGACAGCCTTTCCAAAGAGCGAAAAGTTATCAATGGGAATGGTAAACATACCATTAACGGTGGTTGCAGACGTAGCGGTGAATACAACATCTAAAAGAGAAACTGCTTTTACTTGTGCGATCGGAAGAGATAAAAGTAATGCGCCAACTCCAATGGCAAGAATAATAGACCAAAGTAAAATCTGTTCGGGGGGAATGACAGACGCGATACGTTTTGTACCCATTGATGCACCCTACTTTTTAACGTTTCTATTAGGATATCATTCTTGATGTAACATGTTTAGTTTTCTATGTAAACAGCCAGACGCTTACCATGATGAGAACCGCGGCTAAAAGCAGGATCAGGTTGAAGTATTTTTCCACCGAGCCATTAATGCGTTCTCCAAAAAGAATGCATGCGCCTGCAAGAAGGTAAAAGCGTGCGCCTCGAGAAACGATTGATCCGACAATTAATGCTTTAATTGAGATATTGCAAAATCCTGCGGCAAGCGTAGCCGCTTTATAGGGGATAGGAGTAAAGCCTGCAACCATAATGGCGCCCCACTCGTGCTCTTGATAGAGCTCAGCTAATCGGTAGAATCTACTTGGAGAGAGTATGAAATTGATGGTGTTGTTGTGAATGATAGCTTCGCCATAATAGTTCCAGAGTGTTGAGCCAATATAGTAACTTGTAATGCCACCAAATACGGATCCAACGGTCGCAAGCGTGGCATAGCGTATTGCGCGATCTCGGCGGGTCAAACAAAATAAAATCAAAATGGGATCGGTGGGAAGAAAGAAAATTGCTTCTAAGTAAAACAGAAAACAGAGAATGTAATCTGCATAGGGTGAATCAATGGAAGAGCCCATCCACTGGTAGGGCCGTTTTAACCATGACAGCATGAAAGCTCTCCTTTTTAGTTTGTGAGCGCTGCTTGTATGTATGATTCGATTGCATCAATAGAGATGCGTTCTTGTTTGGTAGTATCTCGATTTCTCACGGTTACACAATTATCTTCTACGCTTTCAAAATCGTAAGTGAAGCATAATGGCGTACCAATTTCATCTTGACGACGATAGCGCTTACCAACTGATCCGGATTCATCGAATTCAACCATGTATCCTTTTGCTGCAATGTTTTGATAAATGGTGCGCATTGGATCAGAGAGTTTTTTTATTAATGGAAGGAATGCCGCTTTAATTGGCGCTACTTTCGGAGCGAGCTTTAAGACGGTACGCGTTTCACCTTCAATAGTATCTTCAGTATACGCATCGCACAGCAGTGCTAGAAAAAGGCGATCAACGCCGACTGAACATTCTACTACGTGTGGAATATAGGATTGCTTTGTCTCATCGTCATAGACAGACAGATCTTTTCCGGAATGCTCGCTGTGTTGCGTAAGATCAAAATTGCCTCGATCGGCGATGCCTTCAAGCTCTTTTTGGCCGAATGGGAATTCATATTCAATATCGGTAGTACGTGAAGAGTAGTGCGAAAGTTCGTCGTTGCCGTGTTCGCGGAGCTTGATGTTTTCTTTTTTAATCCCGATATGATCATAAAACGCTTCACGAGCCTTTACCCATAATGGGAAAAATTCATCAACTTGATCAGGTTTACAAAACCACTCCATTTCCATTTGTTCAAACTCTCTCATGCGAAAAAGAAATTGCTTTGGCGTAATTTCATTACGAAATGCTTTACCAATCTGCGCAATGCCGAACGGGATTTTAACTCGATTGGTGGACATTACATTTTTGAATTGTACAAAGATTGATTGCGCTGTCTCGGGACGTAAATAGGCAACTGATGAACTATCTGTTGCTGCGCCAAGATTGGTTTGAAACATAAGTTGAAACTGGCGCACTTCAGTCCATGCTTTTTTACCGCATACAGAGCATACTTTTTCTAGATCAATGTCGTCTGCGCGAAAACGCCGTTTGCAATTTGTGCAATCAACGAGCGGATCGCTAAAGTTTTTGGTATGGCCTGATGCTTCCCACATTGCATGAGCACCAAGTAAGGATCCTTCTACAAAAAGAATTGGTTGTTGAGTAGTAAAGATGGATTGCGTCCATGCATCTCGAATGTTGCGCTTTAAAAGTGCGCCGAGTGGGCCAAAATCATACACTCCATTAAGGCCGCCGTAAATCTCTGCCGATTGATAGACAAATCCACGACGCTTACAGAGTGCTACAATTTTATCTAATTGATTCATTAAGTTCCTTACGTTACCCGGGGGATTTTTTTTAAATATCGAATTCTTACTATTTTAAGTATTAAAACACTCTCCAATGGTAGCGGTTTTTAGGGGAATATTCAAGAAGAGAGACTCGTGATTCGAGTCTTTTAAAATAGTATGCTAAACTGCTCGGGCGAGTGCTTCAGGTAGTAATCAAAAAGAAGGGATTTAACTATGAATATTCGATCAGTTTTAATGGGTGGCGTAGTGTTTGCACTATCGCTGTTATTAGGAAGTGGTTTTTACCAAATGCTTGCGCATAAAACGCATCAGCAAGAGGATCAAGAAATTGGTGATATTGAAGAACACGAGACCGTAACGCTTGATGCTGGAATGAAACCAAATATTGTTGAGCGAGTTATTTCTTCATCACAATTATGGCGCCCGGTGCAGGATAAGGTAAGCGATACGGTGGTACAATTATTCTCACATGTATTGCAAAAAGATTTAATACGTCCGTATGCGCCTCCAGCGCAAGGCACTGCTACTGGCAGCGCATTCTTTATTAATGATCAAGGGTATTTAGTTACTAATGCGCATGTAGTGAATGAAGCGGCGGGTATTTGGATGCAAATTCCATCCCTTGGTAAACGTATTTTAGATGTGGAAATTGTAGGTATGAGCCCTGATCGTGATTTAGCATTATTAAAAGTTTCTGATGAGGGTCTGGCTATTATTCGTGAAGAACTTGGCGGCGTTCCGTATCTTCCTCTCGGAGACTCTGACTTAGTACGCAGATCTGATGATCTTTTAGCGCTTGGCTATCCGCTCGGGCAGCAATCGTTAAAAAGTACTACGGGTGTAGTGAGTGGACGCGAAGATGGACTGATTCAAATTAGTGCACCAATTAACCCGGGAAACTCTGGCGGCCCTACGCTCAATACTCGTGGCGAAGTAATTGGGGTAAATAGTTCTGGAGTAGTAGAAGCTCAAAATGTTGGGTACGCAATTCCGATTAATGATCTGAAGGTAATTCTTGGTGACTTGCAAAAAGTGAAATTATTACGCCGTCCATTCTTGGGCGTGTTGTTTAATAATGCCAATGAAGCTCTTACTGAGTATCTTGGAAACCCTGAGCCGGGTGGGTGCTATGTAGTTGAGGTAATCGCCCAAAGTCCTCTTGATAAAGTAGGAGTAAAAACTGGTGATATGATTTATGAAATCAATGGGCATACCGTTGATATGTTTGGCGAAATGAAGCTAGCATTTTCTGAAGATAAAATGTCTATCATCAACTACGTATCACGATTAAAACTAGGCGAGCAGTTACGCCTTACTGTGTATCGTAATGGGGTAAGGAAAGAGTTTGAGCTCGCATTTGATCTTTCAGAAAAAGCTCCAATTCACGAAGTGTATCCTGGGTTTGAAGAACTAGATTGGGAAGTATTTGCAGGGATGGTAGTAATGCCATTGATGCTTAATCATATTCCACTTCTTGCAAAGCATGCACCCGGACTTACGAAATATTTAGAGACGCGGCATCAATCTGAGTCTGCGTTGATTATCACGCATATTTTCCCAAACTCTCAATTGTATCGTTCTCGCAGCTTGCCGGTTGGTTCAACGATTAATGAGGTGAATGGTATTAAAGTGAGTACGCTGGAAGAGTTTCGTTATGCGGTCAAACAAAGTGAGCAGTTGAAGTTTTTAACGGTTCGCGCATCAGATAACGTAACGCGTAAATCTGAAAATCTTCTCGTTGCATTGCCATGGAAGAAAGTGTTGCAAGAAGAGCCTAAGCTGGCTGCTGATTTTAGATACCCGATTACGCAGATGGCGCAATCGCTTTTGCAGAACAACATGATGAATGATCAATTGAATCCGAATAGAGCGCAACGACCAGAATTTACGTTGGCTTCAAACTAACGCAGTGTATGAAATTAAAAAAAAGACTTGATCAACTCGTACTTCAAAAGGCGCCGGCTCTCAGCCGGCGTCGTATTCAAGATGAGATTGCAAAAGGCAATGTAAGCGTTGATGGCGTGGTGGTAACAAAGCCAGGTGCGCGGTTTTCAGAGGATGCATTGATTGAATATAACTTTGAAGAGCAATCGTTTGTGAGCAGAGCTGGGTTAAAATTGCAAAAAGCGCTTGATCATTTTGCCGTGGATGTAGCGGGTTTAGTGGCGCTTGATGCGGGGCTTTCAACGGGTGGGTTTGCAGATTGTTTGTTGCAACGGGGAGCGCAGAAAGTATATGGCATTGATGTGGGCCATAGCCAGCTGCATGATACACTCAAAAATGATCCCCGTTTAATTGTGATGGAGCGCACAAATCTACGCACACTCAAATCGGTAGGGCAGCGTGTCGATTTGATTACGCTTGATCTTTCTTTTATTTCGGTATTAAAAGTGATGGATGCCGTTACGCAGCTTTTAAAGTCTGATGGGAAATTGATTGTTTTGATTAAGCCGCAATTTGAGGCTGAACCTGGCCTGATTGGAAAGGGCGGTATTATTAAGGATGTAAAGCTCCATGAAAAGATACTTAATACAGTAACTACCGGCATTGAAGCACATGGCTTTGCGCTGCAGGGCACTATCGAATCGCCAATTCTTGGCGGTGATGGCAATAAAGAGTTTTTAGCTTATTTTTTACGATCGTAAATCGGCGAGTCTGTCTTCAATCTCATTCAACTCTTTTTCAATCGATTGCTCTTTGAGTACAATCCCCGTGCTGGCAATAGGTCCCAAAAGTGCTAATGCAGGGCTTGAGTACGTAGCGGTATCAAGCAGTTCAGAAAGGCGTTTTTGAGTGCCTAAAAGACCTTCTTTTTTGCGAGGCTCAAGATCGGGTGCTTGTAATGCCTTTTGGGCTTGGTCGCGTAAAAACGTAAGACGATCCATGAGTTTGTGATCTGGCTCATGAAACGATAGATGGCCTGCATCAGACTTATTAGCTGGCGCAAAAAGAGATGGATAGGCTTGTGGGAGCTGCTTTTTGCTCAAAGCTACCTTTATCATTACGATCATTAAGAGCAAAAAAAGAAAATCGCGGCGCTTGGCCGTTGTATTTTTCATAGCGTTTAATTGGCTTTTGGCGGAATATTTGGTATGATACTGCTAACTCTTCTCATCATACATGTCGCGTGTGAGTGAGTCAATTGAAAGAAAAATAGGGGTTTTGAGAGACTCACGATTATGTACTGTTGAAATAGATATATGCGCCCATAGCTCAATTGGATAGAGCGTCAGACTTCGGATCTGAAGGTTGAGGGTTCGACTCCTTCTGGGCGCACCAGCCTTCGCTAAAGTTTCATCCCTTTGTGGCTTTACTGGGTGATAGACTGCCAACGCGATCAATATGTCATATTTTATTATCTAAATGATCAAAGTGATTTTTTCAAATCAGCGATACTTGAAAGCGCACCGTTCACCCTGTTACGGTGTTGGTATATTATATTATCCAGTTTATGAGACCAGAAAGGTTATATTGTGAGTGTATTTAAAGATTTCAAACTGCTTCCTGCGATTCAAAAGTCGTTGGATTCTCTTGGGTTTACCCAACCAACTGAGATTCAAGAAAAAGTAATTCCAGTATTATTAGAAGATTCAAAGCGCGATGTGCACGCGCAAGCACAGACCGGTACGGGTAAGACCCTCGCATTCGGTATTCCTCTTTTACACACTATTGATCCAAAAAGTAAAACGGTTCAAGCGTTAGTTGTTGCACCTACTCGTGAGCTTGTTCTTCAAATTTATGAAAGCTTAAAAGAGGTATCTCGCCAATCGGGCATCAGCATTGAGCCGATTTATGGTGGTATGTCTATGATGAGTCAGATTAGCGCAATTAAACGTGGTGCTCAGATTGTTATTGGTACCCCGGGCCGATTGAATGATCATTTGCGTAGAAAAACATTGTCATTAAAAGAGGTTAAAGTACTTGTTCTTGATGAAGCAGATATCATGCTTGATATGGGCTTTAAAGAAGAAGTTGATAAAATTTTAACCTACACTCCAAAAAATAGAAATATTTGGCTTTTTTCTGCAACAGTAAAAGCGGGTATTAAGCAGCTGATTGCATCTCATATGAATGATGTGATGACTGTTCGTGCGTTAAAGAAGAATGAAGCGAGTGCGCAAGTAAAGCAATACTTCTGCGTAGTGCAACGAAGAAAGCGCACGGAAGCGGCATCTCGATTTATTGAAGCTGCTCCTGATTTTTACGGTATTATTTTCTGCCAAACTAAAATGCTTACAAGCGAAGTTACTGAGCAGTTGGCAAGTAAAGGATTGCGCGTTAACTGTTTGCATGGAGATATGAGCCAAAATCTGCGTAATCAGGTGATTAAAGGATTTAAGAATAAAGATTTTAATATCTTAGTGGCTACAGACGTGGCAGCTCGCGGTATTGATGTTTCTGATCTTACGCACGTGATTAACTTTTCTATTCCAGAAGAGCATGAGAATTATATTCACCGTATTGGTAGAACCGGCCGTGCTGGAAAAGAAGGTATTGCAATTTTATTTGTAGCGGCATCTGAGATGTATCGCTTAAAGCGTCTTGAGCGCTCAACAAGTGCAAACCTGCAAGAGCTTCCGATTCCATCTATTGCTTCTATTATTTCTGCAAAAATGAGTGCGGTATCAGACTTTATCGAACAAGCAAAAAAACCAAATGAAAAACTATCTGAAGTGCACACCGCATTAAAAGAGGTGATTGATTCATTTACGGAAGAAGAAATTAGGCAATCGTTAGCAGCTTCACTTGAAGATAAATTTTTCAAAGATATGACAAATGAAAATCTTGCAGATGCGCGCCCGAGTTCTGGTGTTGCTCCTAAAGAGATTTGCATGGAGCGTGGATTTGATGATGGTATCAGTGAGCATGATGTGCGAGACTATTTACATACTGTTTGCCAATTGCTTCCGCAGGATATTAGTAAAGTACGTGTTTTAAATAAAAAGACGTTTATCTCTATGCCTGAAGGTCGCTTGCGTGAATGCTTTAAAAAGATGCAAACGCATCCGATTAATAATCAGAAAACGCGTGTGGCAATTGTTGAAGACTTGTATCGCGATAAGCGTGAGCGTCCTCGATCTCGATCTGGCAGAGACAGAGGTGATCGTGGCGATCGTGGAGGGTCTTCACGGGGTGATCGCTTTGGTAAGCGTCGTCCATCTGGCCGATCAAACATGAAAAGACGCGGATAGTTCTATACGCAGTTTTAAAAATTTCCCCGTTTTGCTATTGTGCAAAGCGGGGATTTTGTTTGCATTAACGCGTTGTTTACCTTACCCTACTTTTTAATTAAGTAATCATAAGAAACACAAAGGGGCTTTTATGAACATTTTTTCTTTAATTGGACTTATTGTTGTTGGCGTTGGTGCGATTGCGCTATTGTGGGCCGTTATGAGTTATAACCGCTTAGTGCAGTTGAAATCGCTGTGCCAAGAAGGCTGGAGCGGGATTGATGTGCAACTCAAGCGCCGATATGATCTTGTGCCGAATTTAGTTGGCGTGGTTGAAGGGTATAAAATCCACGAAAAAGAAGTATTAGAGAATGTAACCAAAATGCGCGCAGCGTCTATGAGTGCATCTACAGTGGATGAAAAAGCAGATGCAGAAAAAGGGCTTTCTGGTGCATTAAAGACATTGTTTGCGGTCGCAGAAAACTATCCTGATTTGAAAGCGAATGAAAACTTTTTAAGCTTGCAGCAAGAGCTTTCTTCTTTAGAAACTGAAATCCAACTTTCTCGTAGGTATTATAATGGCGCAGCGCGAAACTATAATATTGCAGTACGATCATTCCCGTCTAACGTCGTTGCAAATATGTTTGGCTTTGCGGTTGTTGAGTATTTTGAACTTGATTCTGCTGCAGAGCGTGAAGTGCCGAAGGTGAAATTCTAATTTCAAACCCTTCGACAGGCTCCAGTCTACGCCAAGGCTACGCCAGGCAGGCAGGACGAGCGGAGATGATTTGATTTTGTTACATTCGATCAGGGGTTTTATGAAAAAAATTAAAAAAATATATAAACCGTTCGCCCTGCCTGCCTGGCGTAGCCTTGGCGTAGACTGGAGCTTGTCGAAGGGTTTTCCTTTTTTTGTATTATTTTTTTCACTCTCCCTTTCTGCCGTAGAGCAGATAACCAATTTCAAAAGTGATATTGCGATCCAAGAAGATGGATCAATGAAAGTCCGTGAAGATATTACAGTAGATGTACAAGGGCGTCGGGTGCGTCGTGGCATTGTGCGTGAATTTCCTACGATCTATAAAGATAGAATGGGAAATCGATACACGGTTGGATTTACTGTTGGGCGTGTATTAATGGATGGCAATCCCATTGCCTATTTTATTGAGAGCGCACGAAATGGAAAGTATCTTAATTTTGGCGATGATCGTTTTTTATCACACGGCTTGCATACCTTTACGGTTGAATATATCACCAATCGTCAGCTGGGGTATTTTGAAAATCATGACGAGTTGTATTGGAATGTAACAGGCAGCGGATGGCGTTTGCCGGTAGCACGTGCTACCGCAATCGTTCATTTACCTGAAGCGATTCCAAGTAATGCAATTCGTACTGAGGCGTATACGGGCGGTTACGGATCGCGCGACAAATACGTATCGATCCAAAAGCAGCCGCACGGTGCAACGTTTACAACAACTGCCCCATTAAGAGAGCGGCAAGGATTAACGATTGTAGTTGGCTGGCCAAAGGGATATATTACGCAGCCATCTTCATGGCAAGAATGGCAGTGGTTTTTGCAAGACAATGTATCGTTCATTATTCTCTTTTTTGGGTGGATTGCGCTTCTTATTTATCTGGCATTGATGGCGCTCAAAATACGCAGAAATAAAAATAACGATCCGATTATTCCTCTTTTTTATCCACCCAAAGAAATGCACCCGGGTGGGGTGCGCTACTTTATGCGTATGGGATACGATAGCGTGGTATTGGCGGCAGACGTTGTTAATATGGCGGTAAATGGATGGCTTACCATTGAGTATAAAAAAGGAATGGTCTGGGGCGGTACGTATACGCTTAAAAAAGCAGAGCAAAAAGAAGATCCATTGTATACCTCTCTTTCATCGGATTTATTTGCACGAAGCGAGTCACTTTCTATGGGAAGTTCTAATAATCGATCTGTGCAGCGCGCGATTGAAACGAGTGAGTTATTTTATCAAAAGAAGTACAGTAAATTTTTTGATTTTCATGGCAGCGCGCTCTTTGGTGGTTTTTTGATTGCGTTTGTAACGCTTTTGGCGATAGGTGTATTTGCAGAGTTTACTGAGGGAAACAGCGGGTGGCTGGTATGGTGGGCGTTTGGATTTGGTCTACCATTATTCTTGTTTTACTTTTTTTGCAAAGGATACAGCAAAGAAGGTATGAAGATCCATAATGAAATCGAAGGATTTAAGCTGTTTTTGGCCACCACGGAAACAGATCGCCTAAAAGTGATTGGCACTCCGCCAACAAAGACTCCCGAGCTGTATGAGACGTATTTGCCTTATGCAATGGCATTGGGGGTAGAAAAGCAGTGGTCCGCACAGTTTGCACCATTATTTGAAAAATTAAAGGCAGCCGGTACGCCATACACTCCTATTTGGATTGTTGGGTGGGATGGTGGAATGTTTCGCGCATCGCAGTTTGCATCGGATGTGAGCCGTGGCGTTAGCTCTGCTATCTCTTCATCAGCATCGAGCCCTGGAAGTTCATCTGGGTTTAGTGGGGGTGGTGGAGGAGGTGGATTTTCCGGCGGCGGAGGCGGCGGCGGTGGTGGCGGGGGTCGATAACTCACCTTGCTTTATTATCTTATCAGTATCCGATATACTCTTTATATATGCTTTTGCGCCCGTAGCTCAGTAGGATAGAGCGACAGATTCCTAATCTGTAGGCCACAGGTTCGAATCCTGTCGGGCGCACCAGCTATTTCTTCAAACGAAATGTCCGGCAGGCCGGTTTTTTAACAGATTTCTGAAACATTTGAGTGATGTGAAACTTATTTTCAACATTCAATAAAACGTAACAATTATATGGAGTTTCATGTCACATAATTCTCGTTCACGAAAAAAGCCATCTCGGGATAGTCGTGGTCCAAAAACTAAAAGCAGGGGCCCAGTAAAAAAAAAGAGTAGTTCTTCTTCTAGCTCATCGTCTCGCGGACCCCGCAGAAGGTCTGGATCTGGGCGCGGTAAGAAGAAAGTTGAGCAATTTGATCCATCACTTTTCATGAAGAAAGTTGAAGAGCAAACAGCTGCGCAAGTATATACTCCAAAGCATGCGTTTTCTGATTTTGCTATCGTGGATCAATTAAAAGAGAATATTGAAAAAAAGGGATACACTGCCCCGACGCCGATACAAGATCAAGCAATTCCGCATCTTTTAAAAGGGCGTGATGTTGTTGGTACTGCTAATACTGGTACGGGAAAAACAGCAGCATTTTTGATTCCGCTCATACACAACGTTTTGAAAAAAAGGACATCTCGCGTATTGATCGTTGCACCGACTCGAGAGCTTGCGATTCAAATTAGGGATGAGTTTAAAAGTTTTGCAGCGGGTACCGATCTTGCATCAACGCTCTGTATTGGTGGCGCAAATATTAATTTTCAAATTAGTTCACTCAAAAAAGATCCTGCATTTGTGATTGGCACGCCGGGACGGCTTTTAGACCTGGAAAGTAATAACCATATTCACTTTAATCGATATGATTCTATTGTATTGGATGAAGTGGATAGGATGCTTGATATGGGATTCATTCGGGATATTACCTATATCATTGATCGTTTGCCAAAAAAGCGTCATTCGCTCTTTTTCTCTGCAACGCTTTCTAAAGATGTGCAACTCGTGATGCATCGTTTCTTAAAAGATCCGATTGCAGTGAGTGTGCGCACGCGCCAATCAGCTGAGAACGTGAATCAAGATATTGTTAAAGTAAATAAGCTGGGCAAGCTTGAAAAGCTGCATGATCTTTTGATTAAACCTGAATTTACTAAAACACTGATTTTTTTACGAACTAAGTGGACAGTTACTCGATTAGCAAAAGAGCTGACGAGTCGTGGATTTAAGGTGTCATTTATTCATGGTGATAGATCGCAAGCGCAACGAAGCAATGCATTAGCTTCATTTAAATCAGGTAAAACTACGATTCTTTTAGCTACAGACGTAGTTGCGCGTGGAATTGATATTGATGATATTTCGCATGTGATCAATTATGATTTGCCGCAAACGTATGAAGATTATATTCATAGAATTGGCAGAACTGGCCGAGCCGATAAAATTGGCCAGGCGATCACATTCGTAGAGTAATTAGGAAATTAAATACAATCACACAGTGCTTTAGAATAACGAAAAACAACTAAACGGTTTTACCCAACTTGCTAAAGCGTTGCGGGGACCCAACCGTTTAGCCCCACTTTGCAAAGCTTCGCGGGGACCCCCACCGTTTAACCCCACTTTGCAAAGCTTCGCGGGGACCCCCACCGTTTAACCCCACTTTGCAAAGCTTCGCGGGGACCCCCACCGTTCGCCCTGAGCTTGTCGAAGGGTATCGAACGGTCAAATGTTGAAATTTTTGTGGATTGTAGAATTGCAATGTATTTTTCAAGCTTCAATGAGTGAATTGTTGAGAAAAACTATAAACCCTTCGACAAGCTCAGGGCGAACGGGGAGAGGTCTGAGCGCAGCCTTTAGTTCTGAGTTTATCGAAGAGTCAGGGCGAACGGGGAGGGGTGGTATCTAAGAACCTACGCGCATGCTAGAATTTCTTGATTCGGCTATAGAGTAGCTTTATCCGTAATAAGCTTGTGACGAATAGCCTTTCTTCTTTTCCAGGTAATATGAGACATAATGCCGATATATTCTACGTACTCTTTAAAGAGGAGGTTTCGTCGCATTCTTTTTTTGCGCAAAGAAAGCAACCGTCGTTGCCTTTCTGTAAAAAAACGATCTCTTTTGAGTTGTAGGACAGGAAGGGAGATATGTGAAGAATACGTTTTGCGATGAATTGCTTTATCAGCTTCTGGGGGCACTGTTGCATGCGCCCAGAAGCTATATGAAATAAAAAATGCCACAGATACAAACTGCTTGAGTGGCATTTTTTTCCTGAAATGAATTATTTTCGGATGGTTACCGTATTGGTGCCAACAGTGCCACCAAAGAACTTCGCAGTAAATTCACTTACCACTTGCGGATCATACAGCTTGCAGCTGAAGATATTGACGTATGAAGTGTTGGTAGCATTTGCAAAGTGAGCAGAGATTAAGCTTGTTTCAATCAGCTGCACCATAGAGTAGCCAGCAACTTTTTCATCTTCGCCAAAATGCACTACTTGCGTATCGCCAAAGCGTTTCATTTCGATTAAGTCGCATAATTCATGGACGTATCGAGTGATTGCTTTTTTTGAGCGTATTAATTCGGGATTACAATTATGCAAATCGAGTTGCATTTCTACTCCCCATCCGTCTTTTTTTTCAAACTCCTTTTGGAGCTGATCATAGTTGGAAGAGGATACGGCAGAGATAAAAGCTGGCGCAAGAATAAGACTCGCTGCCAAGGCTAATCGTTTGACCATCGGCAGATTCCTTGAAGTCAAAAGGAGTTAAAGAAAAAGGTGAACACAAAATGATGAGTAAAACTATCGAGAAAAGCCTTATGTGTCAATGATTTGTTGCGTTTTTGAGCTGTGTTCACCTTTTGAATGTTCTGATAATTCTTGGTAGTATGGTAAAAAGATATGTGGCAGTCTGGTTATTAAGTAAGGGCATTGTGGAAACGAACGAAATAAAAGAATATAAATACGTAGTAATCGGCTCTGCTGCTGTGGCAATCAGCGCACTCAACACATTGTGGCGACTTGATCCGGATGCATCAGTAGTATGCATATCGGACGAGAAAGAGCAGCCGTATAATAAATGCTTTTTGGCAGACTATCTTTCCGGGGATAAAAAAGAAGAGCAGGTCTTTACGAGATTATTTCACAAGAATGTAGACCTTCTATTGGGAATCAGAGTTGTATCAATTGATCGGGATACAAAAACAATTTCAACGTCCGATAATGCAACTATCCGATACGCCAAGCTTTTGCTGGGCACTGGGTCTTCGCCGATTATTCCGCCGATTCCGGGTATTCAAGGCGAAGGGGTGTTTACGTTTCATACATTACGGGATACTCATGCCATTCTTGATCATGCGCAGCGAACTGATTGTGCTCACGTAACGATCATGGGGGGTGGGTTAAGTGGGCTCGAGGCAGCTGATGCGTTACGCTCGCACAATCTTGAACTAACGTTAGTTGAGCGAAATGAAAGAGTATTGCAAAGTCATATTGATCCCGAGGCTTCGCTTTTCATTCAAGAGCGCATGCAAAATGAAGGAATTCAGTTACGGCTTTCAACAAGCGTTGAAAGAGTTATTCGGATAGATGGCCGAATTTCGGCCATTCAACTTTCAGATGGATCGCAGTTAAAAACAAATATGATCATTTGCGCAACCGGGCTTGCGCCTAATAGCCAGCTCGCACGGGATGCAGGGCTGCGATTAGTTGATTCATCTGTATGGGTGGATCAGTACCAACAAACGTCAGACGAACAGATTTATGCCGCAGGGGATCTCGTAGTAGTACGTGATCAAATTACAGAAAAGCTGGTACGCAGCTGCACCTGGCCCGATGCGATGCATCAAGGAATTATCGCCGCGCATTCGATGTCTGATAACCGGAAACCCTATCCGGGAATAGTAATGGTAACCAGTTCTGCCTTTTTTGGCGTAAAGTTTGCGGCCTGTGGATACGATCTAAATTCCCTTAAAGGGGACGGCGCTATTACTGTATCTTGCAAAGGCAGCTCAGACGAATATTGCAAACTGTTTGTAAAAAGGGGCGTGCCGCAGGGCTTTATCATGATTGGAGCCAGTCTGCCCCAGCTGGGCGCAATGCGCCGATCCGTGCTTACAAAGCAGCCATATACGCCAAAACCGTATAGAATGATAAACGGATAGGTTTCATTTTTCGAGGCTATTGCCTCTATAGCTGGTCTTTTGATATACTATATATAAGTAACAAAACTGTTTTAAATTGTATGGAGAATTTCATGAAGAAGTTATTATTTTCGATGTTGATGTTGTGTGGAATGGTGAGTGGTCTGCAGGGGGTGATATTTAAGATTGCTGTGCCTGATCGTAATATAAATGCAACATGGAAAATTGCTGATGCGGGACAATTTGGTGGTATCAATAAATTAAAACAAAGATTAGCTGAGGCATTTATGCCTATGTTAGACCAGAATACCGTCAAGTTTTTTAAGGATAAAGATCATGAGGAAGAAATGACTGACCTTGAGCTTATGCGAAATTGGGTATTTGACGGTAATAACAAGATTTATGTAACGGCAGGTGGGCAGGCTCAGTCAAGATTCTTTGTTGCTGCGTCGAATGAGTCTTTTGTAAGTCCTGGAGGCGGTGCGGCAGGAGCAGAAGTATCTAGTGGTGCAGCGGCAGCACGTAGAGGACGAGCACGTAGGAGAGCACGAGCAGATCATTCGTCATCTAGTTCTAATGCTGATTTTTATTCTGATTCGGTCAGCTCATCCTCTAGTTCTAGTTCTGATTCTGATTCTGATTCTGATTCTCATTCAGATTCGGATGAAACATTTCAGCTTACTGTGAATGTGATTGATCCTGCATTCAGTGAGATACCAAGTATATCAATTAAAGCAACGCCTGATTCTACTGTTGGTAAAGTAAGGGATGCGGTTGCTGCAAAGTACAACGATATAATAAGTAGAGATGGTTTTACTATTAAGCATAGAGGGCAATCGTTAAGCGAAGATGGAAAAACCTTGCGCTCTTATAAAATTGATGCATTAAACACTCCAACAATAGCTGTCTATCCCAAGTCAGGCCACTCTTTTAGGAAGTACGACTCTGGCGGTGGTGCAGCAGCGGCGGTAACAGTTGCAGCGCTTACTGCGGCAGTAAAATCAATCATGTCTATTCGTTCGTATCGTAGAATGAAAAACAAGTTAGTTCGTAAATACGGTCTTGGAAACTTAACGGATCTTCAAGATAAAGTATGGATGGCGACGTTTGTGGCCCATCGCATGCCATATTTCCTGCACAGATTAGTGCGCAATAATCCAGGCAAAGATCTTACTGATTTTACGGGTAAAGATCCGCTCGCGCTGGCCCATTTCTACTATGGCCACAAGCCATCGCAAGCAGAGTATGATGATTTTATTGAACTGTTTTTTAATAGCGTGAGTCAGTAGCGCTGAATGCTTAAGGGGTTTTTTCATGAAAAAGTTTTTATTTTCATTGTTGATGCTGTGTGGCCTACAAACAGTTTACGCAGCGGATGCTCTATTAAAAGATGTAAAACTAAAAGGTGTAAAAAAATTCCGATTGCAGACTCGCGACTATAGGGACCGCGACAATGAGGTCAAGGAAATTGGGATAAAGCTTGATAATCCTTATCTTCTTATGAGTGATGTAAAAGAAGTCATTGTTAATAAGTACCGTTATGATGGTATGACGCCGCCCAATAGTGAAGATATAACTTTTTTCTCCAAAGGTGAAGAGCTTACTTCGGTCCAGGATATACTAGGTGCAGAACAGATTATCATAGTAACTGTGAAGGGTGAGGATGCTGGTGATGCAGTATTAAATCCTGATCCGACAGGTGGCGATTCAGATGACAATTCCTCATCTGATTCTGATTCTGGCGGTGCGGCAGCGGATGCTGCAAGGGCGGGTACATTTTCAGTTACAATTCGGGATCTTGCAGATCGGACACTTTCTATTGACGGATTGACTCCAGAAACTACTGTTGCGAAGTTGAAAAAAGAGATTAAGACTCGTGGGAATATTCCTGTTGACCAGCAGCGATTGGTTTTTGCTGGAAATGAGTTTGAGGATGGTAAAACGCTGCAAAATTATGGGGTTTGTAGCGATGTAGTTATTCACCTGATACTTCGCCGAGCAGGCTCTGGCGGTGGCAATGAGGCAGGCGTTGGAAGGGCTGCAGCGGCGGTAACAGTTGCAGCGCTTACTGCGGCAGTGAAATCAATTATGTCTCTCCGTTCATATCGTAGAATGAAAAACAAGTTAGTTCGTAAATACGATCTTGGAAACTTAACGGATCTTCAAGATAAAGTATGGATGGCGACGTTTCTGGCCCATCGCATGCCGTATTTCCTGCACAGATTAGTGCGTAATAATGCAGGTAAATCACTGACGGACTTTACGGGCAAAAATCCACGTGCGCTTGTACATTTCTACTATGGCCACAAGCCATCGCAAGCAGAGTATGATGATTTTATTGCGAAGTTTTTTAGCAGCGTGAATCAATAACGCCAATTGCTTCGATTAGAATTTAGTATTACCCTCTCAGGATACGCACTATCTTGAGAGGGTATTTTTATGCAGATTCCATTATTAATCACGCAGGGCACTGTCGTTTTTTGTATCACGATTCTTGCAATCGCCATCGGCTTTTTTTATAGCAGAGTAGCGTTTTATGGTGCGCTTTTTTCCTTACTTTTTTCCTTTTATTTTTTTCGCAATCCAGATCGCATAAATGAAAAAGCAGTGCGCAATTCCAATTTGATCGTAGCGCCTGCAGATGGAAAGATAGTTGCTGTGACGCGTGATACGCTTGATGCATCGCAATACGCATATCGAATTTCAATTTTTTTATCGATTTTTGATGTGCATGTAAATTGGACGCCGATTGCGGGGACCGTGGAAAATATCGCCTATCGACCCGGTACATTTACGCTTGCATGGCTTGATAAAAGTGCAAAAGAAAATGAGCGCAATGATGTTACTATCTTGTCTGATAATGGAGATCAGGTAATGGTGCGTCAAATTGCCGGAGCGGTGGCGCGCAGAATTAATTGCTGGGTAGCTCCGAATCAAGTACTCAAAGTGGGCCAAAAAATTGGAATGATTCGATTTGGATCACGGGTTGATCTTTTTTTGCCGGAGAATGTACGCATAATGGTTAAAGAGGGGCAGTGTGTGCGGGGCGGTGATACGATTGTTGCAGAATTTACTATACTTCCTTGATATCTCATCGTTTTACTAAATACACTTCTTGTATTATAAATCAGAGATGTTAAAGCTTTTCAAAAAAAGAAGGTGTTATGAAAAAAAATATTCGTATCATTATACCCTCTATCGCGCTACTTATTTGTGTAAGTTTTCTTTTAAAAAAGGATACTCTTTGGGGACTTAAACAAAATAAGGCCACTCGAGAAGGTATTGCAATGAATCCTATTTTAGCAGGAAAAAGATATTTTTTAGGGTCCCTTGCAAAGGATTGGAAGTATGGAACGTTGCCAACTAAGCAGGAGGTAGCAGAGTTTAAGAAGCTTCTTGGTTATAACCCAAATATTCAATACATACTTGATACTAATACCATTGATGTAATTAATCAGAAAAGACCGACGCTGTTTTTTCATGGATTTGGTGATATGAAAAATAGTGCAAAATTATTTAAAGAATTTTATGACATATTACCTGGAAATATAATAACCTTTCAGTTTCATGATTGGGGCCCTGGAATACCCTGGGTAACTAAATCTAGTTTAGGACAACTCCCAGATGTAATTCCCGCTCTTTTGGCGCTAAAGTGGGCTAAAAATAGACTAAATATTGATGGTGTAGATTTATACGGTTATTCCCGGGGTGGTGCAACGATTTTAAATATGATTTATGTTTTGCAAGCAAATGATTATGATGCTGCGCTACAGGATGTTGGTATAGATAAAATCGAGAAAAAAGAGCTACTTTCACTTATTGAAAATGGTAGTATTGTTTTAGATGCACCATTAAGAGATGCTAATGAAACAGCAAAGAAGTTTTTGGGAAGGCTTGAATCAGGAGTAAAGCCGGTTCTTTCCAAAATAAGTAAATATGACCCAGAAGGACTTCAGGGACTTTCTTCGGCTCAGAAAATGAAAAACGTTCGATTAAAATCACTGCTTCACTTTCAACATAACGATACAATTGTATTTAATAAAAGTGAGGGTAAGTTATACAGCGCGCTTTATGCTTCCAATCCCGAGACTACGTATTTGGTTCTTGGTGATGAAGGAGGTCATATTCATAATAGGCAATCGCTGGCCAATGCTATACACATATTCCGTAAAAAATTTGGAGGATCTTATAATCCAAAATACGTTGAACAATACCAAAATCAAGAAAAAACCGGAGATATAAGTGGGATATTGCTGCAGCCTTCACCGCAAGAAGTTGTCAGTGTAATTAAAAATTATTACGTTTCTCGCAAAAAAAAGTAAACATAGAACTGTTTTGAGTTTTAATTACATAAAAAGTGATTTCAGCTTCAGTATCTTTGCATTGGTATGCACCTGCTGCACTTTGCCATTTTTATGCAATCGATAGAGCGATTTTTTATTTCGCAGAGCGTGCGCTAAAGCGGCACAAGACGTAATTCCCTTAAATATTTTTTCAAGCGGTAGCTCATGCACAATCCCATATCCTCCATCATATGAATGCGCTTCAATACACAATCCTCGGTATGCATCACTTACTATTAATACATGCCCCGGCATCCAGATAATATCACCTGATTCGATCTGCTCATGGGCTGCCAGTGGGCGAATATGTCGCTCGATAGTGTGTGTATTTTTATAAAAATAGGGCACCCCTGCTATTTGTGCTGCGCGGAGTAGTAAGTTAGAACAATCTAAGCCTGTTTTCATTGCGGGGCTATGAGGTCTTTCATAGTGCAATAGCGGCTGTGTAGTAAGCATACTTTTTGCACGAATAAAGGGTGCATCTTTTTTGTGCGTTTGCACATAGCTGCAGCCGCCAAGTGTATATGCAATATCTCCTTTTAGGGTATGAGCCCATCGCCGACATAATGATATGAAATCTCGAATTCTTTTTTCAGGGTCTTTTGTTTGTATATGTAGTAATGATCGTGGAATAGATATGTTGGTCAGAGTGTAGCGATGAGGATTTATCGCAAAGAGAGAAGTAATATCTACACCCAATGACTTAATAACAAATCGCGTACCTGCAGAAAAAGTAATGCCGAGCTCTTTTGCATGCCATGGCTCAAGTAAGTGAGCAATCTGGGGAGTATATATCGATTTTTTATTGCGAAAATTGATTACGGGGGGAATCTGCCCTGCAATACGATCAGAGAGTGGCATAATATTTTTTTTAAGTGTCCAATAACGTATTTGGGGCGTATTGATTGCGCGAGTGGTATAAAATACCTGTGGGACCTCGATGCAGACTTCATGCTTTGTACTGCAAATAATGGTTACCTGCTCGTGAAAAAGAAGTTGATGAAGTCGCCCATTTGCTCCGTAGTGCGCTTGATAGCAAGACCATGGTAGATGATTATAGGCATGTTCGGGGGATTTGCCGGGAAAAAGATGTGTTATGGGATCACCGATTAAATCTGCTACAGGGACAATAATTACGCCTTTTTGATTTGCATAAGACATTGAATAAAACATACACAGTATAGAAATAATTAACCCCACTCCGCTAAAGCTTCGCAGGGACCCCCGACCGTTCGCCCTGAGCTTGTCGAAGGGTTTAATACCTTTTAAATTTGATGAGTTATCTAAGGTAGGTATTTTTTTTGTATTTTGATCGATGTTTTTACTAACCGTTCGATACCCTTCGACAAGCTCAGGGCGAACGGAGAGAGAGATGAGCGCAGCGTTTACTGCTGAGTTTATCGAAGCATCAGGGCGAACGGAGAGAGAGATGAGCGCAGCGTTTACTGCTGAGTTTATCGAAGCAT
>JAJCZE010000008.1 GCA_029262555.1 Candidatus Babelota bacterium | reverse complement strand
ACTTGTTAGATTATCAATTAAGCAGTAAATTTCTTCTAAGTTTGGGATCATCTTTACTCCTGATTTTTTGATCGGAATTTTGGAGTTTTATACGATGATCCCAACTTTTTTTCAAGCTTTTAATTTCCTGATTCGACTAATCTTTTATTCTCAACTTCGCCCCTCCGCAGGGAGCGCAAATGTATTACTTGCCTAATACATTTAATACAAGGGCACATAAGAGAAGCATCTCTTATGTATCTCTCTACGCTTGAGGCGGATACCATTCTCCTACTTTTACTTGGAGTAAGTGAGGTTTCTACGTTGCAACTGCGGATCATATATCCGACAAGCTAGATCTGATTCGAATTATTTATAATGGCAGGCTTGAGTGTGCAGCGAATGAGAACTATTCAAGCCTACCCTATTTTGCGCAACATAAAGGTCAAAAGTCATTCGCGATTACATGCCCTCTGAGCCGTATAGGCGACTTGTAAAAAACATACTCTGAGCAAAGTTAGGCGAATGGGGAGCATTTTAATCGCAGAGAGATAAATAAGAGAAACCTCTCTTATTTGCCCTTTTAGTTGAGGTATTTTGGGCAAGCAAAATACCTCATGCTGCCTAGCCTGCCCGCCATAGCCTTGGCGACGGCTGGGCAAAGGCCGACATGACAATAAAAAACTAAAACCAATCGGTAGAAAAATAGAATGAAATTTAAAAAAGTATTTAAAGCATCAAATTTAAAGAGAGCGAGTGAAGCAGGCACTGATTTTTTAGCCACTTTCACACTCCTTTATTGCGCGTCGCTAAGCGCCATGCTACCATCTGGAAAGGCCTAAGAGTAGTAATGATGTACAACCCATCACAAAAAAAGAGAGTACATGGTTGAGCAAAACAAATCACGCAAAATATACGTTCTTGATACGAATGTTATTGTTCATGATCCGTATGCCTATAAAAATTTTGAAGGGGTGCAAATTGGTATCCCGGCAATGGTATTAGAAGAGCTTGATTCTTTTAAAAAAGAAGGTACTGATCGCGGCCGAAACTCACGTGAATTTATTCGCGAATTGGATGCGTTGCGAGAACGAGGCTCGCTTAAAGAGGGCGTTCCATTAGAGAATGGCTCGATTGTAAAAGTGCTTTTTATTGGCTCAGATCTTCCAGACCTTCCGTTTCGAATGGAAGAGCAAGATAATCGTATTTTGCTCACAGCGATGGGCTTGGTAAAGGAAGGGTATGACGTAAAATTTATTTCCAAAGATTTAAATGCGCGCGTTAAGGCAGATGCGATTGGTATTGAATCGCAAGATTATTTAAAAGAGCACGTATCGGAAGAAGAATTTTATAAAGGGTGGATGTCTCTCGATGTACCGGCAGTAGATCTCACAAAAGATGAGCCGACTGTTTTAAAAGTGCTTCCAAAAGAATATGATCTTACGCTCAATGAATTTGTATTATTACAAAGTCAAAATAATCCACAAAATAATCGAGTATTTCGCTACGTGGGCGGAGATCGTTTTTTGCCGATTTATGCACCAAAATTAAAGTGGCCGTTAGAGCCACGCAATGCGCAGCAGTTAATGGCATTGAATTTGCTCATGGATGATACGATTCCATTTGTTACGCTGCTTGGACCAGCCGGGACAGGTAAGACGTTTTTGGCATTGCTTGCAGGCCTTTATAAAACTATTGTGAAAGACGATTTTAGAAAGCTGATGGTATCTCGTCCGGTAGTACCCCTCGGAAAAGATATAGGATATTTGCCGGGTACGCTGGAAGAAAAATTGCACAGTTGGATGCTGCCAATTTATGACAATTTAGAGCTGATCATGCATTCGGTGAAACTTTCTGATTACATGAAAGATGAGAAGGATTATGGCGGGGGTTATCATAGAAGAGATCGAGGCCACGGTGGTAACGGGCGCGGAAGGGGCGATAGTCGCCAAAGAGATGGACGCTATGAAAAGCATACCCATCGCAATAATTATAAAGAGAGATCTGGCACGGGAGTAGGGCCGGTAGATACCTTGGTTAATAACGGCAAACTGAGTCTCGAAGCGATTACCTATATGCGGGGGCGTTCAATTCCGTATCAATATATTTTGATTGATGAATCGCAAAACTTAACACCGCATGAAGTGAAAACGATCGTAACGCGTGCAGGCGAGGGAAGTAAAATTGTCCTAGTTGGTGATCCGTATCAAATCGATTCGCCGTATTTAGATTTTAGTAGTAATGGGCTCGTAAGAGCTGGTGAACGATTCAAGGGCCAACGACTTTTTGGATCAGTCTACTTGCCAGTAAGTGAGCGTAGTGAATTGAGTAAGCTTGCCGGGCAGATATTATAATAAAAGAAAGGCCTTCGAAATTTCGAGGGCCTTTCTTTTTTATAAAGCAACACGTTAGTTTATTCTTTGGTATCTATCCACATGATTTCATCGTCTAGAAATGATGCGTAGAGATTATCATCTTCTAAGACAGCAAAAATCTCACCGTCATGTATGAAGTATTTTTTTACTGGACTAGTCTGACGGCGTCCTGGCAGTTTGCTTCCGATTTTAGGTATTTTTCCACTTGCAATAAGCGATTGGATTTTTAAAGGGTTTATTACTGCACCTGCAGGTTTTTGCAATGCTTCACCAGCATGATATGTAGCTTTTAGAGCAGACCGTACTGGTTTGGTTGCCTGATATTCCACTGGTATTGTTACTACTCCCAGCTTAAGCGCTCCACCAGTAACATATGCTGCAGTTACCAATGCTACCGCTGCAATTCCAAGATCGCGGGCAATTTTAAGAGCATCCATTCTGGAGCAGCTTTTTGGATTTTGATAGCATTTTTTAAATCGATTAAGGCTCGTATTAAAACGGGCCATTGCTTTTTGCTTTGCTGTAGCTGCAGGCGATTGTGCTGCATTCAGTGCAGGTGAAATAATTGCCAGCCCGAGGCTGAGCATAAGTGAAAGTGATACAAACTTCTTCATACAATACTCCTATTTTGTGTATGAACTGATTAAAAAACTCCTATTTTCATTACTGATTGTATCATTTGAAAAACGCACATCGCAAGAGTTTGAGGCCGAAAAGGGTGTTTTTTAGGCTTTTGGGATCAGTCTGCTTTCCAGTAAGTGAGCGTAGTGAATTGAGTAAGCTTGTCGAGCAGATATTATAGAAAAGAAAGGCCCTCGAAATTTTCGAGGGGCTTTCTTTATTGTTTAATTTGTTTTTAATAACATCTTAAGCGCATTAATTGTCTCTGGTGTAGCAGGTTTATTGTAGAAAAGCGTAGCTAAAGACTCCCAAACACCGTTTTTGATAACAAAGCTTTCATTTTCATGAATTAAGCGTTGTAGACCACGCGTATTTTGCCGATAAGCAGCAATAATTAAAGCGGCTTGTTCTGGGGAAAGATCTTTAAGGCTAGTATTTAGATAGAATGATAAAATGCGATTCATTTTATGAAGTTGCCACAATCTTAATCCATAATGTTTTATAAGTGGAGCATATAGCCCTAATGTAGCTCCACTTATTATCCCTGTTGCTTGCATCGCATAATCTTCTTTCTTTTCAGCATCAATAGTCATCGTAGTCCCATCGAACTGTTGTAGACTCCCACCCAATGCTTGAATGCTTTTACGATCATCACGTAATGTATTTTTAAGTTTTTCACCTGCAGCAACACCAAGTCCCGTTCCAGCAGCTGTGCCAATTAAAATATCTCTTTTCTGGGAACGTCCCATTTTTCCTTCTTGGTAAAACCGAGCTTCTTCTTCTTCTTGCCTAGTAAGAGAGAATAGTGATAAAGGCATTGAAAGACTCAGAAAGAGTGAAAGTGATACTACTAGCTTCTTCATACAATACTCCTTTTTTGTGTATGAAAGATTATAAAAAATTACCATTCAATACTAATAGTAACTAGTTTGGGGGGGGGATTGCAAGAGTTTGAGGCAGGAAAAGGTGTTTTTCAGGCTTTAGCCCTTTCTACCACGCCAGGATTTCTGGCAAAAATTGCAAAATCAGCGCTTGATAGTATGGCGCAAGATGCTGTGCATTCGGCTCAACGGGGCACTTTGAATATAAATCGTATTGATTAAAGAGCTTAACCCATGGCAGCATTTTATGATCATATTCATCAAGAAGATGCATGTATTCCCCTTCTTGGTGCAATGCATAAAAAGAGTGATATCGAATAATATACGCAGCTTGCTCGGGCAGATATTTTTTAACTACGTGATACAGATATTCATCATGGCCCCAAGACATATGCACATTACGTAGTCCGCAGTTGCGCTCATAGATGCCGCATTCCGTTTGATACAGTGGATTTTTCATATCAGGATTAGTGGTAAAAAGATGGGGATATACAATTTTATCTGAGAATCTACATCCTAGTGGAAATGTATCGCCTACAATTGCCCATTGTGGCTCGCCAAAGAAAAAGAGCATTTTCCCGCAATCATGAATGAGGCCAGTAAGAATAAGCCAATCGGGATGGCCATCGGCGCGAATTGATTCAGCGGTTTGCAATGCGTGTACCATTTGTGGAAGATCAAGATCTGGATCACTATCATCTACAAGCCCATTTAATTTTTCAAGTACATCCCACATGCCAAGCTTTGCATGGTTGAGTGGGGTGTATTTTTCTCCTTGTGCTTGCACGAATGCGAGTGTTTGATTGGTATGATTGAGGCGATATAATTCTTCAACTGAATCACGTTCAGTATCTTCGTAATTTCTAAATGTTTGCGTATCGTTTGCATGAAGGGCAGTGAGAGTAAGAAGTGCTACGAGTGTAATTGTTTTTTGCATGATGATCCTTTTTATTCATTTGGATTGTAGAATGGATTACACAAAAGTAATCGCTTACAAATTCTAAAAAGCGCAGTCACAATACATTCTTCTTGCAGTTGTTTAATTGCATAGCGAGAGCATGAAAGTTTGTATTTGCAATGCGCAGGGCCTAATAGTGGACGGAGTCCACGTATTAAAAAAATAGCGACGTGATTAAAGGGCTTTATGCCACTTTTGATGATGCTGCTTGTGCGAATAGTTTTTGAAGCGTGGCAAAGGGAATCTCGTGAGCTCCCGGCCGTGCAATGACGATCCAATCTGCATCTCCCTTGAATAATTGTGTTTCATAAAAGATGTGCCGAATTTGGCGGCGCAGTTTATTGCGCGTTGGCGCGTTGCCCACTCGCTTTGGAATCACCATTAAGATACGGCCAATGTCTGTAGAGCGGGGTGCTTTTAAAAGATGAAGCCCATCGTGTTTTACAACACGACGGGCTTTTTTCCATAACGAATCAATTTCTTTTGGTCGAAATTGTGTAAATTTTCGTATTATTGCTGCCATACGCCAGAATTAGTATTCGCGTACTGCTATACGTTTACGACCTTTTGCACGACGGCGATTCATAATTTTTCGGCCTTGTGCGGTACGCATGCGAGCACGGAAACCGTGTTTTCTACGACGTTTTTTATGGCTTTTCTTTGCGAGAGTGATTGACATGATAAACCCTTCATATGCATTAATCTATAGGTATAGAGTACGGAAATCTGCGATTTTTTCAACTTTTATGCTCAAATGCCTTTAAAAAATCGTTTGATGAACTGATTTTGCTCGCTTTGAGTTGATTTATGGCCAAAATAGAGGTGTGAAATTGCATCTGGATTAGCCCCAATAAAGCGCTCTAATGGGCCATTATAGTTTTTTGTTAGATACTCTAGATACCAAGGTACTCCGATAGATGCAAGAGCAGTGGCTCGCCATGTGGCTTGCTGTAGGGGCGTGAGCACTCGTATATTATATTTTTTCATTAATAGGCGTTTTTTCTTTTGATAAAGTTTTCTACCAATGTAGGCTCCTACAGTTGCTACAAGAGCAGCACCAATGGCATATGGTCTTGTGGTTTGTAAAAAGAGTGGTGCTTTTGATGATGGAGAGGATGGTCTTTTGGGTACAGATGAAGATGAGCCTTTAGGAGCAGAATCAGATCGTAGTTGTCGTATATTTAAAGCGCTACGAACATCAGGAATTCCCAAAGTGCCCTTAAGCGTTCCACGCATTTCCTTTGGATCATGAATAAATTTTTCTGTACCAAAGTCGTACACAGATTTCCACTGTATATCTTGGGTTTCCTTGAATGCGCCTTTTTGCAAGACTGTTTGATTGTTTTTAAATCGATCAGGGGGAATATCTCCCCATGAGGGATCCCATTCAACAATATATTGCCTATATTGGGATCTTGTTTTGATAATAGGATTTTGTCTCTGTATGCTTTCATAAAATCTTTGGTAAGAATTTGTTTGATATACCTGATTATTACTTACTCGGTTTTGATCAATATCAAGTTTTTTCAGATTATCAACATCATCCAGTATAAATCCTGATTCTTCTGCTGCTTCTCGCGCCGCAGCCTGATAATAGGTTTCGCCGCGATCTCTATTGCCACCTACATCTCCCCAGCGATCACCTCGTTTAAATTGAGCAAGCAAGAGCTTTAATTGATTACCTTCTGTTTTAAAAAATAAAATTCCAGCTGCATCAACTGCAAGAAGCATGCTGTTGTATGAAAACAGTAAAAAAACAATAGATAGGGTGAATCGTTTAAATGTATTTATCATATCTATTCTTTCAACTTTTATGCTGAAGAGTTGCTAAATATCGTTCAGCATCTAATGCAGCCATGCAGCCGCTGCCGGCGGAAGTCACTGCCTGGCGGTAGCGAAAGTCTTTTACGTCACCTGCTGCAAAGATGCCTTCAATCGATGTTTTGGTGTTGTCCGTCACTTGCATATAGCCCCATTTATCAAGTTCTAAATGCCCTTTGAATGGATCCGTATTAGGATGCATGCCAATTGCGATAAATGCCCCATCTACGTCCATTGTCTCCGTTTCGCCTGTTTTTTGGTTTTTGAGGATGATTTTCGTAACGTGTTTGCCGTCTCCTTTAAACTGCGTCACGGTGGTGTTATAAATCACGTTGATATCGGGATCATCAAGTACGCGTCGTTGCATCGCTTGAGAAGCTGAAAGGTGATCAAGGATCTGAATGACGGTGACGTCGTTGGTAAATTTTTTCAAAAATGAGGCATCTTCCATGGCAGTATCGCCACCTCCAATTACTACCACTTTTTTGTCTTTATAAAATGCACCATCGCAGACCGCGCAGGTGGTTACGCCTTTGCCCCAATAATCACTTTCACCGGGCACTTCAAGACGGTTTGGGCTTGATCCGGTAGCGATAATAATTGATTCAGCGTGCAAAACGGTATCCCGATCGGTAGTGAGCATGAACGGTTTGTTTTTGAAATCAACAGATACAATCGATTCGCTGATAAATTCAGTGCCAAAACTTTTTGCATGATCTTTCATATCCATCATCAGCTTTGGACCCATGATGCTTTTAATTCCGGGCCAATTTTCTACCATGCTTGTGCCCATGAGTTGGCCACCCGGATCGCTCCCTTCAATTACGATTGGATGTAAATCTGCGCGTGCGGCATAGATTGCAGCGGTTAACCCGGCGGGGCCTGATCCGATGATGATAAGCGGGTGTATTTCTTTGCTCATGGTGTACCTTGTATTATTTTTTGGTCAGATGATAAATCACGTAGTTAATTGCTTTTTCTCGCAAACAAATTCGCTTCAATTCCTCTGTGGGAATTGGCGCTTCCTGGCCTTGAATTTTAAACGACGGAATATCAAAGTAGATAAATTCTTTCATGCGGTGCCGATTGGTGAGGTTGAGATATCCTTTAATATCCTCATCGGTAACCGTTACGTTTTCCGTGTAGGCGAGCTTATCAATGAAGATAGTTTCGGCAACAATTTTTTCTGCAAGATTGCGCACATGAACTTCAAAATCTTTTTCTGCGCGATAGACGTGATAGTCTGGATTATGCCGTATACGCTCTAAAATACGTTTTTGTTCTCTGAGAACTAAATGATTGGGAACGGTGAATTTATGTTTGGAAAGCAATACGCGAATTGATTCTTCCACCATTGCATGCCGTTGAGAAATATCTTGCCGATACGAAAATGATTCGATCAGCTTTTTATGCATATCTTTATTTGTTTTGATACGGAATGTTTTTTTAAAGTGATCAAAACAAAAATAGTGGTGCGATAACGTGCCGGTAATTTCTATATCAAATTGATACCTGGTATCAAGTTGGTCGCTAAAATAATCTTGCAATGCATGATGATCAGTGCGGAAACGATCACCCGGTTTTTTACCTATAAATACTTGGCGAAGTGGACTTTCTGTTTCGTCTGCACCAATTTTAAACCAAAACGATTGTGAAAATCCATTCAAAATAATCTGATCAGAGGTGTCCACAAATGCAAGTTTAAACCCAACCCAATCGCCAACCGTAAGATCATCATTTTCAAGATTATGGAGTTTATTTTTTTCTTCTTCGATAAATGATTCTACTTGCCGGTCTAAGTCTTTATAATTTTTTCGCTTTGGTGATTTAAATGGAAAGTACTTCCAGTCATAGATATTCAAATCAGGAAAGAGGCTGATTTCGAATGTAAAGCGTCCATCTTCTTGCGGGCGTAATGTAATATCGGTGAGTCGTGGTTCGCCTACCAATACCAGTTTATTGAGTCTAATTTGCTCATATAAATAGTTGAGGACGCAATATTTAAAAAGGAGCTCTTTAATATGATCAGCAAGATTATCAGTAAAATTTTGTTTGATATATTCAAGAGGCACTTGCCCGTGATGAAATCCATAGGTTTGTGCAGAGTTTTGTTGTGATTGAGCCGCTTCGTGATAAAAGTCATCGACAATTGCAGCAGGAACTACCACCGTGCCATAACAAAAATCCGGACGTATGCACTCAAATTCAAAAGAAAGTTGGGGGTGAGACGATTGAGAAAGGGATGATTGTTCGTGAGTTTGCGTGGTATCTGAAGTGGTTTGATTGGCCGTAATCGGTGCTTCATTATCGAGAGCCATGGCAGTCTCCTTTAAAAAAAATGGTGCAGGAGAAGGGACTTGAACCCCCACTCCATCTCTGGAACTGGATCCTAAATCCAGCGCGTCTACCAATTCCGCCACTCCTGCACTCAATTATTTCAAACATTAATAGAGACTGATGCACACTCAATTGAACTTTCAGCTCAGGAACATCTTACGTTCCATTAGTGTACCAAAAGAAGATAAAAAGAAAAGAACTAAACGGTAGTTATTTCTTTCTTTTTCTTATCTGCCATTTCATCAGCTTTTTTAACAAAGGTATCGGTTACTTTTTGAAGGACGTCTTCCAATCGTTTTTGGAAGTTTTCTGAGATATCTTTGTTCTTTTTTGCGTCTCGAATGATGTTGTTAAAATCTTTTCGAATATTACGCAACGTCACTTTAGTCTCTTCTTCTTTTTTTCCTAATATTTTAACCAACTCGTCACGACGATCAGAGCTCATTTCAGGAAGTTGAAGATAGACCACTTTTCCATCATTTCTTGGATTTACACCAACATCAGACGCTGCAATCGCTTTTTCGATATCAGGGATAATAGAGGTATCCCATGGTTGTACAGAAATCAGACGTGCATCAGGAGCAGAAAGCACAGCCAACGTTTTAAGGGGCATTGGCGCTTGGCCATATGCCGCGACTTCAACAGCTTCAACTAATGAAGTGTGTGCTCTATTTGTTCTAATTTTGAGAAGCTCGCCTTCAAAGTGTTTGATGGTTTTGCTCATTTCAGCTTCCATCGGTTTTTGAAAGCCGTTTACATCGTTTTCAACCAGTTGTAACTCTATAGCCATTTATGTTCCTTTAGTGATTGTTGAGCCAAATTGTGGATCCCGCGCTGCATGTAATAATGCATCGGGAGCAAAAATATCAAATATGCGAATGGTTTCATCATGCTGTTCGGCCATTGCGTATGCAGTTAAATCCATAATGCCCAACTGCTTTTCAATTGCATCTTTAAATGTGATCGTTTCAAGTTTCTTGGCAGTAGCATCTTTTTTCGGATCAGCTGAATAGACGCCATCGATGGAAGTTCCTTTCCATACTTGATCTGCTTGAATTTGCAATGCACGCAAAATCGCAGTGGTATCCGTGGTGAAATAAGGATTTCCTGTACCACCAGTAAAGATGAGAATTTCATCCTTTTTTAATGATGTATAAATGCTTTGTTGCGAAATCGGTTTGCCAATTTCTGGACTCGGCATCGCACACAAAAGCTCTGCAGAAAGTTCATCTTGCTCGATAAAATCTTTGAGCATTAATCCATTCATCATTGTGGCAAGCATACCAATTTGGTGTCCCACAGAAGAGCGTACTCCCATGCGAGTGCCATGCTGGCTGCCGCGGAAAAAGTTACCACCACCCACTACGATGCCAAACTGAAATTGGTCAGAAAGCTTTTTTATCTGAGCAATAACGGAGCGCACATTTTCAGATGTAGGCGCTCCATTTTTGTCTAAAAAAATCTCTCCCGTAAGCTTGAGCAAAATTCGTTTTTTACTCATATGCATACTCGCTTACGCGCCAATTTCGAATCGAGAGAATTTCTTCACTTTGATTTTTTCACCGGTTTTACCAATCATTTCTTCGATTGCTTGTTTTACGGTAAGTTGATCATTTTTAACAAATGGTTGCTCAAGTAGGCAGATTTCTGAGTACAGCTTGTTAACTTTTCCATCAACAATTTTGTTTAAAATTTGTTCTGGTTTGCCAGAATCAGCAAGCTGCTCTTTGATGATTGATTTTTCATGCTCAAGAAACTTAGAGTCAACCTCTTCTGGGGTAATATAAAGCGGTTTCATCGCAGCAATATGAAGCGCAAGATCTTGTGCGAATTGTTTTACGTCTGCAGTGTTTGCTACAAAATCAGTTTCGCAGTTTAATTCGAGCAATACGCCCATACGGCTCCCAGGGTGGATATACGCGTGCACAACGCCTTCAGCAGTCTCTTTATCAGAGCGCTTTGCAGCAACAGCAGCACCTTTTCGGCGCAAAATATCAACTGCTTTTTCCAAATCACCATCGGTTTCAACAAGTGCCTTTTTGCAGTCCATCATGCCAAGGCCAGTGATTTCGCGAAGTTTTTGGATCATTTTTTTATCGATTGTAGCCATAGAAAGTACTCCTGGAGTGTATTAATTTCGTTAAAAAATTCGATTTTGTATTGAAAAGAATGAGAAATATTCATATATAGTGTGCCAGAAACCATGATTTTATCAACTCTTTGGGGCACCCTGCTAAGGTTGACGCTTGAAGGTGTTTGGGTACACTGTGTTTAGTTTTTACAGTTATATACTACACAGGAGTTTTTCATGAAACGATTACTACTCATGAGTCTTATATTTTCAATACATTTGATTGGTGCTGCGTCGGGGGATGCTGCTGCAGAAGGTGCCGAAACCACTGCTGAAGTGGAGGGCTGGCAAAAGAATGGATGGGAAGATACAGGATGTTGTGCTCCATCTAAGGTTTCAGTTCAGATTGAAGATGTTGGTACCGGATATTCTGGTGAGGCCGGAAATCCTGTAATGGGGCTGTTTGCTCGGATACCACGGAGCGCGTATGCAACTTTTATGCTTACTGAAACTCGCTGTGAAAATTGTTTACAATTAGGTGATATTACTATAGGGGCCGATGTTTTTGGAGATGCTGCTTGTAAGGCGTGGTTTACTCATCCGGATAATATACTTCTTCATGCATCATTGCGTCATCCTTCATCTCGCGGGCAAGAAGAACGGCTTGAATGGGATGAGAAAACATGTGTTGTAGTGCTTGCCGGTGTACCAAAAAAGTGCGCTCACAGCATATTAGATGGTACGAATAGTGATGATCCAGTGGTTTCATTTTATAAGAATTTATATAAAGGGGTAGCAACAATTTCGGGTGGTGATTTTCTTAAGGCAAGGAGTGAAGCGTGTGACCCTGATGAAGAAGCCCGCTACAGGATCTTTAAGGGGCTTGTTGAAGCAAGCGTTTGTAGTCGTGTGAAGTCGGCCGGAAAAAAATAGTTTATAAAATGTATGTAGGAGCTTTTATGAAAAAGTTGATGATTTCTTTGATTATGGTTGGTTTGATTTATTCGGCAGGTATTTCTGCCGCAGCTGCAGCAGGTGCTGATTCGGGATGGTCACCAGGAGTGAGGGGCTTGCCGATGAGCAGGGCAACTGGAGAGATTGATCACACAATTGTACGCGATGTGGTTACAGTGTATTTTGCAGCTATGGGTTACTTTAGATTCGATTCTCAGGAAGTGCTGGATGAGGAAGTTGCGATATCATCTTTAGACGGTTTGTCAGAGAAGTTAAACGTCCCTCAGGGTGAGTCTTTATCGTTTTATGTAACAAAAGCAGAAGCTGACTTGATTTGGGAAAAAACGGGACAACGTTTAGAACTTGTAGGAGAGTGTCCAAGGGCCGTAGTTACCTTGACTGAAGCATTTTTTTCAGGAAAGTAATAATCTGAAAGGTATATACCATACAGGAGTTTTTTATGAAACGATTATTTTTTATGAGTCTTATATTTTCAATGAATATGTTTGGCGCTGCGGCAAGTGGTGGAGCAGCAGGAGCTGCAGCAGGCAGAGTTACTTTGAAAGAGCACCTAGAGTGGACTCTGGATCTCTATATGATGATACGAAGTGGGGATTCTGACACGCAAGGATATGATGCTGAGGCAAAAACGTGGAAGAAAAAAGATTTGCCTGAAACGCTTTCTGTGTTCATGGTTCTCTTAAATCCAAGAATATGGCATGGCGGGGCAGGTCTGGCGTCGTTTTTTCAGGATAAGTTGCCTACCCACTTTGAGGCTGGAGAAGTTTTTAGCAAGAAGCAGTTAAAACTTCATGCTGATGGCACAAAGAGAGCGGGTGACTTGCGCGATGGAATTGCAACTGAAGGCCATACCGATTGGTTTGGAAATGGTAAGTCGGCTGTTGTTATTAGCGCTCTGCGTGCTCATACTGATGCGGTTAAAGTTGTTTTAGAGAAAGACCAGAAAATGTTTACAACAGGGCTAGAAATTCCTTTAGCTGCTTTTGATGAATTGCCAGATTCAATGACGAATGGACAAATGCTGAAAGCTATCGATTTACATAACAAGGCAACTACATCTTAGTTGGCTTGCCAAGGCCAAGCAGATCCAGGCAGGTTTCCAACGTATTTCGAATAATAGTGACTAATGCTAATCGCGTCTTGCTGACGGAAATATTTTCCAGATCAATGACGCGATTTTTTGCGTAGTATCGATTAAAGCATTGCGCAAGCTCATGCGTATAATATGCAAGGAGGTGCGTTTGATGCGTTGTTGCAATTGTTTCAAGTACAGAAATAAGTGATGCGCATTTTTTGATGAGCAGTTTGTCTGCATCAGATAACTCTGCAATACTCATTTCTGAAATACCTGCAAGTGCCGGTTCTTTTTCTGCATTCTTTAAAATACTTCCCGTTCGCACGTAGGCATACTGAATGTAATATGCTGGATTTTCATCGGTGTGTTTGAGTGCTAAATTGAGATCGAATTCAAGCTGTGCATCAGCTTTACGCTGCAAATAAAAGTAGCGTGCAACGTCGCGGCCTACGGTATCGATCACATCTTGCAGTGTTACAATCACGCCCGCTCGTTTGGACATACGCAATTGCTGCCCATCTTCTTTGATACTTACCAATTGATATAAAATGACGTCTAATACGCATGCAAGCTGCAGTCCCTGGCGAATGGTTTCTAACCGCGTTGCATAGCTATGATGATCGTGCCCTAAAATATAAATCAGTTCATCAGCGCCACGTTTTACTTTATCTTGCATATAGGCGATATCTGCAGAAGCATACGTAAGCTGCCCATCTTTTTTGCGTAATACGCGATCTTTATCATCACCATACTTGGTTGAGGTAAACCACAACGCTCCCTCTTTTTCATAGAGAAGACCATTGGTTTTAAGGAGTTCGATCGCTTTTTCTATTGAGCCACTCTTATGTAACGTTTTTTCTGAAAACCACGTATCAAATGCAATGCCATAATCGGCGAGCGTTGATTTGATGTGATCAAGAAGTTTTACTTGCGCAAAACTTTCAAAAAATTCATTGGATTGATCCAAAAGTCGATCGCCATGCTCTGAAAAAAGTTCATTTGCTAGATCTAGTAAATAGTGTCCATGATATGCATTTTCAGGAAGGTCAACCTTCATGCCAGAAACTTGCTGATAGCGAATGCGTAGTGAATTGCCCAGCTTTGTAATTTGTGCACCCGCATCATTAATATAAAATTCTTTTGTTACAGTATTGCCCAAAAATGAAAGTACGTTGCCCAGCACGTCACCAATAATGCCACCACGGCCATGTCCAAAATGGAGCGGGCCGGTAGGGTTTGCACTCACAAATTCAATATTGATAGATTTGGTAGGTTTTTCGGTGGGTTTGAAAAAGGCAGCTTTTTGCTCAAAAAGTTCTTGTGCCAGTTGATCAGTTGCAGATTGCGTGAGCGTGAAATTTAAAAATCCAGGGCCGGCAATGTCTATTTTTTCTATTACAGGGCTCTTAAATCCGTCTGCGATTTCTTGCCCGATTTCGCGCGGATTGCGCTTGAGTGAGCGTGCAAGGCCCATAGCCGCATTGCTGGTCAGATCGCCGAATTGTTGTTTTTGCTCGTCTACATTGAGTTCAAGCTGGTATTGCTGTGCTTGGTTTGAATCGATAGAAAAGGTAGAGGCTAAATAGTTGGAAAATGCGTCTGAAAGCTGAGATATGATGTTCATATATAGGCCTATGGCTACTGATTTTTCGATGATATGCCTTTTAGTTTACTTGATGCGAACGCAAAATCAATGGATGGGCGCCATTTATGGTATGATTGGGCTGTATTTTTGGCTCATTTTGCTATACTAATACCATACTAATGCCGATAGATGGAGATATCATGAAGATTGCAGTTTTGGTCTCTGGTGGGGTTGATAGCTCTGTAGCGCTACAACTATTAAAAAATCAGGGGCACGACGTTACCGCGTTTTATTTAAAAATTTGGCTTGAAGACGAGCTTTCTTATTTGGGCGATTGCCCATGGGAAAACGACTTAGCCTATGTGCGTGAGGTCTGCGGAAAACTGAACGTCCCGCTTGAAGTGGTATCATTGCAAAAAGAATATCACAACGAAGTGGTGCATTATGCAGTCGGTGAAATTAAAAAAGGGCGCACTCCTAATCCAGATATGCTCTGCAATAGTAGAATTAAGTTTGGCATGTTTTTAGATCTACTTGATAAAGAATATGAAAAAGTGGCAACCGGCCATTATGCGCAAGTGGTTCAAAAAGATGGACGCTATGCAATTGCACAAGCACCAGATCCCATTAAAGATCAATCTTATTTTTTGTCTCATCTAAGCCAAGCGCAGCTTCAGCGTGCACTCTTTCCCATTGGGCATTTGCAAAAAGATGATGTGCGTCGATTAGCGCACGAGTTTGATTTGCCAACCAAAGACCGTAAAGATAGCCAAGGCATCTGTTTTTTAGGCAAACTTAAATTTCGGGATTTTGTAAAACATTATTGTGGTCAAAAGCAGGGTGATATTATCGAGGCGGAAACCGGTAAAAAAGTTGGCACTCATGATGGCTTTTGGTTTTATACGATTGGGCAACGTCAAGGTTTAAAACTTGGAGGCGGACCGTGGTATGTGGTTGAAAAAAATCCCCAAGAAAATATCGTATACATTTCTCGTAATTATTATTCAGATGATAAAGCGCGTGATGCGTTTTGCGTTACTGATTTTAATTGGTTTACGCATCCGATGAATGAGCCTGCGCAATTAAAAGTAAAAATGCGTCATGGGCCAAAGATGCATGATGCCCAACTTATTCCCAAAGACGATGGGAGCTATTTCGTGCAGCTGCAAGAGCATGATCAAGGCATTGCACCCGGGCAATTTGCAGTCTTTTATGACGGCTCTACGTGCGTGGGCGGGGGTGTAATTTCTCACGCTCAAAATGAGCAATAGTTTTTCTCTTTTCTATTCTGTGGTACCTTTTGTGGAAAGTATTATTTCAAATTGGTAGCAGAATGTCTTACGTGAATTTTC
Organism: Candidatus Babelota bacterium; assembly: GCA_029262555.1. Lineage (GTDB taxonomy): Bacteria > Babelota > Babeliae > Babelales > Vermiphilaceae > JAJCZB01. Next base: position 130,766 of record JAJCZE010000008.1, on the reverse strand, counting down.
ATTTTTTAAAACAACTTCCTGCAAAAGAAAAGCGCATTACCATTTCTACGCTTTTTACATTGGTACGCATTGCACTCACGCCAGGCATCGTACTGGCAATGGTATGGGATCTATGGGGCGTAGCATTTGGACTGTTTGTATTTGCATGCATAACTGATTGGCTTGATGGTTATTTAGCGCGCATGCGAAATGAACAGACGTTTTTGGGAGCATGCTTAGATCCCGTTGCAGATAAAATTTTGATTCTTTCTGTTTTTTTCACACTTTCTTTTATGCAATCATTACCGTTTTCTATTCCGATATGGTTTGCTTTTTTGATGCTATGTAAAGAAATAATTCTTGTTGGAGGTGCTTTTTTTATTTTTGTAACCCAGGGATACATTGAAATCCGCCCGCGAAAACTGGGAAAAGTAACCACTTTTATCCAGATGCTTTTTATTGGATGGGTATTTGCGTGTTACTTTTTTGCATGGGCACCGATTAAAACATATTATGTGGCGCTGGCGATACTCATTATACTGGTATTTGCTTCTTTGCTTGAATATACGCGCATTGGTATCCAAAAAATTTAGTAACAGAATGGAATTTACATGTTAAAAAACAAATCTATTATCGCATTTACAATAATCATTTCTACTGGTTTTCTTTCCGCGCAATTTACAGAAAAACGGGTAAAAAAAGCGCCATCAATGAACACACTTAAAGAATCCTGCTGCACTGCATTCGGAGATGTATTGCATGCATCGGCAGAGTTATTCTCGTCGCTTGCAAATGTGCAAAGTAACGCATTGCACGCAGTGGAAGCATATGCGCATGGGGATAAGAAGGGATGGTGTGCTACTGCATCTCGCGAAAAACTTTCAACGTGTGAAAAAAAACTACAATCTTTGCATGCTCGAATTGAAGCATTACAGCAAGAGTGCAAAGACACGCTTCGCTCTCTGCAGGCCTCTTAAAGCGCTACTCTTTTCACTTATTACGGCATTCTGCTATAGTTATGCAATCTTTGCATAGAATCAATATGGAGTTTTTATGAAATTGAATGTGTTATTATGTGGGCTGTTTGTTGTATCGGCAGTGTCTGGGTATACCGCAACTCCAAGCGAGTTTCCGGGTGCATTTATAGAGCGTGCGCAAAACATGGTGAACCAAGCTACGAATGACGTGCAAGATCTTGATGCGTTGAGCGGAGTTATCTCTCCGATTGCAGCAATGAGTAATCACGCTTCACTCAAAACAGTTCGGAGTAATTTAGCAGAGCTTGAACGTATGACGATGAGCGAAGGTTCAAGTGCGCATATTGATGCAATTCGTCTGGCCGGACTTTTTAAGCTTTCTGTGCCTCTTATATTAAAAATGAATGATCGTATTCTTGATGCACTTTCAGATATCGAAACACTTCTTTCTTTCTGGAAAGAGGCGCAGGGGTATCGAGTACATTTTTTTCTGCATCGCAAATCACCAAAAGTAATTGTCGGTCAGTTGCAAAAAATTCAAAAAGAGTTGTGTGCACTGTTAGGTGCATTGGTGCAGCAGGTAAATAGAGCGCCATTTGGCTACGATCGATCGCTGCAATATGCATGGTTTAAAAATTTATGCACACTGCTTACCAATGAAGCTACCCCTAAACACGTAGCAATAGCGCAGCCAGTATTTGAAACAGTTGCAGCGTTGCTGACACGCGCAACCACGAGCGTGCTTGGATTTACGTCAAAAATAGATAGACGTTTGTACGAATATGGCAAGCCATCATGGGTTCGCAGAAATCTTGGCACTGCAGTTACTACCGTTGTGGGAGGCACTGCTGCTACTACTGCTGCTCATCAATGCAAAGATACAAAGGGAGATCGCTATGTAGTAAAAGCGGCACATACGATTGCCCAGAATGCAAAGATGTATGGAGATGCGTGCGCAGATGCTTTATGGGGTGATGATCAGCGCTGGCAAGAGGAGATTGAAGAGGCTGAGCGGAAAGAGCGTTTAGAATTTAAAGTAAAAGTATCGCAATTATTACCAGCATTTACTCGCAATAATTCTGATAGAGATAAGCTCGCAACGGAATTAGTGCGTCAGCGATTGCTTGATTTAAACGTAATTACAACCAAAGATGCTATCGATCTTTTGCACGTTCAATTTGATGATGATGGCAATCCAAGTATTGGAACTCGTGAGCGTTCAGGTAGTGATGCGAGTGCCGCAGCGGCTGCTGCAATCTCAGATGACAGCAATACGATGACAGATTTAGAGCGAGTGTATTGCAAGTTGTTTGGCATGAAGGCATTACCAGAACCAAAATTATGTGCAGCTCAACTTTTTGATCGAGATGAATCAGCGTTTACTCTTGCCGCTATGAATACAGCCGCGCAAGCGCGTGATTTACGATATTTTATTCCGTTAGTTACGCAGCCAGTATCTGTGGAAGGGCAGGATCTTGCTGAAGGAGTTAAGAATGTACCAAAAGTACTTTCAGATACAGAATTGCGTGAGGCTTATTTGGTTCAAAGTATTTTAGCCGATGCAGCGAAAGGAACTCGAGTTGCATCAAGTTTGGTTCCTTCCGCTCCAACTCCAACCACAAAAAGATTTACAAGTCCGGGTAGGGCTGTGGAAGCGATTGCCCAAGGCATGAATGGGAAACTTGAGGTTTTAGATACGCTAGCACAGGTACCAGATATTGTGCGATTTGGACTTAAGGTTGGCAACACTGATTTCAATAAATTGAAATTTCAGTACTGGAAAAAAATCAAGCTGCCTTTGATGATTGGAATAGCCTACTTTTTGCATAGTGTGTGCAAAGATGTAGTTATTCCGCCAGTAAAATACCTGCTTAAGAAAACGAAAATAATAAAATATGAATATGAAGGGCTGTTTGAAACCTTACGAGAGTTAAAAAAACTTCTTTTGGTGAATGGGGAAAAACAGCAATCAGAAATGGATCCGTGCGATGTTGGGTTAATGTATTATTTAATTTATCGTCTTGAATGCGTGGAAGTTCCTGCAAAATACAGTGCGACGTTTTTAGATGATGTGCGCTTACTGCAATCTCCCGATCTTTCTGCCAAACAAAAATACAAAGTGGTAAAAGATGTGTTGCAAGAAGGGTATCCATTTTTACGCGTAACGAGTGAAACAACAAAATAGAAATCGCTATTCCGAACTTATGGTGTTTGTGATATGATCAAAGAAGGTACCGGAGTTTGTACGGTACCTTTCTTTTAATACTTTTAAATCTTTTAGTTTTCGAAGGGGCAGTTCTATGGCTGGTTATAACCGTGTCGTATTAGTTGGTAATTTAACGCGTGATCCAGAGTATAAACAACTTACATCTGGGCAAGCAGTATGCAGACTTGGTTTGGCAACTAATCGCCAATATAAAAATCGTCAAAGTGGCGAAATGGTACAAGAAGTGTGCTTTATTGATATTGATGTATGGGGTGCACAGGCGGATAGCTGCCATCAGTATTTGCAAAAAGGACGTTCTGTTTTAGTTGAAGGCCGTTTAAAGTTGGATACATGGGAAGATCCATCAGGGCAAAACCGCAGCAAGCACTCTGTGGTTGCAGATCGAGTGGTATTCTTGTCTTCTGCAGGAGAGGGTGATACAGCGAGTTCAACTACATCTTCTTTCTCGTCACCACGATCTTCTGAACCAGTAAAAGCAGCAACGAAGCCTCAGAAAGAATCTGCAATGCCTGCACCGGAATCAGCACTGGAAAAAGAACTTTTTGATCAGATCGAATCAATCAAAAAGAAAAATCAATCAAAAGAGCTGAAGGCAAAAGAAGATAAGCCTGTGGGCGAATTTAAAGATCAGCCTCCTTTTGAGGATGAACTTCCATTTTAATGAGTTTTTGACTCTATTTTAAAAAACCGCGCTTTTAACGGCGCGGTTTTTTATTGAGAACTCCCTATTCTATTGACTTTTTACCGTGATTTTTGACAGGCTTGATAGTGAAGAGCATTGTTTTTAGGGGATTTTAGGTATGAAGAACGCAAGGAGTGCGGTATGAAGGTCTATTCAATGAGAAAAAGGTGTGCAGCCTTATTGCTTGCTATCGCTTTCATTGTGAGCGTATCACACGCAGTAGGTGGGCAAAGCAAGCGATTGAGCTTTGATACATTGTTTCCAACAAATGCATATGGCCGGGCGACTGAGCAGTGCGTAAAAGTATGGGGCGCATGGGATAAAGTAATTCGATCAAAAACGCATATATCAGTTGAGGTGGTACGCATTTTGGATTGTTCATTGGGGCAATTAGTGCTGGCCTACGCTCATTTGAAAAATATACCAAAAGATGAAAAGCAGCCACTGGCAGAGCAGCTGCATTATTTGTCTCGCGTGATTGGTACAATTTCTGATAGATCTGCAGAGTTACCAAAGATGGATAAAATGCGACAGGCATGCTTGAAGCGACTTATTGTTAAGATAAAAACGATGCTTGAAGCAAGAATGGCGCAGTAGTTATTGCAGCCCGATTACTCCCTGATTGGTGCCAGCGAGAATAATACCAGTTGGCCCAATTGATCGTATCCAATATAATCTGCGTGCAGCATCTACGATAGCTTCACTAATGATATCAGGTGAAACGATATTCCACGCCGCTACATTATAGGGAAGGACCATCAACTGTGATTCATCTGCAGGATCAATTGTACGATTTAAAATAAAGAATCGACGTCCGCCATCTGAATAAAAATAATTCAAAAGATCGAGCGTCGTAAACGGACTTAAGTTTGAATCAGCATTGAACTTTATCGGATCAAAAAAAGTAGCAAATTCAGCAGCCGATCCAGTGCTATCGCCAAGGCCACTATATTGATGAATTGATCCACGATCGAATGTATTAAATCCTGATTGATCTTGCACGCTGAATGGCCAGGTTGTGTGTCGCACGGGTGTATCCATTCCTCCAATGCCATTAAACATCGTAGTGGCAGTTGTGTTTAATACATTTTTCACTATCAATTGCCAGTTAGCATCCGTTTGATTAGTAACAGTTGCTACGCTTGCGCTTGCCGCCTGGCTTGCATCAGAGTGATAAAGCCCTTGATTTGTTGTGAGTATGAGTTGTTCTTTATTCTCTGGATTTGCAGCACGAGGATCATCAGTGGCTACAATTTGTACCCCATAAAATTGGAGTGTGTCTTTAAAAGTATCAACACCAGTTTTTGCAATAGTATGAATGTTCGTGGTTGCAAACATAGTTGTTGGGCTTGAGGTGAAGGGAATACTATAAAGAGTGCTTATAAGTGGATCGGTATCAGAAGATTCAGATGTTACCACGTAAAGCGTTCTTCCTGCGCCGGATGTTTTGATATCAATTACTTGCCCATTAATGGAATCCATTTTTTTCCAATCAGCATCGGTAAATGGCGTTGCATCCAATGCACCAAAATCAGCTGGATTGAGGCCTTGATCGTTCAGAAAATCGTGATACACAAACAGGCCATTTTCAGTGCCCGCAAAAAAGAAGGTGAAATCTTCACGCGTATCATCTTCATCGGCGGTAGTACTTGTTCGAGAATATTCAAGCACGTTGCAGCATCCAGCATTAGTTGGAAGGTTAGTGAGTTTAAAGTTTTCAGTTGAAGAAAAATCAGTGATTGCTGTTTGTGGGCTTGAAGCATTGCTTTGATCTCGTGCGATTCCAGTGCGCACAAACGCTACCTTGTTAACGCCGCCAAAAAGCGCATAACGTTGAGTAGTGGTATCTAAAAAACCACGAGTATTTTGATGGAGATCAAGAACGGAATAAGAGCTTTGCGAAAGCGCAGTGCGTAAAGTGGTAATCAAATCATTAGTGAGTATGCCATTAGACCATGTGGTGATACCAACGGTGCGTCCAGTATTGGCTTCTACAAACCATACGTGGCCATTTTTACCATCCACTTCAAAAAAGTTCATTGATCCGCAGCAGGTTGATCCATCGGGAAGTTGTATTCCGGGAAATGCATTTAAAGGGATGACCCGTTTTGCAGTCCAGGGAGTCCACCGAATAATTTTTCCCGTATCATCAAACATCGCCTGCGATACCCAAATGCCCGTATCCGTATCACTATTTGGGGTAAGTGCCAGTGATACATATACCGCATCACCAACTACTACCATGTCAGAGATGCCATCTCCGGGTTGAATTGGTAGATCGCCTGCGCCCACAATCGCTTCTGGATCGGTGATCGCATTATTTACAGGAAGCTCTCCCGCGGCAGTTGCTGGATCAGTAAACTTCATGGTTGTAGTATCGAGTGCGCTTGATTTATCAGCGATCGTGCCGTTGGTTACGGCGGTTGGATTTGTTGTATCGTTTACGAGAGGCAGTGCAAATACGCGTGAGCAGGTTGTAGTTGGAGAGCAATCAACAATTAAATAATCAGGACCAGTGCTTGCATGCAATACGCGAAGATGAGTAGGGGTGAATGCAATACTCTCTCCTTGTCCTACCACTATTTCATCAGTAGCACCGCCCGTTATTGCAGAATCAGGTGCAATGGCTTGAAAATTTAAACTGCAATCAAGTTGCGCAACGGTTACCGCCTTTGCAATGTCTGTCCCTGCGGTTGAATTGCTTTCAATATGCACGCCTACAAATAATCGTTCCAGTTCGTCATCCCAATGAAGCGCTGCAAAGGTAGAGGTAAAGACCACGTCAGCGCCGCCACTATCACCTTTCAATACGGTTGAGCTTTTATCGAGCGGTGCAGCTTTATTGCCGGCATTGCCGGTAGTAGCATCTTTAATATCAAGAGTGATTGTACTGCCATTTACTCCCAGACCAATTAATGCGATACCAGAATCGGTGTCGCCCCACGAACTCCCATTGGGCGATACGGCAGCGTAGATATTATTATTGTCTACTTCAATTTGTACGATACCATCAGTGGCAATGAGTCCACTCGCATCATTGAGATTGCCTGAAGTAACTTCTCCATTACCGTCGGTAAAGAGTGACGTTACGGTACTTGCAGTAAATGCTTCAGTCCCTTGTGCAACGGCGGTGAGGACTCCAAATCCACTATTCTGAGAGGAGAATTTTAAAAATTCAATGGTCGCGCTGAGTAAACTACTGGTATCTGCTAACACGGGAGAAAAACTCGGAATAGTAGTAAATGATGGGCGTGGCGCTTGCGAAAGAGTATATGTATCTGTGCCAGAAGAAAGGCCAACGTAAAATGCACCTGTTTTGCGATCATATGTTTGGGCGGTTACTGCAGTTTTAAATGCTCGGGGGGCATTGGTATCATTTCCAGTAACAACTACTCCGGCAGAAAGATAGTGGCATGATAATAGCACTATCCAAGAGAGAGATACTCGTTTCATTACTATCCTTTTTTTGCAGAATTATGTGTTTGGTTATAAATCCCAGGCAAGTTCAAGGCCGATGTTTGCTCCACCAACATCAGTAGTGAATATGCGTTTTCCACCAACTATCATATTGTAGTAAGCAGAAATTCGGGGTCCAAATACTCGATCTTCGTGTGCGAAATCATATTCAAATTGGAAGTTGAGTGTGTGCATTTTGTATCCAAATAATGACTCATCACTATTGGCAATACCAACACTAAACTTTTCTGTATCAAGGGGACAAACTGAATCGCGCCCTTTGTTTACAAAGCTATATCCGCATAATAACGAAAGTCCACGGACCACGTGATCAAAGCTTATGTATGCTCCCGCCATCCACTGTGACCCCCGTTCAATTTTTGCGCAGCCCTTGGCGAGCTTAATGATACCACTTTGCGCTTTGCCTGTTTTTAATCGAATATCTTTTGTCTTATCTGCAAATACCAGTGCATCAAAATGAGATCCAAGGGTGAGCCAATCAAATGCTCCAAATGCTACGTCGGCAGACATTTGAAATCCGGTATGGCCATTATATCCAGAAGGAAGTGAGAAAATTTGGTCCTCGTTTTTCTGCTGACCGGATGGAATTAAGACACCAAATTTGAAAGTAGTATCTATAAAATCAATAACTTCAGTTTTTTGAAATGAGTGCGTCCAGCCAAGAGCGATAGATGCATCTCCAAGATTGATATCAGTTACAGGATCTGCACTTAAGCAATAGCGATCGAGGATGTCGCAAAAATTGTTTTTAAACGTTTGCCAAATGGGTGTGTTTATATTTGGGCAAGTTGCATCTTTTGGGGAAATATCACAAAAAGAAATATTGTCTACTTTCATGCGTCGTATCGGAAGATAAAACAGCATGAAAAATCCCTTTTTAAAGTTTTGCGCAAAAGAAAGGTATGCTTCCATGAGATTGAAATCAGCGAAAATTGAATAGTGAGCAAATTGAGATTGTTTTTTGCACGCATCTTTAGAGGTAACGCAGCGAGATGGCTGTAATGAAAGTTGTTGAATAATCAAATCAAGGGGGTTTGAAAGATCTTTGCAGGGAACTCCTACTGCCAGTTCGTGCATATCGTGATGCCCCCAAATATCAAACGCACGGACCGTTTCATGCTCTTTGTTTCGCCCATCAGTAGTAGAGCCGCCTTGCACAAAAACATCTACAGTAGTCAAATAGTCTCGCTCTAAGCGAGGCTCAAGGAAAAAGTTGGTTGCTCTATAAAAGTGTGCATTATCAAACCCTAGAAGCTGGAGGGTGCTGGCACATATAAGTATGGGCAAAAGATGGCGTGTATATTGATTCATTCATAAATCCTTATTTGGCAAAACCAGCATGGGATGATCGAATTTAGTTATAAAGGAAAAGCAAAAAAAAGGAAAGGAGAGGGGCAAAGTTCGCAGTAAATTGCTTTTTTATACGGGATTTATTACACTTTTTTACTATATAAGCGCCTCATTCAGGGATATTTTGATTATTTTATTTATATAAAAAGAGCACAGTATGGAAACAGAAAAAAACAGCACAAAAACAGTTAATACAGAGAATAAAGAGTCTGAGCAAGCTTTGCAAGAATCAGAGAATGTTTCTCCTGAAAATGAAACAGAAAATCAATTGAATCAATGCAAAGTAACGCTCGCCGAATGGCAAGATAAATATGCTCGATTAACAGCTGATCTTGAAAATTATCAAAAACGTACGGTTAAAGAGCGCAGCGCATGGGCGCAATCAGCGCAAGAAAAATTGCTCACACCGCTTCTTTCTATCGTTGATAATTTTGATCGCGCGATGGAATTAAAACCAGAAGTGTCGCAAGAAATGCAATCATGGGTTGATGGCATTGCAATGATACATACGGCATTTGGAGATTTTTTGAAAGATGCGGGAGTGGCGGAAGTATCGTACGATAGTTTTAATCCAGAATTTCATGAAGCACTAATGCAAGTAGATTCTGATGAAAAAGAATCCGGGCAGATTGTACAGATTATGGAAAAAGGCTATGTGCTGAATGATCGCGTGCTGCGGCCAGCAAAAGTTAGTGTGGCAAAATAGTAGTTTTAAACCATTCATTGGAGGCTTTTATGAAAAAAGTATTGTTTTTTGTATGTGTGTTGATGGCATCGTCGGCATCGGTGTATGCAGCTGTTGCAGTGGAGGCACAATTGCAAACAGAATTGTATTGCATTGCTGTAAGGGGTGGCGGCTTCTCTTCTGAAGTAGCGGACTACTTGAGAAGAAATCCAGCGATACTGAATGGAATCGTGCGTAGTTATGGTTATTGCGCGATCCATGATCAATATTATGAAACAAGGCTATCAAGCATATATCTTGTCCGTGCATTGTCAGCAATACCACAATAATGAAAGGGAGCTTCTTAGCTCCCTTTTACATAATGCAAAATACCAATTACTAGTTCGATGAAAATCAAAATAACAATCAACACTTCAAGAATATTTTCTCGAATCACGTCTGTTTTGTGTTGGTAGATTACCAATACATCTTTAATGATATCTAATTTACGTTCAATTGAATCTTGCCAGAGTTTAATATCCAGTTTTTTGATGAGCTGCTCATAAAATTCTGAATAGTATGGATCGCCGGCAATTTTGATACTTCCTTCTAATCGTTCAGTGATTACGGAAATATCAACTTTTAATTTTCCAAGTTTTGCTACTGGATCGGCAATATTATCAAGAAAGGGAAAATAGGCCGCAAGTGGGACTTTTTGTGTGCCGCCACTTTCATAAATTTTATTTAACTGTTGATCCAAAAGACGATCAAAGTATTGCAGTTCGAGCTGCTGTAGGTTTGCAAACTCAATAAATGAAAGGAGATCTTGATAGTCATCATCGTATATAAAGGTGGTATCCGTATCTACGATGACAAGGTTTCCTCGATAGTAGCCAATTGCAGAATCAAGGATTTCATTGCGCTGATACTCAGAGAGTGTTTCTGTCTCAAATCGAATGGTGGAAGCGATTACGCTACCAAATTGTTTTTGCAATTGAGTAAGATCAATTTTTTTCGGCTCGGGATTTATTTGAATAATGTTATATGAGGAGCGAGTGTGGAAAAATTTTGGCTGTGTAATATATTTTTCAATTTTTTTATAAATTAATTTGAGATCAGTTACGCTTTGCTCTTGATATTGATAATACTCTTCATAAAATTCGTTTCGAAAATCTTCCAACGTGCCGGTAAATGGAATTTTATACGTGAGAGACACTGCACCAAAATTATGCAATTTTACGCTGATACAGCGAGCACTTTCATTGGGATGAGGAAGCTCGATTGCAAGTGGAGCATTATAGTTTTTAAAGTATTTTGGCAACGAGAGCGGCACAGTTTTAATGGCACGCAGCGCTTCAACCTTTTCTAGATTAATATCATCACCTACATCAAAGGCGTGGAAGATATAGATGTGGCCAGAAAATTCATGATTTTGATCGATTGCCGGAGAGTGCGATGATTCTTGCATACCGATTATGCTCCTTAACCCCGTTCGTGGTGAGCTTGTCGAACCATTCGAACGAAAAAATGAACCATTCGTATCCTTCGACAGGCTCAGGACGAACGGATTGTATTGTTTTTATAAATAATCTTTCATGTGCTAAAAGTCAATGATGCTTAGCTCTTCTTTAAAATACTTAAGAATGCTTCTTGCGGCACTTCAACGTTGCCCACTTGCTTCATCTTCTTTTTACCTTCTTTTTGCTTTTCAAGCAATTTTCGTTTTCGAGTAATATCACCGCCATAGCATTTTGCCGTTACATCTTTACGCAATGGTGCGATTCGTTCACGTGCAATAATTTTTGCACCAATTGCTGCTTGAATAATCACTTCATAGAGTTGGCGTTGGATTGCTTTTTTAAGGCGCTCAGCAATGTCTCGGCCAATAAAGTATGCTTTATCTTTGTGTACAATGACTGAAAGCGCATCAACAGGCTTGCCGTTGAGAAGTATATCCATTTTAACCAGATTTGATGGCTCATAGCCCGCTTCTTCATAGTCAAAGCTCGCGTATCCAGAGCTTATTGATTTGAGCTGATCATAAAAGTCGGTTGCCACTTCATTCAAAGGCAAACGATATTTTAAGATTACGCGATTACCTTCATCAAGGTAAGACATACCTTGCTGCATGCCACGCTTTTCTTCGCACAGTTTAATCAGGCTGCCAAGATACTCTTTGGGCACAATAATCGTTGCATTAATTACCGGTTCATACACGGTATCGATTACTCCTGGATCAGGAAATTCAGATGGGTTTTCGATATCGATAATATCGTCAGAGTGATCAAGTTTCACCTTATATAATACGCTGGGTGCGGTTGGGATTACAGTAAGACCATATTCTTGCTCAAGGCGCTGTTTGAATACATCCATATGAAGCAACCCGAGAAAGCCACATCTAAATCCGAGTCCGAGCGCTGCGGATGTTTTTTTCTCAAAACTTACGCTTGCATCATTTAAGGTAAGTTTTTCAATTGCCTCTTGAAAGTCTTCAAACTCTTCACTATCAACCGGATACAGCCCGGCAAATACCATTGGCTTTGCGTCTTTAAATCCAGGAAGGGGCTCAACCGGTTTTTTAGCATGGCAAATAGTATCACCAATTTTTGCTTCTTTTACGCTTTTCATTCCAGTTATTAGGTAGCCCACTTGCCCCGGATAGAGCGCCGGCATAGGAGTAGGCTCGGGATACATAAGCCCAAGCTCCAGTACTTCGTATGCAATATCTGCTTGTGCCAATCGTATGTGGTCGCCTTTTTTAATAACTCCATCATGCAGTGCAATCAAACAGATTACGCCTCGATATTCATCAAACCAAGAATCAAAAAGAAGTGCTTTGAGTGGTTTATCAAGAGAGCCGTTTGGGCTGGAAATACGATTAATAGTCGCATCAAGAATTTCAGGAATACCAATACCAGATTTTGCAGATGCAGGAATAATTTCTTCTGGTTTGAAATCAAAAAGCGTATCAAGCTCTTTTTCAATCCGGGGGACATCCGCAGTCGGCAAATCAATTTTATTAATGATAGGTATTATTTGCAGATCTTGCTCGAATGCTAAATAAAAATTTGCCATCGTTTGCGCTTGCACGCCTTGCGCTGCATCAACTAGTAAGAGCGCTCCTTGGCACGCATATAATGAACGGGATACTTCATAGCTAAAATCTACGTGTCCGGGAGTGTCAATTAAATTAAGCAAATACGTAATGCCATTATGCTCATAAAACATTGAGGCAGTTTGCGCTTTAACGGTAATACCCCGCTCTTGCTCCACTTGCAGCTTATCCATAAACTGATCTTTTTTCGTGCGATCCGAAAGTGTGCCGGTGTATTCCAATAAGCGATCGGAAAGAGTAGATTTTCCATGATCAATATGGGCAATGATTGAGAAGTTTCTGATGCGATCGGGGGTGAACTGTTCAAGTTTTATTTTTTTAATGTCCATGATTCTTTTTCGTTAGGAGTATATAATAGATTCCAGTGTAAATGAGCAATAGAATTTGTAAATAGAGTGTGAAGATGCGTACATCGTTTACAGAGCTAAAAGAGTCCAGCCTTCTTGTCATATCTTGCTATTCGAGGTACTCTATATATATAAGGTAATGGAGCCAATTCATTAATATCTGAACCATCTGCCAAGGAACCATCGTATGGAGCCTATACGCCCAACTGAAGAACAAAAATTTGGTGTAAAGCCAGTTTTAATTGAAGATGAATTAAAAGAGTCGTTTCTCGATTATGCCATGTCTGTGGTGGTGAGTCGAGCTATTCCAGACGTGCGTGATGGCTTAAAGCCAGTGCACCGTCGTGTTTTATATACTATGCATCAACTCGGTTTTTTCCATAATCGCCCGTATCACAAATCGGTACGTGTGGTTGGTGATGTGCTTGGTAAATTTCACCCACACGGTGACCAAGCGGTATACCAATCTATGGTTGGTTTGGTGCAAGATTTTTCTAAACGATATCCGCTCTTAGATGGGCAGGGTAACTGGGGTTCTGTTGATGGTGATAACGCAGCGGCAATGCGTTATACCGAAGTAAAAATGAAAAAGATTGCTCAAGAGATTTTGGCTGATCTTGATAAAGAGACGGTACAATTTGTGCCGAACTTTGATGAGTCTACTGTTGAGCCAGTTATTCTTCCGAGTCGATTACCAAACTTATTGGTGAATGGTACTGCCGGTATTGCGGTTGGTATGGCGACTTCTATTCCACCACATAATCTTACTGAAGTTGTTGAGGGCTGTTTGGCTCTGTTGAAAAATCCAGATCTTTCAGAAGAAGAACTTTTTGAATTGATTCCTGCTCCTGATTTTCCAACAGGTGGAATTATTTGTGGTCGAGCTGGCGCAATTAAAGCGTATAAGACTGGACGCGGCAATGTGATCTTGCGTGGAGTCGTAGACATTGAAGAGACCAAAAAAGGTGGCTCAGCACTTATTATTAAAGAGCTCCCGTATCAAGTAAATAAAGCGGATCTGGCAGTTAAGATTGCTGATCTGGTTAAAAATAAAGTTATTGATAGTATCTCCAATATTAAAGACGAGACAAATCGTCGTGGTATGCGATTGGTGATTGAGTTAAAGCGGGGAGAAATTCCGCAAGTAACTTTGAATCAGCTGTATAAGCATACGCCACTGCAAACGTCGATTTCTATTTTGATGCTATCTCTATTAGATAATCGTCCGATTATTTTCACACTGCGCCAAATGCTTCAAGAATTTATATTTCACCGCAAGCAGATAGTATATCGCCGAACTGCGTATGATTTGAAAAAAGCACGCGAGCGCGAGCATCTCTTGCTCGGTTTTATTATTGCGCTTGATAACATTGATGAAGCAGTTGCGATCATTAAGCGTTCATCGGCTGCTGATGAAGCTATGGCAAAACTACAAGATACATTTGGGCTGAGCCCGATCCAATGCAAGGCAATTCTTGAAATGCGCTTGCAACGTCTTACTGGCATGGAACAGGAAAAGATTCGTGCAGAAATGGAAGAAATTAAAAAAACAATTGCGTATTTAAATTCTATTCTAGAAAATGAGCAGATTTTGATCCAAGAGGTAATCACCGAGCTTGAGCAGGTGAAAGAGGGCTATGGCGATGAACGACGTTCTCGTATCGAAGGGCCAATTGATATTCTCACTGAAGCAGATTTAATTCCTGATGAAGAAGTGGTGGTTACGTTGACGGTTAAGGGATATATGAAGCGCGTATTGCTTTCAACGTACGGTGTTCAGCATCGTGGTGGTAAAGGCAAAATGGGCATGGTATCACTTGATGAGTCTGATGACGTGATGGCTGATCTTTTTGTTACCAAAAATCATGATACGCTTCTTTTCTTTACCAACTTTGGAAGAATTTATAGCTTACAGGTATTTGAAATTCCTGAAGCATCTCGTATGGCTCGTGGACGAGCGGTAGTAAACCTGTTGCCATTGCAGCCGGGCGAGAAAGTAGTAAAACTTCTGTGCGCTCGTGAACTTGAAGGTAAGTTCCTCGTGATGCTTACTAAAAAGGGTATCATTAAGCGTACGCAAGCAACCGACTTTGCAAAAATTCGTTCAACGGGTATTCGTTGTACCACACTTCGTGAAGGCGATGAGTTGGTATTCTGTTCATTAAGTTCAGGGCAAGATACTATCGTAATCGCGTCTGCACATGGTCAGGGTATTCGATTCAAAGAGGAAGAGGTTCGCTCTATGGGCCGTCAAGCGGCGGGTGTGATCGGTATTCGATTGCGTGATGAAGACTTTGTGGTTGGCATGGAAGTTATCGGTGCCGATTCCGGTGATATATTATTTGCTACTTCGAACGGTTATGGTAAAAAAGTACGCGTTGAAGATTTCCGCATTGCTCATAGAAGTGGTGTAGGGGTGCGTACTATTCCAACTGATAAGCGTAATGGCGATGTAATTGGTCTTGCGATTGTGCATCCTGATTCTAATATTTTGTTGATTGATCAAGCGGGTAAAATAATTCGTCTTCCGGCATCAGAAATTCGTACTATGGGCCGGCAGGCAAAAGGTGTTCGATTAGTGCGCCTTGATAAAGGTCAGAAGCTTGCTTCTATGTTTGCGTTCCGCGAGGAGAGTGATACTACTGGTGAGGGTGGCGCGCAAGATGGCTCTATTAAGGGTGCAGTAAAAACTGATGCTACTGATTCTGGCGTGGTTCGAATTGTAGCTCCAGATGAAGCCCTATCAAATGTTTCATTACAAGATGCTCCGGTAGCGGAATTTGATTTTGAAGTGCCGCATGATGAAGTCGCTGTTGATACGCCAGTGATGCAGCCAGAGGAAGCGTCTGAAAAAAGTAGTGCGTCGTCAGAGCCAGCATTAGGTTCGGATGAGATGCAGGCGGGCGCATGGGATGAAGATCCTTTTGGAGGATTTTAGTAGAGCATCATGAATTCGCGCGAAACTCTTTTGCATCTTTCTCTCATTGAGGGAATTGGGCCAACAGCTATTACATCTCTTATTGCAAACAAGCCATTAAATACTACATGGAATACGCTCTATGATTTTTCACTTTCTGAGTGGAGAATCATGGGCGTGTCCCAAAAAAGAGCAGAGCTTTTCTATGAAGGGCTTAAAGATCGGTCTGCGCTTGATCGTGAACTTGAAATTATTCATCGCGAGGGTATTCAATGGGCTACGCTCATTGATGATAATTATCCCCAACAACTTTTAACGATTCATTCGCCGCCGCCCGTTATTTTTTGGCGAGGCGATCTTTCTTTCTCAAAAGCAGTTTCAATTGTGGGATCACGGGATGCAAACCTCTACGGCGAGCGATGCGTTCAATCAATAGTTCCTGAATTGGTTGCGCATGGTTTTTGCATTGTGAGTGGCGGAGCGTTGGGTGCTGATACGATGGCGCATCGTGCCGCATTGAAAGCAGGAGGAAAAACGATTGTAGTCCTTGGATCGGGGATTTTACAACCAGCTCCCAAGACAAATATACGATTGTTTGAAACAATTTTGGAAAGTGGCGGTGCTATTATCAGTTCGTTTATGAGCATGGAAGGTGCGCATCCACACAATTTCCCCGCACGAAATCGAATTATTTCTGGATTGTCGCAGGGAGTAGTCGTGGTGCAAGCAGCGCAAAAAAGCGGCACGCGAATTACTGCGCAGTATGCACTCGATCAGGGGCGTGATGTATTTGCGTTTCCGGGATCGATAGATGATCAATTAAGCACCGGATGCCATGCGTTGATTCAGCAAGGAGCAAAGCTGATTATGAGCCCTCAAGACATTCTTTCTGAATGCGGTGTTGTTCAATCAGATCTGTCAGAGGTGCAATCGGTCATTCGATTTGATAATTTGGCTAAAGTAAGGCATGCTAATAGTAATGAAAGTGGTGATAGTTCTGGAAAGAGCCAGATTCATAAAGCGGTGCTTTCACTATGCGTTTCAGCGCAGTCGATAGATACACTCGCAAAAGAATGCGGAGCGTCACTTTCTGAAATGCAAAATGAGCTGTTTGAGATGCAAATGGGCGGTATGATTGAGCAGGATTTTTCTGGTATGTGGAAGCGATTATAAGTTGTTTTTAATGAGAGGTTATGATGAAGAAAATAGTATTTATATCATTGATAGTGCTTGGTAGCGTTGGATATGTATCTGCTGCTGATACGGAGATAGTTGATGCAGAGATAGTTGCTACTGCTGAAGAATTGACCGCTGAAGAATTAAAGGATTTGGCGGCTCAAATAAAAGCCGTAAAGTTTCGTGATTCTCGCAAAGCTGCTCGTACGGCAGGCACGCGTCTTGCGCCACCTGCTCCAAAACGGCCCGCTAGAAGATCAAGAACAGCGGTAGGAAGATCGAGTGCGGCAGTTGACTTGTTTCCTGAACGTTTTGAAACAGCTGTAATGGCTGATGCTTTAGCTGAGATTGATTTCAGTGATCAGGGTATGGGAGCCGGGCAAGAAGATGCTGGAGCTGGTGCTGTGCCTACAGTAGTTGATCTGTAAGTAGAGGCTTTATTTCAATTCGGATTACAAGAGCCTGAAGACCAATAATTTTCAATCGGTTATATGTTGTTTTAATAAGAGGTTATTATGAAGAGAATGTTTTTTTTGGTATGTCTTACAATAACTGGTTTAGCTTTTTCTGCTGATCAATCGGATACTGGATTAAGCCAAGAAGAAATACTGCGACGTCGGTGGGCAGAAGTTGCAAGGATTGCAGATTATAATAGAAGATATGAAGACGCTCAAGCTCAAGCTGAAGCTCTAAGAGTTGGAGAAAAGTATCGGGATTCATTTGAAGCATGTTCTGCTAGCCTTGGCCAACAAAAAGGCGTTGATGCTCCGTTACAAAAAGAATATGAAAAAGCATGCAAGAGTGATGCTGCTCGCCGCGCCACTACAAAGTCGCAATCTAGAATGGATAGGTTGGAAGAGTCGCGTCGAAGATTGTGGTGACAATTTAACTACATTACATCTGTGAGATTTTTATGAACATCAAGTTAGTAGTAACAACTATTACATTATGCGTTATTAGCGCAATAAGCGCTGCGGATCAATCTGTGGGTAGATCTCGATCTGCTACTTATCCACCGGTGGTGTCTGAGGATAGGCCAACTACTCCAGTTACACCGCCACCTACTCCTCTTGTGCGTCAAGGAGCGATTGCGGGGGGCGTTGCAATTAGAGATGTTTTTGCGAGTGAAAATACAAATTAGTTGTAGCGTAGTTAGGACTGATTTTAAAAATAAGAAAGGGTGATTATCACATGAAAAAAATAGTTCCAGTGATAATTACCTTTTTATTTTTCATTCTTTTTTTGCCCTTCTTTTTTCGAACAACTCAGAAAAAAAACAGTCTGTATGTAGTCTGCACTACGAGTATCATTGCGGATGCAGTGCATGCGATTACTGATGGGCAGATGCGTATTAAAACGTTGATGGGCCCGGGAGTGGATCCGCATATTTATCGGCCGCGAGAAAGTGATGTGCAAGCGCTGAGCGAGGCTGATCTTATCTTTTATAATGGATTGCATCTTGAAGGCAAGATGGCAGATATGTTTGCGCATATGAGTGATCGGATTTCTACCTGCGCGGTGGCTGATGCAATTCCAAACAATTCATATATAGAATCTGAATTTGAAGGATTATATGATCCGCACGTGTGGCATGATGTGACGTTGTGGAGTAATACTGTGCTGTATATTCGGGATGCACTTATTGCGCTTGATCCAGAGCGTACGCAGATCTATGTATGCAATGCGCAAAACTATTTAGATCAACTTACTGCATTGCAGCGTTGGGTAGAAAAAAAGATAGCGCAGATCCCGAAAAGTAAACGTGAGCTTTTAACCGCGCATGATGCATTTACTTATTTTGGCCGTGCGTATGGATTTGAAGTGATTGGCTTGCAAGGTATTAGCACTGATGCAGTAGTGAGTACTCGAGGGATTCAATCGATGGCAGATCACATTGCGCGCAAAAAAATAAAAGCGATTTTTCTTGAGTCTTCTATTCCATCAAAAAGCATTGAGGCGGTGCAAAAAGCGGTTGCTTCTCGAGGGTGGCACGTTGCTATTGCGCCGGAGCTTTATTCCGATTCGCTTGGCGATAAAAGCACGACAGCCTCTACCTATTGTGGTATGATTATGCACAATGTCGATGTAATCGTGGATTCACTTTCTTAATACTTTCTGATGCAAAATGGATCATATGAATTCTGCCATAACGGTGCATAATCTTTCCGTATCGTATCGTTCTGTAGCGGCGCTGCAATCGATAACGGCCGATATTCCAGCCGGCACACTGCTCGCAATTGCCGGGCCCAATGGCGGTGGTAAAACGACGTTTATCAAAGCATTGCTTGGTTTGATTTCTCCCGATTCGGGAACCACTTCTCTTTTTAATTCAACATTAGAAAAACAACGATCCCGCGTTGCGTATATTCCGCAACGGCTTTCCGTTGATTGGGATTTCCCTGCAACGGTATTTGATGTAGTTCTTATGGGGCGCTATGCGCATATTGGATGGCTTCGATGGCCATCGGATGAAGATAAGGCAAAAGCGTATGAGGCGCTTGCGGCGGTTGGACTTGCGTCATATTCCGATCGGCATATTAGTGAACTTTCCGGCGGCCAACAGCAGCGCGTTTTTGTTGCGCGTGCATTAGTGCAAGAAGCGGATTTGCTTCTTTTGGATGAACCATTTGTGGGCGTTGATATGAAGACTGAGCAGCTGATTATGGGGATTTTGCGAGACTTGCAACAGCAGGGTAAAACAATTGTAGTAGTGCATCATGATTTGCAGACGCTGTCTGAGTATTTTGATTGGGTGTTGTTATTAAACGTTAAGAAAATCGCACTTGGCCCGATTGATACTGTTTGTATGCCGGAATATATTTGTGCTGCATATGGCGATCGGAATATTGTTTCGCTCAAGAGAAAGTAGAAATATGATGTGGGTGATAAAGGGTAGCGTGTGAAACCATTTTACGTATATATACTTAAATGCTCTGATGGGAGCTACTATACAGGGCATACTGACTTGATTGAAAAAAGAATTTCTGAGCATATGTCTGGAACTGTTTCTGGATATACTGCATCTCGATTACCTGTACAAGTAATATATGTTGAAACATTTGGATCAAGGTATGAAGCACTTGCCGCAGAGCGACAAGTTAAAGGTTGGTCGCGCAAGAAAAAGGAAGCGTTAGTTAGTCAAGATTGGAAAGAATTAGTGCATTTATCAAATATATAATGTGTTCGTATCCTTCGACAAGCTCAGGACGAACGGAGAGAGAAATGAGCGCAGCGTTTAGTTCTCTGTGAGTAGGGTTTTATTAAATGGTATTACAATGCTCTCTATTACAGGTGTATTATCATTCCGTTCGTCCTGAGCCTGTCGAAGGATACGGACGGAATAAGTGTGTTTTGCCATTCGTTTCCTTCGACAGGCTCAGGACGAACGGTAGTGAGAAATGAACGTAGCATTTTATGAATAAGTCCTAAAAAATGTATAAAATAAATAAGAACCTATTTCAATTATCATAATGTTATCATCCCGTTCGTCCTGAGCTTGTCGAAGGATACGAACACAAAATAAAATAAAAAAATATGATACAAAGTTTTGTCTCATTTATAACAGATTATACCTTCCAACTGGTTTTAATAGGTACGCTCTTGCTGGGCGCGCTCTCCGGGGCAATCGGAGTATTTGCGACGTTGCGCGGGCAAAGCTTATTAGGTGATGCAATTTCACACGCAGCATTTCCCGGGATTGCACTCGCATTTTTACTCACGTGGAGTAAAAATCCATTACTTCTTTTGGCAGGGGGGGCATGCAGCGGAATGCTGGGTGCATCATGCGTGACGATTATTACCTCGTATAGTTCACTCAAGCACGACACTGCATTAGGGATTGTGCTTTCAGTATTTTTTGGAAGCGGATTAGTGCTGCTTACGCATATTCAAAAATTGGCAGTTTCTAATCAGGCAGTACTCAATAAATTTTTATTTGGTAACGCAGCGACGCTTTTGCCAGAAGATATTGCACTGATTGCGGGTATAGCGATTGTTTTTTTCTTCATTATGTTTTTGTTTTGGAAAGAGCTGAGTGTTATTGCGTTCGATGCAGCATATGCACAAGTGCTCGGCTATCGCGTGGTGCAGTGGGATATGTTTTTATCTTTTTTGTTGGTGATCGTAACAGTAGTTGGCTTACAGACGGTGGGCGTGGTCTTAATGAGTTCACTTCTTATTGCACCGGCAGCAGCTGCTCGGCAATGGACAAACAACGTACGTACTATGATTTTACTTTCCGCTTTTTTTGGTGCAATTTCCTGCGCGATGGGCACCGTACTGAGTAGCATGGCAGACAACCTTCCAACCGGTCCAGTGATTGTAGTATTGCTTTCGTGCATCGTAGCGTTTTCGCTCGTGTGTGCACCCGCTCGTGGCATTTTGTGGCACAATAATCGGAGTGTAGTATGAGTCTGATTCAAGTGGAGCTTCTTGCTATTGCAGTAGCTGCAGCGATTGCGTGTAGTTTGCCGGGAGTTTTTTTACTGTTACGTGGTGTGGCATTAATGAGTGATGCGATTAGCCATGCGATTTTACTCGGTATTGTGGTAATGTTTTTAGCGGTGCAACAGTTGCATTCTCATTGGTTATTATGGGGCGCGGCAGCTGCAGGAATGGTGACAGTCTGGTGCACTGAAAAGTTGATTCAAACGGGCCGGATTAAAAAAGAAACTGCAATTGGCTTAGTATTTCCACTCTTTTTTTCTATCGGCGTTATTTTAATTTCGCTCTATGCGCGTAACGTGCATTTAGATTCAGATATGGTGCTTTTAGGAGACATTGCATTTTCACCATTTCATCGATTATGCATTAATGGATGGGACATGGGGCCGTATGCATTGTGGCAGTTGGGTGGAGTTGTATTGATTAATCTTTTTGCAATCGCGCTCTTTTTTAAAGAGTTGCGAATGGTCGCATTTGATCCTGAGTATGCGCAGGTGAGTGGGTTTTCTCCGGTGCGAATGCATTATCTTATTATGCTTTTGGCCAGTATTACTGCCGTAGCAGCGTTTGATATCGTTGGATCTATTGTAGTGGTTGCACTGATGATCACTCCCGCAGCCACAGCCTTTCTTCTTACTAATCAACTACATACCATGATCGCTTTTTCACTTTTTTTTGGCGGATGCGCAGCGCTCTTTGGATGTATCTTTGCATTTTTGTGTGATGTTTCTATTGCCGGATCAATAGCACTCATGGCGGGCATTTTTTTTATGAGTGTTTTTGGCATTACGCTTTCACGACGTATTGCATGAAAAAGCGCCCGCATTGTGCGAGCGCTTTTTTCTATCTAGGTATGTTCGTTTTTATCGTCCGGGGAAAAATCGTTTAATAAACTGATTTAACTGCGCATCCGTTGGCGCTTTGCCAAAGTAGAATTCGGCAAGGGCTCGTGGATTAGATCCAGTGAAATCAGTGAGTGATGCATCTGGATTGCTGCGCACAAGTCCATTCAGGAATCGCGTTACTCCAAAGCGAGCAGAAAGAGTAGCCAGCCAGACTTTATCTTGCAGGTGAGTTAAGTTTCCCAAACCGTATTTTTTAACTAATTGATTTTTCTTGTTTTGGTATGCTCTGCGCGTCATATATGTGCCAGCTGCGGCTGTAAGCGCTGCGAGAGTAAGGGCACCTACTGCGACTGCTTCAGGGTTTATTTGTACGTATCGGGGGTCAAAGCCTTGGCGGCCATATCGGTCTCTTGGTCTATGCGGTGCAGGAGAATCGGCATTAGAGGGGGTGGATGTAGAAAATATAGATATTGTAGAATTGTCCGTTAAGCTGATGTCTTGTTTGCTCGAGCTTGGATATGTCTGAGGTGTTGGTGATCCTAGTTGAGATATATAAATCCAGCTAGTAGGTTCGATTCCCTTCAGGCCTTGGATTTCTGCTACGATTTGTGCAGGAGTGGTGTCTTGTTTGAGGGTAATTGTTTCTATTGGATTTCTATCTACCTGAAGCTGAATATTTACTGTGCTTGCAGCAGCTTGCATGCTATTTCCAGCAAGTCCAGTAAAAAGAAGCGCCATCACAATTAAATGTTTTTTCATATTTTTCCTTCATTAATTCATATAGGCGAAATGTGTTTACTCCTTGATTGTAGCAGAAGTGCCTAAATAATAGCAATGTTTAGGATGGCATTAGGGGCAGCTGATTTGGCCCGATAGTGGCTTATTAGGCTCTTTTTATTTATAAGGAGTATTGCAGATGGTAATTTGGCTAGTAAAGGCCAGGACGGGATAAAGGGAGTATTTGAGGACGTTTTGGCTTTCCAAACCCAATTTGGGGCGTGAAATTGGCATTATCTTGCAAAATGAGCCAGAGCTCCTTTGCCTTTTCTCCTATAATACGGTATATTTGAGTAATAAGATTTTTGGCAATTTCTCATCAAATTGAACAAATGTAAGGATTACGATGCCAGTACCAAAACGCAAGCGCTCGAGAGCGCGCCGTGATAAACGGTTTGCAAACAAGGGTATGAAAGAGCGATCAGTGGCTGCATGTGCTAACTGTACAGAGCCGTTGATGACTCACCAAGCGTGTAAATCATGCGGCCATTATAAGGGTCGTAAAGTGTTGGCTACTAAAGCTGATCGCGCAGTAAAACGTACCGAAACACGTACCGCTAAAGAAGCACGAAAAGCCTCTAAGGTTGAAGCGCCTGTAGAAGCAAAGCCTGCTGAATAGTTTTACGGATTATTTTGTTATATAAGGGATACCATGATAGCTGTAGATGCAATGGGAGGCGATCGAGCACCAGATGCGATCGTTCAGGGAGCAGTAGCTGCAGCAAAACAGGGTGTCCCTATTTTATTATGTGGTAAAAAAGAAGCGCTTCTTTGCGCGCTTCCATCTGATTGGGATACACTTCCCATTTCGTTAGAATTTTGTGAGCAAGAAATCGGCATGGAGCAAGATCCTGGCCGTGCTGTCCGTTCCAAACCTGATTCATCATTAATGCGCGCAATGAAAGCGGTAGCTTCTGGAAGAGCATCGGCTTTTTTTTCTGCGGGCAATTCTGGAGCAGTATTGGTTGCAAGCGTTGTGCAGTGTGGGCGAGTGCCGGGATTGTATCGCCCGGCGGTTGGTACGTTTTTACCAGCGCGTAACGGTTCGTTTTTTTGTCTTGATGTGGGTGGTACTGTTGATTGCAAAGCTGCGTATCTGTATCAGTTTGCACTGATGGGGCATGCGTATTTATCGGTTACACAAAAGATGGAATATCCGCGCATTGGATTGCTCTCTAATGGGCATGAGCCATTTAAGGGGTCTGCAGAAGTTAAAAAGGCGTATGGATTACTTTCGCAATCATCACTTAATTTTATCGGCAATATTGAAGCGCGAGAGGTAGCTGAAGGAATTGTTGATGTGCTTGTTTGTGATGGGTTTGTGGGTAACGTAATGCTGAAAGCAATTCAAGGAACTGCGCGTACGCTTTTTTCTTGGATTAAAGATGAAGCAAAAAAATCATGGTTTCAAACAGCCTGCTTGTGGCTGAATCGGAATTTGTTTCGCGCTATTAAAAAGAAAGCTGATTATGCGTCCGTTGGCGGGGCACTTTTGCTTGGAATTAAAAAGCCGATCATTATTGCGCATGGCCGCTCTGATGCGAATGCTGTTTTGAACGGAATTCTGTTTGCGCATCAAGTAGTAAAAGAGGGGCGCGTACAAAAATTCAATACGATGCTGCAGGAGCTTATTGCGGGGCATAAAGGATTTGATGGATTGGTAAAGCCAAAAGTTCGATCACTCTTTGCGTGGAATAAGTATGATGCATAGACCCGTTTTTAATTTTGTAGTAACATATCGCGGTATTAATCAAACTGATAAAGAGAGTATTTAAAGTATGAATATCGTAGTAGATTCTATTTCATCATCGGCAACAGAAGATCAGTTGCGTCAGCTTTTTGAGCGGTATGGAGTAGTAGAATCAGTTTCTTTTGTAAGAGATAAACATTCGGGAATTGGTAATGGCCAAGCGTATGTACTCATGCCATCTGATGATGAGGGGCAGCAGGCAATTGCGCAACTGAATGGAACAGAGTTTGAAGGGCAGCCTATTCAAGTACGGCAATCTGAGAGTGCGGATTTTCCGACGGGCGATTTTTGGTAATAGAGTAATACATTAAAAGCAGGTGAAATTATGGCATTTGTAGATGAATTTAAAGCATTATGCATGTTTGTTGGGCGCGAAATAAGAGACTTTTTCGAAGATCAAAGTCGTTTTTTAAAGCCACTTGCAATTGTGAGTGTGGTTATGTTCGCAGCAGCCGGAGGCTACGTAGGCTATCGATATTATGTAGTATCTCAAGAGCAGGATGCGCATCGATCATTTGTGCAATATCTTGAAACATTCCAAACAGCACAACAGGCAAATAATTCACAAGAGTGGGAGCGTATGGTGTCCCTTTTTGAAAGTGGATATCAAGAGCACAAGCAGCGTAATGTGGCGCCACTTTTTCTTGCAATGAAAGCTGATGCGCAGTTGCAATTAGGGCAGCAAGTAGAAAGTATTAATACGTTGCAGCGAGCCGTTGACGCGCTACCACAAAAATCAAAATTATATCCAATGCTTGCAACAAAGCAGGCGCTCATGCAGCTTGATAGTGATGATGATGCATTGTCGAAAGATGGTCTTGCGCAATTAGTTTCTTTGGCGCGAGATACTGATAATAGTCTCCAAGATATGGCGCTTTATTACTTGGGCCGCTATTATTGGGCACAAGATAAAATCGAAGATGCAAAAAAAGTATGGCAAGATTTAGAAGATAGTAGCTGGTCGCAAAAAGCATACCCATCTCCATGGGTAGCGCAAGCGCAGCAATCATTACAGCAGCTTGCAGCGTAATAAGGAATAATGGATGGGGACTGATATCATCTCTCCGGTGCGGGTGCGTTTTGCGCCATCGCCAACGGGGCATCTTCACATTGGAAGTTTTCGCACCGCGTTATTTAATTGGCTTTTTGCACGTCATCATGGCGGCACGTTTTTACTCCGTATTGAAGATACTGATTTAGAGCGATCAAAATCGGAATATACCGATAGTATCATGGCCGCATTAGAGTGGGTTGATTTGCAGCCTGATGAGACGGTGATGATTCAATCGGAGCGTTTGCAAGAGCATAAGCGAGTATTGCAAGAGCTACTTTCAAGCGGGAATGCGTATAAATGTTTTTGTACTCAAGATGAAATAGCAGAGCGTTCAAATAATAGTACGTTTATTTCGTACGATGGATTATGCCGCACTGCTGATCAATCGCAATCGGCCCCGTATGTGGTTCGATTTAAACTTCCTGAGATAGATTCAGTTTCGTTTGATGATTTAATTCGCGGTACTATTACTGTACCAATAGGGCAGCTTGATGATTTTATCATTGCGCGTACTGATGGCACTCCTACTTATAATTTTGTAGTGGTTGTTGATGATGCTGCCATGAAAATTACGCAAGTGATTCGAGGCGAAGATCACATTTCAAACACACCCAAACAAATTCTTTTATACCAAGCGTTGGGATATCGCGTGCCTCAATTTGCACATATTCCATTAATTTTAGGGCCCAGCGGTGAACGCTTAAGTAAGCGAGATGGGGCAACTTCAGCGCTTGCGTATAAAGAGCTTGGTTATTTACCGGATGCATTAGTGAACTATTTAGTACGGCTTGGCTGGGCGCATGGGAATCAAGAGATTTTTTCCCGCGAGCAGTTGGTTGAATTTTTCACGTTAGATGCGGTGGGTAAAAAGGGCTCCATTTTTGATATTGAAAAATTAAATTGGATAAATGGTATGTATATTCGTGAGCACTCTTCAAAAGAGCTGCTTGATTATATTGCCAAAGAATTGGATGCAGAGTTTGCGCAGCGGCTTTCTGGTTGGAGCGATGCGCAGAAAGAGGCGGCAATTGATCTTTATAAAGAGCGAGCGCATACGCTGATTGAGCTGGTGAAAGAAGTAACGCTTTTTCATGATGGGCCGCAGACGTATCAGGAATCTGACATTCAAAAATGGACCGATACTTCTACCAAAGAATATATAAATGCATTAATTGCTATGATTGAGAATGAAAAACCGGATACGATAGATGCATTGAAAGGTGCAGTGAAATCGTTAACGAAAACGTTAGGGATTAAGTTTGTTGCGTTAGCGCAGCCAATGCGTATTGCCTTAATTGGCAGCTCAGCAGGGCCCGGTGTATTTGAAATGTTTGAATTAGTGGGCCGCGAAAAAGCAATTGAGCGATTGAAAAGGCTGCGTGATACCTTACAATGATTTGATAAATCAATAAGGGATTGCCATGAAAATAGCAATGATGTTTCCGGGGTATCAGAGCCAGTTTGTTGGCATGGGCAAAGAGCTCTATGATGAACACCGCGTTATTCAGGAGTTGTTTGAGCAGGCTTCAAGTTGTCTTGATATTAATTTTGTAAAACTGTGTTTTGCATCATCTGATTCTGAACTTTCTCAGGCGCGTAATGCATATACGAGTACATTTTTAGTAAGTGCATCGCTTGCTGCGCTATTGAAAGAAAAGGGCGTCACGCCAGACGTAGTAGCAGGATTTAATCAGGGAGCGTATGCAGCACTTTTTTCAGCAGATGGATTAAGCTTGCCAGATGGGCTGTATCTTTTAAATAAGTTTGCAACATTTTATGATGAAGCAATGAAAGATATGAAGGTATCTGCTATTCATGTGAGTGGCGTTGAGGATGCGCAGATAAAAGAGATCTGCTTGAAGGCGAGCACTGACGATGAAAAAGCGTTTATATCGATTCATGAAACGCCAACGCAGTATATTGTTGCGGGCCATACTCCGGCGGTGGAGCGAGTGCGTGATATGGTGAGTGCGCTTTCTGATGAAAAAAAGATTTCAATTGAGCCGGTTGATTTAGCAGTTGGGTTGCATTCTGAATTGGTTAATCCTGTGATTGATCAATTTAAAATGTATTTAAATAAAGTTGATTTTCATGATCTTTCAGTACCGTTAATTGAGGCGGTTTCGGGTAAAAAATTAACGAGTGGTGCTGATGTTCGTGAGCTGGTATTGCAGCGCATGAACTCGTCTCTGTTATGGCCGGCAGTAATGAAAGAGCTTGCGCAGTATGATTTAATTATTGAAATTGGGCCCGGCACAACGTTGAGTACATGGTTTAAGCAATTGTATCCGGATAAGAATGTAGTGGCAGTTAATAAGCCAGAAGATGTGGAAAAAGTAATAGCATTGGTGCAGCCAAAAGAAGATGCGCCTCAAAACGATTAAAGGTTTTTATAATGGCAGAATTTGATAAACAAAATACACAAGATAAAGTAGCAGCAATTGTGGCGACAAAGCTCTCTATTGATCCGTCTACGATCAAAAGTGATTCAAACTTGCAAGATTTGGGCGCAGACTCACTTGATTTGGTTGAAATCACTATGAAGCTGGAAGAGCAGTTTGGCATTGAGATTGATGATGCTAAAGCTGAAAACTTAAAGAATGTGAATGATGTGGTTGAATATGTACATTCAATGCGTACGAAGTAAGAATCAAAAAGCTTCAAAAAAAGGCCCGCGTAATTGCGGGCCTTTTTTTATAATCCAATAAATCCAAATCCAATATTTGATACCAGTGAAACTCCAAAGCAGTTAAGTGCTTGTCGTGCTGTAATGCGGGTAATTGATTCGTCTGTCTTCCACAGCTTATAAAGGAGTGAGCTTACAAGCCCAGATACAACAGCAGCTGTGCCGGCTGATTCAACACGACTTTCAGTGAATAGAGGATTGTTACGTCTAAATCCGCCTTGAGGAAATCTATGTGCACTTCTAAAGCACATCGCTCCAATAATTGCACCCGTTGCATTCATAGCAAAGGCTTCACGATCCGTTCGCTTTTTCTTTTCTTCTTTTGTTTCGCCTGTTTTTACTTTATGTGCGATCTCAGAGATTTTTTCTTTTACGTTTGTTGAGCTTTTGCATTCAAGGGTAGATGCTACGCAGAAAGCTAAAAGAAGCGCCGTTGCATACTGTTTGTTCATGAATAATCCTTTTGAAGTAGATGATGCATATTGTGTATTCAGTATGCCAAAAGGGGATTTTTTTGCAATTGAGTGGGTTATCTAAAAGCGCACCCGGCGTGCAGCCAGAAGCTCCATTGCGCAAGTGTGTTTCTATTCGGTTGTTTTACATCGGGATCGTTAATTCCTTCAAATTCTACTGATGAACCAAAGCCAAGGTAAGGCACAAAATGATCATCATCACTTTCTTGCCAGCCGTATCCAAAGTAGTAAAACAATTTATGCGTGAGTACCAGTTCTGATGCAGCAGATTCAAGATCAAGATCGCTCGTACGAATAAATTGTGGCGAATCTTCATCTGCTACGTCCCCTTGATTGGAAAAGAGGTTGCCATGGAGCGTTGCGCATTGTTGAGTGAGGTTGCTTGGATTGCCGAATGAATCAGTGGCATCCTGGATTCCTTTAAAACCGTATCTATTATCGGGAATGCATTCCCGTAATGAAATATTTTCATGGCTTCTCAGCCATCCATTATATCCGATATCAAATTCAAATCCTCGATTGGTGTAGCCAAACATTGCAAGGAATTCCATTTGCACGCCAATTGATACATCGCAGCACAGGCTGGTGACATTTAATGCGGGAGTGAGCGTGCCGGTATAGTTACCATCTTCAAATTCTTTTAACAAAATATAACGGCTTCCAAATCCATTTTCGCAAAAATCAAACGTGCGTACTTGGCATGTTTTAAAAAGGTGAGTAAGGTTTAAATCACCAAAAAGTGAAAGCTCTTGAATTCCATCCGCTTCCCATAAGAGTGCACGTCCAGAAAAACCACCACCCAATTCCCAATGTTTGCCATTACCTACGATGGGCTCAAAAAAGAATCGGCCATCGGGACGACTACCAGTGGGCGCTGAAAGACGGAGGTTAAACCCAGCATATCCATTTTCAGTTGAAATAAAATCGTATCCCAGGATCATGAGAAGGTCGGAAAGGCCGGATTTTGTTTGTGCGCCGCATACTCGTGCAAAATCCCATTTGTTGGTCATTTGTCCGAATGTTTTATTTCCCTTGAGCGCATTTTTAAATGATCCGTAGGCGGGATTTGTTTTTGTGCTATCCATATAAAATTCCGGAAACGGCGTATCGGATCCATTATTGAAAATAGTTTCGTCTATTTTGAAATCCCATTTTGTCCATACTACGGGTGCATGAATTGCAGCATACAGCCCAGGCACCCAGTTATCAAAGCCGATATATCCAGAAAACGTCCATATTAAATTTTTGATTTGCGGATTGAGGCATACTTCACTTTGAAATGCAGGAGAAAGACCAAAGTAATCTGCTAAGATTGCATTGGGATCACGCGTTTCTACTTGGCTTCCAGAAACAAATAATCGATCGGTGCCAAAAAGCGCTTGTGAGATTCTATTTGATTTATATGAGCGTTTGTATTCGGGTGTTATTTGCACGAGCCCATTGATACCGTTTGCATCAGCAAGGTGTGTATAAGGGTGCGACCCTGTTTGATAGCGTACAAGATCAACGGATTGAGATCGGGGGCTAAAAAAGGAGATACCTTGCAAGAATTTGCTGTTTGCAAGTGCTATGCTTGGCAAGGCGAGTGCAAGTAGTATGAGTTTTTTCATAATTGTCTCCTTTGTATCTTTTTACATTCATAAGATAGGAATTTAAAAAGATAGAACGCAATGTTTTGTTTTTAAAATGCGATTCCGCCTTTAAGCCAAACAGCCCAAAAAGAAAGTGCTGTATTTACGCAGGGTGGATTTCCAGCCGACACAAATCGATCACATACCGCGCCTTGTCCAAATTCAATTTCAGCACCAAGTCCTATATATGGAGTGGAATGATTACGCTTTATAATGTGGTTGAAGTGGCCAAAAATTTTATGTGCGCTTGCTCGTGTGCGTGCGCTATTTATATCAATATCATTCGTTGTCAGAATAATCGGCTGAATTGAAGTATTGATTTGCTGTACCCCACTTGGCAGCGTTACTACCGTTTCAAACGTGCTATCTCCATTTGGATCGGCGATTGCGGATGCAGGATTATCTATTTTTTCATTTCGTTTGGCTTGTGCAATTAAAAGCTGCGTAGTTGCACCGGTTTGGTTGGTATTCTTTCCTCGTTTAACGGTAGCGTTTCGTTGCGTTGCAGAAAGTGCAATAGGAGTTTCGAGCCCATCATTTGCAAAGCCAAAAAGCTGTGCATCACCTTTCACTGCCCAGAGCTGCGTATCGAATGGTGTGTTGCCACATAGGCAGATATCTTCGCAACTTCTGCCCCAGAATCCATATCCAAATCCCCAGCTATTTCTCCGTTGCGTATATCCAATCATCACCGCAAGATCTACTTGAAGCGATGCGCTTACTTTTATAGGAAGGGTGGTAAGATTGGCGATCGTGCTCACTTCATTATCGTACTGCGCGGTAGGGGTAGTTTGTTGCCCATCTACAATGCCGCGTAGATTGTGTGTAATCGTAGGGGTGAGTTTATGCGCCAGCATGTATCGGCTATTGTGACTCCCGCACAAATCAAATGATCGCTTTTGGCTAGCTGAAAAAAGATGCGTAATATTCATATCAAAATAAAGTCCTGCATGCTCGCGCGTTTCTTCATTTTTCCAAACAATATAATGCGTTGAAAGGCCGCCTCCGAGTTCCCAATGGTGGCCATTCCCTATAATAGGCTCAAATAAATATTGCCCAGTTGGGCGATTGCCGGTCGGGATAGAACAGCGCAGATTAAAACCAAGATGGTATCGTTTTTTTTGCAATATATTATAACCCAATGCGATTTGCACATCAGAGACCTTTGTGAGATCTTGGCGGCATCCCATTTTTGCATGTTTTAATGTTTGAAATGTGACGTTATCAGCTTGCGGCGCATCACACCCCATAATGAATGAGGTGAAATTATCAACGAGCTGTGCG
Source organism: Candidatus Babelota bacterium (assembly GCA_029262555.1). Taxonomy (GTDB): domain Bacteria; phylum Babelota; class Babeliae; order Babelales; family Vermiphilaceae; genus JAJCZB01. The sequence goes on along the minus strand of JAJCZE010000008.1, from coordinate 98,912 downwards.
CGTTCAATGCCGTCTGCATTAAAGTATCCTGGATCATATCCAGTCGTGCCTGTGGAAACGAACGTTTCGCACATATTTAAATCCCATCGAGCGTGTGCAATTGGCGCATGAATACGTGCATAGAAATGGTTCCATTCAAGCTGAAGATCAAAATCAACAAGCGCTTGTGCAACGCGTGGATCAAAGTGCACACGGCTTTCATAATCGGTTGGGAGTCCAAAATAATCTGCGAGCCAATCCGCATCAACTCGTTCTTTTTGACTTCCTACAATATGTAATGTATTTGCACACTTTAATATTGCATCCCCAAAAAAGCATTGTGCAATGCGCTCGGGGCGAAATGAAAGCGTAAATTCTGGAGTAATTGCAAAGGCACCATGCAGTCCTTTTGTTTCTGATATATTTACAAAATCTTGCCAGCCAGCAAGCTCTCGCGCAGCATTGATTGCCGGAGAATGGGGCATGATGGTTGTAATTACTCGTTTATCTGCAAACAGATTTGAAACGCAGAGTAATAAAAGAAGCATCAAATATTTTATCATATGCATGCCCTTAGAATGTTATACCGCCCTTAAGCCACACTCCCCATTGAGACAGGGCACATGCAAAGCATGAATCCTTACAAGAATCATCGCAGTGATCATTTGAGTTGTGTGCAAATTCAGCTTCACCACCAATGCCAAGATAAGGGATCCAACGATCTTGATCTGCCCAGGTATAACTCAAGTGAGTAAACAGTTTGCTAGACATTCCTTTTGTTCGTTGTTCGCATACATCGATATCACACGCGCTAATAAATACGGGATTAATGGAGGTTTGAATGGTAAGTGATGCAGCATCGGGCTGTGCGCTTAATGGATTATTACTTGCGCCTCCTGATGCATCTCCAGTTGCATTTTGTGGATTATCTACGCGAGGATTTAAGATAGCTTGTGCGACTGTGGCTCCCGAAATAAAATTTGTTCCGGTCTCAATTGTAGCTTTTCGTTCGGTAGCAGAAAGGGGAACTGCTCCTACCAATGGCCCTGCGCCTGCAGCGCCACGATCAAATCCAAAAACATGCGCATCACCTTTGAGTGCCCATTTAGTATTATTATCAAATGGGGTGATATCTCGCAGGCTTATTTTTTCGCAGGTACGTCCCCAGAAATTGTATCCAAAATCCCAGCTGCATTTGCGCGAGGCAAATGTGAGCATTGCAGTAAACTCTGCTTGTAGTGTTGCGCTTACATCAACTGAAAGATTTGAAAGGTTTGCAACGGGAGTAAATTCATTTTTAAATTGTGCCGATGGCGTTACACCATCGCCTTTGAGATTACTTTGTATCGGAGTCCCGAGACGCTCAATGAGCATATAGCGACTGAATGGTTTTCCTTTTAAATCAAAGGTGCGTTTTTGACGAGAACTAAAGAGGTGCGTAAGGCTGAGATTTGCAGTAAGAATGAGTTGTTTGTGCTCATCGTTTGATCGCCATGCGATGCTGTTTGCTTGCAAGGCGCCGCCCAATTCCCAATGGTGCCCATTTCCAATAATCGGCTCAAAGAGATAGTTACCTTTCGGGCGATTGCCAGTAGGGGCAGCGATAAGACCTTGAAATCCAAATAAACATCGATCAGTGCGCAGTGCGTCATATCCAATTACAATGCGTAGATCTGCTGCACGAGTTTGATTCAAACTTGTCTGGCTGATGCGTGCCTGATTAAGGCGAGACATGGTAATACTGAAAGTTTCACTTCCAACGGTTTGTTCTATCGGGCCAGTAATGCAGCCTGCAGCATACTCAGTAAAGTTATTGAGTAAATCATTTCGTTGCAATGTATCAGGCGTGAAGTATCCGGGAGCGTGGCTATTAGTCCCTTTCATATCAATAGTTTCACACATATTCAGATCCCAGCGCGTATGAACGATTGGTGCATACGCAGCAACATAGAGTCCGTCTGCCCATTCATTAAGATCAATATAAAAATTGAGATCGAGTAATACATTATCTATGCGTGGTTTAAAAGAAAGGCTGCTTTTAAAGTCTGTAGGGAGATAAAAATAATCAGCAAGCCAGTCTGTATTTTCTCGATCGGCTACCTGGCTTCCTGAGATGGTTATGGTAGGGCAGCAGGAGTTTCCAAATAAGCACTCAGTGATACTTTTATGATCAAAAGATCGATCATATGCAAGTGCAGCGGAAAACGTGCCTGCAAGTGGTTCATCATGCGGGACAAATATTTTTTGTATGATACCGCTCAGATGGCGCGGCGTATTGAGTCCTTGAGATCGAATCGAAAAGTAGGGAGTTATTGCAGAGTGAGCGGTGTAAAAAGTAGCGCAAAGCGTGAGTGTTATAAGAAAGGTGAGTGTGGTGCGATGCATCATAGTATACTCCTTTTGTACGGACAAGCTGATTCCTTTTTCTCATTTAGATATACTTCGTATGAGCACAAAAGGCAATATACCAAAAAAAGAGGCCCGAATAATCGGACCTCTTTTTTATTTTCTACAACGACTATTAGTCGAAGCTGATACCACCTTGTAGCCATACTCTCCACTCAGATAGAGCGCATTTCAAGCTATTTGGAGAATCTTCAATGTCGCAGCATGTATCTGCACATGATGCATCACTACATACTGGACCGTCAGTGCAGCAGCAGTCATCATCGCAAGATCTGCTTGCAAATTCACCTGATGCACCCGCGCCGAAGTATGGAGACCATCCATCCATTTCCCACGTGTAGTTTACGTTACCAAATACTTTGTGAGAAATACCTTTAGTGCGTTGGAAGTTGATATCGCAGCAGTTGATGAATAGTGGCTGTACTGAGGTTTTGATTGCATCAGAATCTGCAGTAAGGTTGAGTCCGTGCACAAGAAGTTGATCGTTGTTACCGCCACCAGTACTTGTTCCGCGACCATATGCAAATTGTGGGTTATCGATACCGCAGTTTTGCAACATATCGTTACCAGTGCAATCTGCTACATCAGCAGCAGCGTTTGTACCTTTATGGATAGTAGCACCGCATTGTGTTGCAGATAATGCAACAGGATCGTTTTGGTTCAACTGCCCTGCACCAGTGTTACCTGATTGTGCAGACATAAATCCAAATACTGCAGCATCACCTTTTAGAGCCCACTGGTTTTTGTCCATTGTGCACAGGCTTGGGCAGCAATCTTTAGTTGGAGTTGATGGAAGGGAGATTTTTTCAGAGCTACGTGCCCAGAAATCATACCCGAGATCAAAGCCCCAGTTGTTGCTTGTGTAGTTAACCATCAGTGCGATGTCAGTTTGTATGTTTGCACGAACGTGAACATCTACAGTAGTTAGGTTAGCAACCGGTGCAAATACACCTTTAAATTGTTTTACTGGAACTGTAGTGCTTCCTGCTGCGGTTGTTGTAGTTCCTGCGCGAAGGAAGTTTGTAGGAGTTCCCATTTTTTCTGCAAGCATGTATCTGCTATTTGGGCGGCATTTAAGATCAAATGTTCTTTGCTCTTTAGCATTGTTCATGTGAGTGAAGCTTGCATCAAGATAAAGACTTACAGATTTATCTTCAGCTTCGCATCTCCATGCAGTGTAGTGAGCAGTTAAACCACCACCGATTTCCCAGTGATTTCCGTTACCGATTGTTGGATCGAATGCGAACTCAGCTTGACGACGGCTACCAGTAGGAGCAGCAACCTGTAGGTTCATACCAAAGTGGTAATCTTCGCAAGAAAGCATGTCGTACCCAAGTTCAAATCGAAGATCTGCAAAACCAGTACGTGAGCGTGAGCAGCGTTCCATTTTCGCATAGTTAAGGCCTTGGAATGCTACACCGATATCATTTTGATCAGTTTGCGCGCCATCAAAACCAGATGTGTTTAATGGAGCTCCACCTCGAGCATAATCACCGAATGTCTCAAGAAGCTGATCGTTGCTCATACCATCCCACGTGAAGTACCCTTCGCGGTGTGAGTTGGTGAAGTTTTGATCGCACAGTTCGTTGAATTTAAGATCCCATTTAGACCAAACGATTGGGCCGTGTACTCGTAAGTACATGCCATCAACCCATCCATCAAGGCCAACATACAGGTCTAAGTTTGCAAGGCCAGATGTGATTTTTGGATTAATTGAGAAGTCTGAATCGTAGTCTGAAGGAAGGTAGAAGTAATCAGCAAGCCATGCATTTGCATCTCTATTAGCAACGTCAGAACCCTGAATTCTGATTGAGTTACATCCTACCAAGTCGTCACCAAAAAGACATTCTGCAAGTCGATTAGCTCTAAAGCTTTGAGCGTAAGCGAGATTTGAATTGAAGTTTACATACGTTGACTCTTCCTCACTGTTGAGGTGAATTTTGTCTGTAAGCCCTGCTAACTTCCACGCGCCATCTCTTCCTTGAGATCTATTAACAATCGTTGGCGTTACGTCTCGTGCGGCATACACTGATGCCATACAACTCAGTAAGACAAGTGTAAATAATGACTTGTGATTCATACAAGCTACTCCTTTTAATATGTTTCAATAAACAGTACCATCATTACTCATTACTATACTAGTGTATATAAGCTGCAGAGAAAAAAAGCAATACATTTGTGATGGATATCCATTACAAGCGCTAGAACGGTTTATTTATTGGTATTTAAAAAAAAGGCCTGATTATAATCAGGCCTTTTTGCGTTACTATAAGTGCTTTGCCGGATGTATATAAAAATTTGAAGAAAGAGGCGCGCCCCTTTCTTCAAATTTGAAAGTCTTATTAGTTAAAGGATACTCCACCTTTAACCCATACAGACCATTGAGATAATGAGCATTTGAGGCAGTTACTGCAGGTCGGAGTCGTGTCGCAGTCACTGTCGCAGCAGTCATTATCGTTTTGTCCGAATTCACCAGATCCACCAATACCAAGGTACGGAATCCAGTTATCACGATCCATAGTGTAGCTCAAGTGAGCAAACACTTTGTGTGATTGGCCTTTAGTTTCTTGAAGCGCGATGTCGCCGCTGTTTAGAAATACTGGTTGGATTGATGTTTTAATTTGGTTTGTATCAAGGTTGAATCCACCTTCAGAAAGAGGAGTATGGATTAAGCGAACAGCGTCAGTACCAGCGATAGCAAACTGAGCGTTATCAACTCCACCGTTTTGAAGCGCTACATTTGTAAGCGTAGTGTCTACAACAGTAGCATTTGTTCCGCCATAGATGTTTGCTTTGCTTTGCGTTGCTGAAAGCGCTTGAGGAGCATCAGCAGTAAGTCCAGTAGCAACATCAGCAGCACCAGCGAAACCAAACATACGAGCATCACCTTTAAGCGCCCATACGTCTTTGTTTGCAGATAGGTATAAGTTGTCTTTATTGCATGGATCGCATACTACAGGGCAGCTAATGTCTTCGCAGCTGCGTCCCCAGTAGTTGTAACCAAGATCAAATGAGAATGCTCCACTTGTGAAGTTAAGCATGGCTACGATATCAGCTTGTATTCCTATCGATACATTAACGTCTGTAGTTGTTAAGTTGGCTACAGGAGCGTAAACGTTACCAAACTGAGCTGTTGCAGCGGTTGATCCAGCAGTATTCGTACCAGCAGTGTTACGACCCGCAAGTGAGTTTGTTATTGTTTTTGTGAATTTAGATGCAAGCATGTAGCGACTGTTGTCTTTGTCTTTCAGATCAAATGTGCGTTGCTCAGAAGTTTTGAACATGTGAGAAAGCACAGCGTCTACATAGAGCCCAACGTGCTTACTTTCATCTTCGTTTCTCCAAAATGTGTAGTGACCTTGGATTGTTCCACCAAGCTCCCAATGGTTGCCGTTACCAACAACTGGATCCATTACATATTCAGCACGACGACGATTGCCAGTAGGTGCAGCTACGTGCATTCCAACACTAAGATGATAGTTTTCATCTTGTAGGAAGTTATAGCCTAATTCAGCACGAAGATCTGCAAATCCAGTTCTTGTTCGGCTGCAGTTAGACAGTTTACCGAATCGAAGCCCTTGGAATGTGATTCCATCGATAGAAGCTGGTGATTTACCGCAGAAGTAGTCAGTCATACTATCAAGAAGCACTTCGTCACCAGATGGAGTAAAGTAACCTGTTGAGCAGCTATTAGTTAATACAGTAGATGGATCTGTTGCACAAAGCTGCGCATCCCATTTAGACCAGTTGATTGGGCCGTATATTCTGAAGTACATACCGTTAACCCACTCATCCAAGCCGAGGTAGAAATCAAGATCTACAACAACGTTTTGGATTACTGGATCAAGGCAGAAGCTTCCGTCGTACTCACAGTTCAAGTACATGTAATCAGCTAACCATGCTTTAGGGTCACGGCTTGCAACTTGGCTCCCTTGAACTAATATAGTTCTGTCGCAGCAGTCATTGCACTGAAGATCACATCCAAAAAGACAGCGTGCGATATCATCAGATCTGAATGATCTCATGTAGCCAACGCTCATATCTAGTGTGCCATACCAAGATTCCATGTCGTAAAGATTAATGTGGCCAACTTCGCCCACATTTCTTTGACGATCACCATGAAATCCTTGAGAGCGGTACACCAGTGTAGGGGTAACCGTATTTGCTTCAACTGCTACTACGCAAACTAGCGCGGCAATTGAAAAGACTTTTCTTAAAAATGATTGCATAGAATGCACTCCTTTTTAATGAGTTGTGAAAAATTTATTCTTCATTGCTCACTATAGAGCAAGTCATGGGTAAGAATGCAATATATGAGTTGGGATAGTGAGATATGTTTGTTAAAAAGGTTGATTTATATGTTCATAAAAAAGACCTGATCGAAATCAGGTCTTTTGTACTAATGTAATTGCTTTACCGGGTGTCTTTAAAAAGTTAGAGAAAGAGGCACGCCCCTTTCTCTAACTTTGAAAGTCTTATTAGTTAAAAGATAATCCACCTTTAACCCATACAGACCATTGAGACAATGAGCATCTTGTGCAGCAGTCACAGCTTGAAGTTGTGCAGCCAGTGTCACAGTTAGTGTCGCAGCAGTCATTATCATTTTGTCCGAACTCACCAGATCCACCAATTCCAAGGTATGGAATCCAGTTGTCACGATCCCATGTGTAACCCAAGTGAGTAAACACAGTGTGTGACTGACCTTTAGTTTCTTGAAGCTCAACGTCAGTGCAGTTCAAGAATACAGGCTGGATTGATGTTTTGATTTGGTTTGAATCAAGGTTGAATCCACCTTCAGAAAGAGGAGTGTGAATTAGACGAACAGCATCGTCACCAACGATTGCAAACTGAGAGTTATCAACACCACCGTTTTGAAGAGCTACGTTAGTAAGAGTAGCGTCTGTAGTAGTAGCGTTTGTACCACCGTAGATAGTTGCTTTGCTTTGAGTTGCTGAAAGAGCTTGAGAATCATCTGCAGCAATACCAGCAGAAGTATCAGCAGCACCAGCGAAACCAAACATACGAGCATCACCTTTAAGAGCCCATGTGTCTTTGTTTGCAGACAAGAAGATGTTGTCTGGGTTGCAAGGATCACAGATTTCTGGGCATCGGATGTCTTCGCAGCTGCGTCCCCAGTAGTTGTAACCGATATCCCAAGAGAATCCGCGAGATGTGAAGTTGAACATTGCTACAACGTCAGCTTGCACGCCTACAGATACTTTAACATCAGTAGTTGTCAAGTTAGCTACAGGAGCGTACTCATTAGCAAACTGAGCGCTTGCTGCTGTTGATCCAGTAGTAGATGTACCAGCGCTTGTGCGACCAGCAAGAGTGTTTGTCACAGTTTTTGTGAACTTAGACGCAAGCGCGTAACGGCTATTGTCTTTGTTTTTAAGATCAAAAGTACGTTGCTCTGTCGCTTTGAACATGTGAGTAAGTACAGCGTCTACATATAAGCCGAAGTGCTTCTCTTCATCTTCACTTCTCCAGAATACGTAGTTACCGTGGAGAGTTCCACCAAGTTCCCAGTGGTTACCGTTACCAACAACTGGATCCATTACGAATTCAGCGCGGCGGCGGTTACCAGTAGGTGCAGCTACGTGAAGACCAATACCTAAGTGGTAGTCTTCATCTTGTAAGAAGTTCCAGCCTAATTCAGCACGAAGATCTGCAAATCCAGTTCTTGTGCGGTCGCAGTTAGGCATTTTAGCAAAACGGAGACCTTGGAAAGTGATTCCGTCTACAGAAGCAGGAGATTTACCGCAGAAGTAATCAGCCATGCTATTTAGAAGTACTTCGTCACCAGATGGAGTGAAGTAACCAGTTGAGCAGCTATCAGTTAATACTGTAGATGGGTCTGTTACACAAAGCTGTGCATCCCATTTAGTCCAGTTGATTGGACCGTATGCTCTGAAGTACATACCGTTAACCCACTCATCCAAGCCGAGGTAGAAATCAAGATCTACAACAACGTTTTGGATTACTGGATCAAGGCAGAAGCTTCCGTCGTACTCACAGTTCAAGTACATGTAGTCAGCTAACCATGCTTTAGGGTCACGGCTTGCAACTTGACTACCTTGAACTAATACTGAGTTATCGCAGCAGTCATTGCACTGAAGGTCACATCCAAAAAGGCAACGTGAAATATCGTTAGATCTGAATGATCTCATGTATCCGATACCGATATCTAATGTACCGTACCAAGATTCCATGTCATAAAGATTAATGTGGCCAACTTCGCCCACATTTCTTTGACGATCACCGTGAAAGCCTTGAGAGCGGTACACCAAAGTAGGTGTGACGGTGTTCGCTTCCACTGCTACTACAGCGAGTAACGCCGCAATAGACAAACATTTTTTTAAGAATGATTTCATAATAACAACTCCCTTAATCTGTTTTCTTTTTTCATCGCATCCCTTAAATGGTGATGCATGAATACATCGATGTGTCGGTTATAAATGCTGTAACACTACTTACTCTTACGCTTCGCCCTCCTTGGTTATATGATAATTCATTCTTTTCCATTACTACGATTGAAATGCATTATTATAACTGCCACTACTCTAGATCAACTTTTTTTAGATTGCAACCGCAATCCAGAATGTGAAAATCACAGTCGATCCTTTTCCAATTTCACCGTATAATATAATACGCTGGAATTTGGAATGTAAAGAAAAAAAAATTCAGATGGCCGTGTGGATGGCGATTTTAGACTGTTCGTGTGATATGGAAAGAGCTCAAAATGCTTAATTTTCCTTGGTTTGTTTTCTTGCAGATAGCGGCAGAGAGTTTGCCTATAAGTAGCTCAGGGCATTTGCAATTATGTCTTGAATGGATCAAGGCAGGTAATCATGCCTTGTTCACATCGCTTTCTTTCATTTTAGAGCGATCTGATGTCTTATTTGCGCTGCATTTTCCAACAGTTATTATTATCGCTCTTTTTTATTTATCACGGTTTTTACGATTTATTTTTTTTTCCTCTCGAGCTTTTTCCATAACGCTCAAAGCTATTGTGTATGTAATTGTGGCCAACTGTCTCACCGTTATTTGCTATATCGGTATACAGCAGAGTGGATTTTCAATGCCATTATGGACAGGTTTTTTAGTGACGTTCCTTCTGTTATTGAGCACGGTGATTCAACTACCGCGACGCTCTTGCTTAGATATGAAGCGTTTTGCATTACTTGGGCTTGTTCAAGGGATAGCAGTAGTACCAGGTATTTCTCGATTTGCCGCAGTGTATGCAGCGGGCCATTGGCTTGGTTTGGGCGAAAGCAAGGCATTTGATGTCGCATGGATGCTTCAATTTCCGCTTATTGTGGCGGCGGCGTTGCTTGGGTGGGCGCAGTTATTTTTGAACCATGAGTCTCTGCTTTTACTTTCACCATCGGGTATCTGGGCAATGGCGATCGGTACAATTGTTGGGTTTATTGGATTTTTTTTAATGTCTTTACTTGCAGCATGTAATCGATTATGGATTATGGCTCTCTATCTAATTATTCCTTTCACGATTTCTCTTTGGTGCGGCTTTTAGTATTGCTTTTTTTGATCCTAAAATTGTAGAGTGGAAATCAGTGTGGGGATTTTCAATGTAGGGAGGGATCATGGTAAGTATGGAACGGCCTTTCACGATGCTTTCATCGTATAAAAAAGAATTGTGGGCACTGCTGAGTGGCATATTGGCCTTGATGGCCGTTATTGCGCTTTACTCTTTTGATCCACAAGATCCTTCGTGGTTTTTTATATCCTCAAATCCGCAGCCCGTGCATAATTGGTGTGGCGTGGTCGGCTCTTATTTTTCCGGTTTATTAATGTTTTTATTTGGTTCAGCCTCTTATTTGGTAGTTACCCTTATAGGGGTATTTATTTATTGGCTTGCCGTAGATGGCGAATGGAAAGAGCATTGGGAGCGAATAATTGCAGGTCTGGGTGTGGTTGCATGTGTGGCGACGCTTTGCACTCTTCATAAATTAGAATTTATGCAACACGGCATGTATGGCGGATATGTAGGGTATTATGCAACCGCCGGATTATATAAATTATTTGATGCAGTTGGTTCTTTGATTTTGGCATACGCGATGCTTTATGCGTCGCTGGTATTATTACTCAGATTTTCTTTTATGGAGTTTCTGCAATCAATGATGCATTTTGCTCAGTCGGTATATGCTTTTGCAGTGCGTCATCGAGTGGGTTCTCGATTGTATCGGTTTGTTTTATATAGTTTTGAAAAGGTATATCGTGCAACCGCATGGCTTTTTAATGCATTGCTTGCATTGGTTGATGATCGTCCGCAGCCTCCTGCAGAAATAAATAATCAATCGCAAGAACATCGCGGAGTATATCCACCCCGTTTAGTTCCCTTAAATCGGCCCACTCATATTGGCGTGGCGCGTCAGTCTAATAATCAGCATAGTGAACAAGGATCGAACTTGGTTGGGTCGCATGAGGTGCAGCAATCATATGATGTTTCTGATGAGTCGCATGAGGCGCCGACGTATCCAGCGCGGTATGGATTGCCTAGCCAAGATATTTTTATTGGTATTCAAGAGAAAAAGGGTGATGAGCTGTATCGTCAGGAGCTTGAAGAGCGAGCTCGCATTTTAGAAGAAAAATTAGAGCGGTTTGGGGTATGCGGAAAAGTTATTTCTATTAAGAATGGTCCGGTAGTTACATTATTTGAATACGAGCCAGAAATTGATACAAAAATTAGCAAAATATTAGCGCTTGAAGATGATTTATCACTTGCCTTGCAGGCGCATAGTATTCGTATTTTAGCGCCGATCCCAGGAAGATCAGTCGTTGGATTTGAAGTTTCAAACCAAGATCGAAAAGATGTACTTCTTGCTGGAGTAGTGCAATCGCCAGAGTATGATCAATTTAGTGGGCACCTTCCTTTGATATTAGGAGAAGACACGATAGGGCAAAACGTAGTAGTTGATCTTGCTAAAATGCCACATTTGTTGATAGCTGGTTCAACCGGATCGGGAAAATCGGTTGCGCTGAATGCGATGTTAATAAGTTTGTTGTGCAAGCAGACGCCGGATGAATTGAAACTAATTTTAATTGATCCAAAGCGATTAGAGTTTTCTACGTATGCAGACATTGCACATCTTTTATTTCCGATTGTTACTGATCCAAGAAAATCAATTCCAATATTGCGCTGGGTAGTGCAACAGATGGAAAAAAGATATGAACAGATGGCCACGCATGGGGTGCGTAATATTTTTGACTACAATAAGTTCGCTGCCAATCAAGGATTAGAACATTTTCCATTTATAGTTGTAGTTATTGACGAGTTGTCAGATTTGATGCTTACCGTCGGTAGGGAGATAGAAGATTTGATTACGCGCATTGCTCAAATGGCACGCGCTGCAGGTATTCATATGATAGTTGCAACGCAACGACCGTCAGTAGATGTGATTACTGGCTTGATTAAGGTTAATTTTCCAAGTAGAATTTCATTTCGCGTAACTTCAAAGGTTGACTCTCGTACAATTCTTGATTGTGGTGGAGCGGATAAATTATTAGGAAGAGGGGATATGTTATTCTTAGATTCAACAGCATCATCCTTGAGGCGTGTTCACGGTGCCTATGTTTCAGACGAACAAATTGAAATGGTGGTTTCCCATATACGATCTCAGCAAACTGTTGAATATTTGGATATATCAGAAGATGCTAGTCTCGATTCGGATGTTTCTCCGGAAGATGAGGAGCTGTTCAAAGATATCATTTCTTTTATTGGTGACGTGGATGAAGTTTCCATATCGCTGCTGCAACGCAAATTCAAGATAGGGTACAATCGCTCGGCGCGTATCATAGATATGCTCGAGTCTCGTGGTCTTATTATGCCTGCAGATGGGGGCAAGACGCGAAGAGTTATCCGATAGGTAATCTGAAAGATTAGCGTAGATAGTAGTGACGATTTTAGGATAGTATTTTTGAACGAAATGGAACTGTTTTGATTCGATTTGACGAGCAATTTATTCGCAACATAATTTCTAATGTATCAATTATTGGAACGATTCCTGCTGATTGCGATTTCAGTGTAGATTCCCGCTCTCTTTCAGTAGACACGGTGTTTGTGGCGATCAAAGGTGAGCGGTATGATGGCCACTCTTTTGTAGCAAGCGCATGTAAGAATGGGGCAGCGGGTGCTTTGATTGCGCAGGATAAGCTAGACGAATGTCTGCAATCATTAAAAGAAAATAATCTTGAAAATAAACTTCTTATTGTTGTGCCAGACCCCTTTGATGCATTAATAGCTTTGGCAACAGCATGGCGAGAACAGTTTTCGATTCCGATTATCGGAGTCACCGGATCTGTGGGTAAAACCTCTTGTAAAGAATCGATTGCGAATCTTTTGAAAACCGCTGGTATGGAATTTATAGCTTCGCGTGGAAATCAAAACACGTTGATTGGCGTTTCGTTAAATATGCTTCGACTGCGTTCACATCACGAGGTTGCTGTATTTGAAATGGGCATTGATCGACGTGGGCAAATGGCATTATTGGCACAGGTGGTAAAACCGACAATTGGAATTATTACCAGTATTGGCCATAGCCATATGGAAGGGCTTGGATCGTTGCAGGATATTGCGGTGGAAAAACGAGATATTTTTAAATACTTCACCGAAAAAAATATCGGTATTGTAAATGGAGATCAGCCACTCTCTGCAACGGTTTCTTATCCGCATCCGATTATTAAATTTGGTTCTAAAACAACCAATCAAATTCAAGCCCGTAAAGTACGGGTGGTTGATGCGCATATTCGGTGCATATTAAAAATCTATAAAGACAAATACAACATTGTTCTTGAAAATCCCCATGCAGGAGCGATTACTGCTGCCTTAGTAGCAGCTGCTGTAGGGCATATTTTAGATATTCCTCATGATGTAATATGCCAAGCAATTCAAGAGCCAGTAGTAATTCCCGGAAGGTTTGAGCGCCGAGTATTAAAGAGTGGGAAAGGTGCTATTATTAGCGATTGCTATAATGCAAATCCTGAAAGCGTAAAAGCGTCTTTGGCAGCATTTCAAACGATAGAAACGGGTGCATATAAAACGGTGGTTTTGGGAGATATGCTTGAATTAGGGGTAAATAGCCCCTTTTGGCATCGCCAAATTGGACGATTTTTCCGTAAAGCGCCATCGCTAAAAAGGGTGATTTTAGTGGGCAATCTGGTACAATGGGTTGAGAAGACGTTACCGCTTGGAGTAAAAGTAGAGCGGGCCGAAACATGGCAGCAAGCGTCGGAATTACTTGAAAAAGAAGTGCCCGTAAATGATCATTTGATTTTAGTAAAAGGATCAAATGGCGTTGGATTACTAAACCTTGTAGATCAGTGTGCAAAATAAATGGAATCACCTACTTTTTTTCATAAAACAGTTATGCCGAATGAGGTTATTGAGCTTTTAAATATTAAGCCAAATGGCCTGTATGTGGATGCCACTTTTGGAAGTGGTGGGCATACCCGCGCAATTTTAGAGTCTGATCCAACGTGCCGCGTAATAGCGCTTGATTGGGATCAGGAATCTTTAGATACGTACGCTCCTCTTTTAGAGAAAGAATTTGGCGATCGTTTTATTTCGCGATTTGGAAGTTTTGCTCATATCTGGCGTATTTTAAAAAAAGACTCAATTTCGCAAATTGATGGCGTACTTGCCGATTTTGGAACCTCGCAAATGCAAATTGTAGAGCGTCCCGGCTTTTCTATTTATCGTGATACCCCTCTTGATATGCGAATGTCTGCAGCTCACTTTAAAACCACTGCGGGCGATATTATCAATCGAGCATCGCAAGAAGAATTGATGCATATTTTTTTCACATACGGTGAAGAGCGTTATTCCAAAAAAATTGCGGAAGCGATTGTTCATGATCGCAAAACAGAGCGCTTTAAAACTACCCAGCAGTTAGCAAGTTTGATTGCGCGAATTGTGCCTCGTAATAAAAAATCGAACGTTCATCCGGCTACTCGAGTGTTTCAAGCGCTTCGAATCCAGGTGAATCGAGAGCTTGATAATATTACCGATTTTTTAAAGCAATCGCTTGGATTACTCTCTCCCGGCGGACGTATTGTCTGTATCAGTTTTCATTCCCTGGAAGATCGCATTGTAAAACAGTTTTTTAAAGATAAAGAGCAAGAAGGCGAGCTTGAAATTATCACGAAAAAGCCGGTTGCGCCCTCTGAGCAAGAGCTTGCACGAAATCCTTCTTCCCGATCAGCAAAAGTACGTGCAGCCGCTCGCATTGCTCGATAGGGCCGTAACGTAAGAATAATTTGACAAAACGAGTGTATCTTATAAAATTAGCTACATCTGCGAGAGTAGATAGTGAGCAGAAATAAAAAAGGAAGCGTAAATCTCCAAAGGATTACAGCCATGGAAATAACTGAAGTGAAAGTTTTTGCAGCCAAAGATGGCGGAAGACTCAAAGCATACGCGACAGTTGTATTTGACAATTGCTTTATCATTAGGGATTTAAAGGTGATCGAGGGAAACAAGGGCTTGTTTGTATCGATGCCCTCCCGAAAAAGAAAAGATGGCACCTTTAGAGATATTGTCCATCCGCTAAATTCGGATACTCGGCAATTGATTGAAAATCGCGTAATTGAAGAATATAAGAAAGCTATAGAAAGCGGCGTAGAGCTGCAGCTTGCATAACAGTGCATTGGATTAAGATTTTATATGTCTTATGAATCGTGCCTGGCTCAATACATCATTGATTATCATTTTATTGGGGCGTAGCCAAGCGGTAAGGCAATAGGTTTTGGTCCTATGATGCGGAGGTTCGATCCCTCCCGCCCCAACCAATAAAACTTCTATGAAACATACTCTCCACTTAGCATCTCAGTCTTATTCAAGACAACAACTACTTAAAGAATCAGAAATACCGTTCGAGCTTTTACATCAAGATGCAGATGAATCTGCGTGTGATTGGACGCTGCCTCTGGATAAACTCGTTGCATCTATTTCGTTGTATAAAATGAATCACGTTGTTTTACCGGAAGGCAAAGAGGGCGATGTGATGTTTGTGCTTACGGGTGATACATTATGCCAAGATTCAGATGGGGCAATTCAAGGTAAGCCGAAAGATCGTGAAGATGCGATTGCAAAGATTAAACAAGCCCGAGGTGGCAGTAAGTTATGTTCTGCTTTTTGCTTAGATAAAAAAGTTTTTCAAAATGGTGAGTGGAAGATTGCCGAACGTATTCATGAAGTAGTATTGGCAGAATATCTTTTTTACGTGCCGGATAATTGGATCGATCGATATCTTGATAACTCTATCGGGCTTTCTTGTTCGAATGCAATTGCTATTGAACTCTATGGAGCCCAGTTTTTAAAATATGTAAACGGTTCTTATTCTACGATCGTAGGATTGCCGATGTATGAGTTGCGCGAGGCGCTTGAGCGCATGGGGTTTTTTAGCTAACATCTCTTGGTTGAAAAAGCCCATTAGATATCAGCAGCCAGTAAAGCTTTATATCCATTCGGATGTAGTTAGTAGTTTCAATTCCATTTTTATCTGTTTCATAGATAGGTATTTTTACGGTGCCGTTATATGGATTAGAAATAGATTGCAACTTTGGATTGCTTAATAATGGATCAGTCTCTGTAGGTGCAGAAGATTGTCTTACTATATGCTCACGTAAAAGATGTCTACGTATCCAATTTTTAAATCCACCCAGACACGCAGCAGACGTGCAAAAAAGAATCATACAGAGTGCTACTTTTTTCATTATTACTACCTTACCTGTTTTAATTCATATATTTTATATGAATTACACTGTAGCGATAGCTTTCAGGAAAAGTAAAATGTATGGGTGTATTATGCTTATTTCTATTGATTTTTTCGACATTTGCTTATTGTAGACTATAATTTGCTGAAATAGTTTTCAGGTTAAACAGTAAAAGGGATCCAGCTATGAAATTATTTATTAGACCGATAATGGTACTGGTTTTATTGAATGCATTATCAATTTCTTTTTTAGGTGCGGTAATGATCAATTCTAAAGGAGAATGGTATTTAGCATCGCCACCACTGAAAGAGGATGTGTTTTTAGGCAAAAAAAACATTCCGTTTAATTGTATCGATACTTTGCGTGAAATTGGTAATAATGCAAACGAGCTTTGGAGAATGTCTGAAAGTAATCAAGAAAAGACAACATCGCTTGAGCAATTATTCCATACTGTTGATCGAAACTTTCTGATTCATCTTATCGATGGAATCGTTACTGATAAAGATGCGTTGAGCCAGATAGCGCAAGCCTCTTATCGAAATGTAACGGGCTTTTGGAAAATTGTTTTAGCTACTGGAAATAAAGAAAGTTCGTGGAAAATACGATTGCATATTTGGGAAAAACAAGAAGAAAAAGAGTTTCCTCATAATCATAAATGGGATTTTTATTCTAAAATAATTACAGGTTACTTAGAGCAAGATCTTTATACTTTTTCAGCAGCATCAACATGCGATATGTCAATTGACTATGCTATTCATCAGCCTAAATCATTAATGCCAACTCAAGATGATGGCACAGAACCATGTCCATGTCGCGATCATTATGTTCTTGATCCAGTTACTGGAATTATGAACGATACTGTTTCATTGAAAAAAAATGAAATGTGCCGTATTGGGGCAGGAGAGTCTTATTATATGCCACATCATCTTATTCATTCTATAAATCCAAGCCGGGGTGCAATTTCATTAGTATTCACTTCAGATCGAGTTGCTGAAAATTCTCAGGTATTTGTGCCGAGTGAATTAGCAGATGTTAATTTAAGTAAATATGCTCCAAGTATTTCAATAGAAGACTTAAAGACGAAGCTATTGGCTATAAAAAGACAATTGCAATCATTACAATTGCGTACTCATTATTTGCCTGAAATGGTGCATTCGTTACATCAGTATTATGATGTTAATAATGGGGATACGATTCTTAAGGTGAATAACTGGCGAGCAGCTTTAAATACTACGAAATTATCTACTCAGCAGGTTAAGCAGCTAACTCCGTCAGAAATGGAGCATTGCAAGGTTTGTGTCGGTAAGGATAAAAATATAATGATTGATGGTCAACCAATAGATACATCAAAGGATTACATTTTTGTTTTAATGAAAAACACTTTGTATGCAACCCCGAAAGATTTTCATCATGAGAATACAGATCTTATATGCCATACCAGTTTTACTGACTATGGACCGGTAGAGTCTGTGGGTGTATTTTCGTTTCACTCGGATGGAAAAATTAAAGATATTGAAGCATACAGCGGGCACTATATGCCATCTAAAGAACATATGCATATTGCTCGTAATTATTTAAAATCAATAGGGGTAAATGTTTCGGGTGCACAATGTATTTTATATCGAGATAGAAAAAGAAAGTAGCCTATAATGAATGATAAAAATCGAAAAAAAACTCGAGTAGCTGTGTATCTTATTGGCACAAGAGGTAATTCAGTTTTGCTTGGTAAACGACAAAACACTGGACATATGGACGGCTGTTGGTCTTTAGTTGCTGGGCATGTAGCAGAAGGAGAATCAAGTTCTAAAGCAATGATTAGAGAGCTTGAAGAGGAGTGTGGCTTAAAAGTTGAGCCTAATGATCTTGTGCTGATTGGGTCAATGCATCATAAATCACCTCCTTATGATTATATGAATTTTATTTTTCATGTAGACCTTACAAATCATGAGCCACAAAATAGAGAAGCGCATAAATGCGAGGTTCTAAAGTTTCATTCGATAGAGTCGTTGCCAGGTCCGATGGAGCCGTATATTAAAGAGATTATACAAAGAAGCGTTCCGCAAAATGGTATTTGGATTTCTGAGTATGGTTGGGATAATTAATTAGCGTGTGATTCTTTCCATTTAGGCCACGGTGCGTTTAATGTTTGAATGATATCGATAGCGATTTGTTTCTGTTTTCGTTTTCGTACTTTTCTTATTGTTGTATTGATCGGTAATTTAAGTCTTTTTCTGCGATAAGACCTTATTTTTTTCCATTCAAGCTCAGCTGCTTGTAAGAGCTTTATCGTGTCTTGACTGTCTAAAGGATATTCTAAGGCAATATCAAGGGGTGTTTTGAAAGCTTTGTTTTTCAATAAAGGATTTGCTCCTCGTTCAATCAAGGCGTTAATGTAGTCATTGTTTTTCCATTTTGCAGCACTGTGCAATGGAGTATTTCCTTCATTGTCTGTTGCATGCACTGAGGCTCCATATTGAAATAAAAGTTTTATGGTTGATAGAGTTGTTTCGGATCGGTATCTTGCGGCATAGGTGAGTGGTGTGTCGCTTGTTTGGTCGTTATGAATCCTGAGTGAGTTTGGAGAGCTTCCATTTTGTAAAATGAGCGAAAGAATTCGTAATGATTCAGTTAGATTTGTATCTTCATAAATTGTGTAGATAGCAGAAAATACCGGAGTGATTTTTTGGCTTGCATCATTAAGAAGTGCGCCACTTTTTATAAGTTGTTTAACTGTTTCGTATTCTACCTTGCAGATAGCATCATGCAGGGAATTTGCTTGAGTCTCTTGTTGATGTGAAGCTAGATCCAGGGTCAGAGATGAATTGATGATTATATCAAAAAAAGAATTGCGATATCCTATTGAGGTTGCATGACCTGCATTAATAGATAAGCTTGATATGAGTGAAAATAAAAAAACTGTTCTTTTCATAAATTCATTTTTTAAAGAGCTACATGATTGGAAAGTGGGTCGAGTGAGGACTTGTTTTTGTTTGATCTGCTTGCGGGTCATGTGCTTCATTCCATGTTGGCCAAGGTGTATCAGGCAGGCTTGTTGCCCCAGTAGCCACAGGTGGCACTCGTTTTTTTCTTCTGCGAGATTTTAATAATAGTCGCCCTCCAGTTCTTTTTGTTTTTAATTTCCATTTAGCTTCGCCGGCCCTCAGTCCTTCTTTTATATCATCTATATCGGCACGATCATAAGGAGTTTTGCCGACATTATTTTTTAGAAAAGGATTGGCACCAAATTGAAGAAGAGCTTTGATAACTTTTATATTTCTATACTGAGCACACTCATGGAGAGGTGTGTCTCCAGCCGCATTTTTTTGATTTAAATTTGCACCGTATTTAATGAGTGTTTTCAATAGAGGCTCAACATTTAGGGAAGTTATAGAATGGCAACACGAGTGTGTTATAGGAGTCTCTTGCTGGCAAAAACCTGGAGGGCGAGTATAGTTTGGATCTGCCTTTCGATCTAAGAAAAGTTTGACTATTTCTATAGCCAGACTTGGATTGGTTGTAGCCTTCCATATTGCATGAAAAAAGGGAGTATATTTTTTTGGAAAATAGCCATAGATGGGCGCACCGTTATCAAGGAAATTGCGTACGCTATCAACTCTTCCTTCTTCAATAGCACGGGCTAAATCTTTCATTTCGATCTCTTTTAAGAGTATGCTAATCTCTGCTGAATTACTATACCGGCTTGAAAGGAGGAGGAGTGAAAGTACAAAAAAGTGTTTGTGCATGATGTTATTCTCTGTGTTAAAAGAGGCTGCATTGCGAACAGCCTCTTTTGAAATGATATCGATTTAATTCTAATGCTTGAGATTTTTATCGGTTGGCTGCCAGCGTTTTAATATTTCATTAAAGAGGAGCTCTTTAGCATTAGCATCCGGATTTTCAGAAAGCTCTGACGTCGCTTTTTCGACAGAGAATCGCACCGTCGTATCATCGCACAACGTAGTATCGATTTGATCTACGGATGGCAATAATTTTTGCTGGCGCGCTTTTTCTTTAATGTGCTCGCTTGCAGTCTCTATGAGTAATGCTTCCATAGTGCCAAGAAAATCGGTGATGCTGTGTTGCAAGTCAGTTAACTCAGAGACGTCTTCAGTATTACTTAATACTTGAAGCTCTTGCTGGAGTCCAGACTTAAGCGCATTCCCAATAATTTTTTTTATTTTTTCTTCATCGTGATCTATGAGCCATCGCAATAATAGTAGCAGCTCATACGAAAGAACGAATTGAGAATTGTTCATTTTTTGGATCCTTGGTTGCAGTGTTACCATCTACTCCCGTTCTTTTTTGAAGTATCATTTTTATGGCTCAGTTCAAAACAGTTTTTTAAAAAAGATGAGTAAGGTGTCTAGTCCTCGTATTCAACTTCCCAACTCTCAAGTTCTACCGACGGTTCATCCTCAGATTTTTCGGGAAGCATTGGCATTTCAGGGGGAGTTGCGAGTGGCGATTCTTTTTGCATTTCCATTAGCTTTGTAACGTTGCGCTGAATGGTTTGTTTTGATTCTTCTGTATGCTCGTCTAAATTTTGTTGTGCTTTCTCAAATACCTTATTCATATCTTGCTGCATTTTTTTGATCTGCTTTTTGAGTTTGAAAATAACTTCAACGCCCGCAAGATTGATACCCAGCTCATGGGTGAGATAAATAATTTCTTCAAGGCGATCAATATCGTCTTCAGAAAAGAGACGCGTATTGCCTTCTGAGCGCTTTGGGTTGATCAACCCCTGCTTTTCGTAGAGCCGAATTGTCTGCTGATGGACAGAAAACATTTTAGCAACAGCAGATATAGAAAAAAAACCTTGCTTACGTTTAATTTTCATAGCACAACACCTTGGGTAAAAACTCTCTTTTTTTTCGCTACTCAGCTCCTAGTATACCATATTTTTCAGACAAATCATTCTTGGGCAGTCTCAATTGAGCCCATTTTTCGATGAATTGCTCATCCTCGGGCCCCTTCGATACATTCTACTCGCTAAAGCTTCGTAGAACACTCAGGGTGAGCGTTAAACAGTGAACAAGCATTGCGGCAGGAGGGCGTTTTAACTAGACTATGAGACCAAGCAGTATATACGAACGCTAGTCCTAAGGAGAGAGTATGGATATGAGGAAAAAGCTACTTGTAATGGGGTTATTGGTAGTTTCATCATTGTATGGATTTGGCCCGAAAACGGTAGTGTCACCACGATCTCAATCGCTCTTTGCGCCACTAGAGCATGCTGGGTGGGATCATCTTATCTATACGCCAGATCTTGAATCAACGGGAGCTACAATAGCAATCACGCCCTTTTATGAGCATTCATTTAATACCAATCGAATCACCGAGGCACTTTTTGGATGTAAGCACCTTATTTTTACTGGAAGCCAAGTGCCTTGCAGAGATGAGTGCGATATCCTTGCCGACTATTGGGGACTCCCTTCAGACTATAAAAGTGAGGTCCATTTCGATCCAAATATTGTGAGCTTTGTAATGGATTTTAATACGTATATTAATTTGGATGGAGTAACGCCGGGGCTTTTTGCGCAGGTTCATCTTCCGATGGTACACACCAAATGGGATGTGCAATTAGTGGAATGTATAGTGGATCCCGGGACTACGTTTACGTCTTATCCGGCTGGTTATTTTGCAGATGAAGCGATTGAACTCAGTGAGCTCACGCAGGGTGATCAAGCGCCAAAAACGGTGATGCAGGCGTTTCAAGGAAAAGCAACCTATGGCGATATGAGAAAACCACTTAAATATGGAAAAATTTTTGGCCGCCAAAGCGAATCGCGTGTATCTGATTTACGTTTTGCTTTCGGGTATAATTGCCTGCTGACTGATCGATATCATTTTGGCCTTTCATTACAAGCAGCAGCGCCAACCGGCACGTTACGTGAAGCTGAATTTTTATTCGAACCAATTACCGGTAACGATCATCATTGGGAATTGGGTATGGGTGTGTCGGCTCATTATGATTTCTGGCATAATGAAGAGCGCGATCGATCATTGGGATTTTATGTTGATGGTAGTATTACGCACATGTTTGCATCCACGCAAAAACGATCATTTGATATCTGTAATAATGGGTGTGGAAGCCGATACATTTTGCTGCAAAAAATGGCAGAGCCGGTGGTTGGTTTAAACGTTGGCACTGTACTTGATAACTCACTTTCGCCGACGCAGTATCAAGGGCGATTGCAGCCAGCAATTAATATCACAACGCTTGATGCAAAAATTGAAATTGGGGTGCAGGCAGAGTTACTTGCAAAGTTAAATTATTATCGTCGCGGCTTTGAGTTTGAAGTTGGGTATAATCTATGGGCGCGATCAAAAGAGAAATTACAATGCAGAGATTGTATTCCTGATTGTTATGCAATTAAGGGTGATGCGCAAGTGTATGGCTTTACTAATCCTGATGAGTTACCAGTTGCCCTCGCTGCCACGCAAAGTAAAGCAACAATTAATAACGGCCAGGCCCCAGAAGGTACCAATTTGAATCCAGGCAATTTTAATGAAGGATTTGAATTTGCAAATATCAATGCAGATAATTTTGCCAACGCATTTGATACGGGTGGCACTGCATTGAATCAACTTACTACTGCAGATGCAAATCGATTAGGCGTGTCTCAAATTGCGGTGCGTACATCAAATCCACCAGTACTGTTAACTGATTGTGATATTGATGAATGCTCTGCACTGTTGCCAAAAGCGATTTCGCATACGCTTTATTTTTCCTTTAGCTATGCACTCAAACGAGATGATATGGATGTGATTCCGTATATTGGCGCCGGTGCATTTACTGAGTTTGCTCCTGATTGCTTTGTGCAAAACAGTGCGCTTTCAAATTGGGGAATGTGGTTGAAAATGGGACTCACCTTTGGGCAATAAAAGAGCGCATTTATCGCAATAGTTGGCTTTCTTTTTAGGTGTTAAGCATCTCAAGCAGTTTGAGGGATTTTTTAGTGATAAGGCGCTTTGGATTATATGATGGGGTGTGTTTTTTGATAGCCTTTCGCTTGGCCTGCAGTACTCGCTCAACGTGCGAATCAAGCTCAGATTCAGATAATTGCCCGTTTTGCAATGCGTGTTTAATACCCTCAATCGCCTGTGGCACATCAACAGGGCAAAGCAAGAGATCAACGCCTGCTTTGAGTGCTTTTACGGCCACTTGGGCAGAATTATAGAGATTCGTAATACCACGCATACCAAGGCCATCGGTAATAACAAGGCCAGTAAAGTTCATATTTTCGCGCAGTAGATGAGTTATAATTTTATGCGATGTTGTGGCAGGAATGTTTGCTTTTTCAGCAAGTGCGGGGACGGCAAGATGAGCAATCATTACCGAATCAACGCCGTGATCTATTAATGCTTGAAAAGGGGGCAGTTCAATTTTTTGCAATCGCTTTTTTGAATGAGAAAGCGTGCCAAACGTACGGTGCGAATCAAATGAGGTATCGCCATGGCCGGGAAAATGTTTGGCGCAGGTGAGAATGCCAGCAGCTTGCATGCCATGCATAAAAAGCGTTGCTGCATCGGCTACGTGTTGTGGGCTGGTGCCAAATGAACGGGCGTTGATAATTGGGTTGTTTGGATTGCTATTAACGTCTGCAACGGGTGCAAAATTAATATGCACGCCAAGTGCCGCGCAATGATTGCCAATTTCTTTTCCGATTTCGTATATAAGATTTTCATTGTTAGGTGCGAGGGTGCCGAGTGTGCTTGCGCGTGGAAATCTGATTACATCTTTTACGTGCCGCATACTCAATCCCCATTCAGCATCAAGGCCAATTAAGAGCGGGTGCGTTGCAATTGATTGCAACGTGTGCGTTACGGCAATTTGTTGTTGCGGCGTGCCTGCGCCTAAAAAAATAACACCGCCAACATGATAGTGTGTAATCATATTTTTTGTATATGCAGGATCAAGATGATAGGGATTGGGGTGCATATAATTGGGATTCAAATCGGGTGCCGATATGGCTGCGATCATAATGAGTTGGCCAATTTTTTCATCGAGTGAAAGTTCTGAAATATTCGGGATGCGGGGTGGGTGTGCCAGGAGTGTAGAGCTGAGCGATATAAAAAAGTATAAAAGTATGCGCATAATAAAGCCTTTAGAGTATGTATGTAAGAGTATTTTACACAATGAGCATTGCATGTAATGCTCAAAAACTGCTAGAATTACGGGGTAAAAAGATGCATTTAAAAGGTATGAGGATTTTTTATGACTATGATCGAAGCAGTATTATTATTTCTTACAAGTTTGGGCGTTTATCAAGAGCGGGATTTCTTACGTTCATCATTTGATAGGGCTACCGATTCAAGTATATATCGCCAAGAATTCCCGATAGAAATTGGCACCGACCTTCCTTCTATGCAGCAGATTGCAGATACCCTTTTTTCATCAGTAAGTCCCGATCGATTTATGTTTGGCGCTTCTACGTCTGAGCATCAAGGTAGTAAAGAATGCACGCCAGAACTGTGCAATTGGTCTGCCTATGCACAGGAAAATAATCTGGCGCAACCAACCGATGATCGCTACACCATGGATTGGTACAACAATGCTCCTGCTTATTTGAGTGATGCAAAAGCGCAACTTCCGGGATTTAATACGGTTCGATTTTCTACTGAATTTGCACTCTTGCAGCCGGATGGCCCGGATTCATGGGATCAGGATGTAGCGGATCATTATGCAGATCTTTTTATTACGATGCTTAAAAAAGGCATTACGCCGTTACTTTGTTTTCATCACTATACTGATCCATTATGGTTTCAAGAAATGGGTGGATTTGAAAAAGAAGAAAATGTTCACTATTTTTCTGATACCTGTATCAAATTGTATTCGCATATTATGAAAGCAGTAAAAGCAGATAAAGCTGCAATTGCTGCATTACGTGCATTGAAAAAACGGCCACCATTATGGATTACGTTTAATGCGCCTGATGGCTACGCATTTCGTGGATACTATGCAAAGGGCGGCCCTCCCGGCGTAAAAGACATTTCTTTGACGGCGCATGTTTTGAAAAACAGTTTAGAAGGGCATGTGCGCGTGTATTATGGAATCAAACGTGCATTTAAACGATTAAAAATGAGCAAAGAGTTTACGCCGCAGGTTGGGTTTTTGAAAAACATTCACCAAGTTGATCCTGCGCGAGAGACCACTACGCAACGACGTTTATCAGCATTGAATAATTTTGTATTAGGATTTGCAGATCAGATTCAAAATCGTGCGGTGTATAATTTTTTCATTAAAGGCGAGTTCTGGGCGCAAATTCCCATTCCGGGATTTAGCGTAGATGTGCGCTATAAAAATCCACGCGCAGTGGGGGCAACCGATTTTGTCGGGCTTAATTACTACTCAAATCGCCATCAATTTTTTACAACAACTATTCCCATTACAGATGAGACGTTACGCACATCAGGGGCGACCTACTATCATTATCCGTATGGCATGTATCGTGCAATTATAGAGCTGCATGAACGGTTTTTACATCCGATGAATGCAGCGACAGGAAAAGATATTTATACGTTTTGCGCAGAGAATGGAATAGCAACAGATGATGATGCAAAACGGGCACGTTTTTATCATGAATACCTCTATGCAATTTCACGCGCCGTAAAAGATGGATATAAAGTGTATGGCTATATTCCATGGACGTTTTTTGATAATTATGAATGGCCTGCAATGGGAGATGCCACGATTCGTAATTATGGCGTGTTTGCAGTGAGTGATGATGGCAAAAAGCTTACGCTTAAAAATGGATCGCGCCCGCTCAAAATCTTTGGGCAGGCGCTTGAAGATGCAAGTGAAAAATAGAAGTTATACATTAAATCGAATTAAAACGACGTCGCCGTCCGCAACTTCATAATCTTGGCCTTCTTTGCGCATTTTTCCAGAATCTTTGAGACCAGCTTCAGATCCTGCATCAAAGATATCTTGGCAATTGAAAAGCTCGGCGCAAATAAAACCACGTTCTAAATCGGAATGAATTTCTCCTGCCGCTTTTCGAATTGAAAGGCCTTTTTCTATTGGCCATGCGTGTGCCTCTTTGGGCCCGCAGGTAAAGAAGGTAATAAGGCCAAGGTGATCGTATGTTTTTTTAATGATGGTGTTGAGCCCTGGCTCTTGCAAGCCAAGCATTTCCATCATCTCTTTAGCATCTTCAGGCTCTAATTGTGAAAGCTCCCATTCAATTTTTGCACTGATTGGAATAACGCGTTCTGCGCCAAATTCTTTTACGAGTGCCTGATAGTGCGGATTTTTATCATGATTGCCGATTTCATCTTCTGCAATATTTGCAATGATTAAAAAATCTTTTGCAGTCAAAAGGGGGACGGTTTCTGCAGTTGATGCGGTTACCAATGCGCGTACTTTTTTATTATCACCATCTTCAAGCGCTTGTAATACTGAGTTGAGCAGCTCTTGCTCGGCTTCCAGTGCTTTTTTTTCTGTTGCTTGCGTAGTACCACGTAATAGTTTTGGCATGCGATCGAGGCGTTTTTTAACCGATTCTAAATCTTTCAGCATCAGTTCAGAGATAATGACGTGATAATCTTCGATCGGATCAATAGTACCGCTTTCATGGATAATATTAGAATCTTCAAAGCAACGCAAAACGTGCAAAATAAGATCAACGCCATGAATGTGGCTCAAAAATTGATTGCCTAACCCTTCGCCCGATGCTGCACCTTTAACAAGCCCAGCAATATCAACGAAATTTACAGATGCAGGAATTTTTTTTTGCGAGTTGTAGATGCTTTGTAGTTTATCGAGCCGTGCATCTGGCACTTGCGTAATGGCCATGTGTGGATCGATGGTGCAGAAGGGATAATTTTCGGCAGGAATTTGTGATTTGGTGAGTGCATTAAATAATGTTGATTTTCCAACGTTGGGTAGCCCAACTAATCCAGCTTGAATACTCATTTATTTTTCCTTATAGCTATACCTTTAGTGTGCGGCAAAAACCGGTTTTATTCAAGCCAGTAGGGCGATTATCTTGTATTTGATGAGGCGGTGTGGTAAAAATCAAAAGCAGATATGAAATATATAACCTCTTTAAAGGAGTAAGTAATGAACCATCCTGTATTGAAATGGGTATTTATGGTGTCTTGGCTGATCAGTGCATTAGCAACGATCAACGTTGGGCTTGCGCCATTCGGTTTTGATTTCTTTAGAACTGAGTTTGCAATGATGAATCTTTACAATCTCATGGCTCCAATACACTACGTGATTTTAGCATCAGGTCTTATCAGCCTGGCATTATTTGTAATGTCTCTTTCTGGGCATTGCGGATGCAGTAAATGCAACGGAAAATGCAGTAAATAGTTTTTTGTGTTTCAATAGAGAGTCCCGCTTTGTAGCGGGACTCTCTCTTTGATATGTTTGTATGTCAAATTTAGATTTTATTGCATACGTCATGAAAAATTTTAAAGATTAAATGTGTCTCTAGTGTGTGCGATTACTGCATTATTATTTCCAATTTCGTTTTTATAGCCAGCAGGTTTGGTCCTTTTGAGTTCTTTATTTCTTTTTTCTAACAAGTTAATTTGCTGATTAGCGCTATCTAATGTATAGCGAGGGACTGTTCTTCCATAAGGATTTTCAGGTTTAGATACATATCTTTTAGGGAGTTGATCAGCTGCTTGCAGTGATGTAGATATTCCCAAAGAAAGTGTCGTTAAAAATGCGAGTAATAGTAATTGCTTTTTCATAGTGATCTCCATTTGGTTATTATTAATCTATTTATCTTATTTGCTCAAGCGTTCAGAGTTGAGCGCTTGTTTTTAATTTGATTTACTTGGAAATTGAGCCTCATGCTCATCTAAGATGCGATCTAATTCCCTTTGAATTGCTTCTCGTTTAGCTTGTTGCTTAGCTTCATTTGCTCTTGTAGATCTCTTCTCGAGCTCTTGAGCGTTACGATCATCGCGTGCTGCAATAAGAGCTGCGTTTCTATCGTAAATCGTCTGAGGATCTTCGACTGGCAGATTTTTTGGATCAGCTGCTTGCATTGATGTAATGAGAGCAAAAGAAAGTGTAGTTAAAAATGCGAGTGATGGTAAGTGCTTTTTCATAGTAACCTCCATTAAGTAACAATTAAAAAAGTTATTTTGATTGCTCAAGCTCTGCAATTTGACGCTCTATATTTTCTTTTTGAGTTCGAACGTATTTAAGATTTGCACTCGCTTCTTCCAGATTACCGTCTCTTTCACCAAATTGTATTTGCTGAACTACTCTGGCATAGCTCGCTTCTTGCCCTTGAAGTATTGTGAGTTCAGTATCGAGAGCTCTTATTTGCGTTGCATAACCGCGTAGCCGACCTGGATCAGCTGCTGCAAGGGGTGCCACGCTTGATACTGTAAAGCCAACAATAAGTAATGATAGTAAGTGCTTTTTCATATTAACCACCATTTCTATTGCGATAATTTTGCCGGCGATCGGGTTGGATTTCATTTATCTCCGCTTGAAGTTCAGCAATTTGAGTAAGAAGCGCATTCCCGAATTGCGCTGTCTCGGCATCAGTCATATCTAAGTATGCGCGCTTTAGATTGGCAAGTTTTTGTTCGAGTTGAGCAATAACGGCACCAGCTCTAAACCGTCGGGGAGCTGCCGAATGAATCGTTGACCATCCCGCACTTAATAGCATTAGTAAAAATAGTTGCTTTTTCATACGTATTCACCTTTTTTTATATCGTTTTAAAGTTTTTTACTGTTGTGCTCGCAGTTTTCTTCTGAGACTAGCTCGAAGTGCAGCTTCGGCTTCTTTATCTTTTTCCGCTTGCAATGCTAACGCATCTAATTGGCGTTGTTTAGCAAGATGGCGTTGATGGCTATCTTCTTGCGCTTGAAGTGCGGCAATGAGTGCCGCCTCTTGTAGCTTTGCAGTGTCTGCAAGCTTTTGTGCGCGTGCTTTTCGTTGAGCCATTTCTTGAACCTTTCGTTCATCGCGGGCTTGAATTTTTGCTAAATTTTCTCGATAGATCGCATCAGGATTAGCAGCAATAATTGAACATGGCAACAGCGTGCCAGACAAGAGAAAAGCAAAGAGAATTAGTTGCTTTTTCATAATAACCTCACAAAAAAATAACCTCACAAACTTCTTCATACTGCTCTTTTTTCATTACTAATAGTAACATGTCTGTGCCCGGCTATGCAAGAGTTTGTGCTAGAATAAAGGCTTTTTGTGGCCATTCGTGCTCAATATGCTATCATTTTTATGAAAATTCACCTTTTTACTACATGGATATTTTTATGATGAGTAGATCTATGATGCTTTTTTTTGCGTTGTTTGTATCAATATATAGTAATGCGGCCGATCCCTTTGAGCGGCAGTGTTTGAATGGTGATAGGCTGAAGATGCATATGGCTGCGTCAAAGGGCGATCTCGATACAATTAAAGGGCTTATTAAAGCGCAGGGTGTTGAATGTGCAGATGGGACGGGGACTACTCTTTTAATGATTGCTGCCAAAAGTGGCCAATTAGGAATTGCACAATTTTTGATTGAAAAGGGCGCAAGCGTAAATGCCAAAAATAACGCGTGTTGGACTCCTTTGCACTATGCAGCCGGGTGGGGAAAATCGGATATCGTTGATTTATTGTTGCAGCATGATGCTGATAAAGCGGTAACGAGCGTTTTAGAGCAGACGCCAGAGCAGGCTGCTCGTCAGAGAGGGAATACTGACATAGCAGATAAAATTGCATCATATTCTCGCACGAAGTCGGCAGGTAAAACTGAATAATTTTTTATATTTATACACTAAAAAGGCCCGCAATTATGCGGGCCTTTTTACTATCCATTAGTGGGATATGTTTTATTCAGCTTCAGCATCAATCGGGCCATCGCCTTTAGACTGATGTGCATCACCTTGAGGTGCTTCTTGCTGAGCTTGCTCAGCGTTTGGCTGCCCTTCAGTTGGCTGTGATTGCTTGTATAGAATCTCAGCTACTTTGTGCGATGCTTGCAAGAGCTCTTCAGTTGCTTTTTGCAACTCTTCAGCATTGTTTTCATGATCTTTCAATGCTTGTTTTGCTTTTTCTACCGCTTCTTCAGTTGCTTTCACATCAGCTTCTTCGAGTTTTTCTTTATTCTCGCTGACTGTTTTTTCAACTTGCATGATTGTGCTATCAAGCTGGTTTTTCTTTTCGATAGTTTCACGAGCTTTTTTATCTTCAGACTCATGCGCTTTCGCTTCGTTTACCATGCGATCGATAGCATCTTTATCAAGACCGCCGCTATTAGTAATCGAAATAGTTTGCTCTTTTCCAGACGCTTTATCTTTTGCAGAAACGTTTACAATTCCGTTTGCATCGATATCAAAGGTAACTTCTACTTGTGGCACGCCACGTGGTGCAGCAGGGATACCTTCCAGTCTGAATTGGCCAAGCGTTTTATTGTCTTTTGCAAATTCACGCTCACCTTGTACTACTTTAATATCAACAGCAGTTTGATTATCTTCTGCAGTTGAGAATACCTGAGACTTTTTGGTTGGGATTGTAGTATTTCGCTCGATTAAGCGAGTAGCAATACCGCCCATAGTTTCGATACCCAGTGAAAGGGGAGTAACGTCGAGAAGCAATACGTCAGTTACTTCACCCGCCAATACACCACCTTGAATTGCAGCACCATCAGCTACTACTTCATCAGGGTTTACTGAACGGTTTGGCTCTTTACCAAAAAACTCTTTCACGAGTTCTTGCACCTTAGGGATTCGAGTTGAACCACCAACCAAGATTACTTCGCTAATGTCTGATGTGCTTAATTGCGCATCGTTTAACGCTTGCTTGCAGGGATCTAAAAGACGCTTGAAAATATCATCACAGAGTGATTCCATTTTTGCACGGCTCAATTTAATGTTCATATGTTTTGGACCAGATGCGTCTGCAGTAATGTATGGCAAGTTGATATCTGTTTCTGCTACAGAAGAAAGCTCTTTTTTCGCTTTCTCTGCTGCTTCTTTCAGACGTTGCACAGCCATTACATCTTTAGTAAGATCCACGCCTTGCTCTGATTTAAACTCAGAAACCAAGTAGTCGATGATTTTGTTATCAACATCATCACCACCCAAATGCGTATCACCACTGGTTGATTTTACTTCAGTAACGCCGTCGCCCACTTCTAAAATAGAAACGTCGAACGTACCACCACCAAAGTCAAATACTGCAATTTTACCGCCAGCTTTTTTATCAAATCCGTATGCAAGTGCAGCTGCTGTTGGTTCATTGATAATTCGTTTTACGTCAAGGCCAGCAATTTTACCCGCGTCTTTAGTCGCTTGGCGTTGCTGATCGTTAAAGTATGCAGGCACGGTTACTACCGCTTCTGTTACTTTGTGTCCAAGATACTCTTCAGCTACTTGCTTGAGATGGCTCAAAATTGCAGCAGAAGTTTCTTGGGGTGCATACTCTTTACCTTGAATAGAGATTACGCAATCACCATTTGCAGATTTTTTCACTGTGTATGGCATGCGCTCTGCTTCTTGAGCTACTTCATCGTAGCGATGCCCGATGAATCGCTTTGCAGAGAAAATTGTGTTTTCAGGATTGGTTACTGCTTGGCGTTTAGCCACAGTACCCACAAGACGCTTACCGTCTTTTGCGAATGCTACCATAGAAGGGGTAGTATTTGCGCCTTCCTTATTAGGGATCACTTTAGCCGCTCCACCTTCCATGAAGGATACAACGGAGTTCGTAGTTCCTAAATCGATACCGATTATTTTTTTCATAGTTGCCTCAGTAAGATTACGGGTTGTTTTTCATATATTCAAAATTTTCCTATCTGCCTAAAAGTATACCCATAGAGAGGGCGAGTGTCAAACGCCCACGAAGAAAATGTGAGTCTGGATAGTAAGATTTTATATAAAGAGCGATTGAGGGGTGCTAAACGGGGGAAAGTGTATTATATTTTGGGTTATTTTATATAGGTTGTTTGCGTTATAGGAGTGCTATGAGAGTGATTTTATTGTTCTTTTTTTTACCAATTATAGCTGCGCCGCGAGTATTGCATTTGAGCTTTCATGCTGGGTGTATGCAAGATTTTCAAGAGGTTGCGCGTGAGTTGCAGCTTGATCTGACTACCTGGAATCCGCTCTCCTCATATCAATCGGCTCATCGTTTTTTGGGCAGCGCTGCCGAGAATCCCATGGCCGTATATAATATGACGCATGAACGCGCTGAAAAAATATACCACCATAATGAAAAACAGTTTGATTCGTTTGATTGTATTATCACGTCTGATACGGCGCCGCTTTCTCGTATTTTCTTGCAAAACGGATGGCAAAAGCCGTTAATTATTTGGGTGTGTAATCGCTTTAATTATTGCGTTGGGCCCGATTCGGAAAGTGGTCTCGATGCGGAATATTACGATCTATTTCGTGCAGCGATGAAGATGCCGAATGTGAGGGTGGTATCATATACACCGTTTGAGCAATATTTTGCAGCGCTCTATGGCGTAGATATTCGCGGGCCTATTATTAAGCCGGTCGGCACGAAAAAAGGGGTGTGTGAGCGATCAGGGATTCCAGAACGGGTGCATAAAAAAGAGACCATGTTTTTATACCCGCCATTTCCGGGGTGCAAAAAAGAGGAACATGCATATATCGTATCGCAGTGCAGCTCGCTTGGGTTTGAACTCTATTCAGGAAAATATAATGGGCCGGATGATTTGAATGATTTTAAAGGGGTGATTTATTTTCCGTATCAAGCATCGAATCTCGTTTTTTTTGAAAATATTCAACGTGGAATTGTGCAGTTTGTCCCCTCTGAGCGTTTTATTCAAGAGCAGATCAAAGCGGGTGCACCGCTTTATTATTGGTATGAGCCGTACTATTGCGAATGGTATTTTGGCGTACATCGAGACGTAATCATTTATTTTGATTCGTGGGATGATTTACGCGAAAAAATAGCAACGACTGATTACGATGCTGTTCGTAAAAAAATTCAAGACTTTGCGCAGTACCATCGAAAGCAAATGTTGCAGGGATGGTGCGAGGTATTTGGAGAGTTATCGGATTAGCACCTTTCTTCCGTTCGCCCTGATAGTTCGACAAGCTCCAGTCTACGCCAAGGCTACGACGGGCACGCACTAGTAAACGCTGCGCTCATTTCTCTCTCCGTTTTACCCCGCTCCACGGGGACCCCCTCCGTTCGCCCTGATAGTTCGACAAGCTCACTAGTAAACGCTGCGCTCATTTCTCTCTCCGTTCGCCCTGAGCTTGTCGAAGGGTTTATAAATTTTCTCAATATCTGAACTTTAAACTCGCATAAGGCAATGCAGCCTTACAATTTTTAAACTTTTTCATATTTGACCGTTCGAAACCCTTCGACACGCTCAGGGCGAACGGTTTGGGTCCCAACGTAAGTTGGCTTAATTGGTTTTTGAGTTCACATTGAGTTGAGCGAGAAAAGAGTTATTGGATTAGTTCGCAAGTGCTTTGCAATACGGCAAACCACGCTTTTTATAAAACGCATTTACTGCTTGCTGCGAGCCTTTAAAGCGGAACGTGCTACTATGCAATTCCTGCGTATCATTGAATCGATAGCAGGTAACGTTATTGCACGATAAATGATCAGTAATGGTGTTCATGTGTGTATGAAAATAATCATCATTCAGGAGTGGATCGCCATTTCTATGACAGGCAAAAATGTGAACATGTGGCTTAATATTTTGCAGGCGATCAGGAAGATCATCTTGCTTTGCATCGTAATGTTTAAGGAATCGCATTCCCCATTTTAGAATCCAGGGAGATGCAAAGCGATTATAATTTTGCATCATTTCAAATAGCTCGGACCCTCTAAAGAAAGGTGATTCAAGCACGATAGTTGTCTTTTCAAGGGAGTTACGCGCTGCAAGTTCAAGTGCTGTTTTTGCGCCTAAGCACTCGCTGACAATAATGATATGCGCAGTTGGATTTGCTTTGCGAATTGCTTCATACGTATAACTCAAGCAAGAAATATCACGTTTTTGGCCGAAATTAACATATTCATCTTTATAGTCGAACGTTACGGCAACAGCGTTTTTATTTAAATGGACTACGTTTTGAGCAATGCGATCACGGGTATGGATCACGCATCCGCCTTTGCGAATAAAGTGATCATCTTTATCGGGCCCGGCGATTTTTTTACGTTTTGCGTATCCGCGAGACATTAAATAGATATATTTTGCTTGTTTTACTATGGGCGCAATACCCGTTTGATATACGTATGAGTTTCCCTCAATATCGATAATAGATGGAAGTTGGGGGGTGCGCTTATAGATGCTTCTAACCAACGCTTTTTCAGTAGTTGACGCTTTTTTATCCGTAGGGCTAATAGTCATAATATTAAGCGCCTGTATGGTTGGGCGAAATGCGTTTCGAGCCGCTTGAGCAGGAGCATATGCTCCCAAAAGGGCGATTGCAAGCGTAAATGTAGGGAATAATTGCTTGAACGTCATACGATGCCTCCATATTTATATGCTTTAATCATAGCAAAATCAGTTGGAGGCGTCCAGAGCCCTGAGAGCCTATTTGCGGCTATTTTTCAACGTTTTTGAAGTATTGAAATCCCAAAAAGCCTAAGACGAGAATGAAGCATATAGTAATAATATCAGTTGCCACCTCTAAAACATCAGCGGCTTTTTGGATTGTGTCTTGTGAGGCGAATAAAATGAGCAGGTTGGACCATACTGCCACTACGGCAGTACCTAAAATAATAAAAAGTGTAATTGAGTGGGGAAGCCGCTTTTTTTGGCCGGCACGCAGAAGGTGATCTGTGAGGAGTGCGCCAAAAAATGGAATGGTAAAAATGGTTTGCAAGGATACTACAATAAGATCAAAGACGGGGCGCGGTAGGAGAAACTGTCGTATAATATAGGCAAAAAGAATGGTTCCGATAATTCCAACAAAGAAAATAATAACTCTATTGAGCCGTTTTTTTGGTGTTTGGTGCGAAAGGGGCTTGAGTGGCTTTGTCATATGACGATATATTTCAAGGAGGTATGCAGCATAGAGGAATGAAAGGGTGATGACGATGCCATACGTTGCAAACCAGATCACGCTTGCTCCTTATTGTTTTTTGAAAATAGTTTTGGGATTGCCAAGATAGTAAGTAATACGAGTAATACACCGAGTATTGATCCTGTCCATGCGCCAATTACATTGAGTTTACTTGTAGATTTGGAGAGTATTGCTTGATCGTTAGCAAATATCAGTTTAAAAAGCACGTTTACCGGAATGATAGTAATTAATACAACGCAAATTAATCGAATAAGATAGGGAATTCGCCAGTTGAGCCAATAGTACCACATTTTATCAATAAGAGATGTGAGACTTGCAATAATCGTCATTGTACGAATTGATGCGCCAATATAGGGTAAAATATAACCGCCAACTATTCCTTTTGCAAAGCCGGATTTAATTGGCAGAATGCGTTTGAAAAAAAATGTGGGGCTGTTAAATACAATACTGATTGCAATGCCAAATCCAAAGAAGATAATGCCGGGTAGTAAATGGAATAGAGACTTGCTTAATTTGCGCGTAAGATCATAATGCACTGCGAATATGAATGCTGAATACGTAGCGGTAAGAATAACGAATGATGCGAGTATTTTTTGAACGAGTGCTGCTGTCATAATCAACCTTTTTGTTTTGTGTTCTCTAATGTTATAGCAGAAAGCGCTGCGAGTTTCCAAATGATTCGTGCGATACGCTTTTTTTAAACGGTTTTGTATTGCTGTATGGATGCGCTGTCTGATAATGCGAACGGAGTGGGGAAATTGAGTTGGTGGAGTTGGGTAAAACGATTGGGGATCTCTTCGCAGTGTTGTCCGCAGAGTTGAGAATAATATCTCACAATCGCCGCTCATATTTTTTTAAATAAATACGCAGCAGTTTTTTGAGTTTCGCTGAAATAAAGAGCACGGTTTGTACCCGCGCGTTTTCGTGGCTCTTTACGTAAGTCGCATAATTCAATCATTATTGCTATACAAGCACGCATTCAAGTTTGTGCAGTTTTTTTTGCCGGGTGGAAGGGTGGAAAGGGCAAAGAAAAGGCTTTCGCGCTCACTCCGCCTCACACACCACCCCAGAATCTTCGCTGCGCTCCGTTGGGGGGGGGTGGTGTGTTCGTCTCCGTGAATTACAATGCAGACCGCCTTTTGGTTTGCAAGAAATAAAAGAAAAAATAAAGAAGTAATAAGAAATAAGGAATAATAGTATTCATTATTCATTACTACTCAATACAAATACCATACGGAATCTTATATAAAGAAAAGAAATAGGAAAGAAAAAAGGCGCAGCGCAATGCAAGCGCGCAAAAAAGAACGGGTGCAAAAGATACGAAAGAAAAGGGGGGGCGAGCAGAGAAGCACGCTTAAATGATTTTATAAAATCAACATCAACGTAAACGAGAGGGTGGTAGTCACTCTTCTTATATACCTATGATAGAGATACTACTACTGGCACTATTCGTATAGATATACATAGTACGTATAAGAATAAGAGTAAGCGTATACGTAAAAACAAAAGTAGTAATAGTAGGGGTAGTAATAATAAGAAAAGTAAGAGTAAGAATAATTAATATTCATATATACCTAATACACGTATACCTATACGAACCAATCTGACGTCATGTAATAAGAGTAGGTACACTAAACCAACACACGTTATGCATAATAATAGTACGCCTGTACGTGCTCGTTTCTATTCCATATATCTTTTTACTGATTATTCTGAGCAAGCAGGGTGAAAATCATCTCTTCTTTTTTTCTTTTTCATATACCTCTTATCTTTTCAAACCCCTAAAAGGGGAAGAACGGCGCGGCTGATCTGCGACGCATGATTCTTTACAAGCATTTCCTATCACCTTTCTTTCTTCCCTCCCCTCTTTCATATCACTGGCTATAAGAAAGATTTTGCCCAGTAAGTAAGCCTTTTACTCTCCCTTTACTTCTGGTACTATAGAGATAATTAAGACAGTATAGGTATCAACAGTATAGAAAGACTCTCTTGGAGAATTTTATGAAAAAAGTACTATTCATATTTTCGATAGTTTTATTGATTCCGAGTATGGCTTTTGCTGCAGCTTCAGCACCAAGTAGTGCTTCAGAAGCTGCTCGTGCAGCAGCTGACGCTTCGAGTGCTTTACAAAAAGCTGCTCAAGGCCACGCTGAAGCTCGTTCTTATCATTCTACTATTACTCTCTCTCCTGCTGCAGCTGCCTCTCCTGATACTGTAGGAGTTTGTATTGCGAGCGCTCGCGAAGCTGCTGCTCAGCGTCATTTGAATCAAGCGTTATATAAAGCGTATGCAGCCCGTGCTGCTGCATATAGTGCAGTTGCAGATAGCTTTCCAGCATTAAAAGATGCATTGGAAGCATTGAGTACAAAAGTGCGTGGTCTTACTCGGGAGCGTACTTTTGTACCCGGTGTTACCGGCGCTGCGACGGATGTTATTACAGAGATAGACGCGATGAGTGGCGTTTCAGGCAATCAGCAGAAAGCTTTGCGCGCGCTGAAAAAGGTTGTAGGTGAATTTGATAGCGTTTACGGCAAAGATGTAGATCCATCGAGCGACGTTTCTAGTAAAAGCGACACTTACGGTATTGCTCACGATTGGAATGAGCTTGCTGATGCATTGGATGCAATGGCGCAAGAAGGCTAAACGATCGATATAATTGGCTTGTTATCAAATGAGAGCGCATAGGAGATAGTTCCATGCGCTCTTTTGCCGTTATTTGATTCAAGCTTATCCTTAATGCTTGTGTAGTAAAGCCCATTAGTAAGCCGTTTACGTTGTATAATAGGTCTTATTTTTGCTACTATGGGGTTAGAAAAATAGGTGAGTTCTAATATTAATTGTTTTTTAGGAGGATTTCATGAAGAAGATGTTATTTGTATTATCGATGGTTTTATTGATGCCGAGTGCTACTCAGGCAGCTGCTCCAGCAGCTGATGCTCCCGCGTCTACGTGGTTGAGCTGGTTAAAATCGGGCAAACCAACACGCGAAAAAGTATTAAGAGCTCGTCAATACGTGCGATCTCAATGGGGCTGTATGACCGGCCGCGTACAGTGTAGTCCGCAAAAGAAATATGCATTGCGTGCACTTGCTACCGCTGTAACTGCAGCTGCTGCTGCGGGAATCGGATATGGCGTAAAAGAACTTTACGCACGCGATGCTCTTTCTCCAGATTTAACGATTGGAGAGTTTAATAAGGTTATTGCTAGTGTGGATAGGGTATCGGAAGGGTTTGGTCAAAAAGATGATGCTTTGCGCTTTTTAGCATTGATTTATGGAGGCTTAAAATATGAGTTAATTGCTTTTGCTAGCTCTGTAGAACGTGCTGATTCTTTGTCTAAAGGTCCTCAATCAGGCGTTCAGGAAGCAGTTGACGCTCTTATTAGCGCTATTGATAGCGTTAGGCAGCCAGAAAGGAAAACTTTGGAGCCTCTAAAAAGTCTAGCAAGTGCTTTTTATGGTAATGTAAATGGGTCCCACTCAGAACAGTGGAAGCAAGTGAAAAAAGAATTGGAGAGATTGCGAGACTCTTTGGCGCCAGTAAGCGGTGATGCTACGTCCTAACGTTTGGAGAGTGCTTGCTGATGCATTGGCGCAAGAAGGCTAAGCGATCGATATAATTGGCTTGTTATCAAATGAGAGCGCATAGGAGATAGTTCCATGCGCTCTTTTGCTGTTATTTGATTCAAGCTTATCCTTAATACTTGTGTAGTAAAGCCCATTAGTAAGCCGTTTACGTTGTATAATAGGTCTTATTTTTGCTACTATGGGGTTAGAAAATAGGTGAGTTCTAATATTAATTGTTTTTTAGGAGGATTTCATGAAGAAGATATTATTCATATTATCGATGGTTTTATTGATGCCGAATGCTGCGTTGGCGGCTGCTCCAGCAGCTGATGCTCCCGCGTCTACGTGGTTGAGCTGGTTAAAATCGGGCAAACCAACACGCGAAAAAGTATTAAGAGCTCGTCAATACGTGCGATCTCAATGGGGCTGTATGACCGGCCGCGTGCAATGTAGTCCGCAAAAGAAATATGCATTGCGTGCACTTGCTGCCGCTGTAACTGCAGCTGCTGCTGCGGGAATTGGGGTTGGTCTTAGGGCTATCACTGGAGCCGATGATGGCAAAGCTTCTGAGACTCCTGAGCAACGCGCAGCCAGGATGCGTGAAGTTCATGCAGGAGTCCTTGCTCAGCATGCTGCTGCTACTCCTGCTGTTGTAGTTGATGATTATGGCGTAGATGAAAAAAATGCGTACGATGAAGTAATGAAGGCCGGTAAGGAGATATCTCAACAATATAATCAATTCACCTTCCAATTCGTTAATTTTGAGGGTGCTAACGCTAAGGCTCGTGATATTATTAGTAAGCTTAATTGGCAAGACGATAAAGCTTTGAATAAGGCAATGTTGGCAGGAGTTAATAAGGCTATTGATGAGTTGATAGGTAAGTCTTATAGGGCAATATCAGTTCCCGAGTATGACTCATTTGAATACCAAAGAAGAGATGAGCAGTATAGGAAAACAGAAGAACCTGCTTACCGCGAATATAAACAATTTGCTGCTGGCGTTGCTGCCCAATTGGAAGCTGATGGTGGACCTTCTTTACCAGCTTCAATTACTGGTGTTGATAATGTCGATGATGCAGCTTTTGCGGCAGCTGGAGCGGCAGATCTTCCCCCACCTCCTGTAGGATCTGATTCTAGTGGGTCTGGCAGCGACGATGATGACGATATACTCATTGGCTGATAAAATATTTCTCTATTACGATTGTAAAGAGCGTGTGGGATTACTCCATGCGCTCTTTTTGCTGTTATTTGATTCAAGCTTATCCTTAATGCTTGTGTAGTAAAGCCCATTAGTAAGCCGTTTACGTTGTATAATAGTCCCTTTTCTTGCTACTATGGAGTTAGAAAATAGGTGAGTTCTAATATTAATTGTTTTTTAGGAGAATTTCATGAAGAAGGTATTATTGATATTATCGATGGTTTTATTAATTCCGAATGCTGCGTTGGCGGCTGCTCCAGCAGCTGATGCTCCTGTATCTGCATGGGCTTCTTGGTTTAAAAATTTGCGCAGGCCAGCGCGAAAAGATCTTTTAACTGCTCGTCAATACGTGCGATCTCAATGGGGCTGTATGACCGGCCGCGTGCAATGCAGTACAAAAAAGAAATATGCATTGCGTGCACTTGCTACCGCTATAACTACTGCCGCTGCTACAGGAATTGGGGTTGGTGCAAAGGCGGTAGTTGATCATGTAAATCCTACCCCTGCTTCTGCTGCTCGTGCTGCTGCTCGTGCTTACGCAGAATATATTAATAATAAGGGTTATTATAATAAGTATTTTTATAGTAGATACGCTAAGGTTGCTGCAAAAGCTTTGCGATTGTTCGCACAGACTTTTCCTGAAATAAATAAGCAATCGAATAGTTTTGCCGAGAAGTTTGAAGAGTATGCTAAAGCACTAGATCAGAGACGACGATATGCTGCTCTTAGCTATAGCCGTGATGCTGTTGAGGATGCTGTTGCTGCTGCTGCTGCTGCTGTTGCGGATGCTGCTGCTGCTGCTGCTGCTGCTGTTGAGGATGCTGCTGGTACTGCGAGTGGGGCAACTCAAAAGGCTTTAAATGCTCTTGCTGTAGTTCTTAAAGAGGAGAGCTCCAACCATTGGAATGAGCTTGCTGATGCATTGGAAGCAATGGCGCGAGAAGGCTAAGCGATCGATATGATTGGTTTATTATGAAATGAGAGCGTGTGGGATTACTCCATGCGCTCTTTTTATTACAGGCATATTAGCTTTTCATCTCTTGAGATTCGCTTCCTTTTTATGCAAGACTAACTGCAGAGTAATCCATTAAGGGGGATATCTTATGCGGATACGTCATTTGCTGGCCGTCTCTATCGGCTTAAAGGTTGGTATTGTATTATTGTGTGTTTCATTAGTGTGGGCGCAACGAGCGCTCGGAGCAACTTATTTTAACACCTCTTTATCTGAAGATCGCATGCGCCAAGCAGTGCAAGAAGCGCAAGACGTAGATGCTTATAATCAATTTGGATATACCGGATTGATGGTGGCCGCCTCTGAGGGAAGGCTTCCGCTTGCAAAGGCGCTCGTTAAAAATGGCGCGCATCTTAATTTAAAATCGCAAAAAGGCTCGTTCGTAGGTATTGCTGATAAGATAACTGGATTAACTGCGCTGCAAATTGGCGCAAATAATCTTCGTATTCCGGGCAGTAAGGACGTTGCTTTTTACCTGATTGATGTATTTGCAGATCCTCGGATTGCTGATAAACAAGGCAATACTCCGCTTCATGTAATCATTTCTACAGACACTGTGCCGGATCGAACGGCAATGGCGCAAGCATTGATCAAAAATGGCGCAGAGATGAACGCGCAAAACTTTCAAGGTGATGCGTTGATTCATTTAGCAGTAAACTTACGTGATAGAACTTGGATAGAGGAATTGGCAAAAGACTTTGGGCCATTGATTGATTTTAATTTGAAAAATAAAAAGGGTTTTACGCCCCTTGCGTATGCTGATCGTCTTGGATTTGGTGATGTTGCCGATGCTATTAAAGCACTTAAAATAGAGATGCCTGCCGCTGCAGAATTTAATCCTATTGGCCTGAGCGGGCTCATGCTTGCAACAATAAAAGGTGATCAAAAACTGATCACTCAAATGGCATCACAATCAAAAGCGATCAACCTTAAATCGCAAGATCAATATCAAAATAGCGCGCTCCATTTAGCGCAGTTGTTTGGAGATATGAATACGCTTAAAACGCTGTTGGATAAAGGCGCATCGCCTCGTTTAAAAAATGCACGTGGATATACCCCATTACAATTTGTGCCCCGCATGCCAGACCCTGCAAATCGCATGACAGCAGCTCAGTTACTCATTTCAAAAGCGCCCAATTCAATGCTTTTGAAGAATAATAAAGGTGAGAATATCATTCATACCATTGTGCGATTAAATGATTTGCAACTTCTTGATGGATTGATCAAACAGTACCCCGCGCGAACCCGAAGAGCGGCATTGGCAAAAAATAAAAAATTACAGTCGCCACTCCAACTCGCATCGCAAATGAGACGAAAAGAGATCGCCACCCGACTTAAATCTCTTGCAAAAGGCGGCGCTATCAAATAAGAAATAATTAAAGCACTGTTTGATACATAATTTCAAACAGTGCTTTTTCCATCATTTGCCCTCCTAAAAATATAATATTTAAATCCTCGCTCCTCTATTTTAAGGATTGCAACTCAATCATTGCAAGTCGTTGCAAACATCTCTCAGCGGCTAAATTTGAAGGCTACCCTCAAAAGAGCGGCTCAGTGATGCAATTCAAGCTTTTCAATGCAGAGCATCATTATTGCATTATTAAAAAACAATAAAAAATTCCTGAGAGTAATTTATATTTCGGTGCGCGTTTGGTCGCTTTTTTTGTGATTGATGCGAGTTAAAAAAAACATGATTTTGTGTTAGTATATGTGAACGGGTAGAAGCTTGGTTTTTAAGTTAAGATTACTCTTTTGAAAAAAAAGGTATCGGTATGTATAGCCAAAATGAAAAAGTAGTATACCCGGGGCATGGGGTAGCAGTAATAAAACGCATGCTTGA
The DNA here is from genome assembly GCA_029262555.1 of Candidatus Babelota bacterium. Classification (GTDB taxonomy): domain Bacteria; phylum Babelota; class Babeliae; order Babelales; family Vermiphilaceae; genus JAJCZB01. The sequence continues at coordinate 56,190 of JAJCZE010000008.1, read as the reverse complement.
ACGAAAAGTTGGTGGTAGAGCAACTCGCTTTTATGAACTTCAATTCATCAATAAAGATATGACGATATTAGTGCCGATGGATAATTTAGATTCGATTGGTATTCGTAAATTGAGCAGTGAAAAAGATATCGGAGTGCTTTTTAATATGTTTGCAGAGCCGATTGTGCCGCACCAAAATGAAGTAGCATTAAATTGGAATAAGCGGAATAAAGAGTATCTTGGAAAGATAAGATCTGGAAAATTAAAAGAGATTTGTGAGATCTATCGCGATCTTAAACATATAGAAAAGCAAAAAGAACTTTCTTTTGGTGAAAAAAGTTTACTCTCTCAAACAGAACTTTTACTTGCAGAAGAGATTGCACTTGCGTGCGACATTCAGCCAGAAAATGCCGTGCATCAATTAAGAGATTTAGCGCAAAAGGTGCAGCAACAACAATAGGGGCCATGCGAGATTGCATGGATTTAGGGGATGAAAACGCAAACAGTTTTAATTGTTACTGGCCCAACGGGTGTGGGTAAAACAGATTTTGTAGATGCTTTGGCTGCGCAGTGCCCCATTGAGATAATCAATGGTGATATGGGGCAGATGTATACGCCGCTTACTATTGGTACGGCAAAGCCAGAGCTTTCAGAAATTGTTGTGCCACATTATTTATTTGATCTGCTTTGTGAGCCCGCGTATTTTTCTGCAATGAAATTTAGACGGCGGGTCTTGGAGTTGGTTAATGAAATATGGGATCGTGATCATGTTCCGGTAATTGTGGGTGGCTCTTCTTTTTATTTGCTCTCACTTTTTTTCCCTGCAGTAGATGATGATAGCGAGGAGCCTGCTGTGGTGAATGAAACTAAAAATCTTTGGCAAGAGCTCGAGCGGATTGATCCTGATCGGGCGAGTGAAATTGATCCGAAAGATTCATATCGTCTTGAGCGAGCGCTTGCTATTTGGAAGCAAACGGGGAAAAAGCCATCCAGTTATAAACCATCATTTGATCCATTTGCAGCCTGCACATTTGTATGGCTTGAAAGGGATCGAGATCAATTATACGAACGAATCAATGAGCGCGTGATTTCTATGATTGATGCTGGGTGGATTAATGAAGTGCAGTCGCTTGATGATGAGTGGGTAGAATTTTTAAAAAAGAAAAAAATTATAGGCTATGATTTAATTCTTGGATATCTTGCGAGCGACTCACATAAAGATGAACTTATTGCAACGATCCAGAAAAAAACTCGTAACTATGCCAAACGGCAGATTACCTTTTGGAAAAGTTTTAAAAGAAAGCTGATTAGCGGTTATGATGCATTTGAAAATCGGGCTGATAAACCCCTGAAGATAGTGGAATTGAACTTGACGCATGATGATATTGGACGCTATATTAAGCAACTAAAAAACGACATTGGCTGCAAAAAATAGGCTCAACAGGAAACGCATGAATCTAAAAAAAGATCCGAAAAAAAAGAACGGTCTTTTTATTCCAACTCGCCAAGCAACTGCTTATACTTCCTTTGCTCTTTCAATAGTAGGGGTGGTATTTATGGCGGGATATTTTTTTGGAAAGCAGCAGATGATTGATCAATTAGTAACTAAAATTGAGCAAGATTCTTTTGCAGATGAGGCTGCTGCCTCACTATGCTCGCTCTATGACCCCGATCTTTTATCGGTGCCTGCAGTAGAGAAAAAAGATGATGTTGTGTTGGTTGATACTGAAAGCGAACCTCGGGTGGTAGCTGAATATTATGCACAGCTTATTGGATATGGCACGCAAAAAGCAGCCGAAACATTCGCACAAAAATTAGTAAAAAATGGAATTCCTGCATTGGTAAAAACAAGAAAAAGTCAGACAGCTCAGGGAAAAGAAACGGTTTGGTATCAGGTGGTAACAGAGCCGTTTTCAGATAAAAATGCGTTAGAAACCTTAACGCAAGGCATCGCAAAAAGTGAAAAAATTCAGGGTATTCAGATAATTTCGTGTTGAAAAAATAAACGCACACTATAGAAAGGTATGCAATGGTTACCGTATTTAGAGACTATTTTAAGCATAAAACACATTTTCTTCTTTGGCTTATGATTGCAGCATTTGTTGTTGGATTATTGCCAACGCTTTTTAAAGAAGCAACTCAGACTTCGATTTGGGCAATACGGGTAAATGGGCAGGATGTTGGATATCCTGAATTTATGATGGAGCAGGAGCGTAAGCGAGAATGGATGATGAATATGCGAGCGCAATACGGAGAATATGCGGATTGGATTCTCTCTATGATGGGCGCGAATGACCCAAAAGTATTAGCTGCTCGCTCTTTAATTCGTCAAGAATTAGTGAATCAATTTGCTGATGATGTTGGTATATATATGGGATCCGACGTTATTGCTGAAAAAATGAGTAATCCGGAATTTGTTCAAAAAGAGCTGAGTGATATTATTCCACCCCAAGTGGTAGATCCGATTACTGGTATTAATTCAGAAATGTTGCATCGCTATATTAAGCACTTTAGGCTTACCCCGGATCTTTTTGAGCGGCAGATTGAACGGGCACTTCTTGATACGTTGATGATTGATTTTGTTGAATCAACTCTGTATGTGCCTCAATTTGATGTAAAGCAAAAATACCAAGCTGATTTTGCAAAAAAATCGTTTTCTCTTTTTTCAATTTCCCTTGCCGATCTTTTGAAAAAGGAAATGGAAACGGCTGTTTCTGATGAAGAGCTTGCTCGATTTTATGATGAACAAAATAATAGCGCGCGTCGATATTGGGTGCCAGAAAAGCGCTCCGGAACGCAATGGACGTTTGATCCAAAGTCGTATCGTATTGCAGTAACGCCCGAAGAAGTGAATGAGTATTATGAAACTAATAAAATTAAGCAGTTCATCGATAAGCCATCTACTGTGCAAGTGCGACGGATTGTAATTGCTGTTCCTGATATGGCACAATTAGCGCATATGCAAACCAAAGCGGCTCGACTCAAAGATGAAATCATGAATGATCCTTCTCAGTTTGAAGCAATTGCAAAACGAGAATCAGATGATGCACAAACCGCTCAAAAAGGCGGATTGATGGAGCCATTTTCTCGTGGCACTCATGAACTTTCTTTTGACCGCGCTGCATTTATTCTTCCAGAAGATGGGGCCGTTTCAGATGTGATCGAGACAAAAGAAGGATTGGAGATTTTGCAGCGAGTTTCTAAAACAGCTCCTTCATATAAGCCTCTTTCGGCAGTTCGATCGGATATTGAACAATCGCTCAAGCAGCAAAAATTCTCAAAGCAGTTTATGGCTGACATGAGAAAAGTGGCCGATAGTGAAGAATCACTCGCAGCCTTTATTGCAAAAAAAGGTGGTATTCCGAAAGAGCTCGATCGAGTAAGCGAGCAAGAATCATCGCACCTATTTAAGCTTCAGAAAGGAAAAAAGACCTTTTTTGTAGATGGATCTGATGGGGTTGCAATTAGGCTTAATACTATTCAAAAGTCATATTTGCCGGCATTAGAGACAATCAAAAAGACAGTAACTGAAGATTATTATGAAAATAAAGCAAAGCAAAAGCTGGGCGATACGCTCAAACAGGCTAAAATGCAGCTCAAAGACAGTCCGCTTGCAGAGCTTAAAAAAGAGTTTAATGGTGAGCTTGCGCAGACTGGATGGATCGATCCAAGCGATAAAGAAGCTATTGAGAAGCTCAAAACCAAAGGGCTTCCGATAGAGGGCATGTTACAAATGGAAAAAATTGCTTCCGTTTTAACCCACCAGTCGGATGATAGAGGGTTTGTGGTGCGACTTGACCAGATAGAGCCGGTAGACATGCAAAAATTTGAAGAAAAGCGGGATGAAACAGCCGGTTCATTGAAAGAGCAGAGAATGCAACAGTATCGGGAAGGTTTTGTTGCGTCTTTGCATAGAAATGCTAAAATAGAGACTAATGAATCAGTAATCACCCTACAGGCGTAATTGACTATATGAAAACTAAAAAAACAACTAAAGTAGAAAATCCAGTTGAAAAGAAAGAAACGGACGTTTTTAAGCGTAAAGCGTTAGAAGTAACCTTTTCTCAGATTGATAAGCAGTATGGAAATGGTGCTATCATGATGCTGGGCAAGTCTCCTAAGATTAATGTTAATACCGTTTCTACTGGTTCAATTCTTATTGATGATGCTATCGGAGTGGGTGGGCTTCCGTGTGGGCGTATTATTGAGGTATTTGGGCCAGAGTCTTCTGGTAAAACAACTTTGACACTTCATGCGATTGCGCAAGCACAGCAAAATGGTGGCATTTGTGCATTTATCGATGCAGAACATGCTTTAAATCCTGAACATGCTCAGAAGCTGGGTGTAAACACCGATGATCTGATTGTTTCTCAGCCAGATTTTGGAGAACAAGCGCTTGATATTGCTGAAATGCTTATTCGATCTGGCGCTGTTGATGTTATTGTAATAGACTCTGTGGCTGCTTTGGTTCCAAAAGCAGAAATTGAAGGTGATATGGGCGATGTTCACATGGGCTTGCAAGCTCGTTTGATGTCTCAGGCGCTTCGTAAATTAACTCCGGTTGTGCACAAGTCAAAAACCGTTTTGATCTTTATCAACCAAGTTCGTCAAAAAATTGGCGCACTCCCATTTGCAAGCAAAGAAACTACAACGGGTGGCAACGCCTTGAAATTCTATGCGTCACTTCGCTTGGAAGTTCGTAGAGTAGCTTCTTTAAAGAAAAATGATGTCCACTTTGGAAACCGTGTTGCGGTTAAAGTGGTTAAAAATAAGGTGGCTCCGCCCTTTAAGCGAGTAGAAGTAGACTTATTATTCCAAGAGGGAATTAGCCGAGAGTTGGACCTTCTTGATGCGTCTCTTCATTACAAGGTCATTGAAAAGTCGGGCGCATGGTTTTCTTACGAAGGTAATAATATTGCCCAAGGAAGAGATCAGGCATTGCTCTATCTGAAGGACACTCCAGATGTTGCAATGCAAGTGCGAGAAAAAGTAAATGCTGCCCGAGTGCAAGAATAACATTCATAACTTAGTTTAAGAGGAAATGAATACTTTGAGACAGACAAAAAGAGAAGCGTTACCCTTGGTTAACGAAAAGATTACAGCTCCACGAGTTCAATTGATTTTGCATGATGGATCGAATCTTGGCGTTGTTCCACGAATGGATGCAGAAAAACACGCTGCTGATGCAAATCTTGACCTTGTTATGATTGCAGAGCGTGGAGCTGAAGGGTTTCCTGTTGTGAAAGTCATGGACTTTGGTAAAGAGTTGTATGATAAGAAAAAGAAGGCAACAGAAGCTAAAAAGCATCAAAAAGTTATTCAAATTAAAGAGATAAAAATTCGCCCTAAAATTGGAATGGGTGATTTTACCACAAAAATGAAACAGGCGTTTCAATTTTTGAGAGATGGTAAACGAGTTAAAGTAACTCTTTGGTTTCGTGGGCGTGAAAACGCAATGAAAGAAGAGCACTCGGTTCGCCTTTATGGCATGGTTGAAAAAGCGTTTGATGATGAGGGCTTTACTAAAGACCTCATCAAAGAAAAAGATACCAAAATGGGCCAGACATGGTCTCGCATTTATTACTTAAAAAGCGGTAAATAAAAGAATAGGATGCATTTATGCCTAAGATGAAAGTTAAATCAGCTGCAAAAAAGCGATTTAAAAAAGTTGGTAATGGTAAGATTAAGCGAGCGAAAGCATTTCGTCGTCACTTGCTAAACCACAAGACTACAAAGTGCAAGAGACAGCTTCGTAAAGGCGCTTACATCGCTGAATGTGATTTGCGCAATGTTGCTGAATTATTGCGTTAATTAGAGAGAAAATTGTCGGGGGTTTTTTAAACTTTTTCAGGATATGTTATGTCACGAGTTAAACGTGGTACGGTTACCAAAAAAAGACACAAAAGATTATTAAAGCAAACTAAGGGTTTTTGGGGACAACGCAAAAACATTTTTAAGCGAGCTAAAGAAACTTTAATGCGTGCATGGGCATTTGCATTTAAAGGAAGAAAGCTTAAAAAGCGAGATATGAGATCTCTTTTCATTACTCGTATTACAGCGGCAGCTCGTCAAAATGGATTGTCTTACAGTAAATTGATTCATGGACTCAGCACTTCTAATGTGTTGTTGAACAGAAAAATGTTGAGCCAATTGGCAATTCATGAGCCAGAAGCTTTTGCAAAGATTGCTCAGCTTGCTCAAAAGTAAAATTCTTGACATTGCTTTGGGCGTATTAATAAAATGAGCCCAAGTTACGGCAATTATAAGGATTTTAAAAGGAGCAGAGTATGAACGCATTACAGTTACTAGAAGAGAAAATTTCCTCTCTTGTTGCGATGATTAAAGAGCTTAAAGAAGAAAATAAGCAATTTGATAGTACAGTGATCGCTCTTACTAAAGAGAATGAGAAGCTTGTATCTCAGTATGAGCAAGTAGCAAAAGAAAAAGCGCAATTGCTCACAAAGGTTTCTGATCTTGAGAAAAAAGCACATGAGGGGAATGATCAAATAAGTGAGTTGAATCAAGAAAAAGCACTAACAAAAGTAGCAGTTGATGATTTGTTAGATAGATTGAAATCAATTGATTCATTAGTTGAAAAGCAATAATGAAGACTAATACGGAAACGTACAAAGTACTTATTAATGGTGATGAGTTTCACTTAGTGAGTGATGAGTCGCAAGCGCATGTATTTAAAGCAGCAGAAAAAGTTGATACGATAGTACAGAAGCTTTCTTCTCAGGTATCTCATATTGATAAGCGTCGAGTGGCAATTTTAGCAGCATTGCAATTAGCAAGTGAGCTTTTAAAAACAGAAGAAACTCTTGCTTTAAAGCAAGAAAAAGAAAATGCTCTTGCTGCATTGATTGATCACACGGTTGCTTCTTTATAAAAAGCCATCATCGATAACACTCATTGTTTGATCGATTATTCTTTTGGTCGCTGTTTTGAACAGAAACAAGCGGATTAGGAGAGCTATTTAAAAACGATGTTACTTCTTTTAAAGGCAAGTAACCGATAGGAAAAACAATGAGTGAATACAGTCTTATTTTTACCGCAATCGCGGGCCTTATTCTTGCTGTTGGAGCTCTTATCTTTTGGTTTGCGCAACGTAAAATCGGTGCTGCGTATGCTAAATTACAAGATGCTCAAAGCAAATGGAAAGATTCTAAACGAGTAATAGAAAATGAACGTCGAGAAGCGTTTATTAAGCTGAAAGACGAAATGTATCGCAAGCGTAAGGAGTTTGAATTTGAACTCAAACGTGAGCGATTGGAATTGGATCGTTTGCAAAGTAAGATTAACGGTAAATACGAAAACATTGAAAAACGAGAAACGCAACTTGATGATCTTCGTCGAGAGCAGCAGCAAAAAGAACGTGCGCTTTCTCGTCATGAAGATACAGTTCGAGCAAATGAGATTAAGCTAAAAAATCTCTATGATGATCTTATCTCTAAGCTTGAACAAGTGGGCAATATGAGTAAAGATGAGGCAAAACAAGCTTTATTTGATACGCTCGATGCTGAAGTTCGTCTTTCAAGTCAAAAATGGGTTCAAAAAATAGAAGAAGAGGCGCGCCATACTGCTAAAGAAAAAGCGATGGATATGGTTGTGGCTTCTATGCAACGTTATACAGCTGATCAAGTATCTCCACATTCAACTGGCATTGTTCATTTGCCAAATGAAGATATGAAGGGACGTATTATCGGTAAAGAAGGCCGAAATATTAAGTCTCTTGAGCTTGCCACTGGGATGGAGTTTGTAATTGGTGATTCGCCTGATATTACTATTTCGGGCTTTAATCCTATCAGAAGAGAGGTAGCTCGAAGAACTCTAGAAAAACTGATTAGTGATGGCCGCATTAATCCTACACGGATTGAAGAAACGGTAGCTCAGTGTGAAAAAGAAATAGAAGAAATTATAGAAGAGTATGGAAAAGATGCAGTCCTTGAGTGCAATATGCAAGGGGTGCACCCGGAAATTACAACGCTTCTTGGAAAGCTGTATTTTAGAACCAGTTTTTCTCAAAATGTACTTCAACACTGTAAAGAGGTTGGGGCTTTTGCTCGAATGATTGCAGAAGAGTTAGGCCTTGATGGCGCATTAGCGCTTCGAGCAGGACTTTTGCATGATATCGGTAAAGCGGTGACGGCCGAAGTTGAAGGGCCACACGCTCAGATTGGTGCAGACATTGCAAAGCGTTGCGGGGAAGACCCTCGCATTGTGAACGCTATTGCAGCTCACCACGAAGAAGTACCATTTACCTCTATTTATGCTCCTATTGTAGTAATTGCTGATACTATTTCAGCATCTCGCCCAGGAGCTCGTCGCGAAACGTTAACTGCATATATTAAACGACTCGAAAAACTTGAAGAGATAGCTTCTACGTTTGAAGGCGTTAAAAAGGTATTTGCACTCCAGGCTGGCCGCGAAGTGCGCATACTTGTTGAAGAAGAGCAGTTAAACGACGAACAAGCGCTTATGCTTGCTCGTAACATCGCCCGTATGATAGAAAAAGAAATGAATTTTCCTGGGCAGATTAAAGTAAACGTTATTAGAGAAAAACGCGCAATTGAATACGCAAGGTAATTAATGGAATCAATACGAGTTATGTTTATTGGAGACGTTGTAGGAGAGCCGGGTCAGGCAGTTGTTGCTCGGCACTTACAAGCGCTGAAAAGAAAACATGCGATTGATATGGTTGTTTTAAATGGCGAAAATAGTAGTAATCAAGGGCGTGGAATCACTCCAAAAATTGCTCAGGCCTTTTATGATAATGGCGTAGATGTGATTACGACGGGAAATCATATTTGGTTTCGTCGTGATATTTACCCTTATTTAGATGAGCAGCCAAATCTTTTGCGTCCAGCAAATTTTCCTGCGGGAGTGCCGGGGCGCGGGGTGACTACAGTTACCATTAAAGGGCACACTGTTGCAGTTATTAACCTGCAGGGGCGGGTATTCATGAGAGAGCAGGTTGATTGTCCGTTAAAGGCAGCAGACTCTCTTTTGGCGTACCTGAGAGACAAAACAAATATTATCTTTATTGATTATCATGCGGAAGCTACTTCAGAAAAAGTAGGACTCGCTTACTACTTGGCTGGGCGTATCAGTGGCCTTGTTGGCACTCATACCCATGTGCAAACGGCAGATGAGCGAATTATTCCAGGCGGTACAGGGTATATTACTGATTTAGGAATGGTTGGAGCATTAGATTCTATGCTTGGCATGCAAAAAGATACTATTTTGCACCATTTCCTTACCCAATTGCCGGTTAAATTTACCGTAGAATCAAAGCCACCTTACGTGCTTTCTGGGGTAATAATGGAAGTCGATACGCAAACTGGAAAAACTGTAAAAATTGACCGTGTAAGACTGATAGACGAGCAACCAGTGGACCAAGCATAGAACAATCTTTACGGTTATTACGAAAGGAAACATCGTAATGATTGGTGTGATTATTCTGAACTTTTTATTCGCGGTTAATTTAATCTTACGTAAAGTTATTCTGGATTGCGCGCAGCCTATTTTTCTGCAAGGTATTCGACTCACAGTCGCAGGTATAGTTCTTTTGGGTTACCTCTATTTTTATAAACGCTCATTAATTAAGCTGCAACGTCAAGACATCATGCTTTTTTTTCAGGCATCACTCTTTTTTGCCTACTTGAGCTATGTATTATCGGTTATTACTATGAATGATCTTTCTTCAGCGCGGTTTGCATTTATGCTTAATATTAGCCCATTTATTACTGCCATTATATGCCATTTTTTCTTCAAAGAGTCACTCTCGCGTAAGGAGGTAGCCAGCTTGATTCTTGGATTTATAGGATTTATGCCGCTTGTGCTTGTTGGCCAGCAAGATGGAATTGAAAGCGCTAGTTTTTTTTCAATTCCCGGAATGTGGCTTTTTCTATCAACGGTTGCCTATGCATATGGCTGGATTGTGGTGAGCCAATTGGTAAAAGAACGCAATTATTCACCGCTCTTTGTAACAGGGGTGGCCTTTTTTTGCGGAGGTATGGCGACGCTTTTAACGTCATTCGTTTTTGAAGGCTGGCTCCATGAAGCGCCAGTTTCAGATCTTTTAAAGTTTACCACCTATATGATCGCTATTATATTTATAAGCGAAGTTGTTGCATCTAATATGTACGCGGCTCTTTTAAAGCGCTATTCGGCCACCTTTCTCTCTTTTGCTGGTTTTCTGTATCCAATTTTTAGCGCTTTATTGGGATGGATCTTTTTACAAGAAAAAATTACGTATAACTTCTTTATTTCAGCTATAATAGTAGGGGTAGCGCTCTATATATTTCAGCTTTCAGAAAAAGAAAAAACCAAAGGTAGGATTTCATGATTATTCTTGTTTTTTTAGTGCATGCCATTTTTGCTGCTATTTTTCCAATTGGGCGTGCTGCGGCTGAAGTTTCAGCGCCTCTCTTTTTTACCGCTGTGCGGATGATGCTTGGAGGGTTAACTCTTACTAGTTATACGTTGATTAGATATGGAAACATCATTCCGCGTATAAAAAATATTTGGGGAGGGGTAGTCGCTTTTTCTATAACAGCAATCTACCTTACAAACTCTATGGAGTTTTGGGGGCTTCAGTTTCTTCCTGCAGCAAAGGCATCCTTCATTTATTCTATTTCACCATTTGTTGCTGCCATTTTTTCCTATTTTTTCTTTAACGAGAAAGTTACTGTAAAAAAAGTGATCGGTATGGCGATAGGTTTTGTAGGGTTTAGCATTATGATTATACATAATGCCCCCGGTGAATCGCATGAGTATTCATACGGCTATTTTTCACTTGCAGAGGTAGCTCTTTTAATTGCTGCCATTTCAAGTGTTACGGGATGGATTTTCTTACGTCGCAGTATTAAAGATAAAAAATCGGTTATTATTATTGAAGTGCTTGGTTTAAGCATGCTTATAGGGAGCACTTTCTGCTTTATGCAGTCCTTAGCTACAGAGTCGTGGAATCCGATTCCTTTGTATAATTATCCTGATGCATTAGGATCATTTGCATTGTATATGCTGCTTGCGCTTTTAATTTCAAATCTTATTGCCTACCCGCTTTATTCAGAGTTACTTAAAACGTACACAGCAACATTTCTTTCGTTCTCAGGGTTTATTCAGCCATTATGCGCGGCATTTTATGGGTGGCTTTTTCTTGGCGAAACAGTAACTCCCTACTTCTTTTTAGCGTCAGTGTTTGTTTTTATAGGGCTTTTTATGTTTTATAGAGAAGACTTAAGACAGGGTTATGTACTTAAAAAATAACAGTTAATAGCGCGCATCATTGGGGAATGAGATGGTTTTAGTATTTGTACTGTATATGCTGTGGGCAAGCACCTTTATTCTAGGCAAGCTTATTCTTGAGTATATGCCGCCGATACTGTTTGTAGCTACTCGTATGGGCATAGCAGGGACGCTTCTGCTTTCGTATCAATACTTTTTCAATCGATCGCACTGGCGTTTTGAATGGAAAGATATTGGTTTATTTGCGCAAATCAGCATATTTTTCATGTATCTTGGCTTTATTACTGAATATTGGGCACTCCAATATGTTACTGCCGCAAAAGCATGCTTATTATTTAATCTATCCCCATTTGTTACTGCGTTGCTTGCGTATTTTTTACTTTCAGATCGCCTTACTCAAAAGCAATGGCTGGGACTTTTAATTGGTTTTTTTGGATTTCTTCCTATTATGCTGCAGCAAACGGATCTTGAAATTCTTACAAGCCATATCGGCTTTTTCTCTTTACCAGAACTCTTTCTACTTGTTTCTGTAGTAACGTCTTGCTATGGATGGATTCTCATTAAGCAATTAATCACCCAGCGTTCTTATTCGGTGGTTATGGTGAATGGAATTACTATGCTGGCAGCGGGGGTGCTTTCCTTAGGTACGAGTCTTTGGATAGAAGGCATTCCGCAGATATCTACTATTTTCGATAATGAGTCGTGGCTTCTCGCTGCGTACTATATTGCGCTACTGATTCTGATTGCGCATGTAATATGCTTTAATCTCTATAGCGTCTTACTGAGGAGCTATTCAGTGACGTTTATATCGTTTGCTGGATTCACTACGCCACTCTTTGCAGCATTTTTCGATTGGATGGTATTTGGAACAATCGCTTCTGGAGCGTTTTTCGTGACAATGTGCTTAGTTGCGATAGGGCTCTATCTTTTCTATCAAGATGAATTTGTAGCAAATTAAATAGGCTCTTTCAAGATTAGATACCTGAATGAGCCTATTCAATAATTCTTGGCAATACAGCTTAGCGAGTGCGACGCGCCATGCGACGTTTTCTTGCTGGAGATGCTTTTTTAGTTGTTTTGCGTTTAGCTGTAGTCTTACGCTTAACGGTACGTTTTACCGCTTTTTTCTTAACTGCTTTACGTTTAACAGCTTTTTTAGCTACTTTACGCTTCACAGCTTTTTTAACTACTTTGCGTTTCACAGCTTTTTTAGCTACTTTACGCTTCACAGCCTTTTTCACTACTTTACGTTTCACAGCTTTTTTAGCTACTTTGCGTTTCACAGCTTTCTTAACTACCTTACGCTTCACAGTTTTTTTCACTACTTTGCGTTTCACAGCTTTTTTAGCTACTTTACGTTTTGCAGTAGTTTTTCTTTTGGTAGTAGTAGTGCGCTTAGCTGCAGGCTTTCTTTTAGCAGTAGTTTTTTTCTTAGCCGCAGGTTTTTTCTTAGCCGTAGTTTTCTTCTTTGTAGAAGAAGCCTTTCTTTTTTTCACTGCCATGAGATCTCTCCTTTTTTAGGTTTGACAAGTGACTCTTTTAAACTCTCTTTATTCCTCAATTCCAATGGTACACAAAACTGATTCAAAAAATCAATAACTGTGCAAAAAAAAACATTGTTTATAATTTTTTTTCACAAGATACATTCTTTATGTGTGTTATAATGAAAAATATTTCTTTTCAAAATGATCAGTGGGAGGGCATTTTCAGAGTTTTTTGTTACAAGCGTTTAGAGGTTAAAGTAACGTGAAATAAAATGAACACATTGTAATTTTTTTTGCTTTTGAGCTTTTATCGCAGTTGGTGTATCTTGAGAGTATTCAAACAAATACTATGGATTTAAACATGCAAAAATTACCAAATATCACCACACATTTTTCTGAATGGTACAACGACGTTATCTATCAAGCTGAGCTTGTTGATCAAACCCCTGTGCGAGGGGCAGTTGTCATTAGGCCCTATGGGTGGGCTATTTGGGAAGAAGTGAAAAGTGTGTTAGATCAACGCATTAAGCAAACCGGGCACCAAAATGCATCATTTCCACTTTTAATTCCGGAATCTTTTTTCAAAAAAGAGGCTGAGCATGTTGAAGGGTTTGCTCCCGAATTAGCAATAGTAACGCATGCGGGCGGTAAGGAGCTTGAAGAGCCTTTAGTAATACGTCCGACCTCTGAAACTATGATTCATCATATGTTTGCTCGATGGATAAAATCCTGGAGAGATCTGCCGCTCAAGATCAATCAATGGGCAAATGTGATGCGTTGGGAGTTGCGCCCTCGTCCGTTTTTACGCACTACAGAATTTTTTTGGCAGGAAGGCCATACGGCGCATGCAACTCAAGAGCAGGCGCATGAAGAAGTACTCACAATGCTGCAAGAATACGTTGATTTAGCACATAATTATTTGGCTATTCCTGTGGTGACTGGCTTGAAATCTGAAACTGAAAAATTTCCTGGAGCTGAAAAAACCTACACATTCGAAGGCCTCATGCCGGATGGAAAAGCCTTACAAATGGGGACATCTCACTTATTGTCTCAAAATTTTGCAAAAGCGTTTGATATGAAATATCAGGACAAAGAAGGCAATCTTTCCTATCCATTTCTGACCAGTTGGGGCACTACCACGCGCCTTATTGGGGCTGTTATTATGGTGCATGGGGATGAGAAAGGGCTTGTTTTGCCACCAAAAATAGCACCAACGCAGGTTGTGATTATTCCGATTTTAAAGAAAGGCGCTGATACTCAAGCGATCCTCGATAAAGCACAAAGCCTTGCAAGTGAGCTGAAAAAAGCGGGAGTGCGAGTATTGGTTGATGATGATGAGAGCAAGTCTCCGGGAGCGAAATTTTATCACTGGGAGCTTCGTGGCGTTCCTATGCGGGTTGAAATCGGGCCAAGGGATCTTGAAAAAGGGCATGTTATGCTGAGCGATAGGCTTGGGCTTTCAAAAGATGCCGTCCCATTTGATCAACTTGCCAGCACGGCCACTGAGCGCGCTGATCTTATTCAGAAAGAGCTGTTTGAGCGTGCGACAGAAAAACGTGCGTCTCAATGGTATAAAGTGGCAAAGATAGCCGATATTGCTCAAGGCTTAGATGCTCAGAGTGGCTTTTATCAAACCGGATGGTGTGGCAAAGCAGAATGCGAGCAAGAGCTTAAGAAGTATAAAGCAACGACGCGCTGTCTTCTTGATGAAAAAAGCTTTGATACCTGCTTTAATTGTGATGATGCAAGTAAAGGCGATGTGCTAATTGCGCGCTCTTATTGATTTCATATTAATGCGGAATGGATTTTTCCATTAGGTCTGCGAGATTTGTCCATGCTTCACCATCGTGGGTGTCTCCTCGATAGTCGATTAATTCTTTAATTGCATTGAAAAGAACATCGGTCTTTCTATTTTTAGTGTAAAAAGTCGCTGCATCATCAAGGAGTTTTCTCCGATCGCTCTCGGGGATTTGTCTATCAAACTGAAAAGATTTGAGCGCTGAGGCGTAATCTGATAATTGAGGAAAAACCTTTGCTAGCTTATCCCATGCTTTTATTTCAGCATTGATAACTCTTTCGCGATCTTCAAGGATGCGCCTCATTTCGCCTAGTACTTTCCAAGCTTCGTTAGCGGACATCAGTGATTGGGGGCTATTCGTTGCATTTTGAGCGGGTGTATTTGATTGGGCGCTGGAGAATTTCTTTGCACCTTGATTAGCTTGAGCAGCGAGTCGTGCCGCTGATATAGCATTACGAAGATCAGTTCTTTTTTTCGGATCTATTGACTTTGCTTTATAACCAGAATTTATTAAAGACTTTGCTTTATAACCAATTGTCGCAATCGTCCCTACCGCAATAGCAGCAGTTAGTGCTTGTAAGGTCTGCTTTTTTCTTTTACTACATTTTGTGTGGCCAGTTACACATCTCCATTGCGATTGAAGATATTGACGAATTATAAGTAGATCTTTTCGTGTTGGTTTGCGTAGATTTTTGAACCATCTAAACCATGTAGACGCAGGAGCATTATGCATTGGAACTGCCTGAGCAGGGTTTGAATAACTTGGAATGAGTATAAATAATGATAGTAGAAATAAAATCTTCTTCATAATGCGTCCTCAGGCGATAATAGCTTCTATTTTCTATTTTTATAATAGCAATGGGATACTTAAGTAGCTAATTGAGTGTATACATTTGACTGCGCAGGATACCTTCTTGCATTGCTTTGGCGATCGGCTTATAGCGTTTCATTTTTAAGCCTTTTTTTACCTTATCGGTGATGGTTGCGCCTTGCATGATCAAAAATCGTATAATGTGGGGATCGAGCTGTTCTTTAACGGCAATCTCTAATGGAGTTCCTCGCTGTGAGCGTTGATTGAGGTATATGCGACGAGGATCCGCTTGCAAGAGCGCTTGAAGCGTCCTGATTACGGTAGGAGTTCCAAATTCATTTTTTGGTAACAGTACTGCGTAATGAAACGGATTAAAATCTTCAAATGGGCGCATGCTTTTGCTGAGTGGGGCGCCATGTTGAATAAGATAGTATGCCGCTCTAAAATTGCCTCCTTGCACTGCGCGCATAAGCGGCGTTTCGCCAAATCGATTGGCGCTCATGAGGTCTGCACCCCAGGATGTCAATGTTTTTAAATCTCCAACATCTCCCGTTTGTGCTGCATAATGAGCGGGCGTGTCTTGATCCATGCCAATCGACTTGGAAGCATTTTTATTTGAAAAAGTATACAATGTCCCTTCATGAGGCACGATAACTTCCGATTTAATGCGATACGAATATGGATCAGTAAGAAGCATGGTAAGAGTGTTATTAATAAGTTGTCTGTTTTGCGTTGGTGCATTATTAGAGCAAAGTGGCGTTGCAATGAGTGTTAGTATTGCCGCAACATAATTCTTCATACATACTCCTTTTTACTATATCAACAATCCTATTTAGTTATATGTTAGCCAAAAAGTAAGCCTAGAAACAATATTTGAGCATGTATTGACTAGTTGATTGAAGAAAGATCGGTATGCTACACTTGCCTTTTTCAGTAAAACATACACAAGAAAGGGGCATACATGACGTTAGCCGATTTTATTACTAAATTTGAATCCTACCTTTTAACTGAAAAACGAGTTTCTGAAAATACATTTATTGCGTATAAGCAAGATTTACGGCAATTTTTGCAGTTTTGTGAGAAAAAGAAAATAGCACTAGAGGCACTGTGTCTCAATGATTTGAAGCTTTTTTTAGCATTTTTAAAAAACCGTGGCATTGCTCCACGATCACAAGCGCGTAAAATAGCCACGATTAAGGGACTCTTTGCATATGGAGCTGCGCGTTGTGGATTGGAAGATTATACACAAGAGCTTCATTCTCCACGATTAAAAAAATCGCTTCCTGCTGCGCTCTCAGAGGCGGAGATGATGCAATTATTTGCAGTTTCAGAGCAAGATGTTTCGCCTATGGGAAAACGTAATACGGCAATGCTGTATCTCATGTATGTAACCGGTATGCGGGTTACTGAGCTGATTTCACTTAAAATCACTGATATACATCGTGATACCGCGATAGTTTTAATAGAGGGTAAAGGAGGAAAACAGCGAATGGTTCCTATTCCTGAGGGAATGATGGAGCTATTGTGTGCATATATTGATGAGACGCGTGCTGCTATTTTAGGACGGCAGTTATCAGAGTTTTTGTTTCCTGTGGTGTATGGAAAAAAAGTAAAAATGCCAACGCGTCAGGCGTTTTGGCTTATCATAAAGCAGTTATGGAAAAAAGCTGGTATTACTCGCCCCATGTCTCCCCATACATTGCGTCATTCATTTGCAACGCACATGCTTCAAAAAGGCGCAAATCTTCGTTCGTTACAAATACTTTTAGGGCATGAGCAACTTACTACGGTACAAGTTTATACGCATGTTGACACTACTCATTTACGCGTTATCTATAATAAAAAACATCCACGCTCAGATTGAGTTTTGGTTGAGAATTTTACGTAAAAACGGTATCTTTAACTATCGCTTATTAAGGTAATTATGTTTGATTGGAGTTTTTATGGATAACTTGTTTGTAGTAGAGCAAAAGACACTGCTTTCTGTTCTTTCTTCGATGCAACCTATTTGCACAAAAAGAACCACACTTGAAGCAACAGCTTCTATCTTATTTCATGTTGGCCATAAAGAATTAGTACTCAAGGGTACTGATTTAGAAATTAGCTTACAATCAAGCTATCAGCTTAAAGCAAGCGATATTTCAGAAATAAAAACGTTTCTAGTTTCTGGAAAACGTATTTTTGATCTGGTTAAAGAGCTTGAAGGTGATATTGAATTTACACTTACAGAAAGTCAATTGTGCCTGAAAGCAGGAGGCGTTAAGCTTGCGCTTAATATCAAAGACCCAGAACAATTCCCTCCATTCCCTGAGCGTATTGAAAATCTGATGGAAATAGAATCATCATTCATGCTAGAAATGCTTAATAAGGTGGCATTTTTGATTCCGCAAAGCAATGCAAATCCGGCACTGAATGGTCTTCTTTTGGAAGTATCTAAAGAGAGTTTTAAATTTACGACTACCGATGGCCATTGTTTGGCGCAAGTGCAATCCGATAAATACACGCTCGATGAGCCAAAAACATGGCTTTTACCCCGACGTGCTGTTTTTGAAGTAAAGAAAATATTGGAAGCAACGTCTGAAAAATCAGTCTTTATTGGAACGTGCGGTAATCAATTAGTAGTATCGGGTGAATCGTTTAATTTCTTTACAAAGCTTTTGAGTAATGCGTTTCCTGCGTATGGAGCAATTATGGATAAAACGTCCTTTACTCCTGCAAAAGTAGATCGCACCCATCTTGTAAAAACGTTACGGCGCTCTTCTTGCTTACTTTCAGGGCAATTTATTGCCACACAATTTGGCTTTTCAGATAAAGGCCTTCACGTTTCTATGCAGAATAAAGAAGTGGGCAAGCTAGATGAAGAGGTGCCTCTTGCAGATTTTAATGGCGCCGTACTTGATATGCGATTTTATGCACCATATCTTTTGAGCGGATTACAGGTATTTGGCGAAGAGCAGGTGCAGTTTTATCTAAAAAGTAATGCGAAGCCTATCATTTTTGAATCAAACGATAAGCACTATAATCTTACTTATTTAGTTATGCCAGTAGCTCAATCGAATGGCTAAGAAAATATCGGCACTGATTTCTTCTATCGAAGTTAAAAATTTTCGATGTTTTTCCCATATGAAGTTTGATTTTTCAGAGCCGTATGTGCTTCTTGAAGGAATGAACGGTATTGGTAAAACGTCATTATTAGAAGCGCTCTATTATAGTTGTTACTTGCGATCTTTTCGTACTCATATCCCAAAAGAGTTGATTGCATTTAATCAGAAAGAGCTGTTTGTAAAAGTGGGTATCGATTCTGTGGATGGTCTTTCGCATGATATTCAAATTGGCATGTCTCACAGCAAACGGATTGTGCGTGTAGATCAGCGGCCAATTTCATCCTTTAAAGAGTTAATGGAATACTATCGCATTATCAGTTTGACTGAGGATGATCTTGCGCTTATTCAATCCAGCCCACAGTACCGCAGGTTATTTTTAGATCAAATGCTTCTTCTTTTAAATCCAGAGTTCGGGCACACTTTAAAAGAGTATCGCCAGATAGTTGATCAAAGAAATGCATTTTTGCAGCAGTATAAAAAAGATGAAGATACGTATAAGGTACTCACGCAGCAGCAGTGGAAACTTGCAAAAATTATCGAGATAAAAAGACGAGAATTACTGGATAGAGTCTTTGAGCGGGTGAGTAGCTTAAGTAAGCAATTCCTTTCTGGGCAATATGAAATACTTTTTTCATATCGGCCTAAAAAGCTGCTGTCTGATTCATTTGAGCTTTTTTATGCTGATATCAGCCGGTTAAGAGAGCAAGAGTTTCGTTATGGCAGATCGCTCTTTGGGACCCATCTTGATGATATAGTGATTACATTTCAAGATCGCTATTCTCGGACATATGCCTCTCGAGGGCAGCAAAAATTGATCTTATTACTCTTGAAGATCGCTCAGCTTCAAATTTTGAATGAAATGAACTGCCCCAGCATATTCTTGCTGGATGATTTTATGACCGATTTTGATGAAAACCGCTCCCTAGAGCTTATTTCAGCACTCGATTCTTTAGATTCCCAGCTGATATTTACCACACCAGCAAGCGGAGGGCTTTTGGCTGAAACGGTAAATCAGCAAGGCGGGCGCATTCTGAAATTGACAATGTGAAACTAAGCCCTTATTATAGGGCGTTTGCAGTGTCGAGATGGTTGACAAGTATAGACATAATAGCTATAGTTATAGTTATAGAAAGTCATACAGTTTTGAAATATAAACGAAAAAAATAAATAAAATTTTGACTTTTTACTAATTTTATTTAGAATGAAATATGTGTTGAGGGCACCTAAAATCCTCACTTAATTGAGGCTTCATTACTACTCTCCTTTTTTCCATCGCATTGGTCTTTGATCAATGCGATGGTTTTTTTATGCCGTTTATTGTTTTTTCTAGTTCAAACAGATTAAGATAAGGGCTGATGAAAAAAGGAGCACGCAATGAGGGTAGGCTTTTTAGTAATATTATTTTGTTGTTTGTATGTGCATGCAGCGGAGTTTTTATATCCCGTTGGGTATCATCCTGAACGTAATGCGTTTTACGTTATGTATCAAAAGGGTGCTACTCATTTAGAGTTATGGGAATGGGATGCTCAAACCCAATATGCTCAGCAACTTCTTTTGTCTCGCTATACTCCAGCAGGATTTACTTTTTTGCCAGACTATTCTGGGTTTAGCTTTATTGATAATGGGATGCTCAAAGTAAAGCAGCCTCTTAAACGTTCTCCTCGAACTATTGAATACAATGCTCCGCTTTATAATGTTGAACAGGTCAATTGGATTGATTCTCGAACGTGCTATGCTTCGGGTAAATATCAAGATTATTTTGGTATTTTTCAGATTGATTGGGAAGGGGACGTGTCTCCGCTTATATTGAAGGAGGAGTGCGATTATCTTTATCCTCAAAAAATTGACTCAACGCTCTTTTTTATAGAACGATCGCAAAAAGGAATGTGTCGCATTGCATGTACAGATTATCAGGCTCCCGATCAGCAAGATGATTTTAATAGCAGTATGATGGTTTATCTTGAAAATCAGCCGAAAATTCATGGAGTTATCCCATTTGAGACGCCGTTAGCTTTTTTACATATGGTATCCGATACGGAAGGATTTGTGGTCAGTTATCCTGAAAATCTCCTTCAAAAAAATCCTGCGGTGCCGTTTGAATATTATAGAATTATGCGCTCGAAAGAGGGGTGGGAAAAAAGCCATCTATTTACCTTTACAATTCCAACGTCATTATTGGCAGGCAAAGATCGGCTCTATGAGTCTATTTTGCCGCTATTGCCTCGAATTTGCCAATCGGGCATCTATTATGTAGATTCTTCACAGACGTCTTTTCTGGGGCTTTATTATTATGATATGGAGGCTCAAGAAAAAAGGACGCTCATTGAAAATAAAGGCCAACACCTTTTAGGAATTATGAATCATAATTCAGGTATTGCGTATGGTGGTCAACTCGGTGGTGAAGTTGAAATGGTTGAAGGGGTGCAAATGCATCTAGGACATCACTTTGGGTAAGTTAACATAATATTCCTTATCGGAACCTATGCGTTTATTTATCATAAACGCATACAAGTATCGGAATGTGCTGATCTATGGCTGAATGGATAAGGATTTTTTTAACGTCTTCAAACCATGAGCTTGTGAGTATGTCCATTGTTGCTTCAATCCACATGAAATCAAAGTAGAAATGCTCCACGAAATACTCCTCAAGGCAATGGCTTTCAAATGAACTGAGATAGCCCCCTGCTTGAAATATCCCATAAAGATCCGTAGCGTTATAGAGCTGAGGCTCTTTTGCGGTTGTAAGGCATGCCACATCATTATAAAGAGTGAGCGTATTCAGGAATGTTTCTATAAGAGCTCGGCTCTCTTTGACCGATTGGGTTTTGAGATATTGAAACCCATTAGATAAGAATTTTTCTTGAATTTCGAGAATTGCTTGCTCGGATAGCGGTTGTTGCACTTCATTGATTTCATGAATATAGTGCAAAAGTTGCCGTGATGATGCGTGGTGAAGCCAGTCTATTTTGCGCATTGTCTTCTCTCCCTAGTAATGGTTCCCCTAACCACTCTGAAACAATACGAAAAAAACTATTTTATTCTCAAGGGTTTAAAAATAAAAATCATCGTCATCAAACTCAAACCCACCATCAAAGTCATCAAAGACGAAATCTTCGCTATCGAAAGAGTCATTATGTGAATCATTGAAGTCGTCAAAATTAAAATCGGAATCGAAATCGAACTCAAATGATTGATCGTATTGATCTTTTTCTTCTTTTTTCTCTTTTTGAGGGGCAACAGTTGTGAGGCCTTTGAGTTTATCAAGAAGCTTATCTTCAAAAATTCGCTTTCCGTATAATGATGCTGATTGCATTAAAAATCGAGTATCGCCCATTTGGGGAGTCACTTTTTGAGACTCTTTTTCTAATGTGCTGAGCGCAGTAAACAGCTCTTTGTCTCTGCGTAGTTTTTGCATGTGATCAAAATTATTCAAAATAATTTGGATATTTGATAAAAGCGCATCGATTCCATTGCGAACTTTATTCCACTGCTCTGCCTGCTTAATTTTCCCCGCTTGCTTCCATTTTGCAAATACGCCAGAAAGACGTTCGCTTTGTGCGGCATTTTTACGTTGAAAAAGTTGTAATTGATCCTGGAGTTTTATTAAAAGCTGTTTAGTTGCAGCAAGAGTAGCAACCGGCTCTGCCGGCTTTTGAGATTTAATATGAGACGTGTCGCTGCTTTGTATGTATAAACCAGCAGCAAGCAAAGTGATAGTTATTATGGAAATATATACCCTCTTCATTCCTACTCCTTTTTTCTTCATACTGTTAGCATACAAAGAAAAAGAGCCTAAAAACAAGGGTTTTGAGCTATCGAGCAAGCAATGCAAGGTTTTTATTGCGCCATACGCCGCAGAGCGTAACGGCCAATGCATCCGTAACATCCAGCTTATCCGGCATATTCATGCGGGGAAAAAGCTGCAATATAACGCGTGCAACCTGCTCTTTACTTGCACCACCATAGCCAGTTACCGATTGCTTTACTTCTCGTGGAGAAAACTCATTCAGTACTAAAGAGTGACGATCTGCCAAGAGATATAAAATGCCACGAAGATAGCCAAGCTTGAGAAAGTTTTGTGCGTTTTTCCCCAAAAAGGGAGTTTCAAGCGAAATGTCTGTAGCGTGATATTTCAGTATTTTTTCAGTCATGAAATCATGAAAAATACCAATACGCTCAGAGAGATGCTTTGATGAAGACATCTTAAGGTAGCCATAATCAAGGAGCTGAATAGCAGCTTTATCTTTTTTAATTACTCCAAAGCCCGTGACGGTAAATCCTGGGTCTATACCAAGGATAATCACTCTCTTTCCTTTTTTTTTAAATACTATCGAGGGAAAAAATTCCCAGCTTCGTGTGTAATAAATCCTTGATATACAAAGCCACTAAATAAAACTAAACAAAAAAGAATCAGTAAAATATCTTTTCGATTTGTTTTTCCAAATACTGCAATTTTTATACTACTGATCATATTGACTATCCTCAAATTTAGTTAACTCTCGCACGAAATCAAGATATACCGTACCGGTTGGTCCATTCCGTTGCTTACCTATTATAAGTTCGGAAAGTGCGGGATTTTCTGCTTCAGGGTTATACACTATGTCTCGATATAAAAACATGATCAAATCTGCATCTTGCTCAATTGCACCCGATTCTCGCAAATCAGAAAGCATTGGGCGCTTATCCATTCGGCTATCAACGGCACGAGAAAGCTGTGAAAGAGCGAGTATTGGAATATTTAATTCCTTGGCAAGTGCCTTTAATGAGCGAGAAATCTCAGATACTTCTAAATGCCTACTTTCATGCTTTCTTGATCCGTGGATCAACTGTAAATAATCAATAACAAGAAAGTCTAGCGCATGCTCAGCTTTCAGTTTTCGCGCCTTTGTCCTTACGTCCATGATGGTTACCATCGGTGAATCATCAATGTATAATTTCATTTCAGCTAACCGAGCGGCTACATTGGTCAGCTCTACCCATTCTTGCGAACTAATAGTGGCATTTCGAATGAACTGATGCGGAATGCCAGATTCGCTTGAAAGGAGCCTGAGCGTAATTTGCTCTGCAGACATTTCAAGTGATAAAAATCCTACTGCTGTACCGGATTGGGCAGCGTGCTCTGCCATGCAGAGTGCAATACTGGTTTTACCCATAGATGGCCGCGCTGCCAAAATAAGCAAATCACCCTTCTGAAAACCTGACGTCATCTCATTGAGTTTTTTATAACCGGTTGATACGCCGGTTAAGCCTTTTGCGTTACCCTTGATATCAGAAAGATGCTGAAAAGTCTTTCTGAGCCAAATATCAAGCTGAATAAAGCTCTGATTTGATTTCTTATTGGAGATCTCAAAAATAGTTTTTTCAGCTTGGTCCAAAACAGCTTCAATATTTTTATGATCTTGGCTGTAACAGTTACTGATAATGCCAGTTGCCGATTCAATAAGCTCTCTTAATACTGCTTTTTCTTTAATAATAGCAGCGTGCTGCTCAATCATCCCCATCGCAGGAATATCTTCCTGAAGAGACATTAAATAACTAATGCCCCCTACTGATTCAAGCGATTCATTTTTACCCAGTTCGTCTTGCACCGTCAGTAAATCTACTCGCTTTTGAGACTGAATAATCTTCAAAATTGTTTGGTAGATTTCTTTGTGTGCAATAGAGTAAAAATCGCCTGATTTCAGCACTTCAGAAACGGTGTGCGCAAGCTCATCATTAAGAAGAATCGCTCCAATTACGGAACGTTCAGCATCAAGACTTGCGGGAAGCCGTTTACCAAGGACAGTCTCAGCAGATTTTGGAATCGGTTGTTTTCTCTCACGAGAAACTGACATGTTTTCTCACCTATTCGGGCAAAATGGTAACTTTAACACGTGGTTGCAAACGAGAAGTTAATTTAATGGTAACTTCGTGATTGCCTTTGGCCTTAATTGATTTTGAAAAAACCACTTTGTTTTTCGTAACAGATATACCTTTTTCTGAAAGTGCATCCGCAATTTCAGACTGGTTTATTGCGCCATACAGCTTGCCATCATCATGCAATTTACGCTTTAATGTAAGCGTCATCGAGCCTATTCGCTCTGCGAGCATAGATGTTTGGCTCTCAACGACTTCCTTGCGATGCTCCACTTGCTTTACTTGTTTTTGATAGAAAGAAGCATTTTGCGGGGTAATTTCTACCGCAAGTCCCTTAGGAAAAAGGAAATTACGAGCAAAGCCATCTGAAACCTTGATGATCTCACCAGCCATGCCGATTTTTTCGATATCTTTCTTTAAAAATATGCGCATAGTGAACCCTTTAATGATTGGTGAACATAAGAACTGATTGAGGTAGTAGTATACTGGAAAATCCGGCTGAGGCCAATCAAACATCACGCAATTATAAATGCGCCCACTTTTCTACAATTGCTCCATTTTGCCCATCAGTACGCACAATGCATTCTATTTTGCCCATTGTTTTATTACTTTTTAATAACTCTGAGCGTATATGAAAACAGGAATTCTTCTTTAAAACAGACAGGTTTCCTTGATACGGCCCATTTGGCATAGGCCATGATTGTAGCGCTTTAGACCACTTTTTCTTTAAAGGCTTTTCTTTTGCAATACAGCGAGCAACGCCATAGTGCGTAAGTGCTTCAAGGGCGAATTGACTCCGAGCGTGCTGCATGCGGTCAATAGTAAAGGTATAATAGAGCGTACTGCTTCGTGTAAAAAGCATTACAATGATGCCAACAAATGCGACGAGTATACTCACGAAAATCAGCGCAGATCCATCCTTATTGCGCATCCAGCCTCCTATTTTGTAATGCGATTTTTTCTTCTATTGTGGTGATGCCATCTGAAAGCATCACGGCAATGTGCGTTATTCGATCAGTGCCATTTGGCGTAAAGCACAGTTTTGTAATGGGTGCCACGCTGCTGCTTTGCTTTTTTTCCCATGTTTCTCGCTCAGCATTATATATACCTTCGGCCCGAAAAAGCGTATTATTGCGCATACTCCAACATCTATCTTTTTTCTTTTCGTTCACTGGCCATATCAAACAGGTCTGCGAGATAAGCTTCCATTTTTTTTTCAATGAAGGAGCAGATTTAATCTCTCGTGCCAATGCATCAAAAGCTGAATAGAGCGTAAGGCGTGAACGCTCTACTTGGGCAGCTTTCATACTTGACTGCCACAAGCGCCCAACAATCGATACGCTTGCCGTAGCAATGAATGAAAACAGTGCAATATAAAGTAAGCATTCAAAAAGTGTAACGCCTGATTGATTACGCATGATAGTCTGCCCTTCCGCCGCAAAAAGTCATTGTTTTAGTCTGTTGGCCACATGGTGCAGTGATAGTAACTGTGATTGCCGTGTAGGGAATCTTATTAAATGGGCGAGAGGCGCTTTTTTGGACAGTATAGCCAGGCTCTTTTATGGTGTGTGGATCTTGACCATTTAGAACTCTATCGGCAATGGTCGTTGCTTTGAGATAGATAAGCGCAGCTCGATGCCATTCGGCAACGTTTCCTGAAAGCTTTCCAATACTGAGTCCCATAGCGCAGAGTAAGACAATAGCTATCATAAGCTCGATAAGAAGGTAACCAGAATGGTTGGTCGTTCTCATAGGATTGGTATCCAAAAAATAAAGAGTATGATATGGTTATGCCGTTTCTCTCTGGTGTTCAGAGTTGTAGATATATCAGATCATTTGCAACCATTTTTCATAAATGTAGGAATAATTAATGAGTACCTATCGCATTATCAATCAAATTTTTTTAGCAACATTTGCGCTCATCATTTTTTCAACCAGCTATGCGGCGCAGTTTGGCGCTCCAGGTCCGATGCCAATGGCGGGAGGAATATCAGCTGAAATGCAAGCAGAGATGAAAAAGTTTGAGGAGGAGTTTGCAAATCTTGACCCAAAAGAACAAGATGAGTTTTTTGCATCGCTTGATGATGCAGTAAAAAAAATTGATGATCTTTCCAAGACAGAAGAAGGCAAGGCGATGCTTTCTAAATTAGAAAGCGGTGCAATTACTGATGAAGAGCTTGATAGCTTAATTAATCAACTCGTTGAAGATGAGCCGGTTAAAAAAGAAGATGAGCCAGTTGCGCAAGAGAAAGAAGAGCAAAAGCCACAAGCTCCAAAACAGGTACTCACCCGTAAGCATGAAAAAGCAATTGCTGCTATTAATAGCTTTATTGCAAGCATTAATTCATCTATCGTAAAAGCGGCAACCGTTCCAGAGTTTCCAAGTAAATTAAAAAGCTGGATTAAAAAGAAGCAGGTTTTGATACAACCTCCTAAGGCATGGAATGAGGTGAAAGTTGATCTGGAGCTGTTGGTTGAGCAGCTTTCTCGGCTTTTAGAGCGGGATCCAAAAACATCAGATTATTATCATATTGATGCGCTTTTAAAGAATGAATCATTATTGAATAATATCCAAAAAGTTGAAAGCGCAGTTGCGCAGTTTGAACCCCGTGCAGAAGAAGTACCTCTTTTGGGCGGCAGACGCATGAAAAATAGTTCAAAGAAGGCGTATCATTCGCTACTTAACGAGTATAACGAAGCGCTGTATATTTTGAATCTCACCCAAGAGCTAAAAGCTCTATTCACTCTTTTTGATCCGGTAGCAAAAACCTATCGCGAGGCAGAAGACAAAGCAGTAAAAGCAGCTGGAAGCAAAAAGCCCGTCGCGTATAGCGGCGCTCCCGGACGCTATACTGCACCCGTAAGTGATAGCTATGGCGGTGGTTATGATGATTATGGATACGATGACTATGCGCCAGGAGGATATAGCGCTCAATCAGCGCATATCCCTTCAGCTTCTTCACGTAGGCATGGCTCATCGGCAGCAACGCAAGCACAGCCAGGGCAAGAGCGTCCTGGCCAGCGACGCCAATCACCAGCAAGTGATAAATCTGGCTCGTCAAAACCAGGTGAAGCTAAAGATGGAAAGCTTGGAGAATCAAAAGATGAAAAAAGTAAAGACGAGCCAAAAATAGAAATTCCTAAAGAAGTGCAGGCGCTTCAAAAAGAGATCGATGGTTCTTTAAAAAAGATGCAGGATAAATTCAAAGATGCTGCGGATATCATCTCTGAGCAAAAAATGCTTGAAAAAGTAGATACTGAATTTATTGATGAATCACCCATAGATACAATGATAGTTTTTGAAACATTGCCGGATTTAAATAAAGCACTCAATATGCAAAAAGGCGTATTGGGAGACATCCATCAGCTTCATCGCAAGCTCAAATCGTCAACAACGCGCCAATCTGTGCAAAAGAAATTGCAACATGCGTACGATAAACATAAAAAAGAATTGAATGGATTGCTCGATGCACTTTCTGCGTTAGAATCTGAATGGGAAGTCAAATCAGAAAAAATACCGGAAGAAAAACAGGTTACTTATTTTGGAATGGAAGTAGCAGAAAAACCACTTGACGACGAGTCGCAAAAAGAGCAACCTGATCAATCGAAGGAACATATCATTTCTTCATATTCATTCTTTGATATTCAAAAGGGAATCAAGCAGGTAAAATCTGCGATTGCGGATTTTGCAAAAGCAAAGCTTTCAAAGAAGTAGGGGAGATCTGAAAAAAAGACCCCACCATTCCGTTCCTTTAAGAAGAATTATAAAGTTTACATATAATAGATGAATTATCAGAACAAAAAACAATATTAAAAAAGCCGCTCGTAATTGAGCGGCTTTTTTTGAAATATATCTAATTCAATAATCCAAGTTCTTGATATAGTTCAATCGCGGAATTCATTGTATATTCTTTATTTGGATTCGTTTTAAAATAAAGATTCGCCATTGCAGCGCCCAATTCAACCATACGAACGAAATCGCGCAAATTGCCCTTTCGGATAAATGAGCTGTCTTTTACTAATACTCGCCGAAGCCTACGATACTTCTTAAAAAGCTTTTGCATTCTTGCTTGCCAATCATCGCCAAATCGTTGCGTATAGACTTCATTAATTGCTTGCGTTAGTAATTCCGGATTTTGAGACGCCGCTGCCTCTAAAATCGGCTTATATTGCGATACATTAATATTATAATGCTGACTCAGAGCTTCTACTCGATACGGAACGCCATGCAGCTTTGCAAGCGCAAGGACTGCGAGTGACTTACCACCTTTATAACCGCCCACAGCACCGCCGATCAATCCTCCGTAAAAAATTGGGATACTAACTAAATATTGATCCTCTATATACTTGTTAGTTTCTATCGCCGCATCAAGTCCCGTAGTAAATCCCGCCGCAAGCCCTCCAGCAGTACCAACGCCTTTAGTTGCTATTAGCGCAGCACGTTCGACGCGGCCAAGCGCTGGTTTATCTTCAAATGCAGAAATGATTGAAATGAATGAAAGTGCGGCTATCGCCACAGTATACTTCTTCATAAAGCCCTCCTATAGGCATATAAATGGTATTATCCTTACCTTTAAGATAGCAGTTTAAAGCTCAATAGAGCAATACTTCACACTACCTTTTGGCATCGAGGGCACAATCCATGTTCATGATCGCTTTGCGCCCATTGCCAGCATCGAGGGCATTTTACCCCATCCGCTTTTTGCGCTTCTACAAAAAGCCCTGGCAGAGTTGATTCGTTTAAATCACCCTTTTCATCTGCCAATTCAAATTGAGAAAGCACGGCGAGATCTTTAAAGAAAGTCTCTACGTTTTCGCCCTTATCTGCAAGTTGCGTTATAAACTGCTGTAGGAGTTCATGATTTTCAATTGATGGATCTATGAAAAGAGTTACTTTCGCATCCAGCGATCGCTTGATTTCCCCCTTTTCTCGTAACCCTTCTGTTGATTTGAGTATTGCAGAACGAATAGCCTTGAGCGTGTCCCATATTTTTGCTTGTTCAGCAATGAAAACGTGCTCTTCAATCGCTTCGATCGCTTGATAAGCACCTATTTTTATCCCTTCTGAACGCCCCAAATCATCCATTCCACTATTTTTCTTTGCAAAATACTCCCATACGGATTGAAGTGTTGCAAAATCCTGCAAATGAATCGATTCCTTTTTATCCTTTTGATACAGATCAGAAAGTTGCTCTGCCGTGAATGAAAATACTGGTGCCATTAGGCGAGTTATCGTATCAAGAATATACCAGCAAGCCGTTTGTACTGATCGGCGCGCATGGCTATCAGGTTGCTCGGTATATAAGCAATCCTTTATGATCTCAAGATAAAACGTACTCAAATTAACTGAACTATAGTCGCCAAACATATGGAATATTTTTGTAAAATCATACTCGTTATATGCTTGTAGCATTTCAGTATTAAATGCAAAAAGCTCTTCCAGTGCATGCTGATCGATTACGCGCATATTTTCAATCGCAAGGCCATCGGTATCGATATCAAAATCATACAAGTTTGAAAGTAGGAATCGGCACGTATTACGTACTTTTCTAAATACTTCTTGTACGTTTTTAATCAAAATATCTGAAACCACCGCATCACTTGAAAAATCGATACTTGATGCCCACAAACGCAATCCATCGGTGCCCATTTTATCAATCATCTCTTTTGGTACCACGACGTTGCCCAACGATTTGGACATTTTGATTCCCTTAGAATCTACTGTAAATCCGTGCGTAATGATCATTTTCATCGCAGCTTCACCCTCTAATGCCATACTGGTAAGGAGTGAACTTTGAAACCATCCACGATGCTGATCTTTACCTTCTAAGTATAAATCAGCAGGATAACCAAGCTCAGGATTATCAAGTAATACTGCATAGTGGCTTAATCCTGAATCAAACCATACATCAAGAATATCTTCTTCTTTCGTAAATGAATCACCATTACACGATGAACATTTAAAATCAGCGCCAACAAGCGTAGAAATAGATACGTCGCTCCAATATTCAACGCCCTCTTTTGCAACACCATCAGCTACTTTTTCTATAAATGCCTGATTGGTATAGGTATGATCGCATGCTGTACAAATTAATGCAGGGATTGGAACACCCCATGTTCGCTGCCGAGAAATACACCATTCCAATCGCCCTTCTACGGTAGCCTGCAATCGATTGATCGATTTTGCAGGAAGCGTATCAATCGATTCGGTAGCTTTCAATACGCGATCTTTTAAATTGTCTTTTGATAAATCAAAAAACCACTGCTTTGTTGCGCGGAAAATAAGCCCTTTGCGACAGCGCCAACAATGCGGATATGAGTGACGAATGGATGTCTTATGAAGGAGGCGATCAACCTCTTTTAATTTTTTTAATGCCCAAATTTGCCCATCGGCAATCGGCATACCTGCTAATTCTGCAGGCTGAATCGTATCATCATATCGCCCATCTGGCCCAACAGGAGAAAACACTTCGAGATTGTTTTTTAAGCCTGTTTCATAATCTTGCGGCCCTGCTCCGGGTGCACAATGAACGAATGCCGTTCCTTCGCTGGTGAGTACGGTATCATCTGCAAGTAGTGGAATTTGTAATGTTTCAATAAAGGGGTGTTGCAAGATAGCATTTTGAAATTCTGATGATGAAATCTCTTTTAATACTTTCTTTTCAATTTCAAGCTGCTTTGCAAAACTATCCGAAAGATCTTTTCCAATCAATACGTTTTTACCATTTACATCAAGCAATACATACTCTGTATCAGGCTTGAATAAAACTGCTCTATTAAGCGCAAGTGTCCATGGAGTAGTGGTCCATGCAACAACGTTTACCGGCTCTTCGATATCTGAAAACAATCGATCGTGAGATTCTGGAGTGAATGGAAAGAGTACGTAAATCGATGGATCTTTACGGTCAGCGTATTCAATTTCAGCATTCGCAAGTACAGTCTGGCATGATGCACACCACGGTACTGTTTTATTGCTCCGATTAATATATCCACGCTCTACAAACGTACCCAAAGCGCGAAGCTCTTTTGCCTCGTATTCAAAGTTCATCGTTAAGTATGGCTTATCCCAATTCATCAAAACGCCGAGGCTTTTAAACTCTTCTTTTTGTACCCCTACCCAGTATTTTGCATAATCGCGGCAGGCATGGATCAATTGTGGTCTTGATAAATTAGGTTTTTCTTGCGTTACTTTGAGTTCAATCGGAAGGCCATGACAATCCCATCCGGGTGTAACCGGGACTTGCATCCCCATCATTCGGCGAGATTTGCAAGCAATATCTTTTAAGATTTTATTATACGAACTGCCAAGGTGAATATGCCCATTCGCATATGGAGGCCCGTCATGAAAAATAAACCGCTTTTTACCATCATTATGGAAAAAGCTCTTTTCGTAGAGATTATCATCTTCCCAGCGTTTCAGCATGGCAGCATCATCAATTTTAGCATTTGGACGAATTGGAAAGTCTGTTTTGGGTAAATTAAGTGAATCCCTAAAACTTATTTTTTTCTCAGAATTGCTGTTTTCTGCCATGAGTGCACCTTTTTGATAATCTGAATATTGCTCAAATAGTAGATTCAGTATACCGATTTTGCTGTTTTTGACCACTTTCAGCTATACTCAAGCCTATGAAACTGAAAAATAAAACAATCGGAATATGGGGATATGGGCGCGTAGGCCAATCGGCTGCGCATCTTTGCGCGCAATTGGGCGCAACTCCTATCGTTTACGATGCAAATAAAAATTCACTCAAAACCTGCTCTTATCCTACTTTTCAATCAATTGATACACTTCTTGAAAAAAGCGATTTTATCATCCCGAGCCCCGGAATTGATATTACGCCCTATAAAAAACAATACGCTGAAAAATGGATTGCCGAATTGGACCTTTTTCAATCACTCTTTCATAAAAAGATCATCGCTATTACCGGATCGGTTGGCAAAACGTCAGTTACGCATATGCTCACACAAACGTTGCAAGCGGCTGGGTGGCGCATACAAGCAGCGGGAAATATTGGCATCCCCATGCTGAGTATTATTGAAGAGCAATCAAATCTAGATACTATTATTTTAGAAGTTTCCAGTTTCCAGCTCGAGCACGCGCGTTTATTTGCACCCGACCTTGCAATTTGGACAAACTTACACCCCAATCATTTAGATCGGCATAAAACGTTGCAAAACTACTTTGATGCAAAATATCACATAATCGCCCATCAAGCAGCATCACAAAAAGCGCTCATATCAATACCTCTAAAAGCAAAAATCGAAGCTCAAAAACCTCCAAGCATGATAGAGTACTTCGATCCTGAACACTCCCCCGAGCACCATCATTCGGGATTTCCAAGCAATTGGCTTATTATCGAAAAAACACTCAAAATTTTACAAACACCTTTCCCTGAAAACATCTCCCTAACTCCGCTTGAGCATCGACTTGAAACGGTATGTACTATCAATGACGCGCTTATTATTAACGATTCAAAATCAACTACTCCAGCTTCAACGCTCGCTGCCCTAGAAAGTCAAAACGCATCACGCATTGTTCTTTTCCTGGGTGGGCTGAGTAAGGGAATCGATCGGTCAGAATTAATACAATCACTAAAAAGCAATATAGAAGTCATTTGTTTTGGCGCAGAATCTGAGCAACTCTTTAATTTCTGCAAAAAGTATTCTGTTGCTGCTACGCAACACGCAACTATGAAAGATGCCATAGCGCATTGTATGAAAATAATTAAGCAGAAAGACGTTGTCCTTTTTTCCCCATCGGGCAGTAGCTTTGATGAATTTGATAATTTTGAGCATCGCGGAAACCAGTTCAAACGAATAGTTCTTTCGTATAAAAGCCAATTTGATTGCCAAGACCGATCATAATTACTTACAGTGATTCCCCAAAGAGGGGAATGTAATGAAAAAAATAATTGGACTTGCTTTTCTTGCACTATCTTTAAATATGTTTGCTCATTCAGATGGCACTGAACATGAACATGTAACAATTACGCAATTTTGCGAAAAATATTATCAACGCTCTTACTTTGTTTTACGACTTGAACAGATCATTGAGCTCATTAAAAAAATTGATAAAAAACCATTTGCGTTTACCTTTAATCAGGCCCAATTTGATAACAAGCTTGTATTAGAATGTATAGAGCAAATAGAACAAACCAACTCCCTGCAGCCTTTTTATAAGCTATGGAAAAACACTCGTCGATATAAATATCTCGAAGATGAATCATTCGCCCTCAATGTAACGCGGCTTATCTTTACAATCCAACACGTTATTTATACCAATACGCGCCATGCCGACTCTGGAAATATCTTTGATATAGAACTTCATTTAAGCTGCTCAAGCTATACTGAGGCGACTACTATTCGTAAATACCACGCAAAGCGACTTTCTGAAACATTTAATTTTTTAAAAACAATACGATGCTCGAAGCGGTCTTTATTTGAAGAAGAGCATGAAGGCTGTGATTGCAGTTTTATTACCCATTATCAATTTACAAATCCATCAATTTTAAGCTGCATTAAAAAAATGGAAGAAAATAAATCGCTTGAACCCCTTTTAAAGCTCTATAAAGAATTTACTACTTATAAATTAATTCAAGATGATCTTTTTGTCAGAGAGTTTACTACACTTGCATTCATAGTGACTCGAAACATTTTTATCCACAATATTCAAGACCCTCCAACTACACTGCAAAAGCGGGCCAAAAACCAAGTGACTCATATTTATGAAAACCTCGACAAGCTACCTATTGATGAAATTTTAGAAGCAATTGACTTGCTTAATGATGAGCTTCCTGAAATTTTAAATCAATACGAATTCAATTCTGATATGACTTGGAAAGAATGGCTTAAAAAATACTGGTGGGTGCCACCGGTAGTTGGCGTCATGATGGGAGCTCGTATTCGTGAAATTTTATACCCGGTTAAACCATCCGATGATGCTGATCGTGGCAGAAGAGCTTCTGAAGGTGCTCGTCGATTAGCAGAAGCGCTTCTGAGTAGAAAAAAGGGTAAAAAAGGAGGAAGCTTTGACCCCAAAAAAAAGGATAGAAACCCGTCTGCATCCAGAGAGCGATTACGGGCGCAAGCACAAAAAATGAGAAAAACTAAAGATCCTGACAAAAAACCTTTCCTGAGTCCATCTGACGCAGCTACTCATACTCGCCTGGCTGATGTACGCGACTCTAACATGTCTGTATCTCGAAGCCATGAGGGATTGCCATGCCTAGGATCGCACTGCACAGAACCTACGCATAGCGCTAGCGCAGCACAAAATGAAGATGAAGAGGATAGTATTAGCATTTCGTCCAGTGAATGTGAGAGTGGCAACGAAGATGCGGGACAACGATCTGTGCCGCTACCCCGAAGACCCCGCTCAAGTAAGCCCCGTGAACCTTTTGAGTAACGCATAATGGAATACATACCTAAAATTACAATTCGGCTTTATGAAAAGATACTATCTAGTATAACACTTATACTAGTTATCATCGGGCTCATTGCAGTGTATTCATCAAGTTCTGTTTCGGCACTAGAATCTTATGGAAGCGCGTTCTATTTTGTGAAAAAACAACTGTTTGGAATATGTGTTGGTATTACTGGCGCAATCGGATTTCAATTTTTTTCATTACGTGGGCTTAAAAAAATAAGTCCGCTTTTTTTTGCATTTGCGCTCATACTCACTGCTCTTACACTTATTCCCGGCATCTCGCAATCGACGTATGGATCCGCTCGCTGGCTGCGCATTGCAGGGTTTTCATTTCAGCCCAGTGAGCTTTTAAAAATTGGACTTATAATGTACTTGGCGTATTGTGCAAGCAATCGGCATAAAAAACAGTCCTTTCTATATGATTATCTTCCAATGCTTTCTATTATTTTACTTCCAGCGCTTATCCTACTCAAACAACCCGATTTTGGCCTTACTATTACACTTTCTATTACAACCATCACCCTTCTTTTTTTAAGCCAATTTCAACTCAAACACATTGTCTCTACTTTTCTTTCAGTCATCCCGATTGCAGCAGTTTTAATTATCATAAAGCCATATCGATTAAAACGAGTATTGGTATTTTTAAACCCCTGGAATGATCCGCATGGATCAGGGTTTCAAATCATTCAATCATTAATTGCAATTGGATCGGGAGGGATGTGGGGCGTGGGGCTTTCTCATTCAAAACAAAAATTCCATTATCTGCCAATGCAGCATACTGATTTTATTTTTTCAATTATCGCAGAAGAAAGTGGCCTTATTGGGGCAACAATAATTCTCATACTGTTTGCATTCTTTCTTTACTATGGCTTTGCAATTGCGAACCAATTAACCGATTCGTTTTCGCGATTGGCAGTACAAGGATTTACGACTTCAATTAGTCTACAGGCGATTTTAAATATCGCAGTAGCATCCGGATTATTGCCAACAAAGGGATTAGGGCTCCCATTTATTAGCTATGGAAACAGTGCATTAGTATGCCATATAGTAATGGTAGGAATCATGCTTCGCCTTGCAAAGCTCAATGGTAATAGTCGATGACTTTTATGAAGCTGCGTAGTATCCTTTGGTAAACAACAAAACCAAAAAGGATACTTATGGAAAAGCAGTCGGCGCAGTTGCAAGATCCAACCCTTTCTTTAGATACTGATCCAAATAAAGTTGACCCACTTGGTGATGGTATTAGTTCCGTTTCGCTAGTTCGCGCATCTGGATCGGACGTTGATGTTGCTAATGCAGCGCGCGTATCATACGGAAAGATTACAGACGTAATCACCGAGCGCGATAAAAAGTTAATCACTTTTCTTTTAAAACATAATCACACGAGCCCATTTGAACATAATCAGCTTTCTTTTCGTATCAAAGCCCCTATTTTTGTAGCACGGCAATGGATGCGTCACCGCATGCATTCATACAATGAAATCAGCTATCGCTACGTAAAAGCTCCTGTTGAATTTTATATTCCTACACAATGGCGCTTTCAAGATACACAAAACAAACAAGCATCTGTGGGTGCATTTGAAAATGATGAATTGCACAAGCTCTATAAGCAATCTGTTGAGCAAAGTTATAAAGCATATGAGCAGCTCTTAGAGCAAGGCGTATGCCGTGAAATGGCACGTGCTACGCTACCAGTATGCACGTATACTGAATTCATATTCACGAGCAATCTGCACGCACTTATGCACTTTTTTAAACTTCGCCTTGGGGCGGGTGCACAAAAAGAAATCCGAAACTATGCAGCTGCAATGCTTGCACAAGCACTTCCACACTTTCCCGTCTCTCTTGGGATTTGGCAAGAACTCCACGTTCCTGAAATTAAAGATGAATTTACGGAATTATTTACAAAATACGCAGGATAAATAGAAACCCCCCGGAATTCCGGGGGGTTTTTATTTTACTACTTTCAATGCTGAGCATGCTACTTACTTGAAAGACACACGCATACATCTTTAAAATGGCATTAATATTTTAGTCTAAATAGTGTAATATTAGGCCATAGTTATCACCTAGATATAAACAATCTCCAAAGGATAAACATGACAAAAAGACATCTTGCCCTTTTCCTTTTTCTTACACTACAAAGCTCAATCATTCTCACCAAACCGACGCCACTAAGAGAAAGGAAGTCAAAAGAGATAGCTTTAATTAAAGCTATAGTTGGTTCTGTAGGCACAGCTCTGGGGCTTGGATATGGTCTTATTGGAGGGCCGGGAATGATTTTTTATTCTTATCATGATCAAGATCCCACACTTAAAATTGCGGGGTGCGCATTATCAGCAATAACGCTTCCTGTTGCGCTCGCGAGCTATAAGATGGCAAAGAGCGGATTTGATGATTTACAAGAAATAGCACAATACCCTACAAATTGTATCATCGAAGAGGATTATGGTAAAAAAAGAACCGATAGTTAAAAAGCTGCAATCTTTAGAGATGCCGTTTGAGAATTAAAGCACGGCATATCACATGAAATATGTTACACAAAAAACCCCCCGAAATTTCGGGGGGTTTTTATTACTTCTTAATCCCAATGTTGTGCAATATCAATCATCAATCGCACGCCTACTCCTGTAGCGCCCGCTTTATAATATGGACGATCCGGCACGTTAAATGCAGTGCCCGCAATATCTAAATGCGCAAATGGAATATCACCTACAAAGTGTTTTAAAAAATGGCCCGCAGTAATCGCACCAGCCATATATTTATTACTTCCAATGTTGCAAATATCTGCCACATCAGATTTGATCGCGACTTTATAGTCATCTGAAAATGGCAATCGCCATACGTGATCGCCAGAATCCTCAGCCGCATCTTCAATCACTGCAGCTAAATCATCATCTTGCGTCATAAGCCCGCTATAGAAGGGCCCGAGCGCATACGCACACGCGCCAGTAAGCGTTGCAAAATCAATAATCGCATCCGGCTTATAATGCTTTGCTGCATATGCTAATGCATCTGCAAGAACCAAGCGCCCTTCTGCATCAGTATTTTTCACTTCGGCAGTTTTTCCGTTATAAAATCGAAGAATATCACCCGGTTTAGTCGCTTTACCACTTGGAAGGTTTTCAGCGAGCGGTGCAATACCGACTACATTCACATTCGGCTTGAGTTGGGCAAGTGCTTCCATAGATGCAATCACCGCTGCTGCGCCAGACATATCTTCTTTCATAGTTTCCATATGAACGGGTGGCTTTAAGCTTAACCCTCCTGAATCAAACGTAATTCCCTTCCCAACAAACGTAATCGTTTCAGCGTTCTTTTTAGAAGCTTTATATTCCATAATAATGAGCTGGCTTTCTTGATCAGATCCACGCCCAACTCCCGCAAGACCGCCCATGCCTTTTTTAATAATCTCTTTTTCTGTAAATTGCGTAAACTTGAGGCCATGTTTTTTGGCAATTTTTTTAGCATACTCTGCAAGATCAATCGGAGTTAGATCTGAAGGAGGAGTGTTTACCCAGTGACGCGCTTTATTAACAGCAATACCAACCGTTTCACCATCTTTTATTCCGGCTGCACATTTTGCTTTTTCTGCACTACTTACACATGCAATAACAGACTCAACGGTTACTTTTGTTTTGTTTTCTTTTGAGAAAAAATCATCAAAATTATAGCTCGTCATTGCAAGCGTTGTTGCTGTTTGTTGCGCAAGCTCTTGCTCTGAAAGATCAAACAAAGATGCTTTTGGTAAAGAAAGCGCAATTGTTTTTACCTTATGCGCATTCGCCTGGCGATACAGCTGTGCAACTGCTCTTCGATACGTTTCAATAGAATTATCTTTTTTTGAACCAAGCCCTGCCAAAATAATGTGGTATATTTTTTTATTATGCTCTGCAGGAATAACGCATATTTGGCCCTTTTTACCAGAAAAATCATGTGCTTTTATAAATGGGGCAATTGTAATGCCTAATTTTTTTTCACATGCTTTTATCTCTGGAGAGGTGGTTTCTTTTTCTGTGAGTAAAAATCCAAAGCAATCCGCCTTTTGCTCGGAAATTTTTTGTGATGATGCAGTAATAGATATCATACAGTTCCTTTTGATAGTTGAAAAACATCGCGTTGATCAGACTACCAAAAAAGATCCCCGCTTGAAAGCGAGGACCTTTTTCATACAAGGAGATATGTAATACTTACCACCAAGGGCGATAACCCCATGGACCTCCATAACCATATCCGCCACCTCCTACACCGAAAGACATATATCCTGAAGGACGAGAATAGGTGCGTGGAGCATCTTTATAGTTTTCATATCGTTTACATTCACGGTCTGCTTTTTCAGGCGTGAAGTAATTACGCGCCCATCGGCAAAACTCTCCTGCAGAAACAGGATTGTCTCCATGAATTTTCTTAAACTGCCTTACTGCTGATGGACGTTTTGGACCGCTACTGCCACCACCAAGTGGTACAGTAAACCCAACGCCTACAGCTGGGCCCCAGCCGTATCCACGACCATATCCGCGGCCATAATATCCATGACGCCCGCGCCAACCGTGCGCTTCCAAAACGCATCCGGTAAATATCGCTACTAACGTAAGAACCAATAATTGCTTTTTCATACTATCCCCCTTTTTAGTAACCGCGATATGCGCGATATAAATCACATTGCCTTTGCGATCTGCCCGTTTGATTTACCCAGTTACAAAATTCATTTACGCCGCGAGGATTTCTTCCAAACTCGCTAATAAATGTATCAAGCGACGAGGGTCTTTGTGGTGCATATGACGTTGAATCATCACCAACTACCACTGTTGGCGCAAAACCAACGCCCCACCATGGACGTCTATAACCGCCCCAGAATCCTCCGCCCCAATAACCACGGTGCCCATATCCTCTATGGCCCCAACCATGTCCACCATGGCCATGCCATCTTCCTCGGCCACCGCCTCGGTGAAATCCACCACGTCCACCTCTCATGCCACCGCGGCCTCCGCCACGTCCGCCACGAGCTTCAATTGTACTTGCTACAGTTATCGCGCAAAGCAATACCATAAAAACCTTCTTCACCTTCTTCATACCTTCTCCTTTTTTAAAAACAAATTACCAATAATATCCGCCATACCAATACGGACGCCCATACCCATACCATCCATACGGATAGAGCCAAGGGCCATATCCATACGGCCCGTAAATATACGGACGATTATATGCGCGAATTTTTGCTTCTTCCAAACGTTTTTTACGCAGTTCATCGGCCTGCTTAATTACTTCTTTCATTTTATTTTTGAGATTCATTTCAATAAATTGTTCAACATCGTCACGATACAAGTTGCCATATGCAACGGCCTGTTTTTCACGCCCTAAAAAAATCACGAACGCCGGAAGCTGTTTTAACTCATACCGACGCAATACAGAGTGCAACCCTTCACGATTCACCTGCGCACGAATAAACTGCAACTGCGCATCTTTATAGGGTGCATCTTTACTGAGTGATCGAAACATTGCTTCCATATTATCAATTGCGTCTCGTGCATTTTTATCTTTTTTCATTTCACGACTATCATCATAAAAAAGCACCAAAGAATACGGCGCTTGAGTAAGTTTTTTACGTAACGCTTCAGAGGAACGAACACGGATATCTTTTGCGCACACCGCGCTTACACATAAAGCAAAAAACAAAATGTAATAATTATTTTTCATCTTCACCCTCTATTACATACGCCGTTGTAGTAAATTACGCACGCACTCTTCTTCACAATCTTCTACAACCTTGTCTTTCTGTATGCCGGGTGCATCAATCTTTTTTAACACTTCTTCATAAAACTTACCGACCCGTTTTGCATACTTTTCTGGATTAAAAAACACTGAATCATAATGGCCACGACCATTCGTAACCCACAATTGTTTTTGCCCCTGCGCGCCATTAAAAATTTTTCTAATCGCTTCAACAGGCACGCGTTGATCGTATTTACAATGAATAAAGAGACAGGGTGCTTTGATTTTTTTCACCGATTCTGCCGGACTAAATCGATACATAAATGTTTGAATATTTTTTGAATCCATATGGGCAACTGTTTTCAACATAAATTTAATAAATGATTGCACGTATGGATGGAATGCATATTTTTCTAAATAAGTACGCCCTGGCAAATCCATTTCATAGCCAAATAAAGAAACCTTTAACCCTTGCAGCGATTTTTTAACAATGTTTTCAGTGGAATCAAAAGGACAATCAAGAACAAGTGCTTTAAAAAGTTCCGGATCCTTTGCTTGCGCTTCTATAGTAGCCACTGCCCCCATAGAAAACCCATACGCAATCGTTGGTAACTTACTCAATTCAGGATGATTTTTTAAATAACGGCCTGCCGCTTGTACATCAAGCGCTTCATCTCGCCCAAACGTACACAGCTGCCCTTCGGGGTGCTCACCATGAGCACGAAAATCATAGGTAAGAAAGTTGTACTGCCCTCTGGGAAAAATAGATCGTAAAAATCCAACATCAAATTTATCGCACATAAATCCATGAGAGATCACCATGTTTGCGCGAGCATTTGGATAATGAACTAAAATACCTTTACGAGTGATCGTTTCTTGCGAACCATCACTCTTTTGAGAGGTAATATCAATTCGTTCAATTTTTGGTTTCGGTTCAGATTTGAATCGATGCACGTAATTGCCATACGGAAAGCAACGGCGGATCGGCTCTTGGCTTGGTGTATTTGAGCCAAAGGCAGACAAAACAGTACACAAAATGACAGCACTTAGTGCCAAGTTTTTACGCAGCATCTTCACTCCTCTCCTATTAAAAGCCCTAAAATAGGACCTCTTCATTACTGAGAGTAGCAAAAACGCTGTTTAAATCGCAAGAATTTGAGTTTTGTATAAAAGGATAAATTTAATTACGCCTCTGGAAGCACCGTTTGAAGATATTCTGAAAGTTGCTGGCTACTCAAAAATCCAGTGTGTTTGTCCTCGATTTCACCATTTTTTAGCACAATAAGGGTCGGTACTTTCATAATAGAATAAGAATCCGCAACGTCTGACGCCTCATCCGCATCTATAGATACAAACACCATATCATCAGCAAATTCTGTTGCCGCTTGCCGGAATGAAGGGAGCATCTGCTTGCATGATGAGCACGTCTCTGTCCAAAAATCAACTACTATACGCTTATCGGGATGGTCAGAAATAAGCTGTTGCAATTCTTCCATCGATTTCAATTCAAGTAACTCTGCCTGCGATTGAGATGCACCTGGATTATACAGGGTTGATTGTACTTGCGCTGCAATCTGATTTGAATATCCATGATCATCTAAAAATTGCACCGCATCAAGACCAGCTTCAATTCCACTTCCTGCAGATGTACCCGCTTGACGATAAATACGATCCGCAATATCACCCGCTGCAAAAATTCCCGGCGTTGAAGTAGCGCGACGATTGTCGCGTACGGCAATATACCCTTCTTCATCGGTAGCAATCGCACCTTTTACAAAACCGGAATTGGGAATATGCCCCACCGCTAAAAAAACGCCAGAAGTTGCAAACAGTTCACTCTTTTGCGTCCGATTGTTATACAGCTCTACACCCGTTACGTTTTCAAGATCCCCTACAATTTTTTTTATTTCAACGTTATACAGCACTGAAATCTTTGGATACTCTTTAAGGCGATCTTGCATACTTTGCGCGGCACGCATCTGCCCTTTACGCACTAAAATGGTGATTTTCTTTGCAAAGGGAGAGAGCTGAATAGCCTCTTCTACCGCTGAATCTCCACCTCCTACGACGACCACTTCTTCATTTTTAAAAAATGGTGCATCGCACACTGCACAAGAAGTAACGCCGCCTCCCCAATACTGCTCTTCGCCCGAAACGCCCAATTTGCGAGGAGATGCGCCCGTTGCAATAACAATCGTTAATGCATGGATCGTATCACCATTTTCTAAATGCACCGCATACGGCCAACTTGCCGTATCAATGCGCTCTACTTGATCTGAAATAATAGTCACTTTTTGATGCACTGCTTGCGCTCGTAATTTTTCTATAATCTGAGGGCCTTGAATCATTGTTTCGCCCGGCCAATTTGCAACTTCCGTAGTATCCATTAGAAGACCGCCTGGCTTATTGCCTTCAATTAAAAACGTATCTTTACCTCCCCGTGATCCATACGTAGCTGCCATCAATCCTGCAGGCCCAGATCCGACTACTAATACGGGTGCTATATTTTGCTTTTTAAAAATGTTTGCTATAGCGAATGAATCGGTCGTTGTAAGCTCTCGGCGGGCAAAACAGTATCCCAATCCACTCACTAATAACAGCACCAAAAAAATAAAAAATCGTTGATTTCTATTCATAGATATTCCTTACTATTCTCAAGCGTTACAGTATCTTTTTACTGAGTATTAGTTTACTATACGTTTAATTTTTAACCATTACAAAATGTTAAATAATGTATTAAAAACAACATCAAAGGAAGCAGCTATGAATGTACAACGAATCGCGCTGATCGCATCGTTACTTATCTTTTGCACAAACCACACCCAATCGCACGCACCAAGCATAGAGCAAAGCGTTATAAATGAAATTGATAAATTTGTAACGCATGCGCACGATCAACTGTGTGCTGTTGAAAAAATGATTCGCTCATTAAATATTACCTTTTCTAAAGACTCTCGTTTTTCAGCATTACGCAAAAAACGAGCACAAGAATTCTTTTCTCAGCTCATTGAAATTGTTGAAAATATTAAGAATGCCAATTTGCGCAATGCTGATTTAGATACGTGCCAAATGTTGATTGAGTTTAATCACAACGTTATCACGCTTATTGAAAAACATAGAAAAACCAAATTTAAAAACGTGCATACTTTTGACGTTGAACAGTTCTTGCAATCGCTCACCAAAAAACGAACCCTTTCAGGCGAAGATGTTTTTAGAAAATTCCAAAGAGGCGCTTTTCTTATTGCAAAAATAGAACGCGAAGGCGTAGG
Source organism: Candidatus Babelota bacterium (assembly GCA_029262555.1). Lineage (GTDB taxonomy): Bacteria > Babelota > Babeliae > Babelales > Vermiphilaceae > JAJCZB01. Next base: position 12,501 of record JAJCZE010000008.1, on the reverse strand, counting down.
CCTTACTCGCAAAAATCGCCTTGCTCGATGGTTTGATGATACGATAATAACTCCCGCAGAGCGATACTCTCTTCCTTCAAGACTTACGCAATTAGTAGCAATTCCCGCATTGTGCTACTACCTATGGTATCGAATGGATCATCGTCTCCCACTCCATGCACCCACTAAAGCTACTAAAGATAGGGCTTATGATAGAGATAATGTTTACAAAACAAGAACAGGATTTATTGGTAAATTCGCTAATGCAGATGATACATTTTCTGATGCACTCAAAGGAGACTCTCCAGTACTTCATTATGGTGGTGCATTTATAATACATGGTGTCTTGCAAGAGCTTTCTAAGAATGCCGCACCCGCACTTGCAAAACGATTCCGCATTTGGCTCAACAAAGCAAAGGGGGGGGCATATCTCAAAGAAGCGGACCGCTTAGAAGACAAAGCGAAAAAAGTACGCTTTGATGACGTACATGGCCAAACGGAAATCAAACGATATTTTAAATTCCTCGTTGATTACCTTGAAGATTCTGAGACGCATGAGCGCCAAGGCATTCGCCCTTCTCGCGGTATTTTATGTATCGGAGATACTCGTACAGGTAAAACATTCTGCATTGAAGCATTCCTTGAAGAAGTAAATCAAATGCTTTTAAGCACAGGGCAAATACATAAATACACTCTTATTAAACCATCAGTGCTTCGCATTCAATTTGAGGGTATGGAAAAAATACTCCATGACGCAAAAGCAAAAGCGCCATGCATCCTCTTTATTGATGAAATAGACCTTTTGCAATTACAGCGAAGCGGCGAAAATAGAACATTAAGTGAGTTTCTTACTGCAATGGGAGATGCGGTTAATAGCGATGATCCAAAAAAGCAGATCTTTATTATCGCTGCAACCAATTGCCCCGAGACGCTCGATAAGGCATTGCGCCAACCAGGCAGATTTGGAAAAGAGCTGCGATTTGAATATCCAAATTACACCGATCGCTTACAATTTATTAGCGATAAAGTGAAAGAATTCATTCTGCCCGAACAAGAAAAAGAGTTTAACTTTGAAAAACTCGCGCTTTATACGCATGAAAAGTCGTATGAATCAATGAGTCTCTTTATTAAAGATGCAATGCTGAAAGCAAAAATAGATAATAATGGACAACTCACGCAAGCGCATCTTGAGCACGCTCTTGAAGAAAACATTTTCCATATCATTCCATCGCATGCAAAAACGATTCCTGGAAATGAGCAAGAAATACTTGCCGCGCATTTTGCCGGACAAGCAATCGCACTTGCATTGCTGGAAAGCAATCTTAAGCTTGCAAAAGTAACCATCAAGCAAGTTATGACCAAGCTTGAAGAAAAAGCGATGGGAAGTCATCTTTGGAATGCTGACCATAAAGAACAGCAGCGCTTTGAGTACGGCAAACTCTTTACGTACCAAGAAAATGATTCAATTAATATGCAAACGCGCCAGGAAAAGATTAACCTCATCAAACTGCACGTTGCTGGGTTTGTAGCTGAAGAACTACTGCTTGGATCGTGCGGCTTTAGCTGCCACGCAGAAGATGATCATTTAATCGCGCTTAATTTGGCAAAATCACTTACCTTTAAAGGTATCGATGAAGTAAAACTGCCAAAGCATATGGTGAAAGTGTACTACGATGAAGCTGAAGCGCTTAAAGAGCAATGCGTGCAAGAGGTAAAAGAGCTACTCACAGCGCATAAACAATCACTGAAAGCAGTTTCTGAAGCCCTTCTTGAGAAAGAAACAATCGACTTTGATCAGGTGCAAGAATTGCTATAAAAGCCCAATTATATAGACATAATGCGCTTTATGGGGTACTATCTTATAAAGCACATTATGTCTATATAACACTAAAATAATGGAATGTTATGAAAAAAATCACTTTAGGTCTTTTTATGCTATCAAGCATGGTCTTTTCATCTCAAGCAGCAGATGTCCCTTCTGAAGACACCTTCGGTGGTTTCGATCTTCGAGTTCTTATTGTGGAAATAGCAAAAATAACTTTATTTGGTACAACTGATAGAGATGAAATATATCTTCAAGATGCAGTTCAACTACCGTTAAAAGCGTTAATAGTACAAGAATCAAGCGTCACTGAAGACCAACTAAAAGAAATAGTAGAAGATATTGTAGAAACGCAATTTCAAAGAAAATTGGATGACGCTGGAAAGATGGATCCTTTCTTTGATATACAAGGTAATCCTGAAAAGCATATTGCTAATGCACACCACATAAAGGCACACGGTATTAAAGATATTATAATCAGACAGCTAACCACTGCATGGCACCCTAAAGTAGTCAAAGCGATTAAAGACGCAAGCGCAGCAAAGAAAAATGCTCAATAATAAAAAATACAGAAGTATTAAGAAAGCCCCCGATAAAACGGGGGCTTTCTTATTGCGGTAAAATTGAATCTATATTTTCAATGCATTAATCATGTCAATGCGCTCTTGATATCTGCCGCCCTTGAACTTTGAAGAAAGCCATGCATTTACAATAGCAGCAGCTTGCTCATGGGATACGTAATCTGAGGGAATCACCAGTACATTAATATTATCATTTTCACGCCCGTGCTGGGCCACCTGCGCATTCCACGCAACGCCTGCATAAATCCCCGGAAACCTATTTGCCATTACTGCCATGCCAACTCCTGATCCGCAAATCAATACGCCCATTTTTGCCTTACCCTGCATAATTGATCTACAAGCAGCTTCTGCAAAAACGGGATAATCTGAACGTTCATCAGAATCTGCACCTACATCAATCCACGCAATAGGATCATCAGTGCCAACTACGTACTGCTTTAAATATGCTTTGGTAGAAAACCCTCTATGATCAGAACCAATTGCAATATTCATAATTACCTCCGTTTCTTTCGTTTGATCGGCGCTGACTGCATAAGGGGTGCGGGCTCTTGCTGTTCGTAAAGATCCCATATAAACGCATGCTCTTTATCAGCCGAACGTACAAACAAAGAAATAAATTCTGTTTGATCCGAAATAATTGAATCTTCATTTTCATCAACTAGACGGAATCTTACAATGTATGGCACTTTAAACCGATTCCAATATTTTCCAAAAAACTGCTGATATTCAGTAGGAAGCTCAACTTCTTTCAGCTCAAACGGCATATAATCCCTGCCGTTGACCCGTAAAAATAACGACCAATAGGATTCCGGAACACCGAGCTTCACCTCATGGGTGCTCAAAACATACAGCGTAATATAATGATTATTCTCTTCTAATTGACGACGTAAAAACGCTTTATATTGGGTCTCATCCTTGCCCATGCGTTTGGTATGAAGTTGCGCATACGCAGCGCGTATCGGATCAGAAAGCCACATAGCTGAAAAGTTTGCTTTCGTATCAAGCTGATCATAAATAGTCACATTTTTTATGTAAGGACTCACTTTTTCATCATAGAGAACAACATCCTCTCCCTGATAAAAATTACTTTTCGTCCAATCAACAATACGGCCACAGCTACTGAGCAGTAGTAAAACTAATGGAGCTATCCCAGAAACTATTTTCTTTCTTTGCATACAATACCTCGTTTTGTACAATAAGTGCTAACGATAGTAGTAGCGTAGAAAAAAGCAGCATACTTTACAAGAACCATCGGGAAGATGTTATGAAATCATTGAGTTGGTATTTAGCGCGTTCTTATCTGCCATTCGGCAAAGGGCAATACGCCATCACAACTATGGCGCTCATTTCTTTTGCGTCAATTGCAATAGGATCCTTTGCGCTCGCATTGGTCACTGCAGTTATGAATGGGTTTCAAACAGCTATTCACGAAAAAATGCAAAACATTCATCCAAGCGCAACTATTTACTCCTATAAAGATCCCATCGCGATCGCTCCACTTAAAAAAGCGCTCGCTGAAAAGTTTCCCGAAGTCACCTCAATAAGCCCATATTCGACTGCTCACGTCATGATACAATCCGATGCAATGGAACAAGATGAATTGCCCACAGTAGCACAACTCAAAGCACTCGATCCCCATGCTGAATATCGCACAACATCTCTTTCGAAAAAAATGATTCACGGATCTCTTGCGCACGTTGAAAAAAATCACGTTATCATCGGAAAATCACTCGCTCACGCGTTGGGGGTAAAACAAGGCGATCCGCTCACTGTGCTTTATATGGAGCATCCATCCGGAGGGCAACGCTCAGTACCTGTGCATCAAAAAGAAACTATCGTAGGTGGGATATTTGAAACTGGCATCGATGAATACGATACCAATACTATTTTTAGTTCATTTGATTTTTTTGATGAACTGTTTCCCGACCAAGGAATTACTCAAGTAGGCATCGCACTCGATCCGGCTGCAAATGCAGATACTGTGATTATCTCTTTGCGACAGTTTTTGAACCTAGAATTACTTACCTGGAAAGATTTATACCTTCCTCTGGTATCGGCACTGATTTTAGAAAAATATGCCATGTTTTTTATTCTGCTCTTGATCACACTCGTTGCAAGTATGAACATTATTGCACTCCTTTTTATGATGATTACGCACAAACGATCAGACATTGCTATTTTACGTGCAATGGGCCTTAAGCAAAGCACAATCGCTCGCTCTTTCATGCTCTTTGGCCTTTCAATTTCTGCAGTAGCCTGCATATTCGGACTGGCTGCAGCCTGGGCTGCAAGCTGGATCCTTGAACAGTACCCCTTTATTCAACTTCCAGACGTTTATTACGTGTCTCATTTACCCGCTCGCATGGAGTGGAGTATCATTGCAATTGTCTTTGTATTAGTCATGTGTATCACCGCTCTTGCATCATGGTTTTCTGTTCGCCAAATACGATCAATTAATATTGCACACATTTTGCGCTTTGAAGGATGAAAATGAAAATTGCATGTACGATTGAATCATGGGAGTGCGCCGGGCAGACGGTATTTGTCCGCGCGGATTTAAATGTACCTCTTACGCATGGAGAAATACTCAATGATCGTCGCCTTACCGGCATTCAAAAAACACTCGATACACTAATACAAAAAAATGCGATTGTAGTTCTTGCATCCCATATTGGGCGCCCCAAAGGCCAAGAGCTAGAACTTTCTACTCGCATTCTTGTCTCATGGTTTGAGAGCAAAGGATATACCATTCGCTTTTGTGAGACGATACAAGACATTAAAGAACAGAAAAAAAACGCTCCCGATGGATCTATTTTACTGCTTGAGAATTTGCGATTTTTCCCAGGAGAAAAAGAACGTGATGATACATTTATTAAGGCGTTGCGGTCAACGTCTGAATGGTATGTAAATGATGCATTTGGCACACTACACCGCAATGATGCATCGCTTGCCGAGCTTGCTTATACATTCCCAGCTAAAAAACGCTCAATCGGTTTTTTAGTTGAAAAAGAGCTCACTATGCTGAATGAGTTTTTGCACAAAGCAAAAAAACCTGCCTGTGCAATTTTGGGGGGCGGAAAAGTTTCAGATAAATTGCCGCTTATTAATCACCTGCTTGATAGTGTTGATTCTCTATTGATCTGCCCCGCACTCTCATCCACTTTCGAAGTCGCAAAGAATCATCAAATGGGTAATTCTCTCGTTGATTATAGTGCGATAAGTAAAGCGCAGGCGATTACAAAAAAAGCAGAACTTATGGGCGTGCCTATACTCCTGCCGGTTGATTATCAAGTTGCTCGAGGATCACTCAATGGGCCGCTTTCATTTGCACCATCGGATCAATTTCCAGAGGATGGATTTTCTATTTCTATTGGACCAAAAACAGAAACACTTTTTAACGAATATATCCAAAAAAGTGGAACCATTTTTTTCAATGGCATGATCGGCTTTCCCGACCGCCCAGAAACATTAGACGGAGTTAAACAACTCCTTACCAATATTGCCCAATCTGATGCTATGAGCATTATCGCAGGAGGCGATTCTATTTCTATTGCCGATCAATTACAACTGAAAGGCATTACGTATTATTCCACTGGCGGCGGCGCAACGCTCACCTACCTGAGTGGGAAAAAACTTCCGGGGCTTGCACCCTTTTATTAAAAAACCGGGCAAAATCCAATTAAACACAATCCTTCAAGAAGGTAGTCGCAATCACAATCAGCTGAGTCCCGTTTTTCATACAGTAAGATTCCGTGGTTATCATGCTTCATATCCCAGGAGTAATAGAACGGCTTATCAAATCCAAGAGCTTGAGCAACCTCCTTTACAATCGCTTCATCTTTTTGCCCGTTCTTAACTCCACTATTTCTGTGATAACAACGCACTTCGTTGTTGTATTTTGATTGTTTCATATGCTCAGAAAAGCTATCCGGATCAGTCCAAATATCTGATTTAAGGCTATATGCTTCAGGCCGTTGAAACCCAGCAACTCCTTTGAGGCAATCAAAATCAGGGTTATCAATAACGTACGCAGCCTTTTCAAGATCAAAGCATTCTTGCCTACCGAGTTCATGCAATACAAATTCAACCACATTATCCCTACCATGTAGCCCAAGAATCTTACGAGGCAAAGAACTTAACAGGTCCGCTATTGCTCGCTTGCGTTCTGCAAGTGAATCGTTTCGCTCCATCCCTACCCTTTCCGTTTTAAAGATTAACGATCTTCCTCTTTCCTCTATGCTAGCAGAGCTTTGCAAATAAAATCAATCGCCCCTATTTTTCAAGACAATCTGTATTTGAACACACTCATGACGGCTCCCACTATCGCAAACATATTTTACAAACTGAAACTAATTGACAATATCACAGCATCTCTTATAGTTTTATTGGGTTTAAACATTCTAGGACAGGCGGCAGATGAAGCGATACACCACTCTCTTATTTATATTCACTCTCTTTTTTTCAGCATTTTTGCTGCATGCGCGGCATCCATTCCGGATTCCTAATCCAGATAATCCTATTGTTTCAATACAGTGGGATAAAAAAAATACAGACATCTATTCTGTACAAACGCCCTACGTGAGACTGCATCCTCTTTTCACGTTTAAAACAGATGATTTTAAAGAGTATGAACTACCAAAAACAATCTCTCCACTCGATAATACACGCGTAAAAATACACCATGATACACTTTCAGCGCTCATTGAGCATGCGCTGTATGAATTGCGCCTTTTAAAAAAGAAAGCAAGACGAAAAAAAGAGCTTACTCATTTTAAAATTATTCAACATAAAAACTTTAACTATAGAAAATCATGCGGCCTTATTGTGTTAAAGTTTAAAAAATACCCCTTTATTTTGAAATTGTTCATGGAGCGCCCTTCCACGTTTTTATCCTTTCGTTCAACAGGCCTTGAGCCTACATTTTTTTTCTATATGGGTGGTGGTGCCAATAGACATCTCAGTGGATTTACGCGTATTAAAAATAGAAGCGCCATAAAGAAAAAAATCAAACAACAGCGCCATTGGAGAGATTCAATTACTTTTCCAAGAAAATGGTTTTGGATGCCTCGCAAACAAAAAAACATGATTCTAGAAGCACAAAACCTGGCGGGACATGATTCAATTAAAACCGTGATTCCCGGAGTCTATGCGGTGATTGCTGATGAAATAGATCTTGAAAAAGATATTGTTGAAATGCCCCACAAGAAAAAAAGTGGCATGATTATGCAACTCTGCAACGATCTTGATATGTTTATTGATCCACATGAAAAGAATTACGTTTTTACTACAGACCCCGAAACAGGAAAAATGAAAATCATTATTGTTGATACGGAGCATTTCCCCACAATGGTTGGTATTTTGAAAGAAAAAAGTTTCAAAAATCATAGCCGATGGTATGCCTACCTTGCGGGAAAATGCTTACATGATATGTTTTTTCAGACCAAACGAGATCTCTTTAATGCGCAAGGAAAAATAAGCGCATTAGCTCTTATGTAAGTTTGGTTTTCAACTTACCAAACCATCCACCTATTTTATCTTTCGCTTTTGCCACGTGAGTCTTAACTGAATCCATCATTTTTGCTGAATCAAATGATGGTGTCTTTTTAGCAAGCGCAACGGTTTGTTTTACATTTGTAGTCTCTTGGAATTTCACATATGCACCCTGCCAGCATAGAAAATCACGCAACATAGCACGCTCTGAATCATACGCAGCGTCAAGATAATGTGGATCAGTCATAAATGCCGTAATATCATTAGACCATGAACGATGTTGACTTTTCATCGCATCAAGCGCTGCTTTACGCAAGCTATAGGAGAGCTCAAGTTGCTCTGCAGGCTGTTTGCTTTTAAGCTGTGCGTTTACTTTTCCGTAATAGTTCGCAAACTGTTCACGTTCAGCTGCAGGCACTGCACTATTCACAAACGTTTTAAAGTCTCCCGTTAAAAATGAAAGGGCATCTCCAGCGAATGCTGGAATCGATACTAGTAACGCTAGAGAAAATAGCATCTTCTTATTCATCTTACTCTCTCCTTTATAATGAATAATTAGGATATCTGAATTTCCGCTTCGAGCTTTTCAATGTGTTCCACCAGCTCTTTATTGGTTTTAAGCTGCCACTCTATCTTTTGCAATCCATGCATTACGGTAGAGTGATCTCTTCCACCTAGAAATCCACCAATATCACGCAGTGATTTATCCGTCAATTTTTTCATGAGAAACATTGCAATATGACGAACTTCTGAAAGTTCTTTGCTTCGCTGCTTTGAGCACAAGTCGCTATGGCTATATTTATACTGTTTTCCAATCACTTTCATAATCAGATCAAAACTCACACCTTGCTTATCCATGGGCGTCTGCGTGCGTACTAATACTTTTTGCGCGAGTTCAATACAGATAGGCTGTTTTGTCAGTGCTGCAAAGGCAATCACGCGAATAAGCGATCCTTCAAGCTCACGAATATTGCCAACACTGTGATCTGCGATAAATTGCGCCACATGATCATCAAGAATCTCACCACTCAACGATGCCTTTTTTTTCAATATCGCAATTTTAGTTTCCAAGCTTGGTTCATGTATGTCTGTTACCAATCCGCATGCAAGCCGCGAGCGCAATCGATCTGCAATCCCTTTTAAATCTTGCGGAAATGTATCACTTGAAAAAACAATTTGTTTGTGCGATTCATACAGCGCATTAAAAATATGAAAAAAAGCTTCCTGCGTATGCTCTTTATTGGCGATAAACTGCATATCATCTACCAAGAGCACATCGATCGAATGATACTTACTTTGAAATTTATGTACCTTATTAAATCGAATAGCGGTAATAAATTCACTCACAAACCGATCTGCTGTTTGATACAAAACAGATGCACGTTTATAGCGATGTTTAATTGCGTTTCCAATCGCATGCATTAAATGAGTTTTTCCCAGCCCTGATTTACCATAAATAAAAAGAGGATTGTAGCGAGTACCTGGCTGTTCAGTAACTGCATGAGCAGCAGCATATGCAAGTGAATTGCTTGGCCCCACAATAAAGGAATCAAATGAATAGTTACTATTAAGGTTGCCAATTTTTTTTGAATCAATTTTAATTAACTGACCAGATGTTTGTTTTTTTTCTGAGTGCACTACAGATGCAGGAATAATTTGCACATTTTTAGTATCCGATTCCGGAGCTACTTCTGGCTTTTTTTCATTTGGTTGCGATATAAACTCTATTCGTGGTTTTTCTGCGTGTAAAAGTCTACCAAGATGAATCTGCATCATGCTTAAATAATGCTTTTGCACCCAGTTTCTTACAAATGAATTCGGTGCAACTAAATAGACTACCTTTTCGATTGCATCCCATCGCTCAAACACGATTGCTTTAAACCATGTTTCAACCACACGACTTCCCGCTTCTTCTCGGATGATAGTCAAAAATTCATTCCAAATCGTGTGCATATAAACCTATTTATCGTGACAGCTCAAAACGAGCAAAGAAAGGTAAAACCCTTAATAAAACAACATTTCTCATTCGATTCTTTTCTAGTATACCGTGAGATATAAAATTAAAAAGCGTTTTGATTTTAAAAAGAGAAGATATTATGCGCGGCCCAAATAGTGCATAATCCCTGTTGCAATGCCGTGTGCAATTTTTTCCTGATATGCTTTTTGCGAAAGCAAAACTGCTTCTTGTAAATTCGTAACAAACCCAATCTCTACTAATACTGATGGCATCTGCGTGCCGAGTAATACTTGAGAAATGGCTGGCTTAATAGTGCGATCAATAACACTATGCGCACTCTGCACCGTTGAGATAAGCGCACTATGCACGTGATGTGCAAGTTGATTGCTTTTCATCTGCTTTATTTGCTGCTGATCTTTAGCTTGCTTTCGTTCGCATAAAGTTGAAAAAAAGCATTCGCCTTCTTTTAAAAGATCAGCATCGAAAAAAAAAGTTTCTATCCCATTCGCAGCAGCATTTGGAGCGCTATTTGCATGAATCGATACAAAAAGATCCGCATTTGAACGATTAGCCAATGTTGTACGCGCATCAAGCGGCACAAATTCATCGGCAATGCGAGAAAGTGTTACGCAAAGCCCCTGTTCTTTTAAGAGACCCGCTATGCTAAGCCCCACATTTAAGCTCACATCTTTTTCTTTTACTGCATTGCCTACCGCCCCACAGTCTACCCCCCCGTGTCCACAATCAATGAAGACACGGGGAGTCAAAGCTGCCGTAGTAATAATATGCTTGCCAATTTGATTAATCTGACTAATCAAAGATTTATTATAAAAACGCAGGGCGATTCCTTTTTGCAACCCAATCGAATTAAAATGATCATACTTAACACCAACTGCATCAGTTGGATAGGTAAGCGTTATTTCCAGCCCTTTACGTGATGCATCATTCTTAACTGCAAAGCGTACCGAAAATGGTTGGTTTTCCGCTTGTGTGCGAATAGCTGCAAGTGCCTGCATCAATTCCGGCGTTACTGCAATATTTGGCAAAAAAAGAAGCTGCAGCGTCTCACCCTTTTTTTGCACAATTGAGCTTTCAATGCGTGGTGTTTGATCAAAGTAAAACGCTATTGTTCCGAGTTCAATCTGTGGGCGCCCTTTTACCTGAACACCTTGATTGGCACCCTGATGAAAGTATGCCTTTTTAAGTATGTTAGCTCTTTGCGCTATCAGAGCTAATGGCATACAGCATAAAGCTGCAAATACATATCGTTTCATAATCACTCCCTAATTGGCGGAATTTTTCTCCGCATTATGCACGCTCAGCCCAATATGTAAGCCGACGCGATGCTTCCCACGCCCGTATAAAATCACTAAGACTATATCGTTGCTCTACGTTCTCATGTCCTTTTTTTGCAGAATCATGACACAACACTTCTTTCAAACGCGCATCGTATCCAACCACCGTTAGCAAATGGCCGTTTGGATACGGCTGTGGCGCTTGTTTTAATACCCCTCTCACACTTACAATTGCCGGTATGCCCCGACGCAGTTGCATGTGCAACTCTTTAAATGAATTTAATCGAGTATTAAAAAACCACGCTTTGCCATTCGCTTGCTCAAAACTATGCGCCATATTAAATGGCCAGCTTCCATACGTATTAAGCCCCTTATCGTACGAATTATGAGCAAATAAAAGTGGATTTGTTGTATTGCGGGTAAAAAATTCACTCAATATCGTGCAAGAAACAGGCGAGCAAATCCTATGATTATCAACATGTGCTAACGCATGCTGTGAAATCTTTGAAACTCCCGGCACAAATACCGAGCGTAATCCGGTAAAACTTTGCGCAATGTGCTCCGGTTGGAACGCCTGCATATCTGCAGTAGTTACGGCAATGCTTTTTAACAACTCAATCGAAGCCCCCTCTTGCGCTACCACCTTTATTCGAAAAGCCTGAGCTTTATGCAAACCTTCAGTCTCCAGGCGCACATGAAGATATTTTGAAAACCCATCAGAAAGGGTTGCATGCGAACGTTGCACCTCGTTGCCCCATTCAATCATACGATGCCAACTTCCCCACTGCTTTGTTTTCGCATCTTTCGCTTGTACGAAAAAAGTAAACTGCCCTTTTTTAGGGCGCACCGCATTCCAAGACAATAATAATTGCGTAAAAGGAGTAATGTCGTTTTTAGTAAAATAAAAACAATTCTGCTTTGTAGCACGTATCGATTCATCTTTCGTAATTTTTTTATGAAAAAGATGCGCCCACTGAGCATACAGTGGAGCGGTTGCCCAAAGGAGGCACGCAAGAAGCAGTTTTTTTCTTCCCATCCCTCTCTCCTTTCAGGCATATGCAGATCAAAACTTCACTTATCCCTTTACAGAAAAACATATTACCATTTGAATTATGCGAAATGCAATCGTTTGTTACATTTATCGGTTTCGTTCAAGTAAGCTAAAGTAAATCAAAAAAAGGGGATTCTATGCAAACGAAAATACCACTCCTTACTCCATCCGTTTTACCCAGCTTACGCTGGGGCACAGCCGTTCGCCCTGATGCTTCGATAAACTCAGCAGTAAACGCTGCGCTCATCTCTCTCTCCGTTCGCCCTGATGCTTCGATAAACTCAGCAGTAAACGCTGCGCTCATCTCTCTCTCCGTTCGCCCTGAT
>JAJCZE010000007.1 GCA_029262555.1 Candidatus Babelota bacterium | reverse complement strand
GGATGAGTAAACCTCTGGTGTTCCAGTTGTTCTCCAAGAGCAACGCTGGGTAGCCAAGTTTATAAGAGATAACCGCTGAAAGCATCTAAGTGGGAAACTCGCCTCGAGATTAGATACCCCGTATCAAACAATATTATTTTTTGGGCTTCGGTCTGGATTATAATGGCGTGAGATACATTAATAAGACTCCTTGAAGACTACAAGGTTGATAGGCTGGGTGTGTAAGCGCAGTAATGCGTTCAGCTAACCAGTACTAATAAGTCGAATGTTTTAGTCATATTTATTATATTGACTACTCTAATGATGCAAAAATTATGTTCTTGAACTAACCTATGAATATTTCAAAGCTCACAAGGCTAAATTTGAAAGATTTTTTCGTACAGAAATAAAAAATTTCTGGTGTGTATAGCTGCGGGGAAACACCCGTTCCCATTCCGAATACGGAAGTGAAGTCCGCAGCGCCGATGATACTTAGCTGGAGACGGCTCGGGAAAGCAGGTAGTGCCAGATTGAATAAAAAAGCCTCGATTAATTTCGGGGCTTTTTTATTGTCTTTTTCTTAAAAAAGCTTATATGAATAAATTGCAAGTGTCTCAATAGTGCCTTTAGCGAGGGTTATTGATGGGTCCTTTACATCCATTTCTTTCTTTGGTAAAATGATAATGAATATTAAGTAATAACGTTTATCAATAGGGGGTTCATTATGAATAAACGAAATTTAGCATTAATGACTTTAGCAGTGGTTTTTTCAGTGTCAATTTCTGCAGCTACTACTATTAAGGTAGGGAATTTTACTGAAAAAACATCGATTTCTGATTTTCGTATTAAAGTAAAATTTGAAGACAATACTGGAAAGGCCGCTAAAGGATATGTTCACGTGTCCGTTACTCAAGGCAGCATTCTTGACGTTGATCTTTCAAAAGCTATAAATAAAAAATCGGGTTGTGCTGTTGCTGATCAGGTTGATATGGAAAATTTAAAGACAGTTAAGGTAGTAAAAGCGCTGCCTAAAGGTTTTTATAGTAGAGCGAAAAATAGCAAAAAACAGGTAAGTGTGATTGTTATTAAAAATAACTCTAAAGAGAAATTTAAAACTTTGAAAGATGGCTCTAAAGTGCAGCGTCTTTTAAAAGTGAAATTTTGTTAAGCATTTCTTGTAGATTAAATAAAAAAGCCTCGATTAATTTCGAGGCTTTTTTATTGTCTATTTATATCTGTTTATATTCGAGGAAGTTGATTGTCTCTGCCAAGACCATGTACAGCTCCAAGGTTGCTTGTTGATTCAGGATTATCTTTGATGAGCTTATTAATACCTTCACGTACCGCTTTCAATCTTGGAATGTATGGAATGAGTTCGTAGGTGTCGATTGTTTTTTTAACTTCTCTGTAATCTCTCAGCATTTTTCGTAATTGAAACGTTGTAAATTGGGGAGTATTATTTCTTTGAAGTTGCCATTTTGGCTTGTCATTCTTGGTTTGCGCATTTTTTACTTGGCTTTCGAGTGAGTGCATGAGGCCAGGAAGAAGGTTGATAAGGCTTTTCCTTCTGCTGTCGGCCGTTTGCGGTGCCCTTGTAGGGCGTTTTTTCTTTTTGGGTTCAAATAAGCTACCGATCGCCTTTCCAATAGATTTAGCACCCTTTTCAATGCTCTTTCCGGCTTGAGTGGCAACTTTACCTGTTTCTTTAACCGCTGTTTGTGTCCCTTTAGCAACGGTTTGACTAGCCTTAGTAACAGTTTTACCTGTTTCTTTAACCGCTGTTTGTGTCCCTTTAGCAACGGTTTGCCCAGCCTTAGTAACAGCTTTACCGGTTTCTTTTACTGCAGTTTCTGTTCCTTTTCCAATTGTTTTGCCCGTTTCGGTAACAAATTTTCCGGTTTCTTTTGCAGCGGTTTCGACCCCTTTGCCTACTTCTTTAGCAAATTTTTCTACTTCTTTGCCGAGTTTTTTCATGTCTTCGACAATTTGTTTTGCCCATTTTTCGGCAATTTTTCCAATTGCTTTCATTGGATCTTTTAATGAAAATTCAATTTTAGGGATACCAAGTTTTATTTCTCCAATAACAGGGAGTTTAAAACTTCCTCCATCAATTTCCATTGATCCAGACCACGTTTTAGCAACAAGGCTTGCGGCTATTTTCTTTGGAAGGCCAATATCCAAATTATTCACTCCTTTTCCGATTTCTTTTGCAAGAAGGCGGAGAGGTTCAAGCATTACTTTTGCAGCACCTTTTTGAGCTTTTACAATTGCTTTTTCAAGTTCTTTAAATGCAAGTCCAAGGAAACCTTTACGCTCTTTTGCATTTAGCTCAAATCCTATTCGCGCATCTGAAATTTTTTGTACATTAAATTGCAAATCAAAATCAGCTTTAAAGAGATTGGCTACATTTGAGCTAAAGTTTGCTGCAATCCTTCCGATTCCCATTGATACGTCGCCGCTCCCCTTTATTTGCACTGGAGGAAGCTCAACGCTTCCACTCATATCAAAGTTTGTTTTTAATGGTTTGTCGGCAGAAATAACAAAATCAATGATTGGCCCATCATCAGCTGATCCATATTTTTTGTCTGGTCCCATACCGCTGATTACAATGATTGGGGTTTTTATTTCAGATAAATATCCCATGAATGCGAGCTCTTTTTGATTTCCAGCAACTGAAAGTTTTGCTTTTTGTTTATCTATCATTACATCTAAGGTTGCACCAAGTCCCATTGGGAAAATTCGACCGCCCAGAGAAACCTGTTTGGTTGCAACATAGAAGAATGCTTCATTGATCTTCATTGGCGGTAGTTGCTTCATTGCTTCAGTAAGCTTGCTCGTATCAAATTTAACCAAGCGAGCAACGTTTTCAATCATGCTGGCATTTAGCGCTGCTAATTTTCTGGCATCTAGATTTGCTACAGATCCCATCATCATAAAGTCACCCGTTGCTTTTACTTGTCCTGCAAGTCCAATGACAACGCTATCACCTTCAAATGGGAATTTGATTTCGCCAAGCAGTCCGAGTCCTGAGAATGGTACACCAGAAGTGGCAAGTACTTTGAAATTGGTAAATGTTGCGAGGGCAATGTTTTCAATGGATACACCATTCCCTAATGGCATTGATTGGATAGAGGGAGATTTTCGCAGTTCAATTGCCATTTCTTCTGGCGTAAGGGCAACTACGCCAAGCATTCCATAGCGAGTGCCAAAATTAGTAGTTACATTCAGCTCTGCCCCAAATGAAACTTTAATACTATTCGCTTCTACGCCGAACGATGCAATAAAGTTACCGACACTAATATCTTTTAAATCATTGAGTGGTGGTTTATTTATAATTCCGGTAACTTCTTTAATTGGCTTGTTGAGTCCGTCAAATGGAGCTTTAATTCCAGGATTAAAGCTTTTTTCTTGCGCGCGTAATTTAGCCAGATCTACTCCGAGCTCCATAGGTAGAGAGACGTTTGCAGCAAAGCTATCGAGCGTTATTCCGGTAAATCCGACTGCTATATTGAATGCGACTTCTGCATTATCATTCACTTTTGCAAGGAATGGAAGCTTACTCGCTTGTCCTCCAGTTAACTTATTAGCTTCTGTTTTTATGAGCTTCATCATCGATGCGATTTTAGTTTTTGTTGAAACGGTCACGCCTGCTTTTATGAGGGTTTTACTTTCTGGATTGGTGTATGATTCGAAGGTTGAAAATATAATGTGCGGTTTCGGTAAGTCTATTGTGCCAAATTTTCCAAGATCCGATCCTTTAACGCCCAATGCAGAAAGGAAGTTTAAGTCTTTTACTTTATAATTTTTGTCTAAAGCAAGATCGAGACTAAAGCCAAGTTTTGTTTTTCCAGTTGATCCTTTGAGTTGCCCCAGAATGACAATACAGGTTACTTGCTGATTTAAAAAAGTTATTTTTCCGCTAAATGATGTTGCTTTATATGGATTAAATTCAATTGGAAGTGGATATTGCCCAACATTAGAAATATCCACAATCTCAGTTTTTAAAACAGTTCCAACTTTATTGAGAATATCTGCGAGAGGTCCGAGGGCTGAAGTGGCAAGCTTTCCATCTTTGATTTGAGATGTAACTGATGTAACGGCTTTATCGGTTGGCGCGGGTGATTGTTTTCCTGTCGATGGAGCTGTTGCAGATGGTTTTGTGGGTGCTTTGGTTGGTGCAGTAGTTTTGGTCGTTGTGGTTGCGGGTGCTTTGGTTGGTGCAGTAGTTTTTCCGGGAATGGCCGTTTTTACTGCTGCGGTTGCTTGTTTTATTGAGGCTTGCGCTGCATCTTGTTGCCTTTTTAAGGCAGATGAAAGCTGTGCGCTAAATGTAGGCGAGTGGAAAGTGAAAAGTAATAGTATTGATAAAATGTATGATTTAGATTTCATACGATAGACTCCTTTTTAAGAAAGAATAAGAGAACTAATAATGCATGCAGCGACAAAAAAACTGTATATCCCTGCGATGTAACATTTTTTAATGAAAAGATTACTTGTTTTATCCCTGGTTACAATTCCAGCAAATAACGTGATGATGACGCTTACTAATGCAAAAAGGTACATGTAATCAGAATAGATGAAGTAGCTTACTTGAGGAGGAGCCATTGTTTGCATCACGCTTCGATATCCAATTAATGCTACGATCCCTACTGTTACGATAAGCACGCTGTCTTCGTCTGAAGAGAAGGTAAGCATTGATAGAAAAAGCATTAAAAGAAGAGTAAGTAAGATATTAATCATAATGCTTGGATCGGTTCGTTCACAATCAAATGAGATGATTGCTTCTTGTTGTAAATCAGAATATTTTTCGTTGTTCCGCTCTAAAATTAATTTCTTAATGCCGGTGCGTATATTGTGGCGCACAATTTTCCATCCCGGCAAAAACATTGATTCTGAAAAAGTAATGTCGTTTTTATTTGATTGTAGTACTACGTCATCAGATAAAAATCGATTATAAATAATAAGGTTAATCCGATGATCATCCAAAGGAAAGAGACGATAGTTTAATGGAGTGTGGAAGTCAATGCGTATACGAAATTGAGCGATTTTTGAATCTTTATGATCGATAACTGCTGCATCAGAAATATGCAAAATACTGCCATTAAATAGGTTGAATTTTTTGATGGTATCAAGTGATACTTCCGTAGGATTAAAAAGAAACCAAATGGTTCCATCCATTACGAATTTATTTTTTGCAATATCGAATTCACTAAAGTGAGCTATGTGTAATCCTGTAATTACATGTTTTTCACTTTGCAGATTAGCAGAGAGAGCAAGAGGTGGATCATGTGTAATAAACATGTGATATCTAGCAGAGTAGAAAAGCGCTAAGCATATAAACGCTATTGAAAATGTAATTGCTTGAAAAAGAGCGCTAATTTTTTTATTGGATAAGCGTTCAACAGGCATGCACTTTCTCCACGATTAGGATTATTAATCACAAGCGATTATCAATTTTCTACTAGTCTTAGTGGAGCATAAGAACAAGGGTTGGTGCTAGGAATGGATAAAAAGTATGTAATAATGCCGTGAAAAGTACGTTTTTTTTGTTGAAAATTAATGTTAATTTCGTACAATCAAATTATTATATTTTATCTAAGGGACCTACATGAATATCGGTATATTGCTTTCTCGTGATCGTGATCATTCAATAGATAGATTGATTGAAGCTGCTGAAAAAAGAGGACACTTTGTTCGCCTTATTAATTTTGCAGAGTGTTTTGTAAAAATATCTCAAAATGATCCACAAGTGCACTATCGAGGAGGAGAGCTGATTACTAACTTGGACGCTGTTATTCCTCGTATTTATCCGGGAATGACCACCTTTGGTACAGCTGTGCTTCGTCAGTTAGAGCTTCTTGGTTTTTTTCCTCTTAATAATTCAATGAGCATATTGCGATCTAGGGATAAATTACGTTCTTTGCAGATACTTGCAAAAAATGGATTGCCTATGCCAATAACCGGCTTCGCGCATTCGCCTCAAGATACAGATGATGTTATTAAGTCTGTTGGAGGAGCTCCTATAGTGATTAAGCTGATTGAAGGCATGCGGGGGCATGGTGTGGTTCTTGCAGATACACATACTGCTGCAAAAAGCGTTGTTAATGCATTTAAAGAGTTGAATGCTGATATTTTAGTACAAGAGTTTATTAAAGAGTCATCAGGTAGTGATATTCGATGTGTTGTGCTTGGAAATAAGGTTATTGCTGCTATGGAGCGCACAGCAGTTGAAGGTGAATTTAGAGCGAATGTGCACTTGGGTGGGCAAACAAAGCAGATTAAAATAACAGCAGAAGAACGGGCTATTGCGGTAAGAGCAGCAAAGGTTTTAGGACTCGATCTTGCCGGAGTAGATATGCTTCGATCAAAACGAGGACCTCTCATTCTTGAAGTGAACTCTTCTCTTGGTCTCAAAGGCATTGAAGCAGCAACTGGAATAGATCTTGCCGATATGATTATTGAGTATATTGAGAAAAACGCTAAGCCATATACAAAGCGCAATACTGCATAATGTTTAACAGTTGTATTTTTTTATAGAGCACGTTCGTAATGCTTTATACCATATCCATGCTGTAAGCAGCATAACGCTGCTTGCAGTTCCATGAATAAGTGCAGAATCTGTAAAACTATTAAAGAGTGCTTCTTGTAGTTGCCATGTGAGTAAATACGCTGCAGTAGCAAGGGGGATTGCTGCGTAATTGTAGCGCAAAAGGCTGTAGTAGAAAAAACAAAAGGCTGCACCTGTTATACATCCATTTACAAAAAAGAGCGGGATATTGTCAGCATATAAAATGCCGGACCCTAAAAAGCCGAAAAACATGAAGCAAAAACTGCCATAAAGCTTGTTACGAGAAATGAAGGCAATGGATTGCAGGATGATAAGTGCAAATAATGTCACAGCAGTGAGTGTAAGATAATTTAAAATTAGGCTATTAACGGCTACTGCCCATGGGCTTAAAAAACGGAGTGGGGTGTAGTTCGCCCAGGTTGGAGTGGATGCGGGTATCAGTGATGTAAGGAGAGATTGTAATCCTGCAAAAAACATGCCAATACATATGCCAAAAAGCGGAATATATTGTTTACTAGAAAAATAGTAGCGCTGGGGGAGCGCACTGACAAAGCTAATAATGATAGCGAGCAGTATTGCACGAACTAACAGCAAAATTGAGGTAATGCCAAATGTACGAAATAGTTGATCATAGAATGGTTGGCTTGTTGAAAAATTAAATACTTTCGTAGGATATGCATTAAAAAGTTCAAAAATAAAAATTCCAAGAAGTGCGGCGAGTAATAACAGCGGGGTTGTTATTTGAGCTGCACTTAATTTTTTAATGGAGATGAATAATCCAATTAAAAGTAAGAAATATATAAGGAGCTGGCACAGCTTGGTAATAATAGCTGCAAGCATGAGGCGATTATCTTCTGCGCGACTCCATTGTTCTGAAGTGTGTATGGATCGATAGCTATCTGCAATCTGATCTCCTGCTAGTTGAACGGTGATATGTTTTTCACCTGTACGAGGCAAAGGCTTTGTAAGATCTTTGTATGTTACGATCCAATCAGTGCGGTTTGGTTGCTTTTTTGCTTGTACAGATACTTGCTCGAGTGAGTCTGGCAAGAGAGAGAATTGAGAGTTTATTGTTTTAAGAGCACGTTCAATTGCTTTATCGCGAGAGAGGGTGGTGAGTTCCATTTCCTCTGGTATTTTGCGCATATATCGAAAGAGAGATCCATTGGGATTGAGGTAGACTACATGCTCTTCAGCTTTTTGTGCGAGTGTGCCATTAAACTTTGCAAAGCGTACTATCCAGTGAGGAGGGGCAAGATAAGAGCCGATAAAAGAGGCATAGAGACTGGGATCTTCTTGCCATATGAATCGATGTTGTTTATTTAATGCCTCGACTTGAGAAAAATCGGTTATAGGATTGGCGAGCGGAGTCCATTCGTTTGGATTGAGAGATTGTTTTTGTAAAAAATCAATTGCTCTTTCTAGAGTATCATTTCTATTAATTGAAAAAGTTGGAGAATTTGGTTGAAAGCGAGTAGTTGCAATCCATGAAGCTGCTCCAAATATTCCTAAAGTAAGTATGAGGTAGTGTGTCGACTTTTTGGCTGAAAATGGCAATGGTTCTGTGTGCGTAATAGTGGGTGCTTTTTTGATTGGTAAAGCTTTCCATGATTTATTGAAAAACGATGGGGAAATTGTTATCCATTTTTTGTTCCGTATTCGAGCTGCCAATACAATCCAGAGCGGCGTTAGCGATAATCCGATTACCATGCATTTATTAAAAAGAGCTCCGGGTGCAGTGGAGGAAAAAATAGGAAGGGCAAAAAGTAATACATCATATCCAAAATGGGAAATTATTGAGGGAAGCAATCCAAAGCGTAGGTATACCCCTCCAAAAAAGAAAGAAATGAGTATAAGTTCAATGAGGCGGGCATAGGCTGGATAAGAAGGATAGTTTGCGTGTGCTGCACCAAAAATAAGTGCTTGTATCATAAAAGCTGCTGCTATCCACCAGTTTCGTTTGCCATAATAATTCCCTAAGAGGGCGGCGCCTGCGAGCGGAATCGCGCGAAACAAGCATTCTTCAAAAAAACCAGCTTGCAATGAAAGCGAGACTGATTCTAGCCAAGGAAAGTAGGTTGCCAAAATGTCAGGATCAAAAAGCGCGGATGTTGGCGTCCACCATCCGAAATAGGTGGTTGTGAAAAAATAAAAAAGTAAGAGGTAGCTTAAGGTAAACGGCACAATAAGATATCCGCCAACAGTGTATCCAAGAAGGGTAAAGCTCCCTGCAACTGATGGATTAAATAGTTTCCAAAATTGAATTTTTTCAGGGAATGCAATTCGGGTAAGACCTTCTGCAGCGATAAATACAAGTGCAAACATAAACGTTAAAAAGACAATGTTATACGCCACCATGATTGCGATTTGAAGCAAGAAATTTGTAGGTGAGTGGGACGTGTTATAATTCATCCAATGGAGCGGTAATTTATTGATGACGGTAAGTCCAATTGCGCATGCGATTCCTAATGCCCAAAATAATGCAGGCTTATACAGAGCCATTCGTTTCCGTGAAAGATAATATAATCCAAAAGCACATCCTCCAATTCCGTAAAGTAGGATCATCATGAGTGTGCCCAAGTAAGCGATGTTTTCATTTTTTGATCGCATTTCTTTATATTTTTGCAAAAAAGATTCTGGAATTTTTACGTGTCGATAAACGGTTGATACATGATTGCCGCTTACCACGATTAAAAGACGATATATGATTGATTGATGTAAGCGTTCATAGACAAAGCTGTGATTGATTCGTCCAAAGGGGGTTGTGTCTTGTGAGGATTCTACGAGAGTATAATCTGAAAGGGGTATGTTCCAGGGTGAAGACGTGGCGGTTAGTTCTGCTTGTTTTTGTGCAGATTTCTCATCAAGGTTTGTTCGCGTATCTTGTTCTGAAAGCTGTTCTTTAAATCCATACGGTGTACCATCTGGAGTGAAGAACATAACGGCCTCTTGTTGTTCCAGTGGTTTGAATAGTCGAACAGTCCATACGTATGGTTGATAAAAATGATTCTGTATCATTTCGTTTAATGCTGATTTGCCGCCGTGTTCTAATTCAACGAATGTTTTTACTTTTTCATCCGTTGCAAATGTGGTAGCAATCTGAGGATCATTTGGACCAACAATATGAGTTTGTGCGAGGCGTTGTGCGGACTGTATGGCCTGAGTGCGATTCATTGAGATTGTTAAATCTACGATCGGAAGTGCTTTAGGGAAATAGAGATATGAGGCTATAAAGCAGCTCGTAGAGCCAACGATAAACAAGAACCATAAAAAATAGATGTGCGTAGACTTTTTCATTACGTAATCCTTGATTCGTGCATAATGGAGCAGATTCCCAATTTCTTAAAAAATAGGGTATAATTATGTAATCAGTTAGTACCATAGAGTCTACCAAAATCCAAGGTTAGTTATGAAAAATTTTCTCTCAATACCGGCACAGCTTATTGCCATTATTATTGCGGTATTATTGTTTGGTGGAATGGTGCCAATATCGTGTGTTCAGGGGTGCTATACGTTTAGTTCTATTTTTAAAGAATTTTTAAGCGCTCTTCTTCCATTTATGGTGTTTTTATTTGTAGTTACTGGCATACTTTCTTTTCGAAAAAATGCCCCAGTGGTACTTGGGATTATGCTGAGTTGCATTTTCATATCAAATGCAATGGTAGCATTGGTGAGCTATGCAACTATGATATTTTTTGGATCGCAGGTTACCTGTGATACCGCTTTTACAAGCTTTATTGATCAGACAGTTTCAATAGAATCGCTTGTTTCGTTTTCTATACCAATTTTGTTTAATGGCGTGCATGCGCTTATTGCAGCCTTGATCGTTGGAATTGTTTGTTCATTTGTGAGTGTTCCGTGGCTTGAGCGATTGTTTACGTTTGGCAAAAAATGGATTGAGTATTGTATTACCTATATTTTCATTCCTCTTTTACCGTTATATATTTTAGGTTTTTTGCTTAAAATTCGAGCAGAAGGAATGTTTGTTTGCTTGCTTGAGCAATATGGCACTGCGTTCATGCTTATTATTGCTTTACAGTTGGTCTATCTTTTGTGGATGTATATTGTTGCAAGTGGGTTTTCAATTAACGCAGCATGGAGAGCGATTAAGGTTGCATTTCCGAGTTATATAACTGCATTTAGTACAATGTCTAGCGCTGCAGCAATTCCTGTTTCAATCAAGGCGGCAGAAGAAAATATTGGAAGTCGCGAGCTTGCATCTGTTGCGATGCCTATCATGGCGAATGTTCATTTACTGGGAGATAGTATTGTTACACCTATTTTAGCGATGGTAACAATGATGGTATTTCAAGGAGTGCTACCAGGATTTGTGCAATATTTAGGATTCGTTTTTTATTTTTGTCTGACGATGTTTGCAGCTTCAGGGATCCCTGGTGGGGGTATTTTGGTAATGATACCAATTTTAAAATCACAGCTTGGGTTTACCGGTGAAATGGTCAATGTAATAATGACGATTTATTTTCTGCTTGATGCATTTGGAACGGGTGCAAATGTGATGGGGGATGGTGCGCTTGTGATGATTGTAAGCAAGGTATTAAAGCGTATTGGCGTTACTCATTAAGAGCGTTCCAAAATAAAATGAGCTCTTTAAGCCATTGAGGTTTTCTTTCAAACTCCGCGTTTTCTCGCATGCCCATTGCGCGCTCATACATTAAAAGAGAGTGCGCTCGATCTTGATCAGGTTTGGATCGATCGCAAATATTTTCTGCCATTGCTCGCATTTCATCGCGAGTTGGAACGTGTTCGGCACTTGATGATGGGTGAGGAGTTGCTAGCGCTAGCTCAACACTATTATCTGCAATAAGAAACTGGGAAAAGAGCATCATTATAATAAAAAGAAAACGCATGTTTCATCCTTTTTATGAGAGTTCAAATAAAGTCAGAAGCTCATACACATGATGAAATTTTTTTATTATACATGCAGTGTTTTCTATTTTTTGTTGTTTGGCAAGCAGTAGATTTTTAATATGAAACTTCTCAGCTTCTTTTACGAGCATGCCTATTTGATTTATCGGCTTGATGTTTCCGGTTAAACTAATTTCCCCTAGAGCAATTGTTTTTTCTGGTAATGGTTGCTGAAAATAGCTCGATAGAAGTGCAAGTGCAATTCCTAAATCGCTCGAACTTCCTTTTATTTTAAATCCACCACTTACTTTGCAAAAAATATCGTGCGTGCTGAGTTTTATGTGTAAATATTTTTCTAAAATAGCGGCAATTAAAATGACTTGCTTGTGATCAATTCCAGATACGACGCGTTGGGGCATTGCAAGCTTGGATTGTATTGTAAGCGCTTGCACTTCAAGTAAAAGTGGGCGAGACCCTTCCATAATGCTAATTAATGAAGCGCCCGATTCGTGGGAAATATCATCAAGAAGATGGGCGTTAATATTGGCAACTTCTTGCAGGCCATTTTCTGCCATTTCAAAAAAACCGATTTCATTGATGGTACCAAATCTATTTTTAACGGCACGAAGTATGCGCGTATTCCACTGATCCTCTCCTTGCAGGTAAAATACGCCATCCACCATATGTTCTAATGTTTTGGGCCCCGCAATAATTCCCTCTTTTGTAATGTGCCCGGTGAGTATGACGGTAATTCCCTTTTCTTTTGCAAGGCGCATTAGTTGAAAAACGGCTTCGCGTAATTGGCCAACACTCCCAGGAAGGCTTGCAGATCCCGGAATAAAACAACTTTGTATAGAGTCGATAATAATTGCGGCAGGTTGATGCTGCTCGGCAGTTGCGACAATTGCACCAAGATCAGGATTATCTGAAAATTTTAGTTGCTGTGAATCACACCCCAAACGGATTGCTCGCTGCTTTACTTGATACATGGATTCTTCAGTTGAAAAATAAAAAATTTCTTGCTGTTGGGCTAAAGCATTGCACACTTGCAAGAGAAGAGTTGATTTTCCAATGCCAGGATCTCCCGTAAGTACCAATAATGAACTGGGCATAATGCCCCCACCCAGTACTCGATCCCATTCGTGAATTCTGCTTAAAATACGAGATTGTTTTTCATGAGATATTTCATCAAGGCTTTGCAGCGGAGATGCTGATGTGGTTGGTGTGGCAGGTTTTGTTTTTACCTGCTGTTGCTCTGTAAAGGTATTCCACTCGTTGCATTCTGGGCAGCACCCGAGCCATTTAAGGCTTACATGATTACATGATGAGCAGTTATATCGAGTAGTTGCTTTTGCCATTAGCGAAGGGATTCATTTTGTTTTGTGTTGCCAAATTTTATATCAGTATCGTGACACGCTCGGCAGCGTGCTGTGAATTTATCTGATGCTGCTACCAATATAGGTTGAACATCTTTTTCTATGGCAGGGTCATTACCTGCTAATAATTGAGAAAAATGCGCATCATCTCCGCATTCGGTACAAATAGCCTTAAGCTTGGTAACGGAATCAGCAATTGCAAGTAGCGTAGGCATTGGGCCAAAGGGTACTCCTCGATAGTCCATATCGAGCCCTGCGACGATAACTCGAGCGCCTTTTTCTACAAGAGCACAGATTGTTGAAATGATATCATGAGTATAAAATTGTACTTCATCAATCCCAACAACGGTGTACTTTTTAGTTTGAACTTTCGCAAGAAGATGAGATCCATTGTCTGTAGCGTGCGCGGGAAGCTTGGTGCCGTTGTGCGAAGTTACATTTTCAATGTTATATCTATCGTCAATGGCATGTTTAAAAACGGATACATTTTGCTGTGCAATTTCTGCACGTCGTAATCTTCTAATAAGCTCTTCTGATTTTCCAGAAAACATGGGACCACAGATGACTTCTAAAGATCCTTTTTTTGTTTTATTTTGGGACATTTTTGATTCTCCGCGAGTTAATATGAGTGAGATTCAATTTAGAGTAGTACATTACTGTAAATAGGCAACCAAAAATTACATTGCAAACCTCGAAACAAACGGTACAATTACATATTCAAAGGTCTATTATTTTTACCTGTAGGTAGTATGCAATTAAATAAATTTTTAGCCCATGCGGGCGTATGTTCTCGAAGAAATGCAGTTGAGCTGATTAAGCAGGGACTCGTTAGAATTAATGGGACGGTTATTAAAGAGCCGGGCCATACGGTTTCTGAGAATGATGCGGTAACAGTTCGTGGAAAAAAGGTCGACGTTGAGCGCAAGCTTTATATCATTTTGAATAAACCCCGTGGTTATATTACCACCACTTCAGATGATAAAGGGCGCGACACGGTAATGGATCTTATTGGAAGCTCGCATAAAGAGCGACTTTACCCTGTGGGGCGCTTGGATAGAAATACTACTGGTATATTATTGCTTACCAATGATGGTGAGCTTGCACAACGCCTTGCGCATCCGAAGCATTTAGTGCAAAAAGTATATCATGTCACTTTGAGTAAAACGTTTGATGAGTCTGATCGAAAAAAAATATTAGCTGGGATTCGACTGCGTGATGGGAAAGTAACCGTTGATCGTATTTCTCATGCATTAGGGCCGAAAAAAAATCAAGTGCGCGTTACCTTGCATAGTGGTAAGTATAGAGTAGTACGTCGCCTTTTTGAGTCTCTGGGCTATGAAGTGAAAAAATTAGATCGTGTGCAATATGCACGCATGAATAAGCGGGGATTGCCAGCAGGGGTGTGGCGTAAGCTGCAGCAGAAAGAAGTAAGCTATTTAAAAAAAGCAGTTGGAATGGAATGAGTAACGGAAATAGTTATTTAGAAATTAAACAATCCCCAGAACTTTCTGGGGACGTTTCTTTGTATGGTGCAAAAAATGCAGTGCTCGTTATTATGGCATCTCTTTTGCTTACGAGTGGCAAATCTCGTCTGAAAAATGTGCCGGGATCGAGTGATGTGCTTCATATGATTAAACTATTAGAGTCTTTGGGTGCGGTAGTTATATTTGATCAAGTGGCGCACGAACTTGAAGTAGATACGAGCGGCGTCAATAAATGGCAGGTTCGGCAGGATATTATGAAGCAAATGCGCGCTTCTATTTTGGTAATGGGGCCATTACTTGCTCGGTTTTCTCGGGCTGATATTGCATTGCCGGGTGGGTGCGTAATTGGAAGCCGCCCAATTGATCTACATTTGAAGAATTTTGAAAAAATGGGGGTTGATATTGATCGAAGTGGCTCATATTTAAAAACACACGCCTCAAGCCTCAGGGCGCAAGATATCATTTTGGACTATCCAAGTGTGGGGGCAACTGAGAATTTGATGATGGCGGCCGTGTCTGCTTCCGGAATCACGAGAATAGTGAATGCTGCTCTCGAGCCAGAGGTGCTTGATTTGATTTCGGTCCTCAAGAAAATGGGTGCAAAGGTCGATTTAGAGGTTCCCGCCACAATAGTGGTTGAGGGGGTGGATTCTCTTGAGCCAGTTGACCACGATCTTGTACCAGATCGCTTGGAAGCGGGCACGTTATTGCTTGCTGCGGCTATTACGGGTGGATCCATTACGATTACAAACGCTTACGCAGATCATTTGGCGGTGTTCCTTTTAAAGTTACAGGAAATGGGGCATCAAGTGAGTTATGGCTTTGATGGCTATGGCATTTCATTTCAAGCAACCCAGTCTCCGCAGTCAGTTTCATTTAAAACAGCTCCGTATCCAGGATTTCCTACTGATTTGCAAGCGCCGATGATGGCGGTGCAATGCTTGGCACAGGGCAGAAGTGTTATTGACGAGACGGTTTTTGAAAATCGCTTGGTCCATATTCGAGAGCTTCAAAAAATGGGAGCGCAAATTTTGGTTGAGGGCTCAAAGGCGATTATTACGGGAGTTGAAGAGCTATATGGGGCCAACGTTATTGCTTCGGATATTCGGGCTTCTTGCGCGCTTGCTATTGCAGGATTGGCTGCCAAGGGCACTACGACTATGACTGGGATATCCCATTGGCGTAGAGGCTATGATCGATTAGAGCAGAAAATGGCTTCACTCGGGGCCTTCATTAAGCTGATTGATTCATCATTATTTACGCAGAAACCTTCGGATCAACTAAGCCTTTCTATAAAAAACTCTTGATTTAAAACGATTCAAACAACTATCTTTAAAGTAGGAGTATAACTTTTTTCTATAAGGAGAGTCTGTATGAAGAAGCATTTTGTTTTTTTTGTGGCGCTATTGGCGTGTTTGTTCTTGCTGAATACCAATATTTTTTCACATACTTCTGTATCACCACCACAAGGAGTGGTTGATGTAGTTCCTGATGAACATATAGTACCTGTGGTTGATGTAATGACACCTATCCATACAGATAACATTTCTAAATCAAGTGCTGCAGGGATGCCAGTGTTTGATTTTGGTTCAATCAAATTAAAGTCTGCGGGAATGGGGAAATGTACGGGGGTTACATTGATTCCAATGGTCGGCCGTAATGTAGAAGTTCGCTCACAACGATTTGTTAAAAGCCTTTGGGGATCAGCAGCGCGTCCGGGTAAGGTGCTTTCAAAATGGACTGAGCTGAGTCCAGGTGGCATGCGTGTGAAATTTGATCGTGCTGGTGGTACGCATGATCACTATAAGATTTTTTGTCGGGTGAAAGAAGGTGCAAATGTGCGTACTGTTGAATGTAGGGACGTTGTTACTCTTCAGGATGCAAAGCCAGGGCATTGTTGGAGTGGCCCAGGTAGCACAGATGCTTCCTTTTCTCCGCTTAATATGACCATCAAAAATAAATAACTTAAAGGCTGCCGGTTAACTCGGTAAGTTCTTTCGTTATTTTTGCTTGACGCAGTTTATTGTATTCAAGCTTGGTAGATTCAAGAATGCCGTTCGCATTGCGTGTTGCCCCATCCATAGACACGAATCGAGCGGCATGTTCTGAAAGAAGCGAATCAAAAAGTAGCAATTGTATGCGTGCGGTAATATAAGAAAAAGCGAGCTCATTCAGGCTTTGCCCTGCGTTTTGATCCCAAATAAGATCATTATCTTGCTCTCGCCCCGTAGCAACATTGTTTTGCTCTGGAATGAGTTGTGTTGTTTTTGGAAATTGCGTAAAAAAGTTTTTAAATCGATTGCTTACTATAAAAACTGATTTATATGCTGGGGATGCGTTAAATAGTGAGCTCGCAATTTCATCCGCAATATCAGATATGAGCCGAATAGAAAATTTTTTGTAGCTCTGTTTTATGTGCTTGGTGGATAGTTGGCCTGCAAAATCGATTGCTTTTTGCCCAACAGGAATGATATCGACCTCTTGCCTTTCAAGGTCGGCTATTGTTTTGTGTACCATTTTAAACAGGTGATTATTAAAACTACCACACAGTCCTTTTTGTGATCCTACAATTATCAATGCTATTTTGTGCGTTTTTTTTGTATTGGGCTGCAATACAGAATGGTTCCAGTCGGGTGCATGCATACGGAGTTGATTGAAGATAGATTCTAGCTCATGGGTGTATGATGTAATAATTGGTTGAGAATTTTTCAATTGTGAATGTGACGACATCGCAATTAAGCGCATTGCATGAGTAATTTTTTTGATCGTTTCGATTGCTTTTATTCGCTGGCGAAGTTGAATGAGCTTTGACATAGTGAAATCCTCCTGGCCAATTATAGATGCACAGACCAATGTACTTGGTATTTTTGGCTTTTGCAATTACTCTGAGCTCTACGCAGGTAATGATTGGGATAAATATATGATTATAGTAATTGATGGATATAATGTATTAAAGCAGGTGGATGCTAATCGGAAGATTGGAAAAGAGGAGCGTGGTCAATTTATTCAGATGTTGAGCAATTATCATCATCGCAAAAAACATGCGATAGTATTGGTATTTGACGGAGGGCCTTGTACGTGGCCATCTAAAGAGGTAATAGCGAAGGTTAAAGTGGTGTATTCTGGTTTCAAAAAAACCGCCGATGCTGTTATAATGGACTATATAAAAAATAATCACGCAAAAGATGTATTGCTTGTTTCTTCTGATAATGAACTGGCTCGATATGCACAGAAATTTGATCTGGTTTCGATAGGGTCGGAAGAGTTTTATTATCTTTTACAAGAAGCATTAAGAAATCCATTTGAAGAGGCTGTAGAGGATGTGCATGTTGAGATTGATGAATCGATTGAAGATCTAGATGAATTAATGCAAGCAGGCAGTAGTACCGTCCCAGTAAAAGCAGAAGATCAATTGCATCAAGAAACGCCTCTTTCTTCAAAGCGAAAGAGCTCAAAGCAAGAACGAGCATTATTAAAAAAGTTACAAAAGCTATGACAGAAACAATTGAATATTCCCTTCAAGAGCTTCCTCTTGTTGTTCAAAAACTGAAAAAATTGCTGAGTGGTAGCGCTGTGTTGACGCTCACTGGCTCACTTGGGGCTGGTAAAACTACCTTGGTTAAAGAGCTACTCAAGGCATATGGGGTGAGCGATCGAGTGACGAGCCCTACTTTCACTTATATGAATCAGTATGAAAATGAAGAGGGAAGGCGCTTTTATCATTTTGACCTTTATCGGATCAAGACCATGCAGGACTTTATGGCTGCAGGCTTTCAGGAGTATTTATATCAGCCAAATAGCATGGCCATTATTGAGTGGCCGGAGGCGATTTTACCGTTGCTTGATCAGAAAGTGTGTCATGTAGATATTGAATATCATGAGGATCCAGGCAGGCGAGTGTTGGTCATTCAGGGAGAGGAGTAAGCGATATGGCGGATATAAAAAGCCCACTTGCACAAAAGCCAGATTATTTGGTTTGCACCTGTATGGGTGTTATGGCTTCTGAGATACGAGACGCTATAGGGCAAGGCAATACCACATTTGAAGAGCTCTCTGAAGTGCTCATGGTTGGTACCGGCTGCAATAGCTGTGTGCCGGAAGTGTGTGATATTTTAAAAGATGAAGGATATGGCTGTTAGGCCCACTCAATCGATATATTCAGAATGTTAATGCGTTATTACCTTTGGCGGATACTAAAAAAACAGCGTTTTCTTGTAAGAATTAGTTGAAATAGGCGCAGAAAAACAATATTATAGTTGAACAGCAAAATTGAAATATTTATTGGCGAGATTCCCGAGCGGTCAAAGGGGACGGACTGTAAATCCGTTGGCTCAGCCTTCGCAGGTTCGAATCCTGCTCTCGCCACCAGTCATTTTTGCGTTAAAATAGGCTATGATAGAAGTAAGACGGGCGCTGAAAAGACATATAGACTATCTTTGATAATTCAGGTATGATTGTGCGCGTCCCAATTTTGGGATAGGGCATGGTAGGCGGGAATAGCTCAATTGGTAGAGCGACAGCCTTCCAAGCTGTAGGTTGCGGGTTCGAGTCCCGTTTCCCGCTCCAAATTAATAAAGAATGTGTGCTGGCGTAGCTCAGTTGGTAGAGCAGCTGATTTGTAATCAGCAGGTCGCGGGTTCAAATCCGGCCGCCAGCTCCAGTTTTTTTCCTATAGATCGGCTGTTTGAGGCATTAAAAAAGTTGTCTTTTGCGGTTTTTTCCTTTAGTCTAGTAGGGATGTGAAATATATGATCGCGCCCACGTAGCTCAGTCGGTAGAGCACTTCCTTGGTAAGGGAGAGGTCATCGGTTCAAATCCGATCGCGGGCTCCAGGTGCTGATAAATCAGTTCAGGATAGTTAATGGCAAAAAATAAAGTTATTTCTCATTTAATGTGTGTTGAGTGCAAAGATCGCAACTACACGCAAAAAGTAGGTAAAGCAAGAAGCATTGGTTCGTTGAATGTTAAAAAATTCTGCACAAAGTGCAAAAAGCACCATATGCATAAAGAGACTAAGTAGGCTTATAGGCCAGTAGCTCCAATTGGTAGAGCAGCAGACTCCAAATCTGCGTGTTGGGGGTTCGAATCCCTCCTGGCCTGCCACTTGTATGTGAAGGGCGAGCTCGCTTGTGAATTGTGTGATGGTTTTGAACAATAAGGTGCGCATATCATGGCAATTAAAAATGCTGTGCAATTTATAAAAGAAGTTCGCGGAGAGCTTTCTAAAGTAGAGTGGCCAAAGTTTAATGAGTTTGTGGGGTCAACCATAGTTGTGTTGTTCCTCGTTTGTTTTTTTTCAATTTATTTAGGGCTTGTGGACTTAGGGCTTTCAAGATTGGCTAAATATATATTCGCTGAATACGGCGGATAGTAAGTTATAGGGATTTGCTCGCATGAAGCGATGGTATGTTGTTCAAGTATATGCTGGATACGAAGAAGCCGTTAAGGCCGACTTGCAAAAAAGATTTGTTGAGCGTGGCTTGGAAGAATATTTTGGAGAAGTTTTAATACCTTCTGCTAAATTGCGACAATTTTTCGAAGCAACAGATGCTAAAGATCAGCAGCTGTTTCCCGGTTATTTGTTAGTTGAGATGGAGATTGCTCCTGGTGTAATTCGCGCGGTAACATCTGCACCGCGTGTTTTGCGTTTTCTAGGGGGAGCGGATCCGGCGCCGTTATCTCAAAAAGAGATTGATCGTATTTTGTCTCAAATGAAGGGCGAAGTAACGGTTGGTAAAACGCGAGAAGAGTTTATTTCTGTAGGCACTGAAGTAGATATTAGTGAAGGGCCGTTTGCTGGTTTTGTTGGTGTGGTTGAAAAAGTTGATCACGAAAACGAAAAGCTGACGATTATGGTAAGTATTTTTGGGCGTATGACGCCAGTTGAACTTGGATTTCATCAAATAAAACAGTAGGTTACTATCATGGCAAAAGAGGTTAAAGCTAAGGTTAAGCTTCAGATTCCTGGTGGTGGTGCAACACCAGCTCCTCCCGTAGGTTCTACTTTGGGACAGCATGGTGCAAACATCATGGAATTTTGCAAACAGTTTAACTCAAAAACAGGCGATAAAAAGGGTCAAACCGTACCGGTTGAAATCACTATCTACGCAGATCGTAGTTTTGATTTTATTCTTAAGACTCCGCCGGTATCTGAATTGATTCGCAAAAAAGCAAATGTTTCTAAGGGTTCTTCTCGGCCGCATGAATTGAAGGTTGGGAAAATCAGTTGGAAAGACGTAGAAGAAATTGCGCAAATTAAACTTCCAGATCTTAATGCATTTACAATCGATCAAGCTAAGAAGATTGTTGCTGGAAGCGCGCGGAGCATGGGAATAGATGTTATCGATGGATAGGGGCTGCAATTATGTCTAAGCACGGAAAAAAATACAGTAAAGCGGCAGAGCAGGTAGCTCCAGAACAGAAGCTTTCTGTTGCAGATGCGCTAGAAAAAATTAAAGAGCTTTCTTTTGTTAAGTTTGATGAGTCGGTTGATGTAGATATCAATCTTGGCATTGATCCTTCAAAGGGTGAGCAAGTAGTTCGCGGCTCTGTGGTATTGCCGCATGGTCGTGGTAAAAAAGTGAGAGTTCTTGTGTTTGCGAAAGGTGATGCTGCCGATCAAGCAAAACAAGCAGGAGCTGATTTTGTAGGAGCTGAAGATCTGGTTGAAAAGATTACTGGTGGTTGGATGGATTTTGATCACTCGGTTGCAACTCCAGATATGATGGCTATTGTTGGTAAAGTAGCTAAAATTCTTGGGCCTCGTGGGCTGCTTCCTAATAAAAAATTAGGCACTGTTTCTGACGATGTTGCAGGAGTGGTTGCACAATTGAAAAAGGGGCAGGCATTTTTCCGTAATGATAAAGCGGGAATTGTTCACTTTTCTCTCGGTAAAGTTTCTTTTGGAGCGGAAAAGCTTCAAGAAAATCTTGCTGCTTTTATTAAAGCATTGCAGGCTGCTAAGCCAGCAACTGCGAAGGGAAAGTACCTGAAAAAAATGTCTCTATCTTCCTCTATGGGAGTAGGTATTTCGATTAACCCAGATGAATTAGTTCGTAGTTAGGCAAAGGGAATTTAATGAATCGCCAGCAAAAAGAAGCGACAGTTCAGTCTTTAAAAGAGCGATTTTCGCAAAGTAGTGCTGCATTTGTTGTGGGCTATAGTGGCCTTTCAGTAGTGCAGATGCAAGATTTGCGTTCGCAGCTACGAAAAGACGGTGGCGTTTTAAAGATTGCAAAGGCTCGTTTGTTAAAACGTGCTGTAGGGGATTTGGAGGGCGACTCTGCGTTAAATCCTTATTTGAAAGAGCAAATCGGAGTTGTTTTTGCTTCAGATGAAGCGCCAGCAGTTGCGAAAGTACTCAGCGTGTTTTCAAAAAGCAATAAAGCGTTACAGCTTGTTGTTGGAAAACTTGATGATATGGTGCTCGATTCTCAGGGAATTATACGTATAGCAACTCTTCCTTCAAAAGATGTATTACGTGCAAAGTTGTGTGGAACATTACAAGCGCCAATCACTCGCTTAGTATTTGGTCTTAACATGCAAATAATGCAACTTCTTTTAGTATTGAAGCAAGTAGCAGAGAAAAAGAAATAATTGGTGTGTTGTTGTTCATTAACGACTTTTAATGATATCGGAGATTTTCATGGCAAACAAAAACGAAAAGCTAATTGAAGAAATTGGTGGATTGTCAGTTATCGAATTAGCTGATCTTGTTAAGGATTTAGAAGAAAAATTTGGCGTAAGCGCTGCAATGCCAGTTGCTGCTGCTGCTCCTGCTGCTGCCGCTCCTGAAGCTGCTGCTGCAGAAGAGAAATCAGCGTACAAAGTAACGTTGAAAGAAGCGGGTTCAGAAAAGATTAAAAACATCAAAGCACTTCGCTCTGTAGTTGCAAATCTTAGCTTGACTGATGCTAAAAAAGCAGTTGAAGAAGCTCCAACAGTTATTGTTGAGTCAGCTTCTAAAGAAGACGCTGAAAAGATCAAAAAAGAGTTAGAAGCTGTAGGAGCAAAAGTAGAGCTTTCATAATACATGAAAGCCCTACTCTTTTTTTCATTATAAAGGTAACTACCTTCGGATTTTTTATGAGGGATAACGGGGAGCGACTTAATGCCACATCTGCCGACAGTCAAGGAAACTATTCGCAAGTCATTTAGTAAGATTAAGGACATTGTTCCAGTTCCAAATCTTATTGAAATTCAGTCTGCATCGTTTAATGACTTTGTACAATTGGATTATCTACCGGAAGAGCGGGAAAATACTGGATTTGAAAAGGTCTTGCAGGATATCTTTCCTGTTGAGCATGATGCTGATTTATCAATCGAATATGTAAGTTACGAAGTTGGTAACTGGGCATGTACGTGCGGTAAAGTTACGGGAATTGAAAACCGTTACAAATGGCGTTGTTCTTCATGCAAAAAAACGGGTTGTTCTCGATTGGACGATGCGTTTTCTTGCCCCTCATGTAAGAAGGGAAATGCTGAATATGATGCGTGTACAAATTGTTTGTCACGCGTGGCTTTATCGCTTGATATGACCGTTGAAGAGTGTCGTGCAAGCGGTAAAACATTTTCTATGCCTCTCAAAATCAAGGTACAGCTTGTAAGCTGGGATCTTGATGATGCTGGAAATAAAACAGTAAGAGATATTAAAGAACAAAATATCTTCTTTGCAGATCTTCCTATTATGACCGACATCTATGAAGAGGCTGGTCGGTTTAAGGTTGGAAGTCATGGTACGTTTTTGGTTAACGGTGTTGATCGGGTTATTGTAAGTCAGTTGCATCGTTCTCCGGGCGTGGTTATATCGCAAAGCAAAAAAGTAAAAGATTTTCGTGATCGTCCTTACTACCTTGCACGTATTATTCCGATGCGCGGTTCTTGGGTAGATTTCGAATTTGATAGTAATGATATTCTTTACGTGCGTATCGATAAGAAAAAGAAGTTTTTGGCTACTACGTTTCTCCAGGCATTGGGATACAGTCGAGACGAAATACTTTCGCTCTTCTATCGATTTGATGCTGTAGTTGTTGAAAAAGGTCAATTTTTCAGACCTGTTAACGATTCAATCGTTGGCATGCGTATTGAAAAAGGGATGCTTGATGAGCATGAAAAAGAATTTGTTGGAAGACGCGTAACAAAAGAAACAATTAAAAAACTTCAGAAGTTAGGCGTTAAAAAACTGTTACTGAAAAAGACCTCTCTTCTTAATCGTGTTGTTGGCCAGGAAGTAGTTGATCCAGAAACTGGTGAAATTATCATGGACCAGGGCGAAGTGATTACTGAGCCTCGCATAGAGCAACTAGAAAAAATTAAAAAAATATCATTTAATCTGATTCAATCTTCTGGGTATGTGTTCCAACCAACAGTTGGCCTTACATTAGCGCAAGATAAATGCTCTACAGAGGACGAAGCCCTTAAAGAACTTCATTCTAAGGTGTGGCCTGGAGATAGCGCTGCATTGAAAGAGGTTAAAGAGCGTTTGAATAATCTTTTTTTCAATAGCAGATTTTATGATCTTACGCGAGTTGGCCGAATTCGTATTAATAGAAAGCTAGGGCTTGATATTTCTGAAGATACACTTTCTTTAACCAAAGAAGATATCGTTCAAACATTGCGTTACCTTGTGAACTTACGTGAACGAGGTGAAGGTGAGTTGGATGATATTGATCATCTTGGAAATCGCCGAGTTCGTCTCGTTGGGGAGCTTCTTAAAAACCAAGTATATGTTGGTTTTATGAGAATCGAGCGAATTATTCGTGAACGATTCCGTATGCAGGAAGCGCATAGTGGCTTGATGCCTCAAGACTTTTTAAACGTAAAACCGCTGAGCGCAGTATTACGTGAATTTTTCGGATTAGGACAACTTTCTCAATTTATGGACCAAACAAATCCACTTGCTGAGCTTGCGCATAAAAGGCGTCTTTCTGCTCTTGGGCCCGGTGGTGTATTAAAAGATCGTGCAACGTTTGAAGTACGTGACGTACACACATCTCACTATGGTCGTATTTGTCCGATCGAAACTCCTGAGGGTCAGACCGTTGGTTTGATTTCATCATTGGCTACGTATGCAATGGTAAATGATCTTGGATTTATTGAAACGGCATATCGTCCGGTAACCAAAGGCAAAATTAAAGAGGCAGTTGTTTTTCTTGATGCATTTCAAGAAAGTGAAGATTATATTGCTCAAGCTGATGCGGTAAAGCCGGGCAAGAATAGCTTGTCTGATGATGTGATTGCACGTCACGAAGGCAACTTTATGCTCGTTGACTCGGATAAAGTTAACTATATTGATTTATCTCCAAAGCAGTTAGTTTCTGTGTCTGCAGCGTTAATTCCATTTTTGGAACATGATGATGCGGTGCGTGCGTTGATGGGTTCTAACATGCAACGTCAAGCAGTTCCTCTTATTAAGACCGAAGTGCCTATTGTTGGTACCGGTATGGAAAAAGAAATTGTTAAAGGGTCGAGCGCGGTATTAACAGCTCGTCGTGCTGGCGTAGTAACGTATGTTTCATCTGAAAAAATTGTAATTCAAATAGATCGTAATCAGGTTTCAACTGAAGATGAGTGGATTGCAAAAGGTGTTGATACGTATCCTCTAAAGAAATTTGTACGTTCAAGTTACAGTACTTGGATGCATCATACTCCGATTGTAAAAGTTGGTGATAAAATTGCGGTTGGTGATTTACTCACGAATGGTCAGTCAATTGAAAAGGGCGAGTTGGCCCTTGGTTCTAACCTTCTTGTTGCATTCATGCCATGGCTTGGATACAACTTTGAGGATGCGATCGTTTTGAGTAAGCGCGCAGTATATGATGACACGCTGACCTCAATTCACATTGAAGAATTTGATGTTGAAGCTCGTGATACGAAGCTGGGACCTGAAGAGATTACTCGTGATATTCCAAATGTAAGCGAAGCGGCTCTTTCAAGCTTGGACGATGATGGAATTATTCGCATTGGTACTCGAGTAAAAGCGGGCGATATTTTAGTTGGTAAAGTTACTCTAAAGGGAGACATTCAGTTCTCTCCTGAAGAAAAACTATTACGCGCAATTTTTGGTGAAAAATCTCGTGAAGTAAGAGATACGTCTCTTCGAGTTTCGCCGGGAATTGAAGGGACTATTGTAGACGTTAAAATTTTCTCTCGAAGCGGTGTTCGTAAAGACAAGCGCTACAAAGAAGAAGCGTTTAAAGAAATTGAAAAATTAGAAAAAAATCATGAACATCATGTTGCGCTTTTGCAAAAGATGCTTTCAGAGAAAATTGTTGCAGAACTTGATGGAAAAGCAACTGGTGCTGGGATTGCAAAACGATTAATGAGCGGAGCTACTTTTAAAGCTGATCAATTAAAAAAGCTTTCTCTTGATGAGTTGTTTACCTTGAAGCCAAAAGATAAGCCGGTGCTTGATGCTCTTAAGAAAACGAAACATTCTTATGAAAATCAGCTTCGTATTTTATCGATGCTAAAAGAAGAAAAAATTGGCGTCTTAAAGAAGGGTGATCCTCTTCCATCGGGTGTAATTAAAGTTGTTAAGATTTATATTGGCATGAAGCGAACAATTTCGGTTGGTGATAAAATTGCTGGTCGTCACGGAAACAAGGGTGTTGTTTCTAACATTGTTCCTCGCGAAGACATGCCATATCTCGAAGATGGCACTGCGATTGATATCGTATTGAATCCATTGGGTGTACCTTCTCGTATGAACGTTGGTCAAATTTTAGAAACGATGCTCGGCCTCGTTGGCACAAGAATGGGCGAACAGCTTCAGGAAATTTCTGACACTAAAGGCTATCAAGATGTCAAAAAGTATTTGTCATACTGCTATGGACCAGAACTGATTGCAGAATATGATAAAATGTATGGCAAAGAGGGTGTTTTAGAGCTTGCTCAAACAAGTGCTAAAAATGGTGTGCGTTTTGCAACTCCTGTTTTTGATGGCGCAAACTTTGAGTCGGATATTAAGCCGTTAATGAAAGATTTGAAACTACCAACATCGGGTGCGTTTGATGTATACGATGGACGAACTGGTGAACGCTTTGATCAGCCAGTTACCGTTGGTAAAATGTATATTATGAAATTGAACCACATGATTGATGATAAACTGCATGCTCGTTCAGTTGGTCCATACTCTCTTGTTACGCAGCAACCATTGGGTGGTAAAGCTCAGCAAGGTGGTCAGCGTCTTGGAGAAATGGAAGTTTGGGCATTGGAAGCATATGGTGCAGCGTATACGTTGCAAGAAATGCTTACCTATAAGTCTGATGATGTTGGTGGCAGACACCGTGCATATGGTGCAATTGTGCGTGGGGAAGGCGTGCCTGAACCAGGCGTTCCAGAATCATTCAACGTATTGATCAAAGAGCTACAAAGTTTAGGGCTACAAGTGGATCTATTGAAAGTTGGCAAGGAGAACGTTGGTGAGTAATCGTATGTTGG
Organism: Candidatus Babelota bacterium; assembly: GCA_029262555.1. GTDB lineage: Bacteria > Babelota > Babeliae > Babelales > Vermiphilaceae > JAJCZB01. The sequence goes on along the minus strand of JAJCZE010000007.1, from coordinate 9,674 downwards.
AACGTTTTAAAGAATACGTAAGTGTTACCCGTTTTAATGCTCTTAAATTGAGCTTGGCTTCTCCAGAAAAGATTGCATTGCTTTCATATGGTGAAGTTAAAAAAATCGAAACTATTAACTATCGTACGCTCAAACCAGAGCGAGATGGCCTATTTTGCGCACGCATTTTTGGCCCGGTGAAAGACTGGGAGTGTAATTGCGGTAAATATAAGCGCATGAAGCATCGTGGTGTTACGTGCGAAAAATGTGGCGTTGAGGTTATTCAATCTCGTGTGCGTCGTGAGCGTATGGGTCATATCAATTTAGTTGCTCCCGTTTGTCATATTTGGTTTTTAAAAGGGATTCCAAGTTATTTAAGTTTAATTTTGGATATGCCGGTTAAAGACATTGAGCGGGTTGTATACTTTGATCTGTATATGGTAGTCAAGCAAGGAAAATCTCCGTATCCTCGCAAAACATTGCTTACTACTACTGAGTACCTTAACTATACTGAAGGGCATCCAGAAGATACCGAATTTGGTGCCGAAACCGGTGCAGAAGCGGTGCGTCAGGTTCTGATTGATATCGACATGAATCTTGAAATTGTAAAACTTCGTCAAGCGTATGAAAAAACAGCATCGGTTGCTGTTCGTCATAAAATAATGCGAAGAATTAAAGTGCTTTCAAGTCTTGTGCATGCAAACTTAAAGCCTGAATGGATGGTGCTGAATATTCTTCCGGTACTTCCTCCTGATCTTCGTCCGCTGGTTCCTCTTGAGGGTGGTCGATTTGCAAGTTCAGATTTAAATGAATTATATAGACGTGTATTGAATCGAAACATTCGTTTACAACGTTTGATGGATATTGAAGCTCCTGAAGTTATTATTAAGAATGAAAAACGAATGCTTCAAGAGTCTGTTGATGCTCTGATTGATAATGGTCGCCGTGGGCAGCCAGTTCGAGGATCAAATCGTCGTCCATTAAAATCTCTGAGTGAGATGTTACGTGGTAAGCAAGGTCGATTCCGTCAAAACTTATTGGGTCGTCGTGTTGATTATTCTGGCCGATCAGTAATTGTTGTTGATCCAGAACTACGTCTTGATCAGTGCGGTATTCCTAAAATGATGGCATTAGAGTTATTTAAACCATACGTATATGCAGGCCTTATGGAGTGGGAAATTGCTCCTAATATGCGCGTTGCTCGTCGAATGGTAGAAGAGCTGGAGCCAGAAATTTGGGATGTTCTTGAATCGGTAGTAAAAGGTCGTCCGGTATTACTTAACCGTGCACCGACGCTGCATAGACTCGGTATTCAAGCGTTTTACCCGATTTTAGTTGAAGGTAAAGCGATTAAAATCCACCCACTTGTTTGTTCTGCATTCAATGCTGACTTTGATGGTGACCAAATGGCTGTGCATTTGCCGTTAAACGCATACGCACAAGATGAAAGTGCTCGTTTGATTTTGTCTACGAACAACATTTTGTCTCCTTCTAACGGTCGTCCTGTTACTGTACCAGACCAAGACATGGTTCTTGGCTTGCATTACATGACCAAACTTCGCTCTCAAGCTGAAGGTGAAGGTATTGTGTTTGCAAGCATGCAAGAAGTAATTTTTGCATTTCAGGTTAAAAAAGTAACTTTGCATACACGTATTAAATTCCGTTTAGAAGATAAGAGCATTGTTGATACAACGGTTGGCCGTGTATTGGTATATGATGCTCTTCCTAAGGGAACCGATTTTAGTTGGATTAATAAAGTACTGAAAAAGTCAGATGTACGCTTGTTTATTGAGAAAATTTATTATCGATTTGGGTCTCAAGAGACGGTGAATTGTCTTGATAATATTAAAAAGCTTGGTTTTTATTATGCAACGGCGAGTGGTATTTCATTATCACTTTCCAATTTAATGATTCCATCAGATAAAGATGGTTTGGTTAAAAAAGCTGAAAAGCAAGTTGAAAAAGCTGAAAAAATGTACATGGATGGTGCGATTACTAACGGTGAGCGAGCTAATAAAGTAATTAGTACGTGGCATCATGCTACTGCTGCTGTTGCATCAGAAATGTATAAACAGCTTGAGAATGAAGACAAAGATGCATTTGAAAATAAAGATGAAAAATTCCAACCATTCAATCCAGTTTTCATGATGTTGGAATCTGGAGCGCGTGGTTCTAAAGATCAGATTAAGCAGCTTGCGGGTATGCGTGGTTTGATGGCAAAGCCGACGGGTGAGATTATTGAAACTCCGGTGAAGACTAACTTTAAAGAAGGTCTTCGTGTATATGAGTACTTTATCTCTACTCACGGTGCGCGTAAAGGTCAGGCTGATACTGCGCTGAAAACAGCAAACTCTGGTTATTTGACTCGACGTTTGGTTGATGTAGCTCAAGATGTTGTAATCAGTATGAAAGATTGCAAAACATTGGGGTATGTAACAATCGTTGATCTCAAGCAAGCGGGTGATGTTATTTATTCAGCAGCTCGTAGAGTGTATGGTCGTATGTTGGCGGCTGATTTGATTGATCCTGTAACGGGTGAGCTTCTTTTCAAACGTGGGCATATTATTGATCGTGCGGATGTTGAGCGTCTTGAAAATTCTGCGGTAAGTACGATTTTGGTGCGTTCAGTATTAAATTGCCAGGCAAAACGTGGCGTATGTGCTGAATGTTACGGAAACGATCTTTCAAAAGGTCACATGGTTGATGTTGGTGCAACGGTTGGTATTATTGGTGCACAATCGATTGGTGAACCGGGTACGCAGCTGACCATGAGAACGTTCCACATGGGTGGTATTGCGAGTGGTATCACTGAGCAATCTTCTGCCTTTGCAAAGCAAGATGGTATTATTAAGCTCTCTGGCGTACGAACTGTTACTAACAGCGATGGTAACGCAGTTATTTTGAGTCGTAAGGCGCAATTGATTGTTGAGTCTCCCGATGGGCGAGAGCTTCAGGCTCAGAACTTAGAATACGGTACTACGTTATTTGTGAAAGATAAGCAGCCAGTTAAGAAAAAAGCGAAGCTTGCTGAATGGGATCCGAATAACAAAGTACTGATTACTGAGAAAAGTGGTCGGGTTAAATATATCGATCTTATTGATAACGTTACTATGCAAGAAAGTGTTGATGAAGCATCAGGGCAATCCAGTCATATGGTTACTGAATCGAAAACTGAGAAATATCAGCCAGCAGTAAGCATTGTTGATGCAGATGACAATGAGCTAGCTCACTACTTCCTTCCTTCAGGTTCGATTTTAACGATTGAAGATAATGGTGAAATTGCGGTTGGTGATGCGCTTGTTAAAATGCCTCGCGAAGCTTCAAAAACAGAAGATATCGCGGGTGGTTTACCACGAATTGCGGAACTGTTTGAAGCACGTATGCCAAAAGATCCTGCTATTATTGCGGATATTGATGGTGAGGTTGTAATTGGTGGTCTTCATCGCGGATTGCGTAAGATATCGGTTACTTCCGGTGCTGATTCATATGACTATTTTGTACCACGTGGTAAACAGTTGAACGTGGTTGATGGAGAGCATGTGACTGCGGGTGATCAATTAACTATTGGTGCGCCGGTATTACATGACATGCTTCGTATTTTGGGTCCTGATGTGGTTCAAAATTATTTAGTAGATCAAATTCAGCAAATTTATCGCCTAACAGGCGTTGAGATTAACGATCGTCACATTGAAATTATTGTTCGCCAAATGATGCGTAAAGTACGTATTGTGCATGCAGGTGAAAGTGACTTCCTTGTGGGGGATCGTGTGGATAGAATTCATTTTGCAGCAGTTAATGCGATATTGCGTTCTGAAGGAAAGAAAGTTGCGGTTGCAAAACCGGTTCTCATGGGGATTACACAAGCATCCTTGGGGACAGAGAGCTTTATTTCGGCAGCATCTTTCCAAGAAACAACTCGTATTTTGGCTGAAGCATCGGTTGCAGGGCAGGTTGATCATCTCTACGGACTCAAAGAGAATGTGATCGTAGGTAAATTGATTCCAGCCGGTACCGGAGTTCCATCCTTTAGAGAGAAATATTTAGGTGATGATGTTTCTGAGCTTGAAAGACAAGCGAGAGAAGAAGAAATGCACCAGCGTGAGTTCCAGCCGGAAAGCGATGCAGATATATCACTTTAGGCGCGTAGCTCAGTGGTAGAGCGCTGCTTTGACGTAGCAGAGGTCAGCGGTTCGATCCCGCTCGTGCCTACCAAAATGAAGAGTGAATTGAATTGCAACATACTATGAATTATACTATATACCGTAAAGAGGTTGATTGTGGCACTAGATAAAGTAGAAAAAACAAAAATAATTACCGATTTTGGGCAAACAGCTCAAGATTCAGGTTCAACCGCTGTGCAAATAGCATTGCTAACACAGCGCATCAATGATTTGAATGAAAATCATTGTAAAATAAATAAAAAAGATTTTAGTTCACGTCGTGGCTTAGTTAAATTGGTTTGTAATCGCAAACGTCTTTTGAAGTATCTTATGAAAAAAGACGAAGCGGCATACAAAGCACTTATTGAAAAACTTGGCCTTCGCAAGTAAGACGATCAGAGCGTGATATACACATAATACTTATTGTAGGTTCTAATGGTAAAAACGTTTCGTTTAGAAGATTTTCAGTATGAGGCACAGATCGGCAAGTACGCACAACAAGCTGACGGAGCTGTTTGGTTACAGCGCGGTGGTACAGTTATGTTGGCGACAGTCGTTGCTGCGCCGTCAAAGGAGTTTCCTGGCTTCTTTCCTCTAACAGTTGAATACAGAGAGCAATTTGCAGCAGCAGGAAAAATTCCGGGTGGTTACTTCAAACGAGAAGGTCGGCCAAGTGAAGGAGAAGTTCTGACTTCTCGTTTAATTGACCGTGCTATTCGGCCATTATTCCCTGCAAATTATTTTGATCAAGTGCAAGTTATTATTACGGTGTTTTCTGTAGATAAAGAGCATCCTCCACAATCGTTTGCTCTTACTGCAGCATCACTTGCGCTTTCAATTTCTCAAATTCCATTCTTGGAGCCGGTCAGCTCTGTTGAAATGTCTCGCGTTGATGGCAAATGGGTATTGGGTGCTTCGTATGAAAATACTGAGCGCGCAGATGGCCGTGTTGTTGTTGCGGGTACTAAAGACGGTGTTGTTATGGTAGAAGGTTCAGGAAATGAGCTTTCTGAATCAGACTTCCTTGATGTTATGTTTGATGGCCATGAAAGCATTAAAAAAATTGTTGCATGGCAAGAAGTTATTCAGGCTGAAGTGGGTAAAACCAAAGAAATGCCTGAGTCTAAATATAATTTTGAAGAATGGCGCGCTCGAGCTGCAGCGTTTTTAAATACTGAACGCGTATTGAGTGTCTGCGAAAAAGATAAAATTAAACGTGATATTACGTTGAGTGAATTGCGTGAGAAGTTTATTGAAGAAAACAAAGGTTTTCTTGAAGAAACTGATACGCCAACATCATTAGCAGGATATCAGTTTGAATCAGCGCTTAAAGAAAAACTGACTGCATATATGTTTGAAAAAGATGAGCGTATTGATGGTCGGGCGTTTGATAAAATTCGTGATATTGATGTTGAGGTTGGAATTCTTCCTAATACGCATGGTTCTGCAATGTTCCAGCGGGGAAGAACCCAAGCTCTTGTTTCCGTAACACTTGGTAGCGGAGATGATGCTCAACGTTCAGAAACATTGCTTGGCAATGATGAAGATTACGATGGCTCATTTATGCTTCATTACAACTTCCCTCCATACTCAGTTGGTGAGGCTCGCTTTTTACGTGGCCCTGGCCGACGAGAAATTGGACACGGAAATTTAGCTGCATCTGCACTGAAGTATGTGCGTCCAAGCAAAGAAGATTTCCCATACACAATTCGAGTAGTGTCAGACATTCTTGAATCTAATGGTTCAAGCTCTATGGCAACTACGTGTGGTGCTACTATGGCACTTATGCAAGCTGGTGTGCCTCTTTCTAAGATGGTTGCTGGTAATGCAATGGGGCTTATTAAGAGTGATGATGGCTCGTTTAAAGTGCTTTCAGATATCACTGGATTTGAAGACAACTTTGGTCTGATGGATTTCAAAGTAGCTGGTACTGATGAAGGTATTACTGCTATTCAGATGGATATCAAACACAAAGGCGGATTGCCACGTGAAATTTTCGAACGTGCGCTTGAACAAGCTCGCGGTGGAAGACTCTTTATTTTGGGCGAAATGCGCAAAGTAATGGATAAGCCAAGTGAAGACATGTCTCCATTGGTTCCACGCGTTACTACGCTTCAAATCAATACTGAAAAAATTGGTGCAGTTATTGGTTCGGGTGGTAAAACTATTCGTGAAATCATTGCAGAAACTGGCACTCAAATAGATATCGATCCTGATGGATTGGTGAAAATATTTGGTGATGCTGATGCTAAAACTGATTTAGCAATTCGATGGATAAAAACACTTGTTGGACAAATTGCCGCTGGTGATGTGTTTGATGGTAAAGTTCGTCGATCTGCAGAGTTTGGATTATTTGTTGAATTGGTTCCTGGCGTTCAGGGCTTAGTTCACATTTCAAGAATCCCACGCGACAAGCAACAAACATTCATGGACGATTACAAAATGGATGATGATGTGCGCGTTAAGGTCTTGGATTATGATGATTCAAATGGGCGAATTAGTCTCCAAATTATTGATAAATAAGAGACGTATTTACGTTACTCATAACCGCTTGGAACAGTATGAAACGGTTTGATGGACGAGAATACAATGCAATTCGTCAACTCAAAGTAACTCACAACATTTATGAATATGCGCCCGGCTCTGTATTACTAGAGCTGGGCAAAACTAAAGTGCTTTGCGCAGTCACGCTCCAGCCGACAGTTCCTCATTTTTTGAGAGGAAAGGGCACCGGGTGGTTGACTGCCGAGTATGCACTCCTTCCTGCATCTACTTCTTATCGCACGCAGCGAGAAATATCCGTAATGAAACGTCACCACAGATCAGTTGAGATTTCTCGTCTGATTAGTAGATCAATGCGTACGGTGGTTGATCTATCGGTACTTGGAGAGCGGAGCATCATGATTGATTGTGATGTGCTTCAGGCAGATGGTGGCACGCGAACGGCATCAATTATTGCAGCGTTTGCTGCGCTTTCTATGGCACAAAAGCAATGGAAGGCTGATGGCGTTATTACGAAAGATATTATTAAGCATGGCATTGCTGCTATCTCCGTTGGTGTGATGAGTGATCATTCATTAGTGCTTGATCCCGACTATCAAGAAGATGCATCCGGCATTGCAGATATTAATTTTATTATGACGCATACGGGTGATGTAATTGAAGTACAGGGTGGTGCAGAGAAAGAGCCTATCGCATGGAAAAAACTTATTGCTGCGGGGGAGCTTGCAAAAAAGGGCATACAAGATATCGCTCAGTTTTTAGAAGGCAATAGTGGTAGTCGTTCTTCTAAAGCAGCAGCTTTAGGAGCAAAGCCACAAAAAAATGCTCTCTTTAGTTTGCAACGCCGCCAGCCAGATAGTGCTCTGTAATGAAACTGTTATCTTTTCTTTCTGATACAAAAACTACTAAAGAAACTGCAAAGTCAGTGATCTGCTTGCAGGGAGTTTCATATCCACTTTTGTTTGGTCGTGCGTGTGCGCAGCGCTATGCGGAGTTGATTGGAATGACCTTTTCTTATCAAAGCATGCAAGCTGAAAATCAATCTGCCGCTATGGCTGCATTGCAAACTTCTTTTTTAGGAAGCAATTCATGCTATTGGCTTGGAAATTTTGATGATCTTTCAAAAGGTAAGCAAAAAGTGTGGGCGGAATTCTTAAAAGCGTACAGTGGCCCGCACGTAGTACTTTTTTATAGCGCTGCATCATTTGATGGCAGTGATCATTTTGAAACCGTTGAGCTTCCTGATGTAGTGGATGTTTCATTGTTTTCAAAGGTTGCACAGATGCTGGGCGTTTCCAATGTTTCGTTTGCGTCTGATCTCTATCGGCAGACAAGTTCACTTTCACTTGATGAGGCCTATTTATTTGTAAAGTATGATGCAGTATTGGGCAAAGGCTCGCAAGAGTTTGTAACTGATTGGTTGCCTGATATGATCGTGCCGGAAGTGTCTCTCTTTTCATTGAGTCAGGCACTCTTTGATCGCAAAGCATCATCGTTTTTTAGGCTATGGAAGCAACTCTCTCATCGCTATTCGGCACCCTTTTGGACTACGTTTTGGTCTGAGCAGATGTGGCGTGCGTATCATTACGTGACATTTCAAAAAAAGGGCAAGCAACTCGAGGCTAAAAAAATTGGCTATCGATTGCCGTTTTCTTTTCTTAATCGCACCTGGCGCAATCATAAACTGGATGATTTAAAAGCGTATCACCACTTTTTATATGAGATTGATTTTCATGTGAAAAACGGCGGTGCTGACCATGCGCTTGATCTTTTCTATTCTACCGTCTTCTTGCAATCGTAAGGAGCTTTAAAGTTTCAATCTGAATTCAATTGCGATGAAAGCCTTTATTTTGCTTGCTTTTTAAAAAAATAAGAGGATAATCCAAAGTAGGAATAGTTTCTACATATTTTTATCTTAAGGGTTTATCATGATGCTAAAGCAGGTATCATGGAGAGGTAGTAATCGAGCCCTGTTTCTTTTCTCACTTCTATTAGTTCCAATGTATTTATTTTCTGCCGATTCTGGAGGCGCTGCCGCAGCAGCCGCTGGCACGGGTGGTAGCCCCTTTGATCCCGCGAGTATATGGCCGCAGGGTTTTTCAGGGCATGAGACTCGTGCGACGGGAGAATTTTATAGTCAAGTTCCTACGTTATCAGCAAGAATGGTAGAGGCTTGTACACGAAATATGCCACCACTACTGTGTGGATTTCTTGCGTACCAAAAATCTCCATCTTCAATGGATCCTAGAAGACAAATTGTATCATTTAATCGATTGCTTTTGGTTGGGCCTCCCGGTACGGGAAAATCTGAAACAGTCCTGGCTGTTGCTCAGAAACTTGGATACAAAATAAGGCTTGTTAAATCAACGTCTCTTCGAGGTCGTAATCGTGGCGAAACAGCACTTAATATTGAAGCTTTGTTTAAAGAGTTGCGGGGCGAGCAAGCGCGTACGTTTCTTATTATAGATGAATTGCACCAGCTTTTTGAGGGATATGAAAATCATCATACAGATCACAAGGAAAGTGCTGTTGCGTTTTGGCAGTGCCTAGATGACTTTGAGATAAATAAGCCAAATATTATTATTGTAGGTACAGCAAATCGTGCAAATCTATTACCGCAAGAGTTAAAGAGTCGATTTAGAGTTCAATATGTGTATATAGGCGAGCAAAGTGAATCTGAATGGGAGGCCGGGCTAGAAGATGTTTATGATGATGATTCTGACGTTGAAGGCGGCTTAGATATGGAAAGCTTGCTAGGGATTAAGGGCGAAAGGCGGGACGCTACAAAAAAAAGTGCGAGTGCAGATTCTTCTGCGTCGGCAGCTGCGGGAGGTAAAGCTGAAAGAGATGACGAATCTGATGATGATGAACCATTTGATCCTAGGTTCTGTTAACAAAAATTAAAAGAAGCTTAAAAAAAAGATAAGCTTCCTTCAAAAAACCGACGAAAGTCCCAAGAAGGAAGCTGTAATGCATTACCTGGTTAAAGATACAGAATTTGAAGTGATTTTTGAAATTTTAAAAGCAATTAAG
>JAJCZE010000006.1 GCA_029262555.1 Candidatus Babelota bacterium | reverse complement strand
CTTGTTAGATTATCAATTAAGCAGTAAATTTCTTCTAAGTTTGGGATCATCTTTACTCCTGATTTTTTGATCGGAATTTTGGAGTTTTATACGATGATCCCAACTTTTTTTCAAGCTTTTAATTTCCTGATTCGACTATTAGAATGAAAAATGGTATGCGAGGGTAGGTTTTATTTGAGACTATGAGGTGGAAATTCATTGAAGAAAGCCACAGAAGTCTCTGTGGCTTTCTGTGGCGAATAGTTAGTGGAGGCATTCTTTGCAAGATTCTACACAGGCATTACACGCATCAATGCAATTATTACAGGCTTCAATGCCTTTTTCTGAGTCGTCAGAGCAGCAAGATTTTTCACAAGATGCTATGCATGCATTGCACGCATCAATGCATTTTTTACAATCTTCAATGCACTTTTCTAGTTTTTTACGTTCATTTTCATTTTCACATGATTTTAAATGCTCTTGGCACTGTGCAATGCATTCTTTGCAAGCAGCAATACAGTCATTGCATTTGCTTATGCACTCTTTTGATTGGGTGTCGCAATCGCTTGGGCTGTTTTTCATGCAAGCTTCGTGTGCTTTACATGCAGATACACACGTATTACACGCTTCTATACAAGCATTGCACGCATCAACCAGTTCTTTAGAATATGCCATTGTTTTTCCTCAATATATAAAAAGGTTATCGATACAATAGTAATGTAGCAAAGGCCATGAGGGCCATAATTAAGTCTTCTATTAAGGTGATATAGGTCATGGGAACTTTAAAGAGAGTCCCGAGGCAAGCACAGGTAATTTGTTTTCCTTTTCGAAGTTCATTAAACACTCCGGCAGCGCTTACGAGCATCAAAATAAGTGTGAGACTATTTGTTACTACGGGGTTCCAATTGAAAAGATAGGCAGCTCCCAAAGCAAGTTCAAAAAAGGGATATATGTATCCATACCAGAGGAGTTTTTTGGCGATTAAATCGTACATGCTATAGGCTTTAGCAAATCCTTTAATATTGATTACTTTAAAAAAGCCAAAAACAAGAAAGAATGATGCCATTAAAATTCTCATTCCTTCTTGAATATTCCATCCATAATAGAACTGATGAGCTGCAGTGATCGCTAAAATTAAAGATGCAATTATGATGAGAGGTAAAAAGTCTTTTAGCGTGTACTTTTCTTTTTTAATTTCATGTTCCACATTTGTTCCTTTTAATTACTATTCGTTTGACTTTAAATTGCATGATATATCACCATAGAAAGAGCCATTCCAACCATAAGTGCATTTTCAAATAAGGACAGAATTGAAAGCGGATGCTTAAAAAAAGTCCCTAAGCAGGCACAGGGAAGAATCTCTTTTTTAATAAGTTTGATTGAGATGCTGATAAATCCAATTGTCATGATGAAGAGATTGATCACATTGCTTAATAATAAAATGTGTCGCGTAAGATATGTGATTCCGATACTGACTTGAATAAAGGGAACGGCGTAGGCGTAGGCTGGTATATACCAAGCAACGACATTATATTTTTTATAGGCCGCGGCAAATCCTTTAATGTTGAGAATTTTAAAAAATCCAAAAATGAGAAAAAATCCTGACATGAAATCAGTCATGGCACGCATTCCATGCCATGATCCATACATCCATTGGCGAATGAGGGTAAAGAGGGTGATGCTTAGAAAAATAGCAACAACAGCTTTGTGCGATTTTACACCAAACTCCATTGATTTTCTTTCATAGTTATAAGTATATAAATTATTATTAAACAGGGTACATGGAAATCCTATTGCTATTCAACGAAGAGTGTACTTTTCTATTGAAATTTGCTAATTTACGGTCTTATTTATTAACAATCAAATATCGGAGAGTGCTTATGAAAAAGTATGTTTCTTTTTTTGCAATCAGTGTATTAGTTGTATCGAGTAGTTTTTGTGATGAGAATACAATTCCTCCAGTAGAAAGTGTAAAGAAGTTTGAGCAATTAATTGCTGATAACTCTACTGTGCTTGCGGTTCAATTTCATTCTGGATGCTCAGTGTGCAATAGAACAAGGCAGCATTTGAAAAATATTATGTCTGAATTTTCAACAGCTACATTTGCAGAAGTAGATATTAAGAAATTGCCTGATCTTGCTACTAAATATGAAATAGCAGCGCTTCCAACTGTCCTTATTTTCAAATCAGGACAGGATGTTCCAACTTATACAATTACTGGGCCAACTGAAAAAGATCTTCGATTAAAAATGAATGAAGCCTTAAAGAAATAACATAAATAAGAATGCAATAGTGAAATGACTTTTCAGTGGTTGCATATTTACCTTTAATGAGGCATATAAAAAAACAATTTTTTATGTGCCTCATTTGTTTTTTGCAATGCTTGGAATTACTTCTTTACAGTTGTTGATTTTTTTATATGCTCAAACTTAGCAATAAGGAGAGCTATGAATAAATTATCGATGTTATTTTTACTGTGTAATGCATTAATAAGTGCGGCAGGATCGCTTGGAGAGCATAGATCAAATGTTGAGCTATTTTTAAAAAAAGAATCCAATAAATGGTTAATGCCGGAAAAATTGACAGTTTTTTGGTTGGGGTCAGAAACCGCTTTGGTAGTTCCCAAGAAAAAAATGCCCAATCCGATGCAGTCCATTATTCCCTGGAAAAATTCACAACAAAAGTTATCGCCACCCCCACCGTTAACGGGCGTTCAGATGGGAGTAGTTGAGACGCCAAGCGTTCCTCCATTGGGCTATGAAATGGATGGGGATGTGAAAGTGTTTAGGCTTATTGCTCAGCCAGTGGATCAGCTTCTAGTTGATGAAAAAATATCTGAGCTTTCTTATTTAATACCGAAAAAAAATGAAATTCCTCATAAGATGCACCATACTCCTCGCTATCAGAGATTGAAGTGTTGGGGGTTTAATGGTACTACTCCCGGCCCAACGATCGAGGCTACTGAGGGCGATCGTGTTCGTATTATTGTTAAAAATGAACTTCCAGAGCCAACTTCAATTCATTGGCACGGTATTGAATTGCCTAATGATCAAGATGGAGCATCTCCTGAATGCCAACATCCTATTATGCCCGGGGAAGAATATACCTACGAATTTACGTTGTATCAGTCGGGAACGCTTATGTATCACTCAGGATATAATGTAATGAGGCAAGATCATATGGGATTAAATGGAGCATTTATTATTCATCCAAAAAAATATGAAATTCCTATTGATAAGGATTTTGTAATTATGCTCCAGCAATGGGCGTTATCTGCGGGAAACTCTTATCTTAATTTAATTACGATGGATTTTAATTGGTTTACGTTTAATGGCCATGCTGCTCCGAATATTCCGGTATTAACGGTTAATCAAGGAGATCGAGTTCGCATTCGATTTGCTAATATTATTATGGATAGTCACCCGATACATATGCATGGATATATTTGGACGCAGGTTGGGACTGAAGGTGGCCCTATTCAAACTTCGGCTCAGATTAAAGGGTCTACTATTTTAGTTGCTGCGGGTACGACGAGAGATGTTGAATTTACGGCCTGGAATCCTGGAGTGTGGCGATTGCATTGTCATAAATTACATCACGTAGTAAATGCTCATGCTGAAGTGCCAATGGGATATATGGAGCATGGTGGAATGTTTACACTTCTTAATGTGATACCAAAATCTCCGGGCGAGCCGTGGGTGCATCCAACGAGCAAGGAGGCGTCATTATGAAAATAAACAATAAGTTGTTAGCTATTGTGTTATTACTATTACTTCCTCAGTGTGGTCGCGTGAATCAAAAGAAACTATTTGATCCAATTCAAAAGCAAGCGAAAGACCGTATTAATATGGCGCTTCAATGGCGCTCTACTCCAAATATATTTGCAACCGATAATGCGCTTAATCACGGTATAACTATTAACGATGCTGTTGCTATAGGGTTGAATAATAACCCCGGAATCCAGGCTCATTTTGAAGAGCTCGGCATTAGCAAATCAGATCTTATACAGGCAGGGTTTTATACCAATCCGTATCTTGATACCGTATTTCGGCATCCTTTAGCAGATGCTGAACAGGCGCAAGTAAAAATAACAGCAAGCGTTTCTTTATCAGATCTATGGAAGGTTCCTTTGCGTAAGCGAGTGGCTCAAGATAGCCTTGAAGTAAAAACAAATGAGATTGTAAATCAGGTATTACATCTCCGAAAAGATGTGCAACGCTCGTATTTCGAATGCTATTATCAGCTGAGGCATTTGAACTTAGTAAGTGAGATAGTTTCTGTTATTGAGGCCTTAAGGCAGAGAATTAAGTATCGGTATCAGTTTGGATATGGAACGAAATTGGATACTTATTTTGTAAGCAGTAAGCTTGGTGAGTGGCGGGCAAAAGAGGTGGCTGCTCAATTGTCGGTTGATATGGCTTACATTGCATTGCATGAAATATTGGGTAGCACTGTTTCATCAGAGGCCATACCGCTTTTAGATGGGTTTTCTTTTGTTGAATTGAATAAATCACAAAAAGAATTAGAAGGGTTTGCTCTTTCTGCGCATCCGATGGTTTTAATTGAACGATCAAAAATGGCTCGAGCAAAGCATTCAATTAGCTATGAAGCCTCTCGAGTTTTTGATGATGTGCAGCTCGGAGTTTCATATGAAAGAGATTGGGAAAAAGGAGTCTATGGGGTAGGTCCTTCTTTTGGGATAAGTATTCCACTTTTTGACAGTAATTCGGGAAATATAGAGCATGCCCGTTATGAATATAAGCAGGCAGAAAAAATGCTCTATGCGCAGCAACAAATGATTGCAAAGCATATAGCTACTCAATATGCGTCTTATCAAGCGTATCTTGATCAAATAGTGCTTTATGAGCAACGTGTAATTCCTCCTACCTTAAAAGCAATTGAGTTTAGTAAAGAGTTTTTTGATCGGATGCAAATGAGCATGATTGTGTTTTTTGAAACGCAAATTGATTTATTTCAACATAAACTGAGGTTGCTCGATTTACAATATCATGCGATGCAAGAATATATAGAGCTAGAATTTGCTGTGGGGGCTCGCTTTAGGGATCTAGAGTTATAGAGTTTTTTATATTAATGCTGGTGATTTTTTAACTCAGGCTCACTGAATGTTACTACGGTAAAGCGATCGGTAGGTTTCTCTGCAAAATGGATGATATCTTCTAGGGTAAGAGAAGTTTTGTCGTCTGTGCAATACTTTTCTGTGAGCTGGTATTTGCGATAAAAGGCATGCGAGGTGTCTTTTTTGGGAGCATAAATATCAAGCTTTTCGCTATACACATAATACTGCCATCCATGAATACTCGGATCAATTTCGCCCGTATTGGTGGGGTCTAGTTTAAGTGCCTGATTATTAAATGGGTCTACAATGAGAACTTCTACATCAGTGTTGTTAGTGATAATAAACGTACAAGCAAAGTTATTGTGAGTTGTGATTGCTAGCATGAGTACGATGCATTGAAGTGCTTTTTTCATCACATTTTCCTTTTTTGTGAATTGCGGTGTATTAAATCATTGCACTATTTTAGCGACTCAAGCAGTAATTGCAATGGAGGAATAGAGGGAGAAAAGTAAAGTAATAGTCTAATCAGGAAATTAGTTTTTATCTAAAAAGACCTTCGTTTAAAAAAAGTAATTTTTCATTATTACGCTCATCCTGAGTGGTTTGTGAATGAAATGAGCAAATTGTATCGAAGGATTCCGTACCTTTTTTTAAGGTATGCGTATTTAATCAGGATTTTGTATCCTTCGATACAATTTTTCGCAGAGCTAAAAATTACTCAGGATGAGCGTGATAGAGTTAAGATGAAGTCGAATCAGGAAATTAAATTATGCGTGTAAGTTTTTACACTCCGCTCTTCCTGTTCGCCCTGATCGCAAACTGGGTAAATGCGATTTGGGTTAAGCGGAGTGAGCGGTTTATAATTTTTTCATGAAATTGCAGTTTTTAGGGTAAAGTGCGACACTTTAGCAGAGAGATTTTAATACTTTATGGGGGCTTTAAAATGAATAACTTTATTTTTTTATTACTGTTTTCAATGATTACTGCGCACGGTATGGCGAGTGATGATACGAGTGCCGCTGCGGCTGCAGCAGGTGGAGGCGATGTTGATAGTCAATTACCGGTTGGTTTAGGCCATTTGCCAGTAGATGTGCAAAAGTTGATTTTGCAAGGATCTGCTTTGGGTATAGCGCCAGAATTACTTTCACAGGTGCCAGTTAAGATAATGATATGCCAAGGCCATACAGATAGGGTGTATGCAGTAGCATACGCTCCTGATGGAGATCAGATCGCCTCTGCATCATGGGATAGGACGGTACGGTTGTGGGACAGTACAGATGGCACTCTGCAGCATACGCTTGAAGGCCATACTGGTTGGGTGAATGCAGTAGCATACGCTCCTGACGGGGGCCAGATCGCCTCTGCGTCAAATGATAGGACGGTACGGCTGTGGGGCGCAGATGGCACTCTGCAGCATACGCTCACAGGCCATATAGATAGGGTGATTGTGGTAGCATACGCTCCTGACGGGAGCCAGATCGCCTCAGGATCATTGGATGATACGGTACGGCTGTGGAACACAGATGGTACTTTGCAGCATATGCTTGCAGTCCATAATCGTATGGTGAATGCAGTAGCCTACGCTCCTGATGAAAAGACGCTCGCCTCAGGATCAGATGATAGTACGGTATGGCTGTGGGGCGCAGATGGTACTCTGCAGCATACGCTTGAAGGCCATGCAAAAGGGGTGCGTGCCGTAGTATACGCTCCTGACGGGAGCCAGATCGCCTCTGTATCAGGTGATAAGACGGTACGGCTGTGGGATATAAGACAATTAAACGCTGTAAAAAAATGGTTGCAATCAGGATGCCCTTCAATGAAGCCAGTGGTTACAAAAGATACGAATGATCCAGGAATGCTGATAGAAGCTCCACCTCTTTTTTTATATGCTTTAGTAAAAAAGCTGCTCTCAAAAAAAGATACTGATGCGCCAGTGGAATTAACCATACAAGAAATGGGAGCATGGGCGTGTTTGCCGCGTGAAGTGCAAGAGGCATTGATTGATCGAATTGTAAAAAAAGAAGGCATTGCATTGACGTGGGGAGAGTCGCTTTTGAAAGAGAGTGAAGGCTTGCGGGTTGAAGATGCGGATGATGGCTCTGGAGCAGCAGGCGCTGCCGCAGCGAGTGAAAATGGAAAAGATGAGCAAGAGTGATACTGGGCAAAATCAGGAAATGAAATTTCTTATGAAAACATTAACGGCATTGCAGATCAGTAGTTAAAAATTCTTTTAAGAATGTATTTCTTGCCAGGCCCTTATTATTGTTGATGCCCATGGCTATCGCTTTTGATTGCCCAATAAGAATGCACAGTTTTTTTGCGCGTGTAATTGCCGTATAGATGAGATTGCGTTGCAGCAGCATAAAGTGTTGCATAAAAAGGGGAATGATTACCGTATCAAATTCAGAGCCTTGGCTTTTATGAATAGAAATTGCATACGCAAGCAGGAGCTCGTCAAACTCAGTGCTTTCATACGTTACTAGTAGATTAATAAATCGGACAGTCATGCTGCGCTCAGAAATATTTATTTCTTCCACTATTCCAATGTCGCCATTGAATACAAGTTTGTCGTAATTGTTGCGAATTTGCATAACGCGATCACCTATTTTAAATGTGGTGCCGCCATATACAATATGCTTTTCTTTTTCGCCCGGATTTAAAAGTCCCTGTAATACATGATTTAAAGACACAGTGCCAACAGCACCTCTATTCATGGGGACAAGTGCAATTGAATCTCGCTGCGTTCCTAATTTTTTGTAGATACGTTCAAGGTGCATTGGCACGTTTTCAGGATTTTCTTCTTTAATAAAAACAAAATCTCGTTTGGTATCGGGAAGTGAACTTGCAGGAAATTCACCGTTATTAACGCGGTGTGCATTTTGAATGATAAGACTGTTTTCAGCTTGTCTGAAGATATGCGTTAATCGAATGGTTGGTATTTTTTCACTCGCAATTAAATCGTTGAGCATATTGCCTGCCCCTACTGATGGAAGCTGATTAACGTCCCCAATAAGTATCAAGTGAGCATTATACGGCAATGCTTTTAAAAGCGAATGTCCTAAGAAAATATCGATCATTGATGCTTCATCAACAATTAATACATCCAAATCAAGTGCATTTTTTTCATTATGTTTGAAGCGCATCGTACTGACATCAAACTCTAAAAGACGATGGAGCGTGGTTGCTGGTTTGCGTGTTGTTTCATTGATACGCTTTGCAGCTCGCCCCGTAGGAGCTGAAAGTTTATACGATACGTTATTATCATCCAAGACAGAAAGTAACGTTTTAATAGTGGTAGTTTTACCGGTTCCGGGGCCACCAGTAATGATCGTTATTTTTTGCTGCAAGCAGGTAAGTATTGCTCGCTGCTGATCATCATTTAATGCAATACTTTCGTTTGTACGTAGTTGTTCATAAATAGCATCAATATTAAATGAAAGCGGACTCTTATGCGCGAGTAATTCTTGCACGCGCGTAGCCACTCCCCGCTCGGAATGATAATGCGATGAGAGGCCTATGAAATGTTTTTCATCGTGTGAAATAAGTTTGATGCGATCGCTATTATACAGCTCATGCAGCGCAAGTTTCATTTTATGGGTATTATCTTCAATCGCTTCAAGATCAAGAAGCTGTAACGATTTTTCTTTGAGTGGATCGAGCTTTGCATAAAGATGGCCAAAGCTTGTCTCTTGCGATAAAACGTAGAGCAATCCAGAGCTAATTCTTTTTTGCGAATCGGGTGCAAATCCCATATTTTGTGCAATTTGATCTGCAATTTTAAATCCTACGCCCCAAATATCATCAGCAAGACGATATGGATTTTCGTGTAATACAGAAACAGACTCCATGCCATATTTTTTATAAATTTTTGCAGCATACGTCGGCGAGATGTTTTTTTCTTGTAAAAAAACCATGATGTGAGAGATCTCTTTTTGATCTTGCCATGCGGCAATGATCAACTCAACCCGCTTTTTTCCAATCCCAGGAACTTCATGCAAACGGTAGGGAGTTTGATCAATTACATCGAGCGTTTTATCGCCAAATTTTTTAACCAATTTTTGTGCATAAACAGGGCCAATACCTTTAATCATTCCTGAGGCTAAGTATTTCTGGATACCCATGGCACTGCTTGGAAGAGAAATATCACAGTGCTCCGCTTCAAACTGTTTACCAAATTTAGGATGCATTACCCATGCTCCTTTTACTTGGACTTGCTCACCCGCATGGAGGGTAGGGGTATGCCCTTTTATTAAGGCAGTGTGGGATTTGGAGGTGTTGAGCACGAAAACGGTAAATCCGTTTTCTTCATTGTGATAAATGATCCGCTCAACAACTCCGCTGAGTTCTTCTTTTTGCTGCATGAATTAACTGTTAGCTCTGTTGCGAGCTTTTGCAAGTTGTTCAGCTTTCCATTCTTCATAGAGCTTCATGCCTTTTGGGCAGCTTTTAAGTAAGTCATCTAAGAAGTTGTGAAGATCTACAATGAATGCTTCAAAGTCATTTATTGTTTTCACGTGTTCATTTAAAAGTTCACGCTCATCTTTTGCGTTAGGAGCAGCCCATCGTATGATCAAGCTATCGTTACGTTTTCTTAGGCGGCAGGATTCAAAAATAAGCTCAACCATAATTGGTTTTACGCTCCGTACAATAGTTTGAAATGGAGCTGATATTTTTTCAAAATCATCTTTCATTTCGCCCAAGAGGCGTTCGGTTTCTTTTTTAGAAATAATATTTTGTTCTTCCAGTTCGCAGAGTTGTACTGCGGAATAGTTGGTGCCGTTAAAAATATAGGTGCCTTCTCTCGTGCCATCCTTTTGACGTTTTCCAAAGAGTATGGACTTTGAATCTAGTTGGTATCGCTTTACTAATGCGATGGTGGGGCCATCCATAAACATACCATCAACAGTTTTAAGTATGTCTGATTGAAGAGCATGAGTAGCGTTCAAGTTGATAGGAAAAGAGAAAAGCAATGAGAGTGCAAAGGCGGTTGTTTTTAATTTTATATTTTTCATAATCTTTATTTTCTTTATTTTTATTAAAAGGTAAACGGTTAAAAATTAGCTTCAAAATTGAGAGATACTGCCCAGTCATCACCAATGTTTTTATTCCAGCTGGTGCCTTCAGAATTAATGTTGAAGAAGAATGCATACTCCGGACGAAGTACTTTAAATCCAAAACTTGCTACAGATTTAAACTGATATGCAAGTGAATTACTCGCATTGCAAATATCGAGTTTTTGGAACAGTTCAGGATCTACGCATTTCAATTCTAGAGATTCGCCAGCTTGAATCCAGATATCTGAACCAAGCGTTATATCCCACACATCACCATTAATGCACCAGCGGCTAAACCATCGAAAGATAGGGCCAGGCTTTACTTTTGTTTTAATAGCATATGGATAAAATTTATCAACAATTTCTTGTTCTAAAAAAGCAAGATTGGCAGCTTGTATCTCTTCATCATCGGAATTAAAATCTCGTGAATTAAAATCTTCAATGCTATTTCGTTTAATATAAAAACGGGTTTCGTTGGATGGCGCAAGGTATTCTACGGAAAGTCTATTGTTCCAATTGATTCGCTCAGTCCATTCATAATCGTCTAAAAGAGATCGGAGTGATGTTTTAGATCGAATAATTCCACCAATTCCAAAGTGTCTTCTATTTCCCAAATTTGTTTCAATTAAAACCGCATTGAGTCGATCAAAAGCTCCGAGTAAAAATCCATTTTTATTTTTACAAATATCACCAATGAGCGCTTCTTTCAGAGCGGTTTGCTCGCCAGAGCTTACGGATGGATCAACTAAATCATCATCTTTAAATGCAAGATCAAAAAGAGCTTGCAGATCGAGTGTTGGTTGCTCTAAGCAATCTCGAAACGTTGTCCCTTTAATGCCGGTTGTGAATGCAAATGCGCTTGGTATGGTAAGAAATCCTCCCACTCGCAATGCAAAGGTATCGGTATTATATGGCACAAAATTTGATTCAAGGCGGAAGTCTCCCAATCCAATTTTGTCTGATATTCCGTGATTTTTTTCAAACATTTTTGCTTCATCGGGAGTGAGTGCGCCAAATTGATCTTCAATTGCGCGTTGCTCTTCGGGCGTGGCAATAAAGTTGCGCTCTATATAGTAAATAGGAAGAAGGGCTCGGAATTCTGCAAATTCCCATTGTCGCCACAAATGCATCATGATCCCAAGCCGCCGCTGCTCTGCAGTAAAATTGCGAAACAATTTGAGTATTGAATCAAAGTCTGCAGTATCTGAAAGTGGATCTATTAAAGATGCGAGAGGGAAAAGATCTTTCAGTTCGGGGCTGAGATTATCAAGCGCATTAAAGAGTGTTTTTTGTTGGAGATCCAAATAACAGTCAATGTTGGTACTTTTGTTTTTAAAAACGGAGCGGTCCATTTTATTCCAGAAAAGATGGCCACCAATAATCCATTTTTCAGGCTCTTGGCACGAATGCATTTCCCAAAGAGGAAGGTCTAAAATGTTTCGCTCTACAAAAGGATTGGTTCGAAGATAAAAATCTTGATCAAGGAGGGCAAATCCTCCCGCATCTTCGATGAGTCCTAATATGCTTTTAACGGGCACTACGTTACGCGTAGTACTCATTGCAGTGTTATCAAGCCCTTCTAATAACATCCACTCTTCTTGATCATCATCAAAAGAATCAAAAAGTCGTGCATCTGCGTGACCATATATAAAGGATGTTGGAATAAGAAGGCTTATGAATAATAAAAAAAATCCATAAGGAGGTATCATTTTTTTCATAGCAAATACTCTTAAGTTCTTTATTTTCTATACTAAGTGAAGTGTTCCAGAGAATTCTCAGTGTACTTCTTTTTCTATATGATGACAAAGTTAGCATCTTAACGGAACTTTTTTGCCAAATCGGCTGTTTTTAGTAATATAATCTACCATATAAGTCTGTAGGCGAAAGGGTAAAAATGGTACAAGAATCAGCAAAACAGCGATATTTTATTATTGAAGGCAATATTGGAGCGGGTAAATCAACGTTCTTGAAAATTTTAAAAAAATACTTGAATATTCAGGCGGTTGTTGAACCACACGAGCAGTGGCAAAATATTGGGGACGGGGAAAATCTTTTAGAAAAATTTTACATGGATCCAAAACGTTGGGCATACACGTTTCAGTCCTATGCGTTTGTAAGCCGTGTGATGAATCAGCAAGCACACGCGCGTATTAATCCGTATGCAGTGCAAGTGCTTGAACGCTCAGTTTTTTCTGATCGGTATTGTTTTGCAGAGAATGCGTATGAGCTTGGGTATATGAATGCATTGGAATGGAAACTATATCAGGAATGGTTTTCATGGCTTGTTGATACATACATGGCACAGCCTGCTGGTTTTATTTATTTAAAAACCAAGCCTGAAATTTGTTATGAGCGATTGCAAAAACGAAGTCGCCACGAAGAAGCAACTGTTTCTTTGGATTACATCACTAAATTGCATGATAAACATGAGCGATGGTTGATTGCAAAAGAAGGAATTTCTCCTGCGCTTAAAGATGTGCCAGTCCTTGCTTTAGATTGTGATTTAGAGTTTGAGGGTGATCGTGCGCAGCAAGAGCAACATGTACAAGACGTCGGCGCATTTCTTATGCAGCATATTCCGGGCGACATTCACCGATCACCAATTTCACCGATATCGGTATAAAACCTTGTAAAAAAAAAGAAAATAGCGTTAGAATAGTAATGAAATCCCCGATAAGCAGTGCAGCAATGGGGGAATTATGATGTCTAACAAACCTAACGAGTGAGGTTTCCATGGAAGGTGTCTTTTATGTTAAGGCTGCCGCGTTTTTAGGAGCTGCAATTGCGATGGGCGTTGGCTCACTAGGGCCTGCTTTAGGGCAGGGCATGATTGGAATGAAGGCGTGCGAAAGTATTGGTAAGTATCCTGAAAATGCCGGGCAAATTAGAACAGCAATGATGATTGCTATGGGACTTGTAGAGACTGCAGCGATTTATGCATTACTGATTGCTGGAGCACTAGTTTTTGTAGGAAATGCTGCTGGATAATTAAAACGAAACAAAATAAAAAACCCTTCGGGGTTATTTTTATCTCAAAAGAATCATATGTACGGATGTTTGCAACCGTGGTTTGTGTGATATGAATGTTAATGCCACTCTTCTTGTCCAAATCGGAAATTTTTATATAGCGTATCTTTTATTTCGTCATATTCTTTTGCGTCCGGGTTATCAGGCCTTATTGGAAAAAGAGTCTCATAAACGTTCGCTGGAAGATTCTATTGATCACGGTAAAAAGCGCGTAGAAAATCAACTTCAAAAACAACAGAATTCCTGGATTTTATTTCGTGACTGGAGCAAAAAAGAGCTTCCTGTATTGTCAGGCAAGTCGACGATATTCCGTGGTATTTCTACTCAAGCAGCTCCTGAAGAGATCAGTGAGTCGAAAAAAAACAAAGCTCGATCCCAACTTTCTATCGCAATGATTACAGCCCTTAAGGAACGATATGAGCGTTGAAACGATAACGGTTGTTTTTTTTAGGCTGTTTAATTTTGCAGTGTTGGTTGGTATCTTTGCATTTGTATGGCGTCGATATGGCAGTGCGTTATTGCTTCAAGAGTTTGAAAAAGCAAAGGCGTATCTTGTATCTCTAGCAAATGATGCTCGTCTTTTGCAGCAGCAAGATAAAAAATTGCGCATGCAATATGAGCAAGAGAACGCCGAGCGCGTAGAGTTGAAAGAGCGTCTTTTTGCGTGGAAAGAGGCAGTAGAAAAAGAGAAAAAAGCATTGGACGAGCGCAAGCAGGATCGAATAAAGAGTGTGCAATCTCGAATGAAAGAGCAAGTTTATCGCGTGCAAGAAAATCGGTTGTATCGCATTGTTCAAAAGGAGGCTATTGAGCAAGTGCGCGCGACATTAAAAAAACAGTATGAAAGTTCTGATGCACAAAGTAAGTTTATTACTGCTATCGTCAAACAGTTGGATGCTGCATGAAATTGAGTAACGCTGTCACTACTGCGTATGCAAAAGCATATTTAAATATGTTTGGTGATGACATTTCACGTTCTGAGATCGATTCGATTGCAGATGCAGCAGATTTTTTAAAAGAGCATCGTCGAGCACTTTTTTTGTTAAAAGTTCCTGTGATGGATGAGTCAGTAAAGCGACGTGGAATAAAAGAACTCGTTAATCGCTTTGAATTACCCTCATCTCTATTGCGATTGTTTGATTTATTACTCGAGCAACAGCGCGCAAGTTTATTAGCAAAAGTATTTGAAGCGATTGTGGATCAATATAATACGCGCAATAACTATGAAAAAGTGGTTATTAGTAGCTCGCAAACACTTTCCGATGAGCAAAAAAGACAGATTATAGCATTTGCAGATAAACGATTTCCCGGTAGCAAAGAGTACGAATTTAAGCTCGATGCACGTTTGATTGCAGGCATAAAAATTATGAGTGATACAATGATGTGGGAATCATCAATTGATAACTATCTGCGTGAATGCGCGCAGGCGCAGATATGGTGAGGAACTATGGAAAAAAATATTAATTTGGTCTCACTCTTTGAGCAATCATTGCGTGATCTTCCAGAAGAAAAATTAGAAGAGATTGGAATTGTTGTACAAGTTGGTGATAATATTTGCCGCGTGCATGGTCTTACCAATGCGGTGTATCACGAATTAATCGATTTTGAAGGCGGTAATCAGGGCATCGTAATGCAGCTTGATGAAGATACCGTTTCCATTTTTTTACTGCATAGTACCATTCCAGTGAATGAACGAGAGGTTGCAAAGCGAACGGGAAGCGTATTTAAAACGCCCGTCGGCATGCATCTTTTAGGCCGCGTTATTAACGCAATGGGTGAGCCGATTGATGGCCTTGGTGAATTGAAAGCTGATGATCGTTGGCCAATTGAATGGGAAATTCCAGGTATTATTGAACGCTCTCCGGTAAACCAATCATTAGAAACAGGCACAATGGCCGTTGATGTATTGGTGCCAATTGGAAGAGGGCAACGTGAACTGATTATTGGTAATCGTAATACCGGAAAAACATCGTTAGTAATCGATACGATTTTGCATCAGCGTGGCAAAAATATGCTCTGCATTTATGTAGCTATCGGCCAGCGGCAGGCAAATATTGCGCGCATGGTGCGATTGTTACAAGAAAATGGTGCGCTTGAGTATACCGTTATTATTAGTGCAGAAGCGAGTGAGGCGGTATTGAATCAATACTTAGTTCCTTACGTTGGCTGCACAATTGGTGAATACTTTAGAGCACAAGGCAAAGATGCGTTAGTGATTTATGATGATCTTACGAATCATGCAGTTGCGTATCGTGAAATGTCTTTATTGCTTCGCCGTGCTCCCGGCCGAGAAGCGTATCCGGGCGATGTGTTTTATCTCCATTCACGCTTGCTTGAACGAGCAGGAAAGTTAGCTGACGGCAGTTCATTAACGGCACTGCCAATCGTACAAATTCAAAGTGATGATATCACTGCCTATATTCCCACTAATTTAATGTCGATCACTGATGGGCATATTTTTTTAGATACGCAGCTCTTCAATCAGGGAGTGAGGCCGGCTGTTAATGCAGAAAACTCGGTATCTCGTGTGGGCGGTGCAGCGCAGACAAAAGCGATCAAGAAAATGTCTAAATCGCTTCGTCTTGAGTTGGCACAGTATCATGAACTGCTTGATTTTGCGCAATTTGGAACTGAGTTGGATGATGTAGCCAAGCGCCGTTTAGCGCGGGGTGAGCGAGCAATGGAGA
Source organism: Candidatus Babelota bacterium (assembly GCA_029262555.1). Classification (GTDB taxonomy): domain Bacteria; phylum Babelota; class Babeliae; order Babelales; family Vermiphilaceae; genus JAJCZB01. The sequence continues at coordinate 59,334 of JAJCZE010000006.1, read as the reverse complement.
TTTTAAAACAGCCACAATACGTAACGTATTCGTTTGTGGATCAAGCGTTGATGCTTTTTTTATTGCGTTATGATTTTCTTGAGGAGGTTAAAATTCCTCAGATTCATGCCTTTACTACCCAGTTTGTAAGCTACGTAAAATCAGTCTATCAGGACGATATTTATGCGGTTATTTTAGAGTCACAAGATCTTTCTGATGAGATACTTGAAAAGCTCCGTACAGTGGCAAAAGAGTTTAGTAAATTGTTTGTAGCCCCTGAAACGAATGGGCTTTAGTTGCGGATTTAGAGAGCTCTTTGTATACTAAGCGTATCACTTCTAGAAATTTCATATCTTTTGCGTGCCCGTAGCTCAGTTGGATAGAGCAACGGATTTCTAATCCGTAGGTCGCAGGTTCGAATCCTGCCGGGCACACCAGTCTTCGCTACTACGCAGCTTCATCTGGCACGGCCAGTCTTTTTAAATGATTTTACAAAATTAAGATATTATTATTCGAATATACGATACGATTCATCTAAAGTAATTACGACGCTGTGCCGAAAAATCTTCCGGCTCGTGCGAGTAATTTATCAAATTCCTCAGCATTAGCAGCTTCATCTGCTTGCCCGCGGATAAACGTAATACCCAGAATGCCATTTCCTTTGGGTGCGTAATATAACAGCGTATCGCGAGACCAATTATTGGGATCTACTTGTGCAACGCGAACATTGATCATGTATTGCAGCTGATCCATTGGAGGCTGGTTTTTGAGTCTAATTAAATGCCCTTGCACGGGGACCATGCGCGTATCACTATTAAAAGTAGGAGCACCTTTTCCCGCACAATTAAAAATGATTGATTCAGGAAGCTCTTCAAGATTTTGCACGTCTTCGATTTCTATTTTGATGCCAAGTTCATCACTATTTCGGCGCAGTTCGCTCATTATTTGCGATGGATTAATAAAGACAGTGTTGTATTGCAAAGCATCGTATCGTTTGCCGTTGCCAAAATCGATGGTTACTTTTTCAGGTGCATCGATTAAGCCTTTTTCGATATAGTGGCCAAATCCTGGATCAATGTCTTCATTATAATATGCGGGCATTAAACGGGATGCATTTTTAATAAAAGGATGCATGCCAGTAGCAATATCTAAATAGGCTCTATAGGAATCCATTCCCACTGATTCAAAAATTGCACGCTCTTGCGGCGTTGAACTTTTTCTTGCACGGGGGAAGAAAAATCCTGCAGCACGATCCGATGCTAAATTGCTGGTTTCTTTGGCAATGATACGTACATTAAATCCTAAGCGAGAAAGGGTAATAGCACTCAAAAGCCCAAAGCATCCTGCACCAACTACGCAGATCGGTTTTTTCTTATAGGAAGGATTGTTTTTAATGAGCTGTTCAAATTCTTTAATCGCTTTTTGAACGCTTCCAAATAAAAACGTCCATCCCGCTCCGCCATGGCCATAGAGATGGCAGATGATTTTATCGTTTTTTAATTCAGACGATATGCAAAAAATACGTTCTCGATGTGATCGAATGCACACTACTTTTTTCTCAATATGAGCGTCTGATATGGAGGGGGGAGTGAGGTGTATGATGGGGTTCATATGCCTAAAGCCGATTGGGAGGGTTATTGTGTTTATATCTATAGGATAGTGTGACAGCATCCATTTATGCGTCAATAAAAGGTTCTTGGGTGGTCAAACTCATGAAATTATGCTGATTTTTCCAGATCAGCCATTGATGGCGGTATTGGCATACCATACGGCTAGACAGATTACCCTCTATTTAATACAATAAGAATATCTTAATAAAACTAGCTCCGTTAGGGAATATAATGCCAAATTCAAGACAATCGAAACTTCGCAATATTGCTATTATTGCTCACGTAGACCACGGTAAAACAACTATGGTTGACCAACTTTTGCAACAATCTGGAACTATCTCCGATCAACAAGATCGTGTTATGGATTCTGGCTCAATTGAAAAAGAGCGTGGGATTACTATTCTTGCAAAAAATACTGGTGTTACGTATGGCGATTACACTATTAATATTGTAGATACTCCGGGTCACGCTGATTTTGGCGGAGAAGTGGAGCGTACGCTTCAGATGGTAGAAGGATTTATTCTTCTTGTTGATGCAGCTGAGGGTGTATTGCCGGGGACTCGATTCGTACTTGGAAAAGCATTACAGCTGGGCTTGAAGCCGATGGTTGTTATTAATAAAATTGATAGAAAAGATGCTGACATTCCATCTACCGAAGAGCAAGTACATGATCTTTTCTTAGATCTAGCTACAGACGATTCTCAGCTTGAATTCCCAATTTTGTATGGCTCATCTAAGATGGGCTTTATGAGAACATCTCCCGATGGAGACTCAGATTCTTTTATTCCATTGCTTGATGCAATTGTAGAAAACGTACCTGCGCCAACACCAAAAAAAGATCATTTACAGCTTCTGATTACCAACTTAGATCACTCAGAATTTTTAGGACCAATTGCGATTGGACGAATTTTTAGTGGTTCGCTTAAAGTGGGCGATCAAGTAGTGGTTTGCAAGGATGATCAAGTAAGTCCGCCAACTAAAATTACTCAAATGCTTCTTTTTTCTGGTGTGAATAAAGTGGAAGTGCAAGAAGCGCATGCGGGCGATATTGTAATCGTTGCAGGGTTTGAAACGCAACCAGAATTGGGTGCAACAATTTGCGAAGTTGGCAAAGCTGATCCGTATCCATACGTTAAAGTAGATGAGCCAACATTAACCATGTATTTCTCGGTGAATAACTCTCCGTTTAATGGCCAAGATGGAAAACTATTAACATCTCGCCAAATTAAAGAGCGTCTTGAGCGCGAATTGAAAAAGAACGTTGCGTTGCGCGTTGAGCAAACCGAATCTCCTGAAGTATTTAAAGTGTCTGGCCGTGGTCAATTGCACTTGGGTATTTTGATTGAAAACATGCGTCGCGAAGGATATGAAATACAAGTATCTGCGCCGGAAGTAATTTTCAAAAAAATTGATGGCGTTAAGTGCGAGCCGGTTGAGCTTGCAGTAATTGATGTTCCAATGGAATATCAAGGGTCTGTAATGGAAAACTTGGGTCAACGAAAAGGAATTCTTAAGCACATGTATCCATTGGGTACTGATCGTGTTCGTTTGGAATTTGAAGTGCCATCACGTGCATTACTTGGATTCCGTTCACAGTTTCTTACAGAGACTCGTGGTACTGGTGTAATTAACGTAAGTTTTTCTGGATATCAGCCGTATAAGGGCGATATTGAAACACGTATTAAAGGTGCACTTGTTTCTATGGAAACGGGCACAGTAACTGCATATGCGTTGGATGCATTGCAGCCACGTGGTATTTTGTTTGTACGTCCGGGTGAGAAAGTATATCAAGGGCAAATCATTGGTGAGCATAGCCGTGATAATGATTTGGATGTAAATCCGTGTAAAGCAAAAAAACTGACCAACATGCGTTCATCAGGAACGGATGACAGTGTGAAGCTTGCAGCTCCTCGTCCAATTGAACTTGAAACTTCTATGGAATGGATTCGTCCGGATGAATTGATAGAAGTAACACCAAAACACATTCGTCTTCGAAAACGTGTATTGAATGCTTCGATGCGTAAGCGTTCATAATACATCGTTTAAAAAATGATATTAAACGCCCCTCCTTTGAAAGAGCTCAGAGTAGGGGCGTTTCGCGTTACCCAACTTGCGTTGGGACCCTATCGTTTTACCCAACTGGCGTTGGGGCCCTATCGTTTTACCCAACTAGCGTTGGGACCCTACCGTTCGCCCTGAGCTTGTCGAAGGGTATCGAACGGTCTAATGTAAAAACGTATATATTTCGTAAGTTTAAAGTTTCATAGACTGAGAGCGTGTATTAAACCCTTCGACAAGCTCAGGGCGAACGGAGAGAGGGGTTTTGAAAGACTTCATAGCAGGGGCGTTGATTGTTTTATACAAAAAATCTGCTATGCTTTGTGAAAATAAAAAGCAGTAAAAATCTCACTTTTATGGTAAAGGTTTTTTATGAATAAACACATACTCTTTGCGGCATGTACGTTGCTTGCACTTTCTTCTGGGATTCAAGCCGATGATGATGGCGGTGGGGCTGGTTCGCGAACAACTCAAGGCCCAGCAACTCATGGCCCGTCAATAAGCGATCGCGCAAAAGACGCATGTAAACAAGCATGGAATGATGCGCTTCCCAAGGTAAAAGAACTCATGAACTGGCGTGATAGGGAGTCTTTGGCGGATAACGTTGCAGCATGCGGACCATTTAACTTTGGCCAAGGAGAGACTGCTGATAATAAAGAATTCTATTCCGGGCGAAATCAAGCAATCGCTTTCAAAGCGATTGTAGGATTTTGGGTCGTTAAAAAGGTTGTAAAAAAAATAAAAAAAGCAGGAAAAAAAAAGAAGCATAAAACGCATCATTCACATAGCTAAGTGGTTTCTCTAAACATATATACAACTCTCAAAGGGATGATATGAACAAAAAATTATTCGCATTATTGTTGGTAAGTGCATTCGCACTTCAGCTTAAAGCTGATGGGGCTGGATCAGAAAATGAAAGCGAAGCTCCTGCATCTTCAGCAGCTGCAGCCGCAGCTGGAGCGGGCACTCGCAGTGGCGATGAATCTGATGGTGGCGGCGTAGTAATTGCAGGCGAAAGTAACGCTGATGATGATTCAGATAGTGGCGATGGATCAGCAGCTTTAGGTGATGGCGGTTCAGATGTTCAAGTATCTGGATCAGGCAGCGATTCTGATGATGCACCTACAGGAGGTTCTGCAGCGCAAGCAGCAGCTGCAGCGGGCGCAGGAGCAACTCCAGCTCAAACTCCAAAGTTTGTAATGCCTGGTAAAAATGAAGGCACTGCAAAAGGTGTAGCAAGACGTCTTTTAAATAAAGTATGGACGTCTAAAGTTGATGCAAAAGAGCGCACTGCTATTCTTATGTATGGTGCTGAAAAATTTGATAAAATGAGCGTAGCTGAAAAAGCGCATTACTTTAATGCACAAGATGCTCAAGCGGGTTTGTGGACATATCGTGGATTTAAAGGCGTACGCGCAGCGTTCGCTTTAGGATTTGCTAAATTAGTTCGTGACGTAATGAATGAAACTGAAGATGACGAAGATGAGGACGATGAAGTAGCAGCAACTGCATAAACTTCTTTCTCATTATAAAAATAAAAAAGAGCTCGGTATAAAAACCGGGCTCTTTTTTTATGCATTAAGAACATTGTGTGAGTGCAAAAAGTAATAAATGGGGTTGTAAGTTTATGCAGCTTTTTTTCGCAATGCTTGAATTGCATGTACTGGATCATCGCTTGCAAAAATTGCCGATGCAATTGCAATATCTTGTACGCCCGCAGATGCAACATCATGAATAGTTCCAAGATTGATTCCACCATCCATGCCAATCACAAGATTGGGTTTTAATTTTTTCAATTCACCTACTTTTGGGAGCACATGTTCCAAAAAACGCTGACCAGAAAAGCCAGGCTCAACAGACATCACCAATACATGATCAACAACATCTAGGAGGGGTGCAATTTCAGCTACGGCCGTTTTTGGATTTATTGCAAGGCTCGGAATCCATTTTTTTTCTGTTATACATTTTGCAACTTCTTGCGATTGCGGTGTTGATTCAAAATGAAAAGACACAATGCTGCCTGCAGAAAGGTGTAGCGTAGTGCACCAATTCATTGGATCATCCACCATTAAATGGACCCACATTTTTTTTGAGCTACTTTTTGCAATTGCGTTTACCATATCCGCACCGAAGGTTAGGTTCGGTACAAAATGATTGTCCATTACATCAAGGTGAAAGCCATCGCAATAGGGCTCGAGCTGTTTAATTGATTGTTCTATGCAGAGTAAATTTCCGCTGATAAGTGAGGGGAATAGGTTGATCATTATTACTTCCTTTGTAGTGTTTGTATCCTTCGACAAGCTCAGGACGAACGGATAAATATATCTGATGTATGGAAATGTTGTTATTTAGGTTATGCATATATTTTTAATTCTATTTTATACCTTACACTCTTATACCTTACACCGTTCGTCCTGAGCTTGTCGAAGGATACGGGCGGTATCACGATTGCCTCTCTGGCCAAACACCCCTCAATAAGCTATACTGATTGTATTCAAAAAGTCTTTCTAATCAACCTTTCCAATGGGCATATACGGCATTACAATAAGGAGTGTGCAACCCATGATTACTAAAGTAGGCATGATCATTTTGCTTGAGCATGATGTTGATGCAGCAGTGGAATTTTATAAAAAATTAGGTCTCAAGCAGATTTTTCACATTAAAGATTCATGGGCAGAATTTGCGGTGGGTGATGTAAAAATTGGCTTATGCCCAACGCGTCAAGAGCCGCATGATCGCATTACAGGCCTTGTGCTTGAAGTTGATGATGTGCGCGCATTTTATGAAAAATATAAAGATGAAATACAATTTAAAGCTGAGCCGGTTGAAAAAGTGCACGGCCTGATGGCAAGCATGCAAGATCCGGGTGGCAACATTATTGATCTCTATCAGCCAACTCCGCAGAAGGTACAAGATCTGGTGAAAGAGGTAGTCAAAAAAGATGAACAAGCTGCCAAAGCAAAAGCGCCTGAAGAGGCCAAAAAAGGCTGTGATCCAGCCGATTGTTGCAAGAAATCGGATAATGCAGACGCCTAAATGGGCAAAAGCTCCCGAATCATTCAGATCAGATTAAACCTGTAGAACACTCGCCAGGGCTTTACAGATACCTTCATCGCTTTACCCAACTCGCGTTGGGACCCACCGTTCGCCCTGAGCGTGTCGAAGGGTCTCGAACGGGCAAAAAAAGAAGGTATCAGAAAGAGGAGTGGGCATGAATTTATAACTTAAGGCCTTAAATTGCATATTTTTTAACCCTTCGACACGCTCAGGGCGAACGGTTGAGGGTGTAAATTTGATTTTTGAAGAATCAGCTCATTTTTTTGTTGAGCCTAGAATGAAGATTTCGTCCAGATAATAAATGCATCTAGAGCGCTTATTGATAGATCTCGATTGATAAAATATGAGTCTCTTGGCATCAAGAAAAATATATTGAGAATCTGAGATTTTGAATTATACTGAGAATATTGAAAAAGCATAACCTTAATCCTTAATCAAGGAGGCATGATGTTTGATAAAATCAAACCATTAGCTGATCGTGTATTGGTCAAACGTAATCCTGTGGAAGAAAAAACTGCTTCGGGCATCATTATTCCTGATGCTGCAAAAGAAAAAGCACAAACTGGCTCAGTTATTGCAGTTGGTCCAGGGCGTAAAGATGCAACAGGTAACGTTATTACTCTTTCTGTAAAAGAGGGTGATACTGTTTACTTTGGCAAATATTCGGGCACGGAAGCTGGCCAAGACTTTCTGATCATTAAAGAAGATGAACTACTCGGCGTCATTGAAACAAACTAATTCTGGAGTAATGAATAATGGCTAAAAAAATTATATTTGGCTCTGATGCGCGTAATCGTATCAAAGCAGGCGTTGATAAACTTGCAGATACCGTTAAGGTAACTCTCGGGCCCAAAGGGCGTAACGTTGTATTTGAACGTTCATTTGGATCTCCATCAGTTACTAAAGATGGTGTAACCGTTGCAAAAGAGATTCAGCTTGAAGACAGCATGGAAAATATGGGCGCACAAATGGTCCGTGAAGTAGCAAGTAAAACTGCTGATATTGCTGGTGATGGCACAACTACTGCGACAGTTTTAGCGCAAGCAATTTTCCAAGAAGGAAATAAGTTTGTAACTGCCGGTGCGAATCCGATGGAATTAAAGCGCGGTATCGATAAAGCGGTAACTGTGATCGTTGAAGAAATTAAAAAAGGTTCAAAAACCGTTGCTGGCAAAAAAGAAATTGAGCAGGTTGCTACTATTTCTGCGAATTCTGACACTGCAATTGGAAGTCAAATTGCAGAGGCGATGGATCGCGTTGGCCGTGATGGCGTGATAACTGTTGAAGAAGCAAAAGGTATGCATGATGAAATGGATATCGTTGAAGGTATGCAGTTTGATCGTGGATACTTGTCTCCTTACTTTGTAACTGATTCTGAAAAAATGGAAACAGTGCTTGAAAATCCTGCTATTTTGATTTTTGAAAAAAAGATCAGCACGATGAAAGCAATTCTTCCTATTTTAGAGCAGGTTGCAAAAGGTGGCCGTCCATTAATGATTATTGCGGAAGATGTTGAAGGCGAAGCGCTTGCAGCATTGGTTGTAAACAAACTCCGTGGTTCATTGCAGGTAGCTGCTGTGAAAGCTCCTGGTTTTGGCGATCGTCGCAAAGCAATGCTTGAAGACATTGCAATTCTTACTGGCGGTAAACTGATTTCTGAAGATATGGGCATTAAGCTTGATGCGGTAATGCTTGAAGATCTTGGTACTGCTAAAAAAGTGGTTGTTACGAAAGATGCAACTACTATCATTGAAGGCCAAGGCTCTCCAGAGGCGATTGAAGGCCGCGTGCAGCAAATCAGAACTCAGATCGCAAATAGTTCTTCTGATTACGACACTGAAAAAATGCAAGAACGCTTGGCAAAATTAGCGGGCGGCGTAGCAGTCCTTAAAGTAGGCGCTGCAACTGAAACTGAAATGAAAGAAAAGAAAGATCGTATCGAAGATGCATTGCATGCAACGCGCGCAGCAGTAGAAGAAGGCATTGTTGCGGGTGGTGGTATTGCGTTGCTTCGTGCACAAAAAGCAATCGAAACGCTTACGCTTGAGGGCGATGAGCAATTAGGTGTGCAAATTGTGCGTCGTGCAGTTGAAGAGCCATTGCGTATTATTTCTCAAAATGCTGGCTTTGATGCGGCAGTGATTGTAAACAAAGTGAAAGAGCTTGAAGGCTCAAATGGCTTTGATGCAAAAACCGGTACGTACACTGATATGGTTACTGCGGGAATTATTGATCCTGCGAAAGTAACACGTTCTGCGATTCAAAATGCAGCATCAATTGCAGGGCTTTTGCTTACTACAGAATCTGCGATTGTTGATATCCCTGAGAAAAAAGAAGCGCAAGCTCCTGCTGCTCCTGGAATGGGTGGTATGGGAGGAATGGGCGGCATGCCAGGCATGTTCTAATTTCTCATTTTTACAGTAGACTTAAAGGCCTCACCGATTATGGTGGGGCCTTTTTATATGTAATAACAGTGTGAGGTTTTTTAATGCGTTGTTTACTTTTTAATATGGTTTTTTTATTGAGTGTTGGTGGCTGCTTTGCAGCAGGTGAGCAAATTATTCCTATTGATCAACAAACGCGAGTACAATTAATAGCCACTATCGAAAGATTGCAAAGAGCAGGCCAGGATATTCATGCAGATATGGTGAAAGCTATGCAGCCACTTCTTGACGGGGCTGAGCAAAAGCAGCAAGCAGATGCTGCTACGATTGCGGCGTTACGCGCGCAGCAAGCGGCATTGCACGGCCAACTTGGCAATGCGTTAGCTGTTGCTCGCCAAGCGCATAATCAGATTGGGCAAGCTGAAGGGCAACGCAATGGAGTATCTGAAGTTGAAGTAATACGGAGAATCGCACGCGCTACTGATGAAGCTGAACGGCGTGCAGATGAATTAGCGCATCAGCTTGCAGCAGCTCAAGCAGTACAGGGCCTTGCTCCACATGAGGTAAAAAGAAGAATTCAAACAAGCCTGCGCGAAGCAAACGAAGAGCGAGAAACGTTGCAAAAACAACTTGAAGAATTGCGCAGTTTTGATGGATGGTTATTTCATAAACAAGGTATTCCAGTATGGATGAGCGCAGCGCTTATTTTAGCTGCGTATAAAAAAGGGAGACTGGACTGGATATCAAACTGCGAGAAAAAAATAAAAAACTATCTACGCAAAAACGTAAAATCTCAAGTGATAAAGAAAAAGGTACGGATGCGTAGCCGGTTGTTACTTTTAAAACGTGCTCTAAAGCAATCCACTTTGCATAAAAAGTATTTCATATTTACAAAGCGTATAGCGCATCGTATATCATAGGTATAATTATCTACCCATTAAAAAAGGAGTAATTGTATGAAATTTTGCTATAGCAGCGCGCTGCTGATGCTGTGTGCGCCAGTATTGTTGCATGCAACGGATGATGGAGGTTTGAAGCCTCCATTTCGTCGACAAGATTCATTTCATCGTCGAGCACAATCGGCGGATGCAAGGGGCTCTTTTGAGGATACTCCTGCTACTAGAATAGCGATGCAGGCGGCTTTTGCATCTGCAGCGGGAGTGCCTGTTACTAAAGCTGAACCTGATCCATTTGATGGTGACAATGCGTCGAGCGATGGCGCGCAAGCAGCTTCAACCCCACTTGATGAACGCAGTTATTTAAGTAGTTTGGGGAGTTCTGCTGGATCTGGAGGAATTGCGGATCCTTTTGCTTCTGGAGTATCAGATGAAGACGATAATGATGCATTTATACCACCTACGCCTGCACCACATTCATCAAGATCTGATATAAGACGATCCCGCAGCTCAGATTCAGGTGATCCATATCCTGCTTTAAGCGATGGTGATGAATCAGATGATGATGGAAATGCGGGTGCTTACGTAGGTAAACCTCCGAGAAATGATCGACCAGCAAGACCAGTTGTACATAAAGGTGGTATTCCACTTTCACGCCTTTGTAAGTGGGGATTGGGAGCATTTGTAGCGTATAAAATTATAGATTCATTTTTCGAAAAAAATGATGATCCTGATGAGAATGATGGGGAATAGGGCTTAATAGAAAAAATGCAAGAAAACGAGTAGAATGAAGGGATAAGAAATTACACCGCTGGTATATAAGGTATGAATATGATGTCACGATTATCCCTTCGAATGTTATTTTTCACTGTTATATGTCTGGCAGCGCCTCAGGTGAACGCTGCTGACCTTGGATTACCTGACGTAACGCAGACGGCAACACCCGAGCAAATTGCTGAGATGAAGCGGTTTGTAGATAAATTGCGAAGAGGGCATGTTAGTTTAGATAAAATCCCACAAAAGAATGAGTTAGTTTCGCATTTTACAGGCGCTACAGATGATGAGAGTGAAGCTGCGTCGTTAGGTAGAGAGTTTGTTGCATATAAACAAAAGCTACAAGCAGAAAAAGAACGAGATGATGCAAAGCGGAAATTGCGCAATGCTACTATCATGCCAAAAGCTATTACAGGCGTTTTAGCGCTCTTTATAGTAGTCGATAAGATCATATTTCCATTGGCAAAAAAATGCCGTAAGCGTTTTCAAAAAAAGAGATCGCCAGAAAAGTTTTCATTCGGCGAGCGATTAGTTGCTGTGTTAAAAGAGCAAAAATCCGCGTAAATCATTGCACTTTAGTCTTCAATTCAGCTACGTTAAAGCTATAATTGTTAATACTTCAGGGGGTTTTATGAAGAAGATTTGGCTTTGTATTGTTATTGCTATTCTTTTTATTGCGTTGTTTTTGATGCCAATGGCTTGGGGTGTGTTGGGTAAAGATGATATTGCTCAATTACAAAACAGAGTTGATCAAGCTCGCTATAAAGAAGATTTATATTTGCCTGCATCAGATAGATTAGAATTTATGGGTGCCTCTGAATATTCTGAGGCCGGTAAAGCGTATCAACTTTTTCGTCAGAAAAAAGAAGCACTTCCATCAGATCAAGATTTAAATTGGTCTGAAAAGATATATTACGAGCATGAGCTTACAAAGCATGGTTGGCAAAAAGCTACGGCTCAAATGACGCCTAAAAAATCGTAAATTTTCATTTTTTATTTTCCTGTCGCGCATATTTCGTTACACTGCAAATCAATTAAATTATAACTTGGTGGAGTGTAGAGTATGCGTAATTTTTTGTATCAAACGGTATTTTTTATTTTTTCTATAGCTTTGTTTTGCCCTTTAAAAGGGGTCATGCTGCAGGATAGGTCAATAAAACCAAAGCCTTGGGGAGAGTATGTGCGGTCTTTAGGTGCTGTGCATTTAATAGATCATGAGAAAATGAAGGATGAATGGAAAAGGCGGATTCAAAATCGAAGAGTAAAGCGAGAGCTACTCCAGCAAGCAGCGCAAAGGCAAGCGGGATTAGGGCTAGATCCTGAAACTCAAGCAAGGCGTAAAGCGCACTTTAAGCAACAAGAAATAAACAGAGCTACAAGGAAGCACAGAAGATGGAAATCTTTTTCTGGCCCGGTTACAGTTACTACAAATTCAAAGGGAGCGGCAACGATAGTTGTAGATGATGCGCAAGCGGAGCAATGCTCTACGCAGGCAGAGGTTGAGCCAGGAGGAGCTGGCGCGGGGGCTGCTGAAGAAGGTGCTGCATGTCAGAAAGATATAGAGAGCCAAGAGAGAAGATTCGATAGTAATCTCGAATATTTAGATTGGCTAGACCAAGAGCTGAAAAAAACCACTGAAGAGGTTACCGCGGCATTAGATACTAGTGGTAAAGAAGAATAGCCATTCCATTGCATTTGTATTCATTATTTCGGTAGAATAAGCAGTATAAGGGGATTTTATCAGGGGGACGGAATAATGAAACGAATACGTTATATTCTTTCGGTGGTCGTAAGTACTATTATTATTGGGCTTATCTTTTTTTATCTTTTTAAGTATTTCAATCGATATACGAGTTTGCGAGCGCAAAAGCAACTTACGCAGCAGCTTGATCAAGATATTCAAGCATTGCAGGCATTGGGATTTGCACCAAATAGCGATCTTTTGATGGCATTGCGTAAGCATAAAGCTCAGATGTTTCAGGGTGCTGATTCGGATCAGGAATTTGGTATTGAGCGAGTGCGAGAATTGCAAAAAAGACTTTTGATGAGCTACGTTGCCGAAGCGAAAAGCCTCAAGCGGCAGGGTGTTGATCTAAAAAGTAGTGATATGCGATTTGCGTATGATACTATTATCCGGCTTACCATTGGCGTATCTGAGCTGGAGCGGCAGGCACAATTATCTCAATCAGATCCGGAAGAATTTCAAAAACGTATGGATCGGATGAGAGAGATTACGCGGCAATCGATTGTGCATTATAAAAGGAAGCTTGCTGATTTGGTTCGCAAGCATAAAGATCATGATACGATTGCATTGCATGCTCGGGAGCTTCTTTCTACGCGTATGAAACAGTATTATCAGTTAAGCTAGGCTCTGTGAAAAAATTTTTATCTAATTTTTATTCACACTTTAAAAATAGTTGATTTTATATCCGTTCGTCCTGAGCTTGTCGAAGGATACGAGCGGAAAAGATTACTTTTTGCCATTCGTTTCCTTCGACAAGCTCAGGACGAACGGGATGGTAATACACTTGTAATGGGTAGTTGTTTATATTGTGTTTTTTTAGAATTGGTTCACAAAGCCTAAAATGCTGCACCGAGCTTAAGCCAAAAGCCCCAGTTTTCAAGGGACGCATTTTTCTGTGGGAACTCAAAGAATACACCCCATCCGGCAAAGCCTTCTGTATGCACTCCAAGGCTTTCAATGCCTGCAGCAACGTGTATTTTGTGATTGAGTACGCTTCCTGCGGCAGCAGAGCAAAGATCAAGATCATTTTCACAAATACTAACAAATTCAGTATTATCTGCAGCTAAGCAATCAATGGTGCTATCGCTTGCAGTAGCTTGAATAAGTTTGCCGTTATTTAAAATGGAGCCAGTTCCTGCAATACCAAATTCATTAAGGCCGCCGCATCTGCGATTGAAGGGCGATTCAATTGGCGATGAGCGGAGTTTAATTTTTTCGCCACCAAATCCATATAAATCATATCCTAATTCAAATTCAAAGGGGGCTACATTAATACGCCACCCCATAGAAAAGTCTGCAATTCCATACGGGCGTACAATTGTTTCGAGCGTTAAAAGATTTGCACCCGGGATCACTTCGCCTGGTTCACTATTTTTACGTGTATAAGTCATATAGCGACTGAATGGTTTGTTTTTTAAATCAAAGGTTCTAAATTGGCGATTTCTAATTAAAAAGTTGCCTTCAAGGTTTGCAAAAAACGTCCACGCGATGCGCTCAGGATCTCGGTTTAAAAGAATTTGCATATGAATTGCACCACCCATTGCAACGTGCTGATCGAGGCCTACGACAGTATCAAAAAGATATTCAGCATCCGGCCGTTTGGTGAGTGGAATGGTGAAAGAAAGAGATGAAGCAAGTTGGAAATAATCACGGTGCATGAGTGAGCGGCCACCAGTGAATTTAATTTTTTCAGGGCGAATAAGAGTTTTTGCTTTCGGGCGCCATTTTGCATAGTTCCAGTCGCATTGATTTAATGCAGAAATAATATCCGGTTGGCGATTCGCTTCTGTGCTTGTCATACTCAAATCTCGCTGGGAAAGATTCAAATTGTTTTCAACCAAAAGTACGGGAAATTCAATGCCGATATTCCACCCTTTTAAAAATTCAACGTCGGTTATTTTTTCTAATCCCTGATTATACATGAAGGTGAAACCCATCTGTTTTTGCTCGGGGCAGATTGAAAATTTACCGCTAAAATCACTTGCTAAATTAAGCCATTCGGCGCGTATATCACGATCTAATACCAGGCCTTGCTCGGTATTATCACCGGCAACAAGCAATTCGTTTTTTCTATTAATTAAAAAGTAGCGTGCTACTTTGTTGCGCTTATTGGAATGTTGATAAAATGGAATGAGTTGAAATGCACCATAATCAGGTCCTGTTTTATGATACACGAAATTGTGCCAGAGCTGCTCATTCATTGCGATGTTGTATGAAGCAGGGCGAATGAGCATGAATGATCGGCCAAAGACTTCTTGCCGTTTTGCATGTAATGCATGAACTGCAAACAAGATACTCGCTGCAATGAATACGAATTTTTTCATTAATCATTTCCCTTTTTGATCAATTCGTTTCTAGCTTACGTAGTCTTTTCTAGATTTACAAGAGCGTGCAATAAGGAGCCTTATTTTATATATGCTACCGCCTCTTTTTCAGATGCGCCGTCGTATACGATAGCTGATATTGCCTGAGTCATTGCAATTGCTTCGGGCAAACTATTTTGAAACACGTTACGCCCTGTTGCCGTCCCTGCAACGGTGCCATTTTGAATGAAGCTCTGCAATTTTTGTAGATATTTTGAAGGATCTACTTTGGTTCCTCCAGAACAAATAACGCGTGTATTACCAGCAGCTACAACTATTTCTTGCAACTTTTGCTCAACAGATTTTTCTTTTGTTGCGTGCGGGGGTTTGATTTTTACGATATCGGCTCCCAATGCATTTGCCGCGCCAGCGGCACCTGCAAGCAAATGAGGATCAGTATCATCACTAATTGCTTTGCCTCGTGGATACATCCATACGATTGCAATGAGTCCATTTTTATGCGCTTCAAAAATCGATTTGGCAGCAAAGTGCATCATTTTATCTTCAAACTCACTCCCTAAATAGAGAGTGATACCAATGCCAATAATAGGAATATTGTTTTGCTCAATGAGCTGTACCGCTTCTTTTACGTTCCAAAGTGGAGCGCTGAGTGGCTCTTTTTGCTCATTTGGAATGAGGTTGGTTTTACTGTTTAATTTTGCAATGTAAGGGATGTTAGGATAGTGTGGCGCGTAGCGGGCAATGAGTTCAAGTTGCGTAGCAAGTGCACCCACTCGACCTTGTGATCCAATTTTGAAAAAATGCTCAGGATCCATTACCTCTTGCGGCATATCATCGTCGCCTGGGTCAAAGTCATCGTGTAGGTGTTCGATTTTTTGATCACAGGAAAAAAGAAAAAGATGGTCCGTATTTTTACACAGAGTTTGCATGTTTTTTATAAAGAGTTCTTTTTTTGAAGGGGGCACGTCGGCCGGAATGATGAATGATTTCATAGTACATCCTTTTAATCAAAACGGTATTACACCACTCGCTCATGGATCACCATTTTTTCAGCAATACGCCGTAATACTGGCATGGCAATAGTAGAAGCAAATGCATTTGGAACGTCTGCATGCTTTACGCATGTTACCACTACTCGTTTATACGGTCCTTTTTCAATAATAGCTGCAGCGGTATACATATTTTTATCATGATCATACACCCCATTTACAAGAGTATTTGCACTTCCGGTTTTACTCATTACGGTAAACCCTTTTAATTGCGCGCGTCTTCCCGTTCCTCGCTGCGTAGTTTGGCGTAATATTTCTCTAATCGATTTGATGGATTCAGCTCGATACAGAGGATTTTTACCAATTTGAATTGGATCAGAGAGTAAAAGTCGCGGTGTTACAAAATGGCCATTGTGGGCAATGAGTGCAAATGCTTGAGCAAGTTGGAGTAAGCTGGCACTGATTTCATAGCCATAAGAAAGAGAGATGATTGATTGGGCAGACCATTTTTCAGGAGGGTTGATAAATCCGCATGCTTCGGCAGGTAAGGGGATGCCAGTTTTTTTCCCAAATCCAAGTTGCTTGTAGTGGGATACAATATCTGGTCCGAGTCGTTTAGCGACTTGTGCTATTCCTATATTGTTTGAAAATGCAATTACCTCACTAAATGGAATACGGCCATGCGGTGTCCAGGTAGTAATCGGGCGCCCATCAATAAAACATTTTTTTGTGTTTTTACAATCAATGAGCTCATCTGTGTGCACTACGTTTTGCTCAATTGCTGCAAGCGCTGCAAACACTTTAAGCACTGATCCTAATTCGTATTGCTCAGTAACAGCTCGTTGTTTTGTATGGTAAAAATCAAAATTTGGATCATCAAGGTTGGTATATGGATAGCTTGAAAGGGCCAAAATATCACCCGTATCAGGATCAAGTACGAGAGAAGATGCTTCAACTGCATTAAATCGTTTGCACGCATCAGCAACTTCTTCATCTACTAAAAATTGTAATGCGCTATCGATAGTGAGTTGAATGGGAATGCTTTGCGTGCCAGCATCTTGCAGCTCTTTATGAAAGTAAAAATAGCCAGATCGAGCATCTTTTTCTAAAAGCACTTTTAATGGTGCTCCCGTAAGCTTATCGTTGCATGTTTGCTCAATGCCAGCGCAGCCTACGTTATCAATATTGGTAAATCCAATTAATGGTGCGGCGGATGGTAATGGATAAAATCGACTTGTTTCTTCGAGTAAATGAATATCAGGATTAGAAAAATCGGTAATAGTTTTCAATTCCTGATCAGTCAGGCGACGTTTAATATAGAGAAATGCTGCGGTTGGTTTTTTTTGTAGGCGTGCTGCAGCGGTAGGAAAATGCGTTGCAAGAAAATCAAGCACGATCGATTTATTTTCAATTTTTTTTGGAATTAAAAATGCAGAAATGCAGGAGCGATTGGTAGCCAAATAGGCAGAGCCGGTGCGATCTAAAATGTGTCCACGCTCAGGGAGTTTTGTCATTGTTATTCTATATTGATGCTGTGCGAGTGACGCAAAAAACGAACTATTAAATAGTTGAATGATGGCTAAATTGCACCACAAAATTGCATAACATCCAATTCCAATAAAAAAGACAATTGCAGAGCGAGTAGAAATCGTGCGGCTACTCATGGGGCAATCTACGCAGCTGCGTCATACTGACTGGTTTGAGATCCAGTTGGTTTTCTGCGTACGTTTTAATTTCTTTTTTGTTTTGCAATGCGTAAAGCTCATTTTGCTTTGCTTGTTTTTCGTGCTTCATTTTTGCAAGAAGCTGCTCATTAGATTGTTTTTCAAATGATTGCTTAATGAACTGCATTTGCTTATGGATATGTAAGAAAAGAAAACTGATATGTGTAGAAATAAAAAGGGCGATAAAGAATGTTTTTTTCATGGCCCAGCTCCTTTTTTGTTTTATATGTAGCATAAAGGAGTGGGCAAATGCCAGAAAAAAGGCCAGCAGTATATGCCGGCCTTTTTAATTTTTAAAAAAGAGTAGCGCGTATTACGCTGTTGCTACGTCTTCATTTTTATCAGCTTTAGCTTTTTTCCATGCTTTGTAGCGATCGTAAGCTTTTTTAGCTGCAACTGCAACAACTGCAGTAACTGCTACATATCCAGCTCTTTTGCTAGCAACCGGGTGTGCTGTTACGAATTTACCCGCACGAGAATTTTTAGCAGTGACTTGAAGATTTGTTTTAAATATTTCAAATCGTGATAATGCTGCTGGTGCTGTTGGATCTGCAGAAACTGAAGCTACGCTTGCGACCAAAGAAAGAGTTAAAAGAAGCTTTTTCATAGGATATCCCCCATTAAAAGTGTGTTTTGTGAATAGTCGTTTGAGAAAAATGTAACTTACTCCATTCTACTACAAATAGAATTTGATGCAAGGTGGGCATGATAGGCCTTTTGGTGCGATGCATTCGAAGTTTTTTTGTTGTGCATGTGGATCTGCAAGGATTTAAATAGGGCGATGAAACCCTTGTGTTTGAATGCCGGAATTTGATACTATTTGTATTAAGTAGGAGAGTGATACAGTGATAAAAAAAGGAATGAATATGAGAAAGCGATTATATGTTATTTTTGCTCTGGCAGCTACTATAGGAAACTTTTCGTTTGCCCAGGCAAGTAATCCAAAAGAAAAAGCATTTTTGTATGTAATAAAGCATGCTGATGCACCTGAGCTGAAGGCTTTGGCTTTTGCATTGGCTAAAGCTGGATATAAACGGTCAATAGAGGTTATGAAGCCTGTTTTAGAGCCTGCAGGGTTGAGAAAGCTAGAGCAAACCCTTGCGGCACTTGAAGGGCCTGTTTCTCAATATGCATCAAATACGCGCTTTCAACTGGCAAAAGAGTACGCATTGTCAACTTTCAATAAAATGCCGTATCGCTTTCAGCGGTCATTAAAAGCTTCAGAAAAAAAAGGCGATTCTGAAAAAGAAGGTCGAATTGGTATTTTAAATAATGAACTTTATATATTGAATAAGCCGTATCAATATGTAGTGCGTGCACTGAAAAAGAAAAACGTGAATTGGCCAGATGATTTGAAACGAATGAACTTTAAAACCGTGTTTGGGGGCTGGAGTTCATTTACGTGGCAAGCACAATCTGCCTAACAATTACCAATCGTACGTCATGCCAAAGTGCACTTGGCTTTCTTTTTCACCAGTTCGCGCATCGAGCTTAAAGCCCCAGTCTACTCGGACTGGCATTGGTTGGAGCATGCGCAATCCAAATCCAACCGCGTGACGGTAATCAAAATTGTTATCAGTGATTAATAATGGATTTGCACAATCGGCATAGGGGTTATCCCATCCAGCACCGCCATCATAAAAGACAACGCCTTTCATGCTAAAGTCTGGGGTAATTGGGAAAATAAGCTCTGCATTCATATAAAATGCTTTTTTTGCACCGATCGTATCGCCTAAGAATTTAGGGCCAATTTCACCATACGAGAAACCACGGACAGTAGTATCACCACCAATATGGAACAGCTCACTAAACGGAATAACGTGATTACTGTATGGAGATGCCAGTCCAAAAAATAAATGATATTTAAATACTAAGTCGCGCTCGCCAATTAATGGCGTCCACCAGGTATAATCAAGAAACAGTTTCCCAAATCCAAGCTTTCTACGAGTGGCATCATCCTCAACGCCGCTGTTTTCAAAGTCTAAAGATGGCATAGCTACTTTAGTAGTAACTTTCCATTTTTGACCACGGCTTGTGTGCATAGGGTGATTTCTTTTATCTTGCTCAATTACATTTGCAAGCCATAAAAATCCGCCCGGTGTAAATTCTCGTTGCAGAATTTTTTCATAATCGCGACGCGCTTCAAATCGTGAAACGCCACGCGGCACTTCAGATTGAGAGATTCCTAATACTTGTGGCGGACGATTATATTTGATGCTATCAAGTCCAAGACTGAAAAGTACTTGTGAACTATTTAACACCTGCCAGCGAGGGGGAGTAATAAAGCCAAGCGTAAATGCTCCACCCGTAACGCGTGAATTAACGGCCGATACGTGGCGAAGTTGATCATACGAAGGGCGTTTGTGATAAATATCCATTGCTCCAGAAATTGGTTTATCAAAAAGCCATGGTTGGGCAAGATGGAAATTAACTGTTTGCTCATCTTTAGACCAGCTGCCTTCAAAATTAACTGCAAGACCTGTGCCAAATACGTTTGTATCAGCCAGAGATGCTTTTACGTTAATAGCAGAGAGAGGTGATTCTATGTTTTTTTCTGCACCACCAAATTGAAGTTGCACACTTGCATGGCCAGTTTTTGCTTCTTTAACGATTAAATCAAGATCTGCAGTTTCGTCATCAATCCGGCGCACTTTCCAGTTAACGCCATCTTGCTGTTCAAAATAACCGAGACTTGAAATGCCATTTTTGGAACCGTCCATGGCGCCTTGTGTAAGAGTGCTTCCTTCAATAAGTGGAATGCGGCGACGAATCACTTTATCGCGTGTTTTTTTATTACCTTTAATAGTAATTCGATTCAATGTAATTTTTTTACCAATATCAGAGATGAATGAAATATTAACGGTCTTTTCATCTTCATCAACGGTTACGGAAGGCTCGATGGAAGCAAATATGTATCCCATATTTCCCCACAGCGTTTCCATTTGTTTGATTGTATTGCCAATCGCTTCACGTGAATACCATTGGCCTGATTGCACAGGAAGATTAGCAACTAAAAAATCTTCAGAAATTAACTCATTGCCTGGAGCTTCAACATCTTTGATTTTGTAACGATCTCCTTCTTCAATTACAAACGTAATCGCAAGCACGTTTGTATCTTGCTCTTTTTCAACGACAATATCGAGCACTTTTGCATGTAGGTATCCATTGTTTTGATAAAATTGCTCAAGGAAATGTTTATCGCCTTCTATTCGATCAGGGTAGTATGTACCACTTTTATCTAAAAAGCTGAGGATCCATTCTTCTTTAGAAAACATGATAATGTTTTTAAGTTCTTTGTCTGTGAACGCTTCGTTACCTTTAAAGTGCACGCGTCTAATTCGAGATTTATCGCCTTCTTTCATTGTGAATACAGCAATTGCTTTGCCATCTTTTTCATCGATCTCTAAATCGGTATCGATTTCAACGTTCTGAAAGCCTTTTTCGTAGTACAGCTTTTTCATCTGCTCGGCAAATGATTTCAGCTCTTCGGGATCAACGGCAGGGACATCAAGATCAACCTTTTTTCGGATCTCTTTTTCCGGAAGATTTTTATTATCTTTAAACAAAATATCTTTAAGGGGTGTTTTTTCTTGCACTACGATATGAAGAATTAATTCATCCGGCTCAATGAGCTCACCAAAAAGAGAGATGTTTCTGAACCGTTTTAATCCACTATAGAGATTGCGAATCAATTGGGCAGAACGTTCAATCTGGCCGTTTGCTTGTAATGTTACTGTTTCGCCAATTTGGTATGGCACATAGTTAAGGAGTGCATCGGTTGATACTGTGGTATTGCCCAGTATTTTTATGTCTCGTATGCGTCGTTGTGCTTGTATGCTTTGCGGCGCTTGCTCTTGAGCCTCTTCAGGGTCTTGGGGCGATTGCTCTTCTCTTTGCTCTACTTCTATTTCCATTTCTTCACATTGAGAAACGTGCGAAGTTAAAAGAAAGCAACTTGCTATTAAAGGTATAAGTAATAATCGATTTTTATATGCTGGCGTCATCTACAAGCTCCTGCCTTTTGACTGCTGATTTGAGAGGGGTCGTAAAGGTTTTGTTGTGCGATGATTGAATATAGCTATTTTTTTTCCAATTGACTAGAGTGATTCTCCTTTTTTGGGTAAGATAAAATGGCACACAAAGAGTAAAAAATAGTTAGTTGAATTACTAAAAAATGCATTATAATCCCCCCGTTCGCCCTGAGCTTGTCGAAGGGTATCGAGCGGGTGAATATGCAAAAATGATAACGTAATATTGGTTAAATAATATTGTCACACTAATTTAGTTGCATTGTTTTAGACCCTTCGACAAGCTCAGGGCGAACGGAGAGAGCGATGAGCGTAGCGTTTACTGCTGAGTTTATCGAAGTATCAGGGCGAACGGCTGGGTCCCAACGCAAATTGGGTAAAGCGGAGAGAGTTGGGAATCCGATGCATTAACAGTAGGTTTTTTATGGTTACCCTCACAAATACCTTATCTGGAAAAAAAGAAACATTTCATTCATTGCAGCCTAAAAAAGTAACACTCTATGCGTGTGGTATTACGCCGTATGATCGTGCACATATTGGGCATGCACGTTCGTATGTATCTTTCGATTTATTGTATCGATGGTTACAATTTTTAGGATACGATGTTACGTATTGCCGTAACTATACCGATATTGATGATAAACTCTTAAAAAAAGCCCAAGAGCAACTTGGTGATCCGTTGCGCTATCCAGAAATTGCCGAAAAAATAATTGCGCAGTATCAAAAAGAAATGCAGCAGCTCAATAACGTTGCGCCGCAGCATGAGCCACGCGTTACTACGAGCATGCCACTTATCATTAATTTTATTGAAAAGCTCATTGCAAAAGGTAATGCATACGAAAGTAATGGCGACGTTTATTTTTCAGTAAGAAGCTTTCCTGAATACGGTAAACTTTCAAAACAAAAAGTTGATGAGCTTCGCGCAGGTACGCGTATTGAAGCGGATGAAAAAAAGCGTGACCCGCTTGATTTTGCACTGTGGAAAAAAGAAGCTGACGGTACGTTTTGGCAGAGCCCATGGGGATGGGGCCGTCCGGGATGGCACATTGAATGCTCTGCGATGGCATCACATTATTTAGGCGATCAAATTGATATTCATGGCGGAGGCCGTGATTTATTATTTCCGCATCATGAAAATGAAGTAGCACAATCAGAGGCACTTACGGGAAAATCGTTCGCAAACTATTGGATGCATAATGGCCTTATGCGCCTCGATGCAGAAAAAATGTCTAAATCGCTGGGTAATATTATTGCCATAGAAGATATTTTCAAAAAATATGATCCGATGGAATTGCGTTTTTACTTTTTGCAGCACCATTATCATTCTCCAATGGAATTTTCATTTCATGATCTTGATGGAGCAGCAAAAAGCTATCGTAGATTATGCCGCGTATTAGATGCAGTTCCCGTTGGCACGTATTCGCTTGCGCAATTAGAAGCTATGCCGGTAACTCAGCGTATGCTTGATTTTATGCGTGAAGACTTAAACAGTGCGGGTATGCTTGGCGTAGTATTTGAGCAGATTGATACGCTAAAAGATGATCAAAAGTTGGCATCAGCGGTAAAACAATTATTACATGATGTACTTGGTTTACGATTAAAAATCGTTGAAGAGAAAGAACAAGAGATAAATTCTGAAATGCAAAAGCTGATTGATGAGCGTGAAGCGGCGCGAGCTGCAAAAGATTGGGCACGTGCTGACGCGATACGTGATCAATTGAAAGCAATGGGATATGAAGTAAGGGATAAAAAGTAAAAAGGGACGACTATGAAAAGGCTTTTGTTTTTATTGTTATTTATTTCAGCGTCAATAATGTGCGACATTGTGTGGGAGCGGGTTCCTCTCCAGTCCTTAGAAAGTGAACGATTTGAGAGTGAGCAGGAAAGATCAGAAAGGCAGTTGGCACAAAGAAGGCGACGCTGTGCAGATTTAAAGACGTGGTTGAGGTGGTTCGCTTTAGAGGCACTACAAGATCCTCATGTCGTTCGTGCCAAATTATAAAAAAGGCCCCGTCATTTTACTTGAATAAATGACGGGGCCTTTTAATTACTTTAGAGTGGCTTCGATTTTTTCTTTAAGTACGTCTTTGCTCATGTAGCCAGTTTCTTTTCCTTTAACCTCACCGCCTTTAATGAAAAGGAAGGTTGGTACAGAAATTACGCCGTGTTTGATTGATAAATCGCGCGCTTCATCAACGTTGAGTTTTACGAATTTATAGTCGCCCATTTCTGATTCAAGCTCTTCTAGAATTGGCTCCATTTGCTGGCATGGACCACACCAGGTTGCATACACGTCTACAATTACTGGTTTGTTTTCTTGCATTACTTCTGCTTCAAAATTTTCTTCTGTTACTGGAATAGGCATGTTTATCCTTTACGTGGTTACTGGGTTGGTTGGTTTTGTCATTGTACCATTATTTTCTGTAGGCACTTTATAACATGGTTCTTCTAACTCGAGTGTTTTGATAGAGGGGAATGGTGCCCCTTTTTTGCGTAAATCTTCTTTATTGATACCGGGGCAAAAGAGCGTTCCATTTTGGCTGATGCCTTTAATTGGTTTATCTACAACGTCGCTATACATTTTTATTGGGCGTTTCGTATCAGCTTGGCCGAGCTTTAAAAGATAATGGATAGTGCTACCGCTTCTCCAGGTGATCACTACTTCAATGTATTCTTGCGCAACGGGAGTAGCTCGTTTGCTTTCCGGATCATACCATTTCCATGAAACGTTTGGATGTGGCACTTTTATTTTTTTTATTTTCAGAAGTTCAAACTGAGCAGTAGTTAAATCTTCATCGGGATTTTTTGAAATTTTATTATCAATTGATTCTTTCAAAGATTTTGGCATTTCATAGAGCATCACCTTGTCTTTAGCGGAAGCTGATCGGCCAATTGTAATATTGGTAACGGTAAATACATTACCTTCTTGGCTTGTAAGTGTGCCAAAAAAGATTGGTTGTTCTCCATTTGCTTCTGTGCCTTTCCATGCGTGCGCTGGCGAGGCTATTGCTAAAAGAATAAAAATAAACGAATGTAGTCGATACATAGAGTCTCCTTTTTTGGTTGCACCGGTCTCTTTGGTTTCTATCATATTCTTTTTGCACACTGGCTGCAAAAAAGTTGAACAAAAGCTCATGGGATCCTATAGTAGGTTTTAGAGTTATACGAAATAATACGATGCTAAGGAGCTTTTCATGTACGAAACAGAATACACTGGGCAAAATAGAATAGTTGATTTCATGTATGGCGTCTACGGATTGATGTCTGGCGCGCTTGCAGTTACAACCATTACGGCCTATTACGTTGCAACGATTCCTCATATTACTACTACGCTCTTTGCAAGCCCGTTGCTTATGACGTTTATATTTATAGGGCAGATTGCCCTTGTAATTGGGTTGAGTGCAATGATTCACAAATTAACATTGCCAATGGCGCTTGCGATGTTTTTTGTCTATGCAATTTCTGTGGGTGTTACGACTTCTTTAATTTTTCAAGTGTATACCATGGGATCAATCGTGCAGACATTTGCAGTTGCAGCCGGAATGTTTGGCGTTACCAGTATTTATGGATATCTTACGCGGGCTGATCTTTCTTCACTTGGTAACGTTATGATGATGGCGTTGTGGGGAATTATCATTGCGATTCTCGTAAACCTCTGGTTACAAAATCCTGTGATTGATTTACTTCTCTCTGCTGTAGGAGTAATTGTCTTTGCAGCGCTCACCGCGTACGACACTCAAAAGATAAAACAAATGGGAAGTCAGCTGATGTCGGACGGCCAAATGGCAAGTAAGGTTGCAGTTATTGGTGCGCTCACGCTATATTTGGATTTTATCAATCTCTTTCTTTTTTTGCTTCGATTTATGGGCAGAAGAAGAAGTTAAGCGAGTAGTTATTTTAAAAAAGGGATAGCAATGAAAAAATGGTTTTTACTGTGTGCAATTACTTTATTTGTTGCACATGCACAGCAAGAGATGCAATCTCCAGATGATGTTACTGATTTGGTTGAAGATTTAGAAGAAATTATTTCTCCCAAAGATAATGATACTTTGGGTGGTCTCATTGACGTGGTTGATGATGAGCAAGAGGAAATTATTGAATCTAATGCTCAATTAGCTACAGAGCTTGATGAAGCAATCGGCCAAGAAATGCAGGCGTTCGATGAGGATAGTGCTGCAGACGAAGAGGTTGCAACGCTGGTAGATGATATGGAAGTTGAAGACGATGATATCGTGACCGGTTTTTTACGTGCAGATGAAAAACCAACTATTGCAGCGCCGCTCCAGCAAGATAATGGCTACTCATATGATATCGAGCAAAAAAGAAAAGAAGTGTTAGACCTCGTAAAGCGCGCAACTAAAGAACTACAGAGTAATCCGCTCGACGTTGCATGTAATCGATTTACACACACAAAAGAATTCATCAAAGGCGACCTGTATGTGTTTGTGTATGATGCACGTGGCATTTGTTTTGCCCATGGTGAAGATTCGCATCTTCTGTGGAAAAA
Source organism: Candidatus Babelota bacterium (assembly GCA_029262555.1). Lineage (GTDB taxonomy): Bacteria > Babelota > Babeliae > Babelales > Vermiphilaceae > JAJCZB01. The sequence continues at coordinate 33,260 of JAJCZE010000006.1, read as the reverse complement.
CCTTTATGATCTCAAAGATTGGGTGGGTACGCCGGTAATTCAAAATCTCATCAAGATGGCCAAAGAAGGAGGCGGATGGGTAACGTATGGTTGGCATAATGCAACTAAAGTATCATACGTAGAGCTCGTAGAAAAAGAAGGCATTCCTTACGTAGTTGGTTCTGGATTTTATCCACAATCAAAACAAGAAGCGGTTGTTAACTTAGTAAAAGGTGGTGTTGCGCTTTTTGATCGAGTTAAAAAAGAAGGCAAACCAGCAGATTGGGCATTTAGCAGAATGAGTTATCCAACCGGTTCATTTGCGGTAGGAAATCTGTATCTCTATGCACTTGATTTTAACGGTACAATCATGGCGCAAGGTGAACGACCAGGATTAATCGGATCAAATGCATGGGATTATAAAGATAAAAATGGAGTGTATGTTAACCGTGAAATTGTGAAAAAACTGCAACTCAGTACGCAAGGAGTTTGGGTTGATTACACATCGAAGCGAGCATTGAAAAGAGCGTATGCTGAAAAAGTAAAATCAAAAGATGGTAAAGAATACTTTATTGCGTGTGGATATTATCCTGAAGCGGATCGTGAGCGAACTGTTGATTTAGTGCGCAAAGCGTATCAATTCATGAAAATAAATGGCAAAACAAACTCAGTGGAAGAGTTTTCTCAGCGAAGAAGTGATGCGTTTCGATATGGGGATCTTTTTATCGTAGTCTATGATTTGCAAGGGCGCATTATTGCTGATGGTGGTAATGCGGATAACATTGGCCAAAACATGCTTGATGCAAAAGATGAAGATGATTTTGAATACGTGAAAAGTACTCTCAAGCGAGCTACTAAAACGGGCGTATGGATTAATGCAAAAATAAAAGGATCCTTTAGATCTACGTTTGCGCAAAGAATTGATCTTGGCGTGGGGCAATACGTAATTACTTCTAGCTACTATCCAGTTTCAAAGTCAGAAACAATGATTTTACTCGTGCAAAGTGCAGTAAGTTATTTAAAAGCAAACAATCGAGAACGTGCGTTTGAGCAGTTTGTGAGTCCTGGAGGGCAGTTTAGACGCGGTGATCTAGAGATTGTAGCGGTAGATACTGCAGGATTATGTTACGCATATGGCGATGATTATGATTTGATCTGGCGTAACATTTTTAATATTAAAGATGAAAAAGGCAGACCATTCATCCAAGAGTTTATTAATCGTTCGCAACAAGGATCGGTAACCGTTACCACGCATATGAATAACGCTGTTAAGAAAAACTTTGTAATGTCTGTAGAGAAAGATGGCAAGACGTACGTACTTTCATCGGGGTATTACGAATAATCAGCTTTTTTATGAATGACCGATAAATGCAGGACTTTCAATGCCGTGCACTTGTTTTAAGTGCGCGGCAATAAGCAACGTTCCCAAGCGAAGATAGCTGTGTTGTGGATGATTGATGGCGCATCTAAATGAACATTTTTCAATAGGGCATAAAACATGTCCAATGAAAGAACCATCTGATTTGTTGAATCCTGTAATATGAAGAGTTACGGGCGCTGGATTGGTGTGCGGTTGCGCTGATTGTTGTTGTTGTTGTACGTTTTGTGCAACTCGTCTTGGCGCGTGGCCAGATGGGTGATAATCATCATCATTGCTATCATCCCCATCAGAATCATCGTCAGAACTTGCAATTTCTTCACTTTCAAACGGTTGATCTCCCAGCGCGGGATTGCTAGCCGCTTGTTGCTGAGGTGCGGGTTGAGCAGGAGCTTGTGTGCATCTATGGCCGAAAGATTCGCATTGGGCTTGTATATCAAATCTATTTATTGGGTCACCACAGTGCTTGCAACGTCCAAAATAGTGAAATTCTTCTGGTAGAATGCTGCGTGGTGGAAAAGATGGTGCGGCAGTTTTGACGTAGATTGGCGCTGCTAATGCGAATGAAAAAATAATAAAAGATAAAAAAAATTTCTTGATAACTTCCATTTAAAAACAATACATAGAAAAAGGCCCTGACTTTCATCAGGACCTTATATCTCAAGATTTAAATGCGACGATTAGAATCGACGCGGCCCACGTGACTGGAATCCGCCAGTGCGAGGCTTTGAATCTCTTGGAGCGCGAGGCTTCGCTTTGTTAACTACAATAGTACGACCATCAAGCTCGTGACCATTTAGTTTTTCAATAGCAGCTTCACCTTCTGCATCATCAGCCATGTCAACAAAAGCAAAACCTTTTGAACGACCACTGATTTGATCAACAACTACTTTAGTTGAAGAAACTGCACCGAATTGTTCAAACAATTCGCGAAGGGAATCTTCTGTTATTGAGTAAGGCAAGTTGCCTACGTATATATTCATAGAGACACTCTGTGTAAAAAGTTAAAAAATACTCTATAAAGAGTATCTCATGCTTTAAAAGGAATTGCAATGGGTAATTGGGCCAAAAAGCCCGATTAAACCTTTCAAAGCAGCCATTTGGACATTTTATGAGGGGAATTATGAAAAGAAAAGGGCTATTTGCTTGCCAGAAATGCCTACTCCCTTCTTAATTTCAGGCTTTTTGGTATACTGAGGCTATCGGATACTCTTCAAAATTGAGTTCCGATTGCATAATTGCTTAATCTGATATGGAGGATCTATGAAACAGATCGACTCATTTTTTACTGATCGCTTGCGTGCTCGCAAGATGACTCCAGGAGATCTGGATGATCTTGCTTCTTTGAACCAAAATCCAGAAGTAATGGTTACTCTTGGTGGTCAAAAATCAAGAGAGCAAACGCTCGAATCTCTTGCAGCACTTATTAAGCATTTTGATGAGCATGGTTTTAGCTATTGGATTATTGAAGATAAAGAAACTGGTGTTCTTATGGGGCGAGCTGGCTTAAGGCGTGTGCATATTGATGGAGCTGATGAAGTAGAGCTTGGATATGCATTTTTACCCGAATATTGGGGTAAAGGCTATGCAACTGAAATCGGAAAAGAATTAGTACGCATTGCATTTGAAGAGGTTGGACTTTCAAATATCGTCTGTTTTGCATTGCCAGAAAATAAAGCGTCTCAACGTGTTATGGAAAAAATAGGCTTTCTTTTTGAAAAAGAGTGTGAGTATAAAGAATTACCACACGTCTTTTATCGCCTTACTAAAGAGCGCTGGCAGGAGCCGCAGGACTCATAACGTTGTATTAAAAAATATAGAAAGTAAAAAAGCACCCGGAAAAAGGGTGCTTTTTTAATGTCTGTTGATGTGACCGTCATTATAGCTCAAAGAGCGACGGTGGATGGTGCGCCCAGGAGGAGTCGAACCCCCAACCTTCAGATCCGTAGTCTAACGCTCTATCCAATTGAGCTATGGGCGCATGAAGTTTCAAAATTTTTAAAGATCATCTTAAATGCAAAAAAGTGGTCCGTCTACGCCTATGGCTACTTCTGACAGTCTTTCCAAATAATGGCGAAGCCTGTTTACGTTTTCAACTTCTTCAGGCTAAGCCAGACGAAGCTCGTAAGAGCGAAAACTGGAGGAGAGAGAGGGATTCGAACCCTCGATACCTTTCGGTATAGCGGTTTTCAAGACCGCCGCATTCGACCACTCTGCCATCTCTCCGTGATCTCGTTTATTTCAATATGATTACGTGTATTTCTAGTTTACCTGATTGCTTTGCTGAAGACAATGTAAAAATGGTAAAAATGATGACCGTCATTGTGACTGGCCTGCCAGGCATTTTGTTTATCAAAAAAGTAGTCCGTCTACGCCTATGGCTACTTCGGACAGTCTTCGCAAGTAATGGCAAAGCCTGTTTTCGTTTTCAACTTCTTCAGGCGAAGCCAGACGAAGCTCGTAAAAGCGAAGACTGGTGGAGAGAGAGGGATTCGAACCCTCGCGTCCAGTTTCCCAGACTCTTGCTTAGCAGGCAAGCGCTTTAAGCCACTCAGCCATCTCTCCCAGCAAAAATTTCATAAACATGAACAGAATAAAGATATTTGGCCGATTACGCAAGTCCAATTGCGCAGATTATTGCATATTTTTTTAGATATCGTAGGCTGGCCTAAACCAGAAAATAGAGGTGCAATGGCTGTAATTATTGAGATTAAAGTAGTTCCAAGCTCGGGAAGAACAGGGTGCAAGCTGGAGGGCACTCGCTTGAAGTGCTTTTTAAAGAGCCCGCCAGAAAAGGGAAAAGCAAATAAAGAGCTGGTGAGTTATCTTGCTAAAAAGTTAAAACTTTCATCTCGAGATATCACGATTATGACTGGCGCTACGAGCCCTCTAAAGCGAGTGAAAGTTGAAACAGAAAAAAGTTTTGATGAAATGTGTGATGATTTAGGAATAGAGCGTCAAATAACTATTTTTTAAAAAAGAGAGTGCGATGCCATATTATCGTTGGCGTGGTGTAAATCTTATGGGTACCATAAAGCGTGGTGTATTATTTGCCCGATCTGCCGAGCATTTAGATGAGCTGTTATTAAAGCGGCAGTTGGCACTCCTTTCGCACAAGCAAATGCGTCAATGGATTTCTCGTCCTATTAAGCTTTCCAATCGTCTCCAGCTTTTTCAACAACTTGCTACGCTTATTGATGCAGGGGTTTTAATTCCGGACGCGCTTTTGATTATTGCCAATCAAACAGAGCATCCGCAGCTACAAGAAAAAATGCATACCGTTGCGCAAATGGTGATTGCGGGTATCTCGTTGAGTGATGCTTTGGAGGATACGGGGGCCATAGCGAGTCCTATTATTATACAGCTTATTAAGGCTGGAGAGGAATCGGGAAAATTGCCACTTTCATTAGATGCTATTTGTGCTCACCTTTCTGCAACGCAGGATTTTTATAGAAGGCTTCGATCGGCCTTAATGCTTCCGGCGATTACATTGCTTTTTTTCTTCGTTATTATTGTAATTATTTTTACCATCATAATGCCTCGATTTATAGAGATATTCACCTCGATGCAAGCAGAGATACCTCCGCTTACGCAAACGCTTCTTTCAATCAGCGCTTTTATGCGCAGCTCTGCTATGGGGCTTATTGTAGCAATCGGTACGCTTATCGCATTAGTTATGTGGCGTATTACGCGTAAAGGCAAACCTCGTCGCATACTCGATAGCGCTTTATTGAAAACACCAGTGGTGGGGGAGTTGCTTACGCAGCGGTTTTTATCGTATATGATGCGGGCGCTTGCCGTATTACTTGAAGGGGGAATGCCCCTCAGTCAAGCGTTAGCGATAGTGCGATCATCGGTGCAAAATCATTGCTTTATTCAGTATTTACAAAATCTTGAGAATGATATTATGGCCGGAAACTCCCTGAGTGGCGCAATGGCGCACCATGGAGAGGGGCTTTTTTCGCCCGATACAATTGCCATGATTGAAGTTGGCGAGGAATCAGGGCGGCTGCCAATTCTTTTGATGCGAGCCTCTGATGCGTATCATATGCGTGTGATCCAACGCCTTTCTTGGCTTACCATGCTTCTGCAGCCTACCGTTATGATTATTTTGGGAATGTTGGTTGCCTTGCTGATTTTTGCCGTATATGGACCGATATTCAATATGTCTCGTATATTCTAGAAGGGGGAGCTCTTGAGGGCCCTGGATAACCTCTATAAATAGGGTATACTGAAGGTATAAATGTAATGTAAAATTGCCCGTCTACGTTGCGCTTTACTAACTACGACGTGGCATCACGCCATAGCGCCTTTGGTGCGACGGCGGATGGAGAAGCATAATGTCTGTTATAAAACGTCTTTTTATAGTCGTAAGTCTACTCATTCCGGTGCAGCCGGTTTGGGCTGATGCGCTTACTGTTTCTACAAGTGCAGTGGCGCCTACGAATGAATCAAAAGCACAACGCTCTTTTTATAAAAGAGTAGTTGGATCGCTTGCGCGCTATAAGCGAGTTGCTGGTAATGCGGCACATTCTGCTCGTGATGCTATCGGTGCTACTCAGTTTTTGGAGACTCCATTGGAAAGCCTTGCGCAAGCCGCCTATGATGAAGGGCCCGTTGAGCATTTTGTTGAGAGTGATTTTGTAGGGCGGACTGAAGCGCAAGAATTAATGCTGGAAGAGGTATCTCAGTTTTTGGGGGGCAATACGATAACGTCGCTTGGCACTCGCGCGCTTGCTAGCATGCTTACTACGTTTGAAAAAGGTAATATGCATCAGGCACAAACAGCAGTACGCAGACTTACTCAAGATGATGCGTTATATAATAAAGTTGAAGCAGCATTAACTCAGTTTGCGCACAATGAACGACCATTTTTACTGTATTGGGATCCAAAGAAAAACGTAAAAGGATCACGGCCGCATCTTTTTGCAAAAGCTGAAGAATTAAAGTGGGAAGAGTTATATCGATTTGAAAAAACATTTTCTATGGGCCCCGAGCCACTCGATGAAATTCCCAATCCTGCATATCTCGCTACACTTGTAGGAAATCAGTTTCCCAAGCCAGAAAGCGCAAATGCAAAAGCGTTGGGAGCACGAGCGCGTATTTTTGGAAAGTTATTCCATTGGGTTTATAGCATTATCATTGCCAAAAACATGTCTACGGTGGTGAGGAATTTTGCGACACAAGGCAGGTTTACTAATCCAATTGCTAATGGACGTGCTGAATTGCAGGCCGCGTTGGCAGCAACTTTTTTATTTTGGAAAGTCACTCAATTGGCAGAAGAGTTAAAAAATGCACATACAAAATATAATGAAGCCGGTTTGAGTGCTGATCAATTAAAAGAACGTGAAGCGTGGCTGGATAAGGCTTATATCGAACTGCTTGAAAAAGGCTCGTTTGCCGATTCCTTTATGAAAACATATAAAGGATATCATCCTCCTGAAGCCGATGCAGATGGTATGACGCGGTGGATGAAAGATAAAACAAGTTGGCTTGTGCCAGGATTTATCAAAGCTGCACCCGGAGCTGCAGCTCGAAATCTACCGAATTTCGTGATGAAGCCTGTTCGCGGTGTAGGAATGGCAATAGACGATCTGCCATGGATATTTGCAAGTGTGTTATTTATTGGTCAAAGAGCAAAACAAGGGCTTGCAGCATTTGGAAGTTCTCTTTCAGGATTTGCTACAATGGATTACGTCTGGGATTGCATGCAAGAACATGCAACTGGGCTTGCAGCCAGTTTGCGATCAATTCAATCATTGCACGATCTCATACGTGAAGATGAGCAGCTTTGCACAACTAATGTACATACAATGCTGCAAGAGGCAACCTCTTCAATTTCTGAACCTGCACGTGAAGCAATGCAGATGGCACACGATCCTGTGTTTGTAGCAAAACAATCTCGAGGTGGGCATAGTTTGAGATTGCATGATCTCATGCTGCATGGTGCAATTGATTTACAACCAGCGGTGCATGGCATAGCCTATCTGGATGCACTCTTTGCGCTTGCTAAATCAGTGCGATCAAAGCGGGGATGTTTTGTTGAATGGCTGCCTTCAGAAGATACACAAGCACAAATACAGATTGAAAACGGTGTGTTTGTGGCACTGCCGCATGCAACGCCAAATAATGTGACTCTCGGAAAAGAGTGTGCCAATAAAGCAATTGTTACTGGCCCGAATGGCGCTGGTAAATCCATTTTTATTAAAATGGTAGGATCAAACGTTGTATTGGCGCATGCGTTTGGAATTGCATTTGCAAGTAGCGCGCGTATGCATTGGCTTTCAATGATACGTACCAGTATTGATACCGGAGAAAGTGTAGCGGATGAATTGTCTCGCATGCAGGCACAAAAAATGCGTATGGATTCTGTGATGAATGAATTAGTTGCAGCTACAAAAAAAGAACGATCAGCAAAAGGAATGTTTCTTACCGATGAGCCACTTTCGGGGACAACGCATACCATTGCAGCGCGTAAATTAGAGAATTATTGCGATCGTATTGGATCAATAGATCAAATGTGTGGGATCATGGCGACTCACAATGAAGAGCCAACACGGTTTGTAGATAAAGGATTTGTGAACTATCAAGTGTGTATTGAAGAGCTTTCAAATGGGATGTTTAAGCCACTCTTTAAAGTAACGCCGGGAATTCCTGAATGGTGGTTTGCAAATGATCCAGAAACTGCGCGCAAGCAAGATTTATTCGTAGATTATACCGTGGCGCTCAAACACAAAGCTAATATTGAAAAAGAGCTGAAATCATTGGCAGATAAAGAGCAGAAAGTTGCAGGTATTTTGCGCAGTGGGGTATTATCTGATCGCAAACAAAAGCGACACGTAAAAGATATGTACAATCACGTTGCATTGCGCATGGACTATTTGCGCCAGGAGCTTGAGCAAGCAATACAGGAAATTTCTCGCTTAGAAAATGGCTAATAGCTTTGACGAATTCTCGTTTTTAGGTACACTAAAGACACATTGAAATTGATATGCCGGGGTGGCGGAATTGGTAGACGCACGAGACTCAAAATCTCGCGGTGGTGACACTGTGTCGGTTCGAGTCCGACCCTCGGCACCAGTCTTCGCTCTAATGAGCTTCGTCTGGCTAGGCCATTAAAGAAGCGTTGTTAAACGATATTATACTGATATCAAAAAAAAGAAGACTATAAAAAAGGACCTCTATGGCGTTAGATTGTATTTTCTGCAAGATTATTGCGCGAGAAATTCCATCACAGATTATTAAAGAAACTGATGATGTACTCGTAATACAAGATAGAATGCCAAAGGCTCCAACTCATTATCTGATTATTCCCAAGACACATACAACTAACATTTCTGATATGTCTGATGCTGATACGCAGCTTGCAGGTAAGCTATTGCTTACAGCGCGTGATCTTGCAAAAGATCTTCCGGGATCTCAAGCATTTCGCTTATTAACGAATAATGGAAAGCAAGTAGGGCAGTCTGTATTTCATACCCATCTGCATTTTCTTGCAGGTAAAGAAATGTCTGATTTTTAATTATATTTTTGGTCGACGATTGCGCCATCTGCGTCGTGAAGGTGTTTTATCTGGGCGAGTGTCGCTGCTTTGCCGGCGAGATTTTCTAGCTCGTGGCGTAGTTGGTCGAGCAGTATTCGTATGAGGTGTAAATCTAGGATAAGAATGTAATTCAGGTTCATTATTGAATGAGAGTGGTGGTTGAGCGTATGCCATTGTCATTGGAATTTTTTCTTGAATATATACGCCAATGCTTGAAAGTAGTTCGTTTAAATGAGCAGCTTTTTCTTGAAAGTATGATCGTTGCTCTTGGTATTTAATTTTTTTCATGCAAGCTTTTGCCTTGTGTAGTCTTCGAGCTTCTTGAAGTTTTCGTTTCATTTTACGTTTGCATCGAGCATGACTAACGTGTGGTTGAGGCAAAGCTGGCGGCATTTGATAGGTGGGAAGTAGGGGTCTGACAGCAAGCCGAGTTTCAAGCGCAGCAAGTTTTTTATCAATCTCTTCTAATTTTTTCCATGAATCCATTTCACTTTTTGAATGAACCGCAAGTGCTTTTCGAAGATCTTTAATTTTATCCTTTACTGATGAAGCATGGATAGATCCAAAAAGAAGGCAGGAAAGAAGTATCATTTTTGTCTTCATATACTTTGCCCGTTTATTTGCTGTTCAAGTGCTTCCACTCTCGCTTGTATATTTTGAATTCGTTCTTGTTTCTCTTGAGCTGAAGGAAAAGATGCTACTCGATTTTTCATAGTATTAAGGAGGCCATGCCTCATTTGAGCTTTTTGCTTTGGCCACATTTTTCCATGATCAAGAGAATCCATAAGCTTTAAATCGCCATATTCTTGAAAAGATGGGACATTCGCATGAGATACATACAGCCCAGCGCCGCCAGACATAAGGCCTGCAATAAGTAATGTGCTTGTATATTTACCCATACTAATCCCTTCAGTTCAGTACGCCGACTATCACTCAGCACTAATATTACTATTTGAATAACGAGCAATGCAATGGTTTGGTGGTAAAGGTGATAAGGTGCGAGTAACAAAGGGTTATTGGACTATGGCAAGGAGGGGGTGCTTTTCAGTTCATCCTGATAAAAAAGGTAAAGGCCAGTGAAAACAATGGCGCACGAAGCATAAAAGTGCCACGTGATTGTTTCGCCAAGAAAGCTCCATCCATAGAGGGCGGTAAAGAGGGGAGTAATAAAGCCGGCAAACGAGATAAAAGTAGCGGTATAATGCTTGAGTAAATAGCCATACATATTAGCGCATACCACGTTACTGACGAGTACTACGTAAAAGAGCCATGGCCAAAATGCTTGTGCGTTATAGACCGCAGCAAAACCATCAAACCAGAAAGAGGTAAAGAGCGCGAGCAATCCACCGCAAAACATAGTTACCCCATTAGCAAATACGGGAGAATGCTTTTTGTGTTTAATAAGCTTTCTCATTAAAATCCACGTATAGCTTTGGAGCAATACTGCGGTTAATACTGCAAGCTCGGGCCAAGATATGAAGAAGAATTCTCCAATTTCTGTCTCTACGGCGGATCCAGTGATTATTATAGGAATAAGTCCCATAAATCCAATCACTAATCCGACGATTTGTTTAAGTGTCATTTTTTCTTTAAACATAATATAGGAAAGAATGGCAGTGAAAAATGGAGATGCATTAAAAAAGAGTGCTAGTTTTACTGCGCTAATGTACGTTAAGCCCCAGAGGCGAATCATGTAGCCGCCATAAATGCCAACACAAATAATTTGAGCATATATATCGAGGTTGAGGTTTTTTACAGAAACCTTCTCTTTGAGCCATAAAAAGTAGTAGCTCAATAATATAGATCCTGCAATAGAAAATCGACTTCCAACTACAAACATATAAGAAGCATTGGAAACTAAATATTTTCCGGCAGAAAGAGAACTGGCAAAAAGTGCGTACATGAGAATAATAAGTGGAGACATAATCAAACCTTTTATAAATAACTCTTTTGGTATGGTAGCAAAAAAGGGTGAAAATATAAATGTTTGAGCTTGTATTGGAGTATACCTCTTGTGAAAAACATGATAAAGTTGGCCTCAATCGTGAAATTCGGCAATGTATATTTCACCGATTGAATATAAAAATCAAATGATTAAATTTTCACTTAATATTCTCAGATTAAAAAAATTGAATTATTAAAAAATGTATAAACCCTTCGACACGCTCCAGTCTGCGCCAAGGCTACGACGGGCACGGCAGGGCGAACGGAAAGGGATCAATAGGAGCTTGAGTGAGAATAGTAACCCTTGGTGGCGCAATTATACTTTCTACATTTGCCACATCTGTGATGAGTTATATCTCAATGGCTACGCCAATTGGGCCCTGGATTGCTCCTACAGTGGTGCTTATTGCGATGCTTTTTTATAAACTTGTACCAATCGCTCATCAAGCTCAATCAATTGCCTTTATTACTATTGCAAGTTCGATTGGTGGCATATTAGCGACTGCCTGTGGTTTTTCCTACCCGACACTTTACTTTTTGGATCCAGAATTATTTCAAAGTTGGCTCTCAGAGCCCTTTTATTTTTGCGCAGTATTAAGTGCGCTTTCTTTGGTTGCCGGAGCGTTTGGATTATTAATTGCCCACATTTTTGAGCATCGTCTTATCGTTGAAGAGCAGTTGGCTTTTCCTATTGGCCAGTTGGTGTATAAAATGATTGCAGTAGGTAATCAGATTAAAAAAGCGTATGAGCTTATGGCGGGCTTTGTATTAACGGCGTTTTTTTGCTTGCTTCAAGATGGAATAATGCAGATAAATGGCTTCATTCCCAAAGCGCTTACTCTTGTTCCAGCTTTTACGTGGCGAGCCATTTCATTACCCTTTATTCGATTAGATTTGTGGCCCATGTTGTGGGCCATTGGGTTTGTAACGGGCCATGTGATTACGGTGCCGTTGGCAGTAGGAGCTCTTACAAAGATTTTTCTGATAGATCCGTCTCATTTGTTGTGGTTTAGCCATTTATCAGCGATTGAATTTTCTATGACTTTTTGTAGCGGCATAGTGCTTTATGGTTTACTTATGAGCGTTGTCCCATTGTATAGAATGCTTTCAAGTGGTGCTCAATGGGTGCAAAAAAATGGATTGCATGCCATGGGGTCAGCCAAAGGATATGCGAATAGTTCGTTAGCTGCAGCGGCAGGCTTGGTTGTTGCAGGAGGGGGTTTTTTCCTACACTTTTTCAACTTTTCTTTTGCCAGCATGGCATTTCTTTTTATTGGATCTTTTGCGTGTGTATATCAGATTATGGTGATTGCAGGCAAAATTGGGCTTGCGCCGTTGGGTAGATTTGCCACGTTTGTAATGATTCCAGCAATGCTTTTGTTTGGTTTAGATATGGCACAAACAGTATTTGTGGCTACGTTTGTGGAAATCAGTGGAGGAGTGGCTGCCGATGTGCTTTTCGGGCGTAAAATTGCCCATCTAATACAGCTTGATCGCAAAAAAGTAGTTGCTTATCAGATTTTTGGGTTGGTAATTAGTTCAATTGTAGTAGGAATTGTGTTTTTCTACCTCACTTCACATTTTAATTTAGGATCAGCGCAGCTTTCTGCGACTAAAGCACAAAGCAGAGCACTTCAAATCGCAGTACGGCAGTTTGATTATTGGGGATTGCTTGCAGGCGCGCTTTTTAGCCTTCTACTGAACTATCTTAAAGTAAACCCAATGCTCGTTTTGGGAGGCATTTTAATGCCAATCAATATATCTCTCGGTCTGATTTTTGGAGGGCTTTTAACTCAGTTTGTTAAAAATAGAGAGGAATGGGAGCCGTTTTGGTCTGGCGTATTTGCTTCAAATTCAATTTGGATGCTCTTACGGGCAATGGTAGGATAAAGTGGCTATTCTATTGCGTTTTTTTCAATAAACGCTTCATATCTGAATAAATTAAATAATTTTTTTAATAATATTTCTATAAAAATATTACAATTTGTAATTCCTAGCTGCTAGAATGGTGGTAGATAATACCATGTAGGTGTATCAGTATAAGGATTACGCGATGAAGCGATGGCTTGTATTATTCCTGTCTATTGGGCTTCTCGGGATGCTGAGCGAAGGCGATGCATCTTTCGGGGGCGCTGCTGCCATGCGTGATGGATGCGTTCGAATTCATGATTATATTCAAAGAGAGCATGGTGATCAGCTCAATCAATTCTGGCAAGATTACGCTCCAGACTTTAATAAGCCACTAAAAAGTAACGTTGTTATCGCAGATTATGCGCCTAAGCCAAAAAAACAGCGAATCGGAATAGGATTTTTTGGGTTGGGTGATCGATTTAAACGACCAGAAAATAGATTAAAAAAGCACAAAAAATCTATGAAGCCTGTTTATGCAAAACCGTGTGTAGAGCCCGTTCAAGAGATAGTGATGGTTCAGCAGCCTATTAAGCAAGAGCAGCCAAGCGCTACTGATGCTGTTGCGGCCTTAGCGCAGGTGCTTGCCGATAAGATTTCTCAGGTTGAAACTCGCATCACTCAAAAGAGTGATGATCGTCTTGAAGCTTTTGCAGAGCGCATAGAGCGAGCTGTTACGAAGAAAAAAAAGAAAAAATATATGCCAGAGATGCATCATGCACAATCTGCTCAACCAGCCATGGCACCTCAAATGAATTATGCGCAACCAGCAATGCCGCAACAGCCGGTGTATCAACAACCAGTAATGCAGCAAAATAATATGCAACAAACTGCTGCGTGTGCAATGCAGTTACAGGCATCTGCAATGGCTATGCAAGCGCAAGCGTCTGCAATGATGATGCAGGCTCAACAGCAAGCAGTGCCGGTTGTTCAGCAGCCGCAATATAGTGTGCCTTTGCAGAATTTCGTTATGCCGAGATCTAATATTACGCAGCTTTCAAAGCAAGAAAAAGTTAATCAATTGATGCAGATTCTGCAATATATGGCATCAACATGCGGCCAAGACATGCATAGACTTCTTTTATTATTGGATACTGAGTGCGATATTATCGAGCAGCTTTTGGCGAGAGCAACCGGGCAAGGAATTGATACATTGGTGGCTGAAAGAAATGCAAGCTTGAGAAAAAGTAATCCAATGCTTTCAAGGGCGCATGAGTTGATCATTGATCTTGCAGCTACGACAGAAAAAAATGAGGGCGATACGCGCCTTTATCACTACTTTATTAGAAGAAATAGTCGAGCAAAAGAGTCGCATTCTGCAGCGGGGCAAAAAAAGTTTTTAATGCAAATGATGTATCAACTTGAACGCTACTATCAAATGATTGAAAAAATGCAAAATGCCGTTTCTGAACAATAATCTGGGTAATTTCTACGCTTGATTTTAATATCCTGCTTGCTAAGATCCACCTAAAGAGGTTGATTTAAAAAAAGGTAAGCATGGTAGTGAGTAAGCGACTATTCTTTTTCTCACTTTTAGTATGTTTTTTTAGCACACTATATCCTGTAGTGAAGGGCTCGGAGACTGTGTTGTCTGTTGAGCCTACTGTTACTTTTCCGTCGGCTGATGCTGATAATACTATGCTTGGTTTTGGATGGTTCAAAAATGGTTTTACGTTAGAGGATGTGCTTACTACGTGCACATTTGATAGCGTTTTTCCTGTCTCGGGTGGAATCAATCTTAATGGAGGCACCCTTTACTTAGAACAAGATCTCGAATTGCGGGATGTTGCGCTTCATGGGCTTGGCACAATTATTGGAAATCAACATATCATATCTGTGAGCCCTAATTTAGCGCAAATAGCGTCTGGTGATGCTTTGTTTAGGTCTGTTGCGTTGTGTTGTGATTCAAATTTAGATCTTGCCAGTACGCTTACTATTCAAGGCAATTGTTCATTATGCGGTAATGGAAAGGTTCTTACTCTTACTGAAACAGGTTCTATACTTATTGATTCTAATTCCCGTTTTGAATTACGAGATGTAGAGATACAGGGGTTGAAAGATATCAAAATTTCATGCGTAGACGATACTTCTGAGCTCATACTGGATAATGTTCGCTTGGTAATGGATGATTCATTTGATTGGAAATTAGGAAGCATTCGTTTCAAAGATCATGTTTCTTTATTTGGCACATCTACGTTTTCTTATTCAAGCAAGCAAACGAGTACGATTGAAGGGCATTCTCAATTTTTAGTTGGCGATGGAATGCATATTTGCATGGGTAGAAATTATGACACTCTCAATGATCCCCTTTATTTTGAAAGTAGTACTGCAAAGCTGTATTTGGATAATTGCAACTTTGTGGCTACCTATTCAGGGCTGCATCTTACACGGGGATCTCTTATTTTGGATAGGGAAGTTATTTTAGATGCAATGGGCACTACTACTGATACTGGAATAGTTTTAGGGGATGGCAATCCTGCTAATGACATTACGTTATGGATTCGTCCGGGAGCAGCTTTACTTCATAATTCAGGCTATTGGGTATACAACAATGGCAATTCCTCTCAAATAAAATCTTCTTCTAAGACGTCTCGTATGATTAGAGACCTTGGATCATACATTTATATTCCTCAACATATTGAATTAAATGATATTACTATTGAATTACTGTCTAATTATGTAACGCCTTTGCAGGTAGATACGGGTAAGTTGGTTATGTATAATGATGCTGCTGTAAAACTACCTTCAATAGAATTTGATCTAACGAGTGATCAATTAAATGCTTTCACTTATGCGCTCGATGGAAATAGCTCATTATTTCTTACGAAGGGAATTTTACCAATGTATCTTTTGGTAAGTGGTGTCGGCAATGATTTACGAGGTAATGGTGGATTTACGGGTGCGATTACCTTGAGTGATTCAACTGCAGCATTGACCTGTGGTGTAAATGGATTTATTGGCAATTCGTTAGTACTTAATGATGGTTCATTTACATTAGATTACGATTTGCTTGTGCATGGTAATGGAGCTCTTGTAGGGCCTGGGCATATAAATCTTCAACAAAATCAAATAACGATCGACTCTGGATTTAAGGCAAATACCCCTCTTTTATGGGAAGCGGATAAAGGAGTAATTAATCTTCATGGAAAAGTAACTCTTTCGTCAACGTGGACTATTAGGGGAAATTGCACCTTTAAGGGCGATACAACTAAGTTGGTGTTGGCAGATGGTGGAGAAATTGTAGTTGATGATAATTCTCGATTAACATTTAAAGATATGAAAATTTTTGGACTATCTGATACTAACCTGAGATGTGCAAATGATACGGGAGTTATCAATTATATTAATAGTGAAATTAATCAAAATGATAACGTGATGTTTGATACAGGAAGCATGCAATTTTTTTTAAGAAATATGCTCAGTGGTTCCTATACGTTCTCATACGAGAGCGCAATGACGAGTACTTTGCGTACTGATGGAAAGTTAATTGTAAGAGACGGAGCAACATTAGCGCTTGGTAGAAATAATGGGAATGAACCACTGTATTTTGAAGATAATACAGCGATGTTAAAGTTTGATGATGCAAAATTATACGTAAAAGAAACCGGTATGCATTTTACTCGTGGCCGCTTAATGACGTCTCGTGACGTTGAAGTAGATGTAAATTCTACTACAACTGCTAATGGGTTAGCTTTTGGAGACGGTGTTGCTGAAAATGATGTTGATATTATTTTAAATCCTGCTGCTCAAGCTCGATTTACGCGTGGACATGTGACGTATGATATTACTAAGCCAACCGGGATTATTTCGAAATCACGAACTTCGCGCCTTATACGATATCCTGCAAGTGTTTTTTATTTAAAGCATGATCTTGATCTTTCAGATATTACAATAGACGTGAGCCCTTATTCGCAACTGCTTGTTGATTCTGGGAAAATTCTTTCCTACATAAAGGGCCATATCATTAATCAGCAAGACGAGTTTGATGTAACGGGCACTTGGTACAATTGGTTTACAATGCTTCTTGGTGGCAACGGTATTATTAATTTAAATAATGGAACGTTTCCACTGTATATTTTAGTGCAAGGAGCTGCTAATAGAATTGATGGTGTTGGAAATATGGGCGGCGTGATTACGCTTGCCGGAAGCACAGCAGAGTTAATTTGCAACTTTAATGGGTGCGTATTCAATAGCATTACTATGAATAATGGAAAACTTACGCTTTCTAATAATCTTGATTTGGCAAATAATGTAAAGCTTTCTGGTAGTGGGCGGGTTGATATGGGGACGAGTAACATTAATTTAGGCAAGAGTGACTTAACATGGGCAGATGATATGCATTGGAATGGTACAAGTGCGTCGATTAATTTAAATGCAAATATTTCGTTGGCGGCTACGTGGACTTTTAGTGGCAACTGCATATTAAAGGGCAATGGCCATTCCCTTAATCTTGGAAATTTAGGTGATATTGTAGTGGAAAACGATTCCCAGCTTTGTTTGCAAAATATAAAGATTGAGATGGTTGATGGTATGAATATTAAGTGTATGGGAGATACAAGTGTTATTATTCTAGATGATACTATTTGGATGCAGGATCGTTCTTATGCATATACGTTTACAAAGGGTGCGCTTCGTTTCAAGAATAAAGTTGTAATGCGGGGAGATGGTTTATTCACTTACGACTCAGATCAAACTAGTACTATTTGTGCAGAGTCTCAACTTAAATTTGATTTGGGAATCACCTGCAGTATTAATTCGCAACGGGCTGGTTTTCATGTATTAGAGATGGAAGATGATACTGCCACCTTAGTATTGCAAAATGCATCTTTGCATACGACGTCAACAGGAATTCAATTAACGAAAGGGAATTTCGTAGTAAAAGGAGAGTCTTCAATTTCAACTGAAGTACTTGAAAACGAAGATGATGATGGAAATAATACTATCGTTGATGGAGGACTGTGTTTGGGCGATGGCATCTCAGAAGATAATGATTGTGCTGGTATCATTTCTGCAGGTGCGGTATTACGGGTAATGAGTGGGTCTTTCTTATACAGGAATATTTCTTCTGATGCATGGAGTATGGAAAATCAACTTGCAGGTGTTGCTTTCTACTCTGGAACAAATTTTAGATTGTATTCTTCGATATGGTTGGGAGCAGGGCGCATTTTGATTAGCGAGCATGCTCATATTGATGATCAGGGTGGAAATGATATTGTTGGACCGGTTGCTATCGTAGAGGGCTTAGAATGATAAATGTTTTAGTAGCCATTGCGTTTACGATTCTTTCTTTTTTTCCATCCTACGGAACAATTATCGGCTCTGATGTCTCTGTGGCTCGTCAAACGCGAGCCTTTTTTAAGCGGATTACTTCTAGTTCAAATAGAATGAAAGGGTTTTCTGTCTTTGAAAAAGGGTTTGTGCTTGAAAACCCGCAAACAACCGCTGAGTTTGATGCATTTTTTCCTATTCGTGGTGATATTGTTTTAAATGGTGGCACATTAGAGCTGTTAAATGATTTAGAATTTAAAAATCCATTTCGAATTGGAGTTGGAAGTATTTATGGAAATGGTTTTTCTCTCGGGTTTCCAAATAATATTTCGTATCTTGATTTTCCTTCAACATACTACATTAAATTAATTGTGAATTTGTTAGACACTGTGGATGTTGGTAAGGATGTGTATTCTGTTTCGTGGTCTTATGATGATGAATACGTTGCGCTTGGATTAAAGGGTTCGTTGGGTGCTGAACTCCATGTATATAAGTTTACTGGGACAACGCTTTCTTTTGTTACTCAGCAAGAATTTGGAACGAGTACGATTAACTCGTTGCAGTGGAATCCCAATTCAGATTATATAGCTATCGCTTTATCGAGTGGGACTGAGTTGCAAACCTGGCATTTCAATAGGTCAACTGATGTATTAACATTGATTGATAGTTCAAATACTGGATATGCACGTGCAGTTGCATGGAGTCCTGATGGCAACTATTTGGCAGTTGGAGAGAGGAAAGACAGTAACTTTCACTTGTATTCGGTTACTGACGGAGTATTAGGATCTCTTTTGAATGGCTCTTTGGGGGCAAGTAAAGAGGTTAATAATAATGCGATTAGCTGGAAAAGTACGGGGGATTATTGCGCAATTGGATTACGGCGCTCCAGTGGGGGAGAATTACGTGTATTTCAGCGTGGGCAAAGTGATATTACTCAAGTGAGTGATGCCGAATTGGGGAATCATGTATATGGAGTTGCGTGGCGCCCTAATAGTGATTTAATTGCTGTTGGACTCGGAGCTCGTAATGAGTCGCTACGGCTGTATCGATTTAATGAAATTTCACAAACCTTAACTGAGGTTATAACAGCAAGAGTAGGGCTACGCCAGCAAGTAATTCAGGCTGCGTGGGATCAGACTGGAATATATCTTGCTATTACAAAAGAATATTCCGCACAAGGATATGAAATTGAGGTGTATTACTTTGACGAAGAGACACGTGCCTTGCATTTAGTGAGTGGATATAGTTCAGACGCACTTAAGCGTGCTGTTGCGTGGTCTGCCAGTGGGAATTATCTTCTTACTGGCGATGATAGCAATACTGCGTATCTTTTTAATTTTACAAATGTTCCGTTCACGTTTAAAGATTTAAAACTTTATTTTGGATCAGAAGTACGCGGGCATGCAGACATTCGATTTCAGGGAAATTGTACGATAAATGGTGGGGGCAATATTTTTAAATTTGATGCGAGTACGAATTTAATTATTGAATCGAATGCAACGTTAATCCTTGAAGATATTCAATTGAAGGGAATTCAAGGGGCTAATATTAGATGTGAAGATGATACCGGTGTTATTTGTTTACGAAATGCAACGTGGGCACAAGATGCAGATTATACCTTTACTCATGGATCATTTCATTTTGTTGACGACGTTACAATGAAAGGCAATGCGCAGTTCATATATAGTTCAAGTCAAACATCTACTCTCGCATCAAAATCGAGTCTTATTTTAGATTCAGGAATGACTTTTAGCTATGATCCAATAATAACGCATACTCATCTTATAGAATGTGAAGATCGATCGTCCGTTATATTGTTAGATGGTGCAACGCTTGCATCAGGGCAAAGCGGAATGGCATTATTGGATGGCACTTTACGCGCTGAACGAGATTCCTTTTTATCTGCTGGAGAGAATTCCTTCATTGATTTTGGGGATGGGGTTGGTGAGCATGACTGCTATATTGATATATTAAGTGGTGTTCACTTGCGACTTACTGAGGGATCTTTGCATTATAAAAACGTATATTTTTCGTCATGGAATGCAAAAAGTTATGATATTTTGCACATGGAAAAGAATACAAAGCTTATTTTGCATACACCATTAAATATTGGAAATGGAACATTTTATTTTAATGAAGGTTCAATGGCGCATCGCTTACTTGGAGGTGATTTGATTGGTAAGGTGCACGCGGCAGGTCCATTTACATTTGAGTATGAACGATGAAAAAAATAATAATTCAGATATGTGCTTTGCTTTGTTTGTTTCAAATGAGGAATGCCTCAGCATTACTTGTCGGATCAGATTTAGCGGTTTCAGTAGAGTCATTTGCGTCTTTTCCTGAGGTTTATGGTGCCAATCCAAATGAAATTGCCAGTTTTGCTTGGATGAAAAATGGATTTAATTTAGAAAATTCCGCTACTGAATTATTATTTCGATCTATTTATCCGGTGAGTGGTACGGTCGATTTTGCAGGAGGCACAGTAACGCTTGGCACGGATCTTATTTTTCAGAATGTTACTACGCTGAATGGGTTGGGAGTTATTGTTGGTGGAGGGCATACTTTACACATTAGTTCTTCTATAAGTTCACTTCCAGATGATACGCATACATTTGATAATACGCATTTATCTTTCGAAGGTAATGTTTTAATTGATACAGAAATTTGCTTTACGGGAGATTGTATTCTATCCGGTTCGAATAATCTTATTATGTTAGGTGGAAATGGTGGTTTAGTTGTTGCTCCTGCATCAACGCTTCATATTAAAAATATAAATTTTATGGGCGTGAATAGTGAAAAAATTCGATGTGCTGATAATGATTCAATGCTTATTCTAGAGAATGTGCGATGGATTCAGGATGGTTTTTTTACATTTACTACGGGTGCAATTTCATTTGAGGATCAAGTAGAATTTTCAGGAACGGGTACTTTTTTTTACGAAAGTTCAATGACAAGTACCATTGAAATGGACTCACATTGGAAACTTTCAGAAGATTTAGTATTGAAAATGGGACGATACCCAGAAACACTTTCGGATCCGATACATTTTATAGATGGAACTTCTTTTTTGACACTAGATAATGTTGATTTTATTGCAAGCGATTCGGGTATTGAACTTACGAATGGATCTATTATATTTGATCGCTCTGTTACGATTGATTCTGTTAATACGGGAACTGATCGAGGAATGATCGTTGGTAATGGAATTGCTGCAAATGATTTAAGTATTCGATTAAGTCCTGGGTGCTCTGTAATTCATAACTCAGGGTATTGGGTATACAATAATGGAGATTCTGATCGATTTAAGTCATCTTCGCATACTGCTTCATTGATAAGAAATGAAGGGTCAAAAATTGCAGTGCATACAGATTTAGCATTTCCAAAGCAATCAGTTGAAATCGTATCGGCTTTAGTTTCTCCAGTTGAGGTGGCAGTTGGTAAAACCTTAAGTTATGTTGATACGCGTATTGTATTGCCTACGATTGAATTTGAGTTAACAGGAAACCAATTAAGTGCATTTGTGTATCAACTGGATGGTAATGATGAAATGTTTTTTACAAAAGGAACAATGCCGCTTGCCATTTTAACAACCAATGCTGGAAATGTTATCAAAGGAAATGGTGGGATAAATGGTCCCCTTATTTTGAGCTCGAGTGCTGCTGAATTAAGCTTAGATATATTAGGTGAGTTACGGAGCTCAGTTACCTTAAACAATGGAACTTTTTCTTTATTAAGCCCTCTTTTTATGAATGCGGGCGCTATTTTTAACGGGCCAGGAGTCATAAATCTTTCTACATATGCTTTGTGTTTAAGTCCGCAAGTTACAACGTGGCAATCTTCTATTCGATGGAATGATTCGGGGACTCTCCAACTACAGTCTGAATTAGATTTATCTGATACGTGGACGATATCAGGAGAATTGATACTAGATGGAAAAGGCAATATTTTACGCCTTGTTGATAACGGTAAATTGTTTTTAGAAACTGATGCTCACTTAATTATGAAAAATATTATTATTCAGGGAGTGGGCGGTGAAAATATTAGCTGTACTGATGATTCTTGCAGGCTTTCATTTTTTGGAGCGAGATGGCTTTTAGATGATGATTTTACCGTAACGCATGGTGCTATTGATTTTGAGAAATCTAATAGTATTGGTGGGCCTTATACTATGACGTTTGATCAGATTTTGACTAATACTATAAAGTTGAACTCAGGCGTAACATTTGACTGTAGGATTACAAGCTCTTTTGGTAGAACAAGCCAAGGAGTGGAGCCGATTTATTTTGAAGATGATACAGCGCATTTATGTTTTGATGATGCCACATTGGGAATAAAGAGCAGTGGACTAACGCTATCACGCGGGACTGTGGCAATTAATAAGCAGTGTGTATTTGACTTTAATTCAACAAGTACTGCAAATGGTTTGCAATTAGGTAATGGCGTGGCAAGTGATGATATTACGATTAATTTAAATCCTGGCGCAAGTATACAATTGGGATCAGGCCATATTTTACAAAATATTACTGATATCGAAAAAGGGTTTGTGGGATTATCTACTTCTTCAAAATTAATTATTGAGACCGGGTTGGTAACGCACTATAAGCAAGATGGTAAATTGGGAAATATGGGGATCGATATTACTCCACCTACTACGGTGAGTTTTGATTCTGGTATTAATGTTTATCTTGAAAAAGCGTTAGTAGATATACAAACAGCAGTTGTATTAATTACTGCGCGTCGTTTTTTACCGCTTGTTCTTGCATTAGAAGGGGCCCCAGATAGCGTTGAGATTTTGAGTGGTACTTTTCCTCAGCCATTAGTGATTTCTGGTACAGGGAATGTGCTTAAGGGGTCTGGTGTGGTGACTGGATTCATTACCTATTTATCGCCAACCGCAGAATTGGAGTGGGCAAATCTTGGAACATTAAATACATTGATCACCCTGAATGGAGGGACTTTAACGCTCGGCACTGATTTGATGATTGTTGGTTCTGGAGGGGTGGTTGGTCCTGGAACAATAGATTTGAATGGGCAGACAGCCCTTTATGGAATTAATGATATTATGCAATCAGTTCCAATGACGTTTATGGGCGACGGATCGATTAAATTTAATTCAACTGTAGATTTAGCGGCATCAGTGTTATTTCAAGATTATACCACTATTGAAGGTGCTAATAATATTTTGACTTTTTCTACTGGAGAATTGGTTGTTGATTCTGGAGCCACCTTAGTATTAAAAGACATTGTTTTAGATAAGATATCTGCAAATGCTATTCGCTGCGTTGATGATACGGGAGTAGTAATTTTTAATAATGCACAAATTATTTTGAGTGACACATTTACCTTTACGCATGGCGCAATGCAGTTTTTAAATAAAAATGTTATGCAGGGAGATCATTCATTTGTATATGAAACGCAAATGACGAGTACGATACTTGCTGATAGTGCCCTTAAATTAGATTCAGGCGTTACCTTTAGTTATGATCCTCCTCATATTGAGGGAAATAATCGTTTGATTCAATTTGAGAATACGTCTTCACAATTTATATTGAATGGCGCAAGTTTTATAACTACATCAAGCGGGATTGAGCTCACAAAGGGATGTCTCAATGTTAAGCAAACTTCTTCTCTAAGTTCTACTTCTGACCCATTTTCTGGTCTAGAGCCAGGCATTTCATTTGGTGATGGTGTAAATGATTTATCTGTTATTGTTCGGCCTGGAGTAAGGTTAATACTTGAAAGAGGTTTGTTGGCGTACAGAAATAGTAGTAGTTTGGCTTTGAACCTGATAAGTAATGACTCCGCTATCAGTATTGAATCGGGAGCAACGTTACAGTTATTTAAAAACTTAACAACTGGAACAGGAAAAACGATTTTAAAAAGTGGTGCACGATTGTTACATACAAATGATTCAAATGTTATTGGAACGATAGAGCCACAGGGCGTTGTGAAGCGAAGTCGATTTACTCCGTAGGAATAATGCATGAGAGTAGTAAGTGGTCTGTTTTTATTTATTACTCTGCATTCTTTTTGCTCTGATATTGGATCGGATACTGCTGTAACTCGATTTAATACACAGCAGATACTTTCCGATGGAGATCGCATAGCAGGATTTGCTGGACTGAATGCCGGTTTTTCACTTGCAAATCCAAATGTTACGGGCATCTTCGATTCATTTTTTGGAGTTTCAGGAGATGTGAGTCTCAATTTTGGAACACTAGTTTTAAACCAAAATTTAGTTTTAGAAAATGAGTCTTCTATTAGCACAGCTGGAAACATTGTAGGCGCGGGGCATTCTTTTATTTTATCACCGAGTATTGGATCTTTAGTGGCTCAAGGTGCGATATCAGGCTGCACAATTTCATTTTTAGATAGTATCAGTACGGGCTTAGATGTGAATGCTCTCGATTGGAATGCTTCGGGAGAATATATAGCAGTTGCGTTGCAGAATGGTGGTAATGAACTTCAGGTATATTCATGGGATGGCACAACGCTGACGCTTATCACGGGTATAAATTTAGGCAATGATGGTTTTTCCATTTCATGGCATCCAACTAATGATTGGATTGCGGTTGGGCGGGATGGAGGTGGAGGCCATGAACTTCGAAATTATTCATTTAATGGAGTTTCCTTGACGCTTTTAGATTCAGTAAATATTGGTGGAGGGGCATCAGATATACATGCAGTTCGGTGGCGTCCTCAAGGAGACTTTTTGGCTGTTGGGTCAGATAGAAACTCTCGAGAGCTAAATGTTTTCCCCGTAAATGGCTCTGGAGTGTTTGGAACTCCTGTAATCGTTAATATCGCACCAAATCAGGATGTGAATGCTTTAGACTGGAATGATGATGGAACGCTTTTGGGAGTTGGTTGTGACACTGGCGGAAATGAGTTGCGGGTGTATACCTTTACAACAGTCCCGACACTGGTTTTAGAAAGTTCAATTTCAATAGGACAGATTGTGTTGGGATTGTCGTGGAATAAAGTTGGTTCTAATACAGATATTATAGCGATTGGGCTAGATGGTGGGGCTGATAGGTTGCGTCTCTATCGTCATTCAACGGGCGTACTGACACAATTAACTACGAGCTTAGCGATTGCTGATAGTGTTAATTCTGTAGATTGGCATTCAAATGGGTCTTGCTTGGCTGCAGCGCTAGATAATGGAGCATCGTATGACTTGGGCACCTTTTTATTTGCTAATGATACACTTTTGCTTGAATCAAGTTTTGAACTGGGAACGGATGTATTAACCTGTAGGTGGTCCCGAGAAAATGGAAATTATTTGGCAATCGGCGATGTAGCAAATGATTTGAGTATATATCGATTTGATGCGCATTTTATAGATACTAGTCAGGTAGAATATTCTGATTTAGAATTAGTGCTAAACAATGATGTTGCGTTACAAGATACCTCGATTACGTTTTCTGGAGAATGTGTTATTAATGGAAGCGATAATACATTATCGCTGAATGGGACGGCAACATTAATTGTCGAAGGGGGGGCGAGTTTATTATTGCAAAATATTACGATAGATGGCGTGGCTGAAGATAGAATTCGATTACTGGATGCGCAGAGCACGCTTTCTCTTGAAGATGTTACTTTTATATTGGAACAAGATTTTACGTTTGACCAAGGATCATTAGATATTTTAGGAAATTTTACTATCACAGGGACCTCTGCTTTTAATTATACCACAAGTCAGCAATCAATTATTCGGGGTGGGCGAGTTAATGATGCATCAGGAGCAATGTTTTATATAGGATCTTTAATCATTGATCATTCGCTCTTTTATTATGCTCCGGTATCGAATGTATCTTCCTTATTGTGGTTTGAGTCCGAGTTATCATCTTTAAAATTAATAAGCAGTACGTTACAAGCGAATACATTATCACTTATAGCCGGATCGATGGCAGTAGAGGGGTATTCTTTTATTCGTGGTGATACTATGGTCACATTCGGAAATGGAACTGAAAGTGGAAATATGTGTGTGCAGCTTTTACCTGCAGCGCATTTAGATCTGTTAGGTACGGTTGAGTATGCTAATGTATAAAAAAATGTATGTATTGTTATTTATTGCAAACAGTTTGCTTGGAGTAGATATCGGTTCGGATTCAGCTGTTACCCGATTTAACACACAACAATCGCTAGCAGATGGAGATCGTATTGCTGGATTTGCAGCGCTTTTTGGGGGGTTTGCTTTAAGTGGATCTGAAACAACCGGTATATTTGATTCTTTTTTCCAAGTATCGGGAGATATCGCGCTTAATTTTGGTACATTGGTTTTAAATCAGGATTTAATAATTCAAGATGAGGCAAATATACGTTCGATTGGTCAAATAAATGGGAATGGTCGGACTTTAGAGTTATCTTCTCAAGTCAGCCAAATGCCGTTTTTAGATAGTTCTCTTTCAAGTTGTGGCATTGCACTTTTGACGTCAAATGCTGCAAGTGATCAAGTTAACTCAGTGGATTGGAATAGTACTGGAGAATATGTTGCTATTGCTACTAATGATCCGGGAGGAGCAACTGACCAGGTAGAGATATATGGATGGGACGGGACAACTTTAACGTTGATTACTGGAGTAGACATTATAGATAATGTTTTTTCAGTCAGATGGCATCCAACAAACGATTGGATTGCAGTAGCTCGAAATGGTGGAGTGTTTACCCCGTTTCAAGAAGTTTATATTTATTCTTTCAATGGCACGACGTTAACCTTATTAGATTCTCTTACATTAGTCGCAGATACGGCAAATGCCGTATCGTGGCGTCCTGATGGAAATTTTTTGGGAGTTGCTACAAATGTTGTGGCTGGAGAGTTGCGAGTATATCCAGTTAGTGGTGGTGGGATACTTGGCACTCCTATTACAGCTAATCTTGCGCAGGCTGCAAATGATGTAAGTTGGAATGGTGATGGTACCTTTTTAGCAACGGTTACTGATAATGATGCTGGGGGTAACGAGCTATTGATTTATGCCTTTAATGGTGTGACTTTAACGTTTGATATTGGAGCAAATATTACTGCAGCAACTAATACCGTTTCTTGGAATAAGGGAGGATCGAATACTGATATTATTGCAGTTGGGTCGGAAGTGGGTACTGGATCAACATTGAAATTGTATAGACATTCTACTGGTGTCTTAACTGCTCTTGCATTATCTATTAGTACATCAACTCCAGTTAATGCGGTACATTGGAAAGAAAGTGGCGATTGCCTAGCTGTTGGGCTGGATACTAATGTGGATGGGGAAGTAAGAATCTATGAGTTTGCATTAGATGATATTTCATTGGCGAGCGATCTTGAAAGGGCAGCAAATGTTTTTGATGTTCGATGGTCTGTGCAGGGTAACTATTTAGCTTCTGGTAGCAGTGCACCAGCTGTTTCGGTGTATCAGCCTAATTCTGATTTTTCTACGGTGATTTTTTCAAATTTAAATCTTTTTTTAAATAATGATCTTGATTTGAATTCTCCTTCTATTACTTTTACGGGCGAATCATCGATAAATGGCAGAGGTAAAACGCTTTCTTTATCGCCAACTTTTTCTTTTATTGTGGATGCTGAATCTAGTTTATTATTGAAAAATATGACGCTTGCTGGAGTACAAGAGAGCTCTTTTAAGGGAGTTGATGCATTAAGCACTTTTTCTTTTCAAGATGTAAATCTAGTATTAGAAAGTAATTTTACATTTACTCTAGGTTTATGGGATATTTTGGGTGATTTAGTAATAAGTGGTACTCATACTGTAACCTATACTTCAGATCAAAATTTGATCATTCGAGGAGATCGCTTGGGATCGGATGCATGTAATTCATTTTATAAAGGATCTTTGATTTTGGAAGAAGGTGTTACCTTTAATTATATGCCTTTATCTGGTTCTTCAGATTTAATCCTTATGGAAAGCCCGTTGTCTCGTTTATTTCTTAAAGGCGCAAACTTCATAGCCTCAAATGTCACACTTACTAAAGGAACTGTTTGCGTGGATGGTAAATCCATGATTAATGGACTTACCAATATTACTTTGGGGGATGGATTATTACTTGAAAACAACTGTTGCTTAGAGATTTATTCGGCTGCAAATCTCGATGTATTTGGAACGCTTATTTATAACAATATTTAGCTATTATTATACCTAACTCTTCCCTCAAGAATTTCTATAGTTGCAGCGGGAAAAAGCTCAATGCAAAGATTATTATCGAATGAGCCATCTCCAAATTCTATTGAAGTAGCATCGGAGCTACCTTCATTAATTAAGAAATTTTTATTGTCAAAAAAGAGCTGTCCTGTGGTGAGCTGTAGTCCTACTGAAGAGGTAGAGAGAGTAGCATTATTCAAAAATAATGTTGACGAGCTATTATCTAGTGCTAATAGCGTTCGATCGTTACTGCTTGGTTCATACCTAAAAGTTGTGTTTGCATTGAATAATAATTGTGCATTTTTTGCAATATGAGCAGCTGTTGGAGATTGAAAAATAAATTGTTTATTTTCTCCAAATATTTCTACAAAATTTAAAAAATCAAGTCTGCCGGCTGATACGGTATAGTCATTTTTAAGTACTAAATTGGTATTATTGAATGTAATAGTACTTGAGCTATCTAATGCACTAATATTATTACTACCCACCCCTAAAAGAGTCATGTCTTTAAACATGAGGCTTGAGTTTGAATCAACTATAAGAGTACAGGTTGTATCAAATTCTATGGTGTTTCCTTGACCGTCCCATATATTATTTCCACTAAAGGTAATGCATAAATTATGAAAAAAGGTATTCGATGTATTGATAAGCGTGAGGTTTGAAAAATCAAAACACGCTTCACTTGGCAATCCATAGGCTCGAATAATGTTATCATCTCCAGAGACAGCTGCGGAAGTTCCTAATGGTCCCCATCGGGTTGCCTCAAAATCATCGCCAGGGGCAAGCCCAGTAAACTCGACATTTGAAATGCGGGTTAATGTGTTATTGATAAAAGAGTATGTATTAAAGAATGCATTTCCACCCAGTTCATCAGAGCTAGCTGAAAAGCATGGCAAGTTCGCCGCCCAACTAATGCCTTCAGTTGTCCTGCCCATATCATCAGTGCCATCAAGTAGGGTTAGGGTTCCATTTCCAACTCCTCCGCCGCCATCGCTGTGTGCATAAATTTGTATATTGTCTCCTACGGTGCCCTGCAGGCCAACAGCCAGAAAGTCATCGCCCTTTCCCCAATCCAATCCTCCAATAGAGCGACCAATTGTAGTTGAGGCATTAATCCCAACAATAGAAAAGGGGTTAATATTTACCTCAAGAATCAGTAATTCAGGATTACCTCCTCCAGTTATAAGGCCTACTGCTAGATAATCACCTGCTACATTCCATGCTAAGCATTCATAATAAACATTATTGATGGTGTTGATGCTAACAGCTCCACCAACGTCTAAGTTTCCATTGGTATCAACTGGATAGATAATTACTTGGCCTCCAGAGACAAGATCTCCAACTGCAAGATAGTCTCCTGAGGGGTGCCATGCGCATGCTCGACCATCTGCAGCGAGAGGCGTAGATGAAATAGTTGATAACGTGTTCGCATTAACATCAAATGTAAAGGTGTAGACGCTCGCTGTCACACCTCCGCCTTCTCGAGCAAAAGCTAAGATACGATCATCAGAACGAAATGCTACCTGCCCTACTCCATCAATGGCTATTCCGCCAGTACCGATACTAGCTGCAAAAGTAAGTGTTGATCCATCATAATTGTATACCCGAACTAAACCATCATCTGATGCTGTGGCTAAATGGGTCTCATTAAAATCCCATGAAAGCGTTTCAGCATCGGCTGCACCAATACTTATTTGATTCACAAAAAAAGGAGAACAATTAAATTCAGCGCCGCAAATAGTTGGGATTTTATCAGCCGGTGGAAATTGTAAAACGTGATTATTTCCAATAATATTACCCAGGAAGCCAAAATTTAAGATATTTCTCAAAAAAAGATCTTTATTTAATTCTAAGGTGCCACCAGTTAAAGAAATAGTTCCATAGACCGGGAAAAAAGAGTCAAATGTGGCTGAAACTGAAGCATCTGAAAATTCAAACCCTTGGTATAGTGCTGCAAATCCTGCAATTCTATCTCCATCATTAACTGTTACAGTGCTGTTAAATCTTGTTGGAGCGGTGTCGGATCCAATGTCAGCAGCAAATATGCTGGAAAAAAAGAATAGAGCGAGTATATGCAGGCAAAATAATTTCATGAGTACTCTCCTGGTCAAATTGCTATCTTTTATAATTGTTTTTTTGTAAGAGTGTACCTAGGTTGATAATAGAGATGATAGATGTTTAATCTATTCATTTTCGGTTAGATAGCAATTATTTGATGCTATAGGATTTATTTTTTGAAAAGCTGGCCTTTATTATAGGTGAAAAGTATTAAAAAAAAGAGTAGTAAATGAGATTAAAGTGGATTCCATTTTTTTCTTGTATGATTTTTTCGCTTTACGGCAATACGCTACAATTTGATAGTCGTTATTCAACGATTAAAATTGCTGATGGTGCTACATTTTCTTTGAGCCAGCCAATAAGCAATTGGGATGGAACTCTTATAAAATCGTCAGGTGCAACAGTTACCGGTGAATCTATTTCTTTTATTGATGGTCTTTTAGAAGATGCTGGAAACCAAGTATTGCTATCGGCTTTATTTGATCCATCAGGAACAATTTCCTTGCAAGGCGATCATTTATTTCGCGCTGAGCCCGGACGAATTTTACAAACAGTATCTGTTTCCGGGTCAGGGAATATTTTACGAGGTTCTCCGATATTTTCTTCAGCAATAGAGCTTGCGGATGCATCTACTACTTTAACTATTGGTATACAAAGTCAGATGAATCAAGATCTGGTTTTAAATGGTGGAACCGTAACTTTAGAAAACAATCTGATTTTTTCAGACGGATCTTTTTTGACTGGTGATGGCGAAGTTCATGGTAATACCTATAATGTTGAAACTGGTGGAACTCCATTTACATGGACGAGTAATATTAATTGGTTTACTAATATTAACTTAAGAACTTGTGTAACATTTACCGGATCGTTCACTTTTAACGCTCCTAATAATAATATTAGAGGAAATGGCTATGTGTATGACTTGACGGGGGGCGGCATTTTAACAGTTTCTTCTGGATCGACTTTAACTCTTGATGATGTTGTTATTAAAGGCCTAGGGGATGGAGCTGGATTTGGAAAAATAATTCTCGCGGATAGCACTTCAAAATTGGTATTAACGAACGTAACACTACTCTTTTCAGATGATTTTACTACTTCAAAAGGTACCGTTGAGGTTAAAGGGCCAACTACGGCGGTGGTTAAAGGTCACGATTGGCTTTTTAACAATAATGGAATTCTTGAGGTAAATTGTCTTACGCTATGGAAAGATACAGCTGGATCTGAAACATGCGGTGATATTTTATTTGAAAATCCCTCGAATGTTTCTTTGATTAATGATGGTATTATTGATTATATAACGCTTCGTTGCACATCAATTATTGAATCGATTGATAGTGCGCTTGAGGTAAATGATTCACGCATCGATGTATTAGAATCAGAGATTGATACGTTTGATAGTCGCATAGATTTAGTTGAATCATGCTGTGAAGTTAATGGCTCTGAGATTGATGTGCTAGATTCGCGTACTGATCTGCTTGAAAGTTGCTGTGAAACTAACGATTCACGCATCGATATTCTAGAATCGGAAGTTGATACATTTGATAGTCGTATTGATCTGGTTGAATCATGCTGCGAGGTGAATGGTTCTGAGATTGATGTACTTGATTCCCGTACTGATCAACTTGAAAGCTGCTGCGAGGTAAATGATTCACGCATCGATATTCTAGAATCGGAAGTTGATACATTTGATAGTCGCATAGATCTGGTTGAATCATGCTGTGAGGTGAACGGTTCTGAGATTGATGTGTTAGATTCCCGTACTGATCTGCTTGAAAGCTGCTGCGAGGCAAATGATTCGCGTATTGATATTTTAGAATCGGAAGTTGATACATTTGATAGCCGCATAGATCTAGTTGAGTCTTGCTGCGAGGTGAACGGCTCTGAAATCGATGTGCTTGATTCACGTACTGACGCATTAGAAAGTTGCTGTGAAACTAACGATTCGCGCATTGATATTCTAGAGTCTGAGATTGATACGTTTGATAGTCGAATTGATCGAGTTGAGTCTTGCTGCGAAGTAAATGGCTCTGAAATTGATGTACTTGATTCGCGCGTGGACGTTTTGGATTCATGCTGCGAGGTTAATGATAGCCGCATCGATGTATTAGAATCAGAGATTGATGCATTTGATAGCCGCATAGATTTAGTTGAATCATGCTGCGAAGTGAACGGCTCTGAAATAGATGTATTAGATTCCCGTACAGATCTACTTGAAAGTTGCTGTGAGATTAACGATTCACGCATCGATATATTAGAATCAGAAGTTGATGCGTTTGATTCAAGAATTGATCTAGTTGAGTCCTGCTGTGAGGTAAACGGCTCAGAAATAGATGTACTTGATTCCCGCACAGATCAACTTGAAAGCTGCTGTGAGGTTAACGATTCCCGCATTGATATTTTAGAATCTGAGGTTGATACATTTGATAGTCGCATTGATTTAGTAGAATCCTGCTGTGAGGTGAACGGCTCTGAGATAGATGTCCTTGATTCACGCACAGATCAGCTTGAAAGCTGCTGCGAGGTTAATGACTCACGAATTGATATTCTAGAATCGGAAGTTGATACATTTGATAGTCGCATTGATTTAGTTGAATCATGCTGTGAGGTGAACGGCTCTGAAATTGACGTACTTGATTCGCGCACAGATCTGCTTGAAAGCTGCTGTGAAGTTAACGATTCGCGTATTGATATTTTAGAATCAGAAGTTGATGCGTTTGATTCAAGAATTGATTTAGTTGAATCCTGCTGTGAAGTGAATGGTTCTGAGATTGACGTACTTGATTCCCGTACTGACTTACTTGAAAGTTGCTGTGAGGTAAATGATTCACGCATTGATATTTTAGAATCAGAAGTTGATGCGTTTGATTCAAGAATTGATTTAGTTGAATCTTGCTGCGAAGTGAACGGCTCAGAAATTGATGTACTTGATTCCCGCGTGGACGTTTTAGATTCATGCTGCGAAGTGAATGACTCTCGCATCGATTTATTAGAATCATGTTGTGAGGCAAATGATAGCCGCATCGATATATTAGAATCAGAAGTTGATAAT
>JAJCZE010000005.1 GCA_029262555.1 Candidatus Babelota bacterium | reverse complement strand
ATCGAATGTTTTTTTGGAAAAATGAAATACTTCAGACGTGTTTTTTCTCGATTTGATAAGTCTGCTCGCAATTTTTCAGCTTTTCTTTCATTTGTTGGAGTAATTTTATGGTTACGATGAAAAGTCAACAGAGCCTAGACTCTAATCATTTTTTTGAGTCCCATATCAAGCCATAAATGTGAAAGCGCTCCTGCTATGAAAAATGTCATATCAAGCAGGAGCGCTGTTTTTACGAATGGATAATGCAAGCTCAATACATACCACAATGCGAGTGGCCCTGCGATTACAAACCATGCACGATGAAAAAGGCCTCGGTGTTTTACTATGAGTGGAATTGTAGATAAGATACTGATGATTGCGAGTGGAATAAATCGCTTGGTATACGTTAAAATCAAAAGCAGCAGTAATATCATCCAATAAAAGTATTTCTGCCCTTTGCTCTTGATATCAATATCGGGAAAGAGCGATCCGGCGAAAGCAAATAAAAGCCATTCTCCGGCTGTTAATACAGTGGGCTGTGCGTAAGGGACAATGCATACGAGCGTAGCTGCAAATACGATTGCACCGCCCGCAAGATGGGTTTGGTAGCCTGGCATGAAATTCTCTCCGTTTTTTAAAAAAGATATGTGGGCAGAAGTATAGCAAAATGATTGATAAAGCTAAACCATCTTTTTAATTTGCGTGCCTGGATAGTAAAACGCTAAAATGGTTTTATAAGGCCAGCCATCGCGTACCATTTCTCGTGCACCCCATTGGCACATACCTAAATGATGCCCATATCCCTTGCCAGAAATAATAACTGAATCTGCTTTTTTATCGATGGTATAGCAAAAGCTTTTAATGTCTTTGAGTGCGCTATAAAATTGCTTTCCAGAAACAGCGTGCGTACGTTTACCATTTTTCATATGCAAATGCGTGATTAATCCGGCTTTGTCTTGTTGTGTAATTGTTATTTGATTAATCAGGCCAGGAAATTCTATCGCTTGTTTGAGCTGCTTATTCAAGTCAGAAAGATGGATCCTTTTTTCCCAGGAATAAATCTTGCATCGTGCGCAATGGGTGCAAGCATACGTTCGCTTGAGATAGGGTGCTTTTTGAAAGTCAAAATCGTCAATATGCGCGGGGATTACTCCACCACAACAAGAATCAAACATCGCAAGCGCAGGGCGATCATTATGAAGTAATACCATCCCTTTGGTTTGCTCTACGGCAGATCGAATAGTGTTGGTATTGTGCATTCCGCGATAGGTTTGATGTTCGTTGGTATTTTTTACGTGATATGGCAATTTGCCTTTATTCATTTGCTGAATCATTGCAATTACATAGCTTCGAGATGCTATTGCAAATGCTTTATTAACTTCAATGGGCCACCCTGGCCAGCTTTCCGTTTTGAGTACTGAATATACGTATTCTTCAAGGTCAACGTAATTAATTAAATAGGTGTGTCCGCGTGTCTGCGTGATCGCAAATGATCCATGGAATTGATCGCCATCAATACCCGCAAATCCATCTTTTGGCATGATTCGTAATGTTTTACCGCGATAGGGGGTGCCGTTGATGAGAAGTTGTGACTTATTATGAGCAATGGTTATGCTCGTATCTTTTATTATATGCCAATCGGTTTGCTGTGCCGGATTATAGAGTAAAAACCCGGTAGAGCTTGTGAGCGTCCATGTGGGAGTTTTTGATTTGCGGAGTGTGGGCACGTGCTCGCCAATAAGCACTTTAACGGTATAGGACTTTTCCTGCGTTTTGCCGCCATAAATGGTTGGATAAGAAATTATGCATATGATGATTGCAAGGCACAGGTATGATGCGAAATTAATAATACGTGTGCGTATGGATTTAGACATGATACCCAATTACTACTTTTCCAGAAAAATTATAACTCTAATGCTATTCCATGATCAGCAAGCAACTGTTTAAACTTTTCAGGCACTCGCTTTTTAGAATCAACGCCTTTATTTGCAAGCGCATCCGCTTTTTTATTACTATCGCGTAGGACGTGTAGCATTTCAATTGGATAGGAGGCGCAATATGTTTTTGCCATTCTGAAAAGCGGCGCAAGCCCTTCATTTTTCACGCGATAGATACCTTTTATTTGTTTTACCATGAGCTCAGAGTCAGATGCGATACGAATAATATCAGTTTCTGATGCGTATTGATTAATAAAATAAAGAGCAATTAAAAGCGCTAAATATTCCGCTTGATTATTGGTTTTGATACCAAGATAAAATCCTTCGCTGACAACCGTTTGCCCATCTTTTTGAATAAAAATACCTGCGCCAGACTGCCCCGGATTGCGGCGAGATGCACCATCAACGAAAGCAGTCCATGTGTGTTGCGTATTCATGATCGATGTTATTCCTTGTTTCCAGCAGACTCTTCTGAGGGAGTATCTTCCATAGCAGTTTGCATATAAAGAAGCCTGAAGCATCCTTTGCATTGCACAATTGCTCGATGCCTTAATCGAATAATATCTTGATTTGGCAGATTGTAATAGCATGCGCTGCAACTATCATCCAAGAGAGAGACTACCGGATCTTCAACTTGCATTTTCATATGAGAATATTTATCGAGCCATTCTTGCGGAATACCGGTTTCTTTTGCAGGGCGTTCACTCTTTTTTTGCGCAAGATCAGCCTTTAACGCCTCTACTTTTTCTTGCTGCTCTGCGATTGCAGTATGGAATTCGTCAATTTTACTGCTGTATTGTGCCGTTTGCTCGTTGAGCTCTTTTTGCGCGGTTTCAAGCTTATTCCAGGTAGTCATCAGTGAGCTTTCAGCGTCATGCTGCTCTTGCTTTAATCTATCAATCTCTTTTTTGAGTGGCTGATATTCTTTCGCGCTTTTGAGGTTTTCAAGCGTTTCTTTTTTTTGCTTTTCCAGCGCATCGAGCTCTTTAATTGCAAGTTCTTGCTCATGTACGGATTTTTTCAAATCATGCACATGTTGCTTGAACTGCTCAAGGCGATCAACAATTTTTTGTTTTTCAGAAAGTTGAGATTCGGTCTCTTGCTTGAGATTGGTAATAGTTTGATGCATTGTGCGGATCTGCTGATCCAATGATATTAAATCTATAAAAGCTGAGAACGGATGTTCATTCATGGGTGACCTCTTTTCAGATTGTACTTGCATAAGAATTTCCCCATCGTGGTGGATAATAACAATGACTGGTGGGCCCACCAGGACTTGAACCTGGGACCTTTCGGTTATGAGCCGACTGCTCTAACCAGCTGAGCTATGGGCCCGTCTATTGTCCAGATTGTTCAAAGATTAGATACAACTGCAATTGTACCGGAAAAGGATTGAGTTGCCAAGTAAGATGCGTCCTAATTGCTTACATAGAGAAGGAAATCTTTTAATCGCATGCTGTAGGCCCACTCATTGTCATACCATCCAAACAGTTTTCCCATTGTGCCATTTGCTTCTGTGAGAAGTCCATCAATCACTACAGATCTGCTATCACCGCTATAATCGCTCGATACGAGGGGTTGATCAGTATAGCCAACAATGCCATTCATTTTTTCAGATTTCGATGCTGCACTATAGATATTATTGATCATTTCATTTGTTATAGCGCGCTCTGCTCGAAAGGTTAAGTCTATCAATGATACTTTTGCAACGGGCACTCTGATTGCCATCGCTTGCACTTTTCCTTCTAATTCAGGAATTACCTTTCCAAGCATCTTACTCGCGCCGGTGCTGGTTGGAATAATATTGAGAGCCGCTGCTCTTGATCGACGCAGGTCACTATCTTCTACATCAAGTAATACTTGCGTATTGGTATATGCATGAATGGTGGTCATAAATCCTTCAGTAATACCACAGGATTCTTGCAATACTTTTAATGTCGGAATAAACGCATTGGTAGTGCAGCTTCCAAGCGAGACGATTTTATCGGTATCAGGGTTAAATGTAGCTTCATTTACACCCGGAATAATAGTAACGTCTTCTTCTTTTGCGGGTGCAGAGATAAGCACATGTTTTGCTCCAGAATCAAGGTGCTTTTGCGCGCCCTGGCGGCTCGTAAATTTTCCGCTACATTCAACTACCCAATCAACGTTGTAATTATTCCATGCAATGGCGCCCGGATCGCATTCGGTAATAATTTCAATGTGATGATCATTAATGGTAAGCGTATTGCCGCTCATTGAAAGAGTGCCTTGAAATTCTCCCATCAACGTATCATAGCGAAACATATGCATCAGAAATTCTTTTTTTGCAGGTCCAATATTGATGACTGCTAGTTTAATCTTTTGCGTTGCTTTTGAATCGAGCAACAATGCGCGGACAAAATTTCTACCAATACGGCCAAATCCATTTACTGCAATTGTAATCATGGAAGATCCTTTTTTGTGTGCCATTGTGTAACTGTTTTCATTGCGTGTTGTTCTTGCTCTGTTGAAAGTGCAGGAAGCTCAAGAATAAGAGGGATATGAGCAAGTTTTGGATGTAATGCAAATGCTTGCAATGCATCGTGCCCAATGGTCCCTTTGCCAATCTCTGTATGTTTATCGATACGAGATCCGGCATCATAGTATGAGTCATTTAAATGAATGAGTGCGATGTTTTTAATGCCGATAGTTTCATCTAATAATTGTATAAAATGCTCTCTGCCTTCGTGCGTTCGTAAGTCGTATCCATAGGCGTGTGCATGCGCAGTATCAATGCAAAAGGCAATACGATCAGGATGATTGAGTAACTTTTTAAGTTTTTTAAAATCATTCAAGTCGCTTCCAATTGAGTTGCCTCCATGGGCAGTGTTTTCAATCAGAAGGGTGATGTTGGATTTTTCTGCAGTGAGTTCATTTAATAATTTTGCGAGGTTTGAAATGCCTTTTGCATGCGTAAGCCCACCCGTAGCCGATCCAGGATGTAATACTATATATGGAGCGCCTAAGCTTTCAGCTTGGGCAATTTCTCGCAATAATGTTTTTCGTGCACCCGCGCTTAATTTCACCAAATTCATAAAATAGGAGCCATGCACGTACGGCGTAATATGTTCTTTTTTAAGTTGATCAAACAGTGATTGAATTTCTGAATCAATAGTGAGCGGTTTGCGAGCAATTTGATCAATTAAAAAAAATTGAAAAATCGGAATGTTAAGCTCTTTAGCATGAGCTGCCGCCTCAGAAAGAGAGTGGGAGATCCTGATATGCACTCCTGCTTTTCTCACGCGATTCCTTGTGCGCTCAAAAGAGGTTTCAAATCCTCTGCGTCCAGGTGATTTGCAAGAAGGGCATAAAAGCGTTCAATAACTTTTTTAAGTCCCTCTTTGGTATCCGATTCAAAGCGCATACTTAATGCTGCCTGCGTATTGGAAGCGCGCACAATGCCCCATCCAAATGGAAAGACTGCGCGTACGCCATCGATGGTACTGATTTCTACATCATTAGTCTGAGAGAGCGCATCTTTAATTGCTTGAATCACGTCCTGCTTTTTTTCATCCGAGCAAAAAAGGCGAAATTCTTGAGAACTTTCTTTTTTGGGAAATATCGTGAGCAGTTCTGAAAGGGGTTGTTGCGTTGTGTGTAGTAATTCGATCAAACGCAATGCAGCATAGATGCCATCATCGTATCCAAAATAGCGATCTTTAAAGAAAAAGTGGCAACTGATTTCTCCACCTAAAAGTGCACCATGCTTGGTCATCATATCTTTTATAATTGAATGCCCAGAGGGAGACATTATCGGCTGTGCGCCCCATTGTTCAAGTAGCTCAATTAAGCCGGATGAACTTTTAATATCAAATACAATACCAGCGCCGGGATGTTCGGTAAGTACTGTTTGTGCAAAAAGAGCAAGCAGCTTGTCTCCAGAAACTAATTCACCGTGCTGCGTCATGGGAGCCATACGATCGCAATCACCATCAAGGCCAATACCAAAATCAAATGATTGTGATGTTACGGCTTTTTTTACATCACGCATATTTTTCTCAACCGTTGGATCAGCTTCATGATTTGGAAAGGTGCCATCAACTTCTTCATATAAGAGTGAAACGTTTTTCCATCCCATTTGCTTTACGAGCTCTGGCATTACTGTGCCTCCAGCGCCATTGCCACAATCAATAATGCATGAAACGGGAATGTTTTTTAAATGTTCAAAGTGGTTTGTAAGCCATGCAAGGTATGATGGAATAATGGGTGCATTGCTTGCTGTGCCAATCGTATCAGACAAAATGTGTTTTTTATTTTTATATAATCCTTTAATTTTTTGGAGTTCTTTTCCCCAGACCACTCGCGTACCCAAGCAGAGTTTGATGCCATTATATTCAGGGCCATTATGAGATGCGGTAATCATAATGCCACCATCAATATCATCGCCAGTAAACAGTGAAAAATAGAGTGCGGGTGTGGGGCATGTGCCAACGAATACCGTATTCATTCCACTCTCGTTGAGTGCACGGGTGAGTTCATTTTTGAGTGCTAAAGAGTGGGTGCGTCCATCCATTCCAATTGCGATCGTTTTACATGATGGATTTTGACTGCGTAAGTAATATGCGATTGCTCGTCCAAGATCGTATGCTTGATTAATTGGTAGTTCAGAATCAACTTTTCCACGAATATCATATTCTCGAAATATAGTATCTTTCATCTGGATTGCTCCCGTAGGCTGCGATTGCTGGTGTGCGTGTGTGAGCATTGTAAAGAGAGATGCCGCACTACAAATGAACTGAATGATTTTCATATAATTTCCTTGGTTACCCTATCATCGTTTTTTACAAAGCTCAATCGCGTAGGGTGTACTAGATTGTCGCTTTTGATGGTGGTACACTAACGATCTTCATATCACATAAAAGGATTTTAAAACGCATGATTCCGCATAAATTACAACTCAAAAATTTTTTAAGTTATGGTGCTGATTTTCAAACGATAGACTTTACTCCATATCACCTGATTTATCTATCGGGAAAAAATGGGCATGGTAAATCTGCGCTTTTAGATGCAATGACGTGGGCCGTCTGGGGGATTGCACGTAAAATAACGAATGCAGTACGTGCCGATCAGGGATTATTGCGTTTAGGCCAGCAGCAAATGGCGGTAATTTTTGATTTTGAAATAAGTGGCCAGATGTATCGCGTAAAGCGGGAATTTTTAGTAACACAAAATAAGCCACTCGCGCAATTAGAGTTTGGATTGCTGAATGCAGAGACTGATTCATACGTACCGCTTACAGATAAAACGATTCGTGCCACGCAAGCAAAAATAGAGCAAACGATTAAGCTCGATTTTGAATCGTTTGTAAATACTGCGTTTTTGCGACAAGGAAACGCAAATGAATTTTCCAAAAAATCTCCTAAAGACCGTAAAGAAGTATTGGGCACAATTTTAGGGTTGCAGCAGTTTGATCGATTAAAAAAACGTGCATTGGAAAAAATTAAAAGTTTGCAGGGCGAGCGTACAACTATGAATGCGTTGCATGAATCGGCTGCAAAGCAGTTAGCGCAAAAAGATGAATTGCAAAAGCTGTTTGAAGTTGTAAAAAAAGAGCAAGAAGCATCGGATGCGCACGTAAAGCAGTTACAGACAACATCGCAGACTCTTTCAAAAGAACAGGGAGCGCTCGCAGAGCAAGATAAGCAGCGAGAAATGCACGAATATAAGCAAAAGCAATTGCAGCAAGCGCGTGATGCACACGTACACTCGCTACGAGATGTATTAGCGGTATGGCGAAAGACAAATAAAAAGCAACGCCATATGCCAGATTTAAAAGAGCTTGAGGCGGCGTATAAAAAGAGCAAAGAACTTTTGCAGGCTCATGCAGAAAAATTTAAACAATCTATTGAGTTTTCAAATCAGCTTATGCATTCTACGCAAGCGCTCACTGGCTATAAAAATGATCATGAAAAAAAACAATTACAAGAGCAGCAATCCATTCACATTCAAAAAGAACGATTGCTTTTAACGCAGAAAAACCTCCAAGCAGTATTAGCGCAATTGAATAAAGAATCTGTGGCAGCGCACGATAAAAAAACAAGTATTGAAAAGCTGCAGGAAGAGCAATTAAAGCAGATTCTTTCAAAAGAAAAAATAGCAGTAATGTATGCGCAGTTTGAAAAACGTAAAGAGCAATATCATGCATTTGTAGCGCAGCGAAATATGTTTGCATCTGAGCAAGAAACGTTGCTTAAAAAACAAACAATGGTTGGCAGTGATGATTCAAGCTGCCCGTTATGCGAGCAAAATTTATCTGCAGCGCGCAAAAAGTTTTTAAAAAATAAATGCTCAAAAGAGGCCCGGTTTGCATTGCATCAATATAATCGATTGGTGCGCATAGCTCCGAAATTGAAAGAGCTTTTAGTTGCGCAGCATGCGTATCTAGAAGATCAAAAAAAGCAAAGCGTTGAATATGAAGGCGCTCAAAAAGAGCGTACGATAGTTTTAGAGCAAATCGAACGACTAAAAAAAGAAAAAGACTCTCATGCAAAGCAGTTGCAAGCGATTAAAAAAGAGCTTGATGATTTTGCAAAAAAAGAGCTGCAGCAAGCGAGTGATGCACAAAAAAAATTAGAAGCTGATGCGCAGTATAGTACGCTTTTTAAAGCTCAAAAAGAGTTTGAAGAAAAAATCAAAACGCTTTCATATAAAAAAGAAGAGCATGCAGCTGCGCAAAAAGAAGCTGAGCGATTAGAAAAAGAGCGAGATGGTTTATTGCATTTGCAGCAAGAGCTGGTAAAGCAGTCTGATCGCAAAGAGGCGATTGCAAAAGAGATTGTGCAATTAAAGCTTATCAAAAAAGAGTTGATTGTAATTACCTCGGAATTGAAAACATTTGATTCTGTAACAGCGCAGAAAAAAGCGCTGCAAGAAAAACTGCAATTGCATGAGGCGCAGATGAGTGAGCATGCAAAAGCGCGTGAAACAATTCGCGAAAAGCAGGGCGCACTTTTAAACAAAAAAGAGCATCTTGAAAAAGTGGAAAAAGAGAGCGCAGATCAGCTGAAAGTAATCAAAGAGATTGATGTGCAAATCAGCGATTATCAAGAGATTGCGCAGGCAGCGGGCAAAGATGGCATTCAAGCGTTATTAATAGAAGATGCAATTCCAGAGATTGAGCAAGAAGCAAATTTTTTACTGTCTCGATTAACGCATAATCAATCGCACGTAAGCATTGAATCATTGCGAGATTTAAAACGGGGCGGCACGAAAGAAACGCTCGATATTAATATTTCTGATCCATCCGGCATTCGGCCGTATGAACTCTTTTCAGGGGGCGAAGCATTTCGAATTGATTTTGCATTACGGATTGCTATTTCTAAACTACTCGCGCGCCGAGCAGGCACTGCATTGCAGACACTCATTATCGATGAAGGATTTGGCTCGCAAGATGAAGAAGGGCTTTCGTTAATAATGGATGTGATTCAAAAGGTGCAAGACGATTTTCAAAAAGTGATCGTGGTCTCACATTTGCCAGGAATGCGTGAGCAATTCCCGGTTCACTTTACGGTAGAAAAAAAACCCAGTGGCAGTTGCGTGAATGTGGTTGAATTAGGATAAAAAAGCCCCGGTTTTGCCGGGGCCTTTAAATTCGTGACTAATAATTATCTAGTATCCAACAGCCCTTTTTACTCTATAGTATCCGCCTTTTGCAGCTTCACCTAGTTGCTCTGCTGTTTCCTTAACCATAAGTCCTGGTGTCCGAACTACAAATGCAGCACCTCTTACTGGGTGTGTAGCAGTTCTAAATGCTCGACTTTGTGGAGTTGGTATCCATATGTGTGGGTCGGCAGATAATCTCCTCTCAGCCTCCACTAAGGCGTTACTTGTTTGTGTTCCAACAAAGTATCCTGCTGCAACTGCAATCGTTACATCACGAGCAGCTTTGAGTGCTTCCATTCTTGAACAATTCCCTTTACGGCATTTTTGAAGACGCTTAATACTTTAGTCGAATCAGGAAATTAAACTGATAGGTAAATCGCCTATTTCAAGGCCTAAAAGTTGATTATTTCTATCTAAATTATAAGTAAGTATCGCAGAGAGTGCTTGCGAAAAAAAGCTCGTTATTGAACGAGCTTTTTTA
>JAJCZE010000004.1 GCA_029262555.1 Candidatus Babelota bacterium | reverse complement strand
ATCGAATGTTTTTTTGGAAAAATGAAATACTTCAGACGTGTTTTTTCTCGATTTGATAAGTCTGCTCGCAATTTTTCAGCTTTTCTTTCATTTGTTGGAGTAATTTTATGGTTACGATGAAAAGTCAACAGAGCCTAGACTGCTTTCCATAAAGGAGAGCAGAAATGGGAAAAAAACAATGCGATGACAGCGTCTGCATAGAATTGCTATCAGAAAGACATAGTGCAGCATATATGGATGCATTTTCAGAAAGTGTGCGTGCGCCGCTGCATGTGCAATCAATAGAATCAGAAGAACTATATTTAAAAGATCGATTGGCGCAAAAGGCGCCCTTTTTTTTTGTTATTATCGTTAAAAAAACGAATCAGTTAATTGGTGCAATTGAAATTCGTGATGCGTGCTATAGAAGTCAGCTGTATTGCTGGATTAATGAAAAATGGTGGGGCTCAGGAGTATTTCAAACAGCTATGCAGTTGGCAGCCCACAGTTATTTTGAGCAGACAAATGAGGCTGTAATTTCAGCGCGCGTGGATTACAGCAATGCGCGCAGTGTGCACGCGCTTGAAAAGGTAGGATTTACGGTTGAAGGGATAGCCCCGGGCCCGCGAGAAAAGCAATATGCACTGCACTTAGAAAGATAACTATTTGGTGTATCCGCATTCTTTATCAGAGCAAAGGAGTGTAACGTTTCCGTCTTTGCTTGTTTTTTTGATCAAGAATGGAAGTTTGCATTTTGGACATTTTTTTTCTTCAATTTCATCGAAGATAGCAAACTTACATTTTGGATAGTTGCCACAGCCCCAAAATTTACCACCACGCCATACGCGTCGAACAACATCGCCTTTATCTTTCGGGCATTTAAAGCCGGCAGTTTCTTGTTTGATGTATTTGCATTTTGGATAGCCAGAGCAAGCAGTGAATTCGCCAAATCTGCCATTGAGCTTACGCAAAGGGCTGCTGCATTTTGGGCATTTTTCATCGAGTAGTTTTGGCGGTTCTGTTTTGACTATTTTTATTTCGCCAGATTCTGCGCGTTCAAAGTTGGAAGTAAAATCGCAATCCGGAAATCCAGGACATCCTAAAAACTCACCACTTCGTCCAAACCGAATATTAAGTTTTTGTTTTTTACATTCTG
Source organism: Candidatus Babelota bacterium (assembly GCA_029262555.1). Lineage (GTDB taxonomy): Bacteria > Babelota > Babeliae > Babelales > Vermiphilaceae > JAJCZB01. The sequence goes on along the minus strand of JAJCZE010000004.1, from coordinate 28,093 downwards.
GGCATTTTAATTCGGTTGGAATCGCTTCACGCTGCGCGCCCTTGCTAGAGCCTTTGAATTTTTTCAGATCATCTTGAAATTCTTTATAAAACTTTTTAAGCAGTTTATCTCGTTCAAGATCGCCTTGTGCAATCTTATCAAGATCCTCCTCCATATTAGCGGTGAATTTTTTATCCATAATATGAGGAAGATTTTTCACTAAAAGCTGCGTAACGGCTGTCCCTAATTCGGTAGGGATAAATCGTTTTTTTTCATCTAATTTAGTATATGAACGCGCTTGAATAGTGCTCAATGTTGCAGAATACGTACTCGGACGGCCAATCCCTTCTTTTTCCATTTCTTTAACCAATGATGCCTCTGTATAACGTGGAGGCGGCTGAGTAAAGTGCTGCTTGGGATCCACTTTAGAAAGGGTAATGGCAGTTTTTGCTTTTAACTCGGCTGGAATTTTTACTTTATCTTTATCGTCATCTTCTACGCCGTATACTTTTAAAAAACCATCAAAAATAAGGGTTGATCCAGTTGCTTTGAAAGTATACTCGCCACCTTTAATGGTAACTACTCGTTGGGCATATTGCGCTGGCTTCATTTGGCAAGCAATAAATCGTTGCCAAATAAGGGTATATAATTTTCGTTCATCGGAAGAAAGTTTACCCTTGATCGAATCGGGTGAAAGATTTGCATCAACAGGGCGCACGGCTTCGTGAGCATCTTGCGCTTTGCTTTTACTTTTTTTGCCATAGACGTTTGCTTTGGTTGGCAAATATTCTTTTGAGTAGGTCTGAGTAATATAGCCACGAGCGCTTTTGAGAGCAGTATCAGAAAGGCGGAGAGAGTCTGTACGCATATAGGTGATCAATGCAACGGGAGTGCTTGGATCATTAAGGGGTACGCCCTCATATAATTTTTGCGCAACTTGCATTGTTTTTTTTACAGAAAATCCAAGGCGATTATAAGCCGCTTGCTGAAGGGTACTGGTCATAAAAGGGGCAAGTGGATTTTTGAGGCGCTTTTTATCGTCTATGGATTCGACTTCATATGATTGTTTTTTTAAATCAGTGACTACTTTGTCGGCAGTTTTTTTATCGCTGATATCCAGTTTCTTTTTACCAATATGAGTAAGCGCAGCGACAAACCCATCTTTTTTCTGCTTGAATGTGCCATCGATTGTCCAGTATTCTTCTGGCTTAAATGCGCGAATTGCAGCTTCACGATCAACTACCAATCTGAGAGCAACCGATTGTACTCGGCCGGCAGAAAGCCCCGGAGCAATTTTTTTCCAAAGGACGGGAGATACTTCATACCCTACCCAGCGATCCAAAATACGACGCGCTTGCTGAGCGTTCACTTTATCCATATCTACAGTGCTCGGATTTTCAATCGCCTCATTAATAGCGGGTGCCGTAATTTCGTTAAAGAAAATACGGTGAATATTTTGCTTTTTCTTTTTAGCAGCTTTTTTAATTTGATTTTCGATATGCCATGCAATGATTTCCCCTTCACGGTCAGGGTCTGGCCCGAGAAATACTGCATCAGCGCCTTGGGCTGCTTTGCAGATTTCTGCAATTACGCGATCTTTATCCTTAATAGGCACGTATTCAATCTCAATACCGGATTTTTCTATAGAAACACCGATTTTTTTGGCAGGCAAATCCATGACATGCCCCATGGTGGACATAATTCTGTAATCGTTTCCAAGTATTTTTGAAATAGTCTTAATTTTTGCTGGTGATTCTACGATCACGAGTTTTTTCATGGTATGCCTCTGCCAGTAACCATTGACCGCTAAATATAGGCTTTCATAATGGTTTTGGTGATTATTTTCTTTATTAATAGCAGTAGTATGCGCTATTTTTAGCTTTTTTCTATGCTTTATAATAAAAGAACGTTCGGATTAAAGTCAAATTCATTGGTTTTTAGGATGCACTGTTTGCTTTGCGATAGGTCGTCAAGCCGAACGATGTGGAGTCCCAACGCACGTTGGGTGAAATGGTTGTGCACCCCCTTAATTTTTTGTTACTATTAGGAATGAGTAGTGGGTAATCATTTTTATTATGGGGTTATGTATGATGAAAAATATAATACGAATTGGTGTGATGTGTGGGCTGATGAGTGGGGTTGTTTGTGCAGCGGATGTGCAAGAAAAGCCGCAGTCTCCTTCCATTAGGCAGCGAATTTCTCGTGAAGGGGCAGTATGGAAGCAGGGTCTTGCTGCAGCAAAAAAGCGACACATTCAAAGGCAAAAGTTGAATCGAAAAGAAGTTCGCGCGTATAATGCGGTGCTTAAGCGAGTTGGCGGCCTTACGGCGCTATTGGCTGCAATTGGAGCGGGTGTTACGTATGAGGTTAAACGGCGAGCGGAAGTAGAAAGAGCAGCAGCAGAGAGAGCAGCAGCAGAGAGAGTAGCAGCACAAAGAGCAGCAGCACAAAGAGAAGCAGAAGCAGAGAGAGAAGCAGAAGCAGAGAGAGTAGCGGCAGAGAGAGAAGCAGAACAAGCAGGAGGGGGGGGTGCGGATGATGATGGAGGGCAATCGTCTGATTCAGAAGATTTAGACAGGTCTCCAGCAGATATTTTGAGTGATAACTTTGATCCACATCAACCTTTAATTTTTAATATAGATAGTGCAATATCTGGAATTGAAAGGAATCATCGATTAGATGATTGGGCTCGCGGAAAAAACTTAGTTCATCTTTTATTGATGTACCTGCAAGCGTATGAACAGATAGGATCGTCGAGTGGTATTGATAAATCTATAGAAGCTTTAAAGTTGCTTATTCCAAAAAGACCAGATCTGTTGGAGCATAGAAGCCAAAGATCTAAATTAACACCTTTGGATATTTTGGAGCAATCCGTAGCTTTAAGGGGTAAACCTAGCCAGAAAGAACTGATTCAATTGATTAGTGATGTTTCTGTTCGTAAGGTTAAGGCGGCAAGGGGTGAAGATCCTTCTTCATCTGCAGGGCCTCAAATGCCAGCGTCATCAGTATCCTTAGATCAAGATTCGAAGAGGGCACGATTGCTTGATCTGCTAAAAGCCGATTCTTACGATGAAGATGATCAGGCGGAAGCACTTCGACTTTATCTTGAGCTTGGTAGACCGCCAATTACTGGAGTAAAAAGTTCTCAAGTTCATGTTCGAGTAATAGCTTTACGAAGAGCTGCAGCAGCAGCAAGGGCAGATCAAGGGTCTGGCGCGGGTGCAGGCGCTGGGCAATAAATAAGCGCTTATTAGTTTGTGACTCGAGATATACGGCCATGGAAGGTGTTTCCATGGCCACTTTTTTATCTATTTTTGCAAAGGTTGTGCACCCTCCTCGTCTTTTGTTACTATTAGAGATGAGTTATGGAAAACGTTTTAACTGTATGGGTGTTTTATAATGAAGCGTATAATACGAATTGGTGTGATGTGTGGGCTGGTGAGTGGAGCTGTGTTTGCAGCGGATATGCAAAAAAAGCCGCAATCTTCTACAATTAGGCAGCGAATTTCTCGCGAAGGGGCAGTATGGAAGCAGGGTCTTGCTGCAGCAAAAAAGCGACACATTCAAAGGCAAAAATTAAATCAGCAAGAAGTTCGCGCGTATAATGCTGTGCTCAAGCGAGTTGGAGGCCTTACGGCGCTATTGGCTGCAATTGGAGCGGGCGTTACGTATGAGGTTAAAAGGAGAGCGGAAGCAGAGAGAACAGCAGGGAGAGCTGCAGAAGCAAGGAAAGCTGCTGAAATTAAAGATGTCGTATCAAGTGTAGCACTTTATAGAGCTGTTGAAACAGGAGATTTAAAGGAGGTAAAACGTCTGTCGAAAGAGCCCGGCATTATGTTTGAGCTTGATGGTAGAGATGGTAAAAAGGTTGCGTTGGTCTCGGCAGCTAGAAATGGTCATTTAGATGTAGTGAAAGCGCTTCTGGAGGCAGGGGCTAATATTAATGCTGTTGGAGAATATAGCGAAACTGCGTTGATCTCGGCAGCTAGAAATGGTCATTTAGATGTGGTTCAAGAGCTTCTGAAGCATAAGGATATTGCCCTTGATAGAAATAGTTTCTATGGTCCAGCATTGGTATTAGCAGCTGGAGGGGGTTATTTAGATGTAGTGAAAGCGCTGCTGGATGCAGGGGCTAATATCGATGTTAAGAATGATAGTAAACAGACTGCATTGATGGCGGCAGCTAGAGGTCTGAAAAAAGAAGTAGTTGGCGAGTTGCTGAAGCGCGGTGCTAACCGGGATATTGAGGGTGAATTTGGGCTTACAGCAGAACGTGTCGCAAGAGATCAAGGATATATCGCAAAGCCGGAAGAATATAATGCTATTGCAGACATGATTAGAGATTATGTCCCAGTGGGAAGATTCATTGAGGCAGCACGTCAGTAAAAATAAGCGTTTATGAGTTTGTGATCAAAGATATATGGCCATGGAAAGTGTTTCCATGGCCACTTTCTTGAGCCCGAGAGTTGGATATGCTAGCATTTCAGTATCTATCGATATAAAAGGGGCCGTTTATATAAAAGGAATACAATGAACATAGTGCAGTCGTGGAAAGATTCGTTGCGGTTTTTTAGGCCGGAAAACTTGAAGCCATTTTTGATGGTCACCGCTAAGACGGTGATGGATCTCTATAAAAATATCAATACGCCGCTTTCATCTCGTGAAAATTGGATACTGTTTGGAGTGGTTGCTGGATTGGTAATCCTTACCAATATCGTAAAGCTTTTTCATCTTTTTTGGCTGGTTGAGCTGTTGCTTTCTAGCACCTATTATCTGCTTACGTTTGTGGTAGCGCTTGCAGTGCGTCCATCGATTAATCAAAAGGGGTGGGACTATTTTGCTGAAAAAGTTCAAAAGTTTTGGTATTTAATTGTGCCGATGATTCTTTTGGCGGTTGGCGGATTGGATACAGTAGGGATATTTTTATGGTATCTTTTTTTTCTATTTGCTGCGCTCGATACGCATGGCACTCCCCAAGAGCTCCTCGCGGCAGCACGCACTAGTCTTTTGATGATTGTGTATAATCTTCCAATTTGCTTTGGCGCATACGTTGGGCTGTGGATTGTAAATAAACTGCTTGATATATTGGTTAAGTTTGTGATCGGCTATTTTGGCGGATTAACGTTGGCAGTCTTTTTCTATATACTACTGATTCCTTTAGAGGTTGCTTTGATTGCAAACTTATACATCAAATTTATTCATGGGCAGCCATCGTTATACTTCAAACAGCCAGAGTAAGCTATGCCAAAACTATCAGTTATTCTTCATACGTTTATTTCCCGTTTTTTATTACTACTCATTCTTTTATTAGGATCACCGATTATTCTTTTGATGATTCTTTTGCCAGAAAAATATCGCTATCAAAGCAAGGTTCTATTTGGAAGTATGCGTTTTTTTTATTGGGCTGTGGTGAAAGCTGCGCTGGTGCCCGTTTCATATAAAGGGGGCGAGCATGTGCCTGATGAGCCGGTAGTATTTGTAGCTAATCATCAATCAGCATTAGATATTCCATTGCTTGGAGTATTCACTAAAGGCCGCCCGCATGTATGGCTTGCGCGATATGAGCTGATGAAATGGAAGCTGTTAAAATGGGTATTGCCACGGATGGCAGTGGTAATTAATCCATTATCACGAGAAAAAGCGATGGGATCATTGCGTAAACTGCTTAAGCTTGCAAAAGCACAGCCGTTGGATGTGATGATTTTTCCTGAAGGTGCGCGCTATGCGGACGATGAAGTACATAAATTTTATGGCGGCTTTGTAATGGTTGCAAAAATGCTTAACTATAAAGTTGTTCCTGTGTATATTTCTGGAGCAAATAAGGTGTATCCGCCGGATACGTTTTGGGTGCATCGCCATCCAGTTACTGTAACCGCGGGAAAACCATTCGAACTTGAAAAAGATGAATCAGACGATGCATTTAAGGATAGAGTGTATCAATGGTTTGTTGAGCAATCTAAAAGGTAGTTGAGTGGAATATTTCTTTCGATTTGAGCAGCCATGGTATGCAGTGCTTTCGGTATGCATAATTGCAATGGCGATTGTAGTGCGTCGTACATTTCATAAGCAGATCTTATTTCGTTATTCGTTGGGTGCGCAATTAGTTGCCGATAAAAAAGGGTCAACGCATCCTTACGCGACGATTTTTTACGGCATGAACGTATTAGTTTTTTTCCTGCTTGCATTGTGCGTTGGCAAGCCGCAACTGGTTGATTCACGATCAAATACGGTAGTGGATGGCATTGATATTATCGTAACGTTGGATGTATCAGGCAGTATGCAGCTGCAAGATTATGGTGATGAGGAGCTGTCCCGTTTTGATATCGCAAAAAAAGAGGCGATTCGATTTATCAAAAAACGGCCGAATGATGCAATAGGGCTTGTCCTTTTTGGGAATGCAGCACTCGCTCGCTGCCCCGTTACGATGGATAAAAAAGTACTCATTGAGCTGCTGGATGAGTTACAACTAGGAGACATTGATCACGAAGGTACGTTACTTTCAACCGGTTTGATTACTGCAATAAATCGATTAAAATCATCCGATTCTCAAAGCAAAGTAATTATTTTACTCACGGATGGTGAGCCGAGTCCAGGCGATATTGATCCCCGTGCTGCAATAGAAATAGCAAAGCAGTTTGGTATTAAAATATATACGATTGGTATCGGCAGTGAAAAAGATGAAATGATGTATCATCCACTTTATGGGGGCATGATTCAAAAACCCAAAGTAAATGCCGCATTATTAAAAGAAATTGCTCGCGAAACGAGTGGGCAGTTTTTCATGGCACACAATGATAAAGATATGCGCTCTATTTATGATACAATTGATCAGCTTGAGCGAACCAAGCATGATTCGCCTCTTTATTCACGCTATTTTGATATATATGGCTGGTTTGCGTTGATTATTATTTTAGTGCTACTCTATCTGCAACTTTTAGCAACAACGGTATGGTTTGGTATATGATCAGTTTTGGCATTACGTGGGCAGCGTCTCACTATTTTTGGACAGTTATTCTCGTTGGAAGTGCGATTGCATTTTTTATCTATCGCCAGCACGCGGTGCACAGTGTGGTTCGCGCATTGGGTGGCAAATGGCATTCTCTTTTAATTCGTAATTTTAATCAGACTCGTCAGTATACAAAGCTGTTTTTTTTCGCGCTCGGATGTATCGCATTATTTTTAGCGCTTTTGCGCCCGCAATGGGGAAAAAAAGAACAGATAATAAAGCAACAAGGGCGAGACATTCTCATTGCGCTCGATATTTCAAAAAGTATGCTCGCGCAAGATTGTGATCCAAATCGGTTAGAATTCGCAAAGAAAAAAATTCGCGCACTGCTTCATGAGCTTGAAAGTGAACGGGTTGGATTACTTCTTTTTTCTGGTGCAGCATTTGTGCAATGCCCACTGACGAGTGATTATGGCGCATTTCATATGTTTTTAGATCATGTAGATGTTGAGACGATTTCTTCGGGAAGTACTGCGCTTGATTCAGCCGTTCAAGAATCGATTCGTCTTTTTTCTCATACGCCAAAAGGCAATAATAAACTGCTGTTGGTGTGTACAGACGGTGAAGATTTTTCATCTAATCTTTCTGCTGTAAAAAAACAAGCAGAGGAGCAAGGAGTACGAATTTTCACGATGGGATTTGGCACAAATGAAGGTGCGCCAATTCCACTATATGATGCGCAGGGCAATCCTGCAGGGCATCAAAAAGATCGGCAGGGCAAAGTGGTAATCTCCCAAAGAAATGATGATACATTGCAGTCACTTGCACAGGGACTTGGAGGCGTATACGTGCCGGCCGTTGTATCTGCTGACGATATTAAGCACATAACATCACGTGTAAAGCAGATTGAAAAAGGACATTTTGAAGATAAAAAGATGCATCAATTATATGATCGATATCCGTGGTTTGTATTTGTAGCACTGTGTTCGTTTTTAATTGAGTGGATACTATGAATTATTGCGCAGTTCTTTTTTTCGGTTCTTTTTTTATATTTTTTCCTCACGTAACTGTAGCATCTGAATGGGCATATTCTCGTGCATCGAGCGCATTGCAAAAGGGTGATCCAAAGCAAGCGCAAGAGCAATTGAGCACGTTATTAGTAGACAATTCGGATCGAGCTGATCTGCTGTATGATGCGGGAATAGCGGCATACCAATTAAAAGAATTTGAAAAAGCGGATGCGTATTTTTGCGCTGCTACACAAAAAACTTCCGATAATCGAATGAAAAAGCAGGCACATTTTAATGCGGGAAATAGCAAGGTTGCACTGGAAGATTTAAGTGGTGCATTAGATGCATACGAGAAAGCGCTTGCAATTGATCTGGAAGATACGGTAGTAAAGCACAATCGCGATGTAGTAAAACAGATGCTCGAGCAGCAACAACAGCAAGAACAGCAGCAGAATCAAGATCAAGAGGACCAGGATCAAGATGATTCATCTGAGCAAAAGCAGGATCAAGATTCACAAGATCAGAATCAAGGCGATAATTCGCAATCAAATAATTCAGAAAAAAACGGATCGGGAAACAAAGAAAAAAGTGATCAAGGCGATTCATCTGAGGGAAGACAAGAAGAAGAGCAGGGCTCCGATCAAGAGCAGAGTGGGGAGCATGACGATCAGGTTGGCGATGAATCGAATCGCGACCAATCCAACCAACAACAAGACAACTTTAGTGATGACCATACTTCATCCTCATCCGATACTAAAAATTCCAATCAGGAAAAAACTGATGCTCAGACTAATCAAGAGGATGAAAAAGAACAAGCCCTGCAAGAGGTGATGGAAGATCCGGAAGATTATCGTCAAAAAGAGCGAGAAGAGATTGAAAAGAGTTTGCCACAAAATCAAAAGTGGATGGCGCGTGCTCTTGAAAAATTAGAACAAATGGAAGAAAAAGAGCAGAAAAAACTGATTAAAGCACAGATGCAAAAACAGGCAGTAGATCATGATGGGCAAAATTCTTGGTAACGCAGGCATTCTTTTTTTATTAACCGTTTCCTGTTTGGTGAGCGCTCAGGGAGTGCTGCAGGTTGTAGATGAAATGGGAGCTCCGCTTAAAGCTGTTCAGGCCGGACGGCCCTTTACGGTTGAACTAAATCTTTCAGGCGGGGGCGCATTAGATGAAGCTCCAGTAATTGAAGGCATTGATCAATTTGAAGTGCAGGATAGTAGTTGGAGCCATTCAGTTATTAACGGTGAAGTGTCTGTTGCGTATCGATATAATGTGGTTGCTCAAAAGCCTGGGGACTATATCGTTGGGCCGGCACTTTTTTCTCAGGATGGTGTGCAAGAAGTGTCTAATAGTGTGCAGGTAGAGGTGGGTACTGAGCATCAGTCTGATGAAAAAGAAGATGCGCCTGTGCTTGTCCGATTATCACTCGATAAAGATCGTGCCGTTGCAGGAGAGCGAATTGTTGCGACTCTTCGATATTATTACACTGATCCATCCTGCCGGTTGCGTAATTTTATTGAACAAACAGCAGAAGGCATAACACGCAAAAAGGCGCGTGGCCCGCGACAAGACACTGAATATATCGATGATGTTGAATACGATTACATTGAGATGGATTGGGATATGTATCCTAAAAAAACGGGTGAGATTACGGTCCCTGCATTTGCGGCAGAGTATGAAGCAAAGATGCCGCGCAATCCAATGTTTGGAGGAATTAGCAGGCTGCTTGGAATGGCATCTGCGCAAAAGCGAGCTTATTCAAACGCGGTAACAATTCAGGTAGATCAAGTGCCTCCTTCGGATCAGGCAGTGCAAGGGGTCGGGGCTGTTGACAGTTTTGAGTTGAGTGCGCATCCAGCAATAGTATCTCAAGGTGAAGGGGCGGTAGTAACGCTTACTTTAAAGGGGGACTTTGATCCTGATCAGATTGAAATTGAGGGATTGCACGGCGTGCCAGATGAATTGCGTTATTATGAGTCAAAAGAATCATCGCAAGAGCCTGAATCGATGGCAGATTTTGCCACAAAAGAGTTTGAATATATTGTGCAAGGCTTGCAAACGGGCAGCTTTGAAATTCCGGCACAAACATTTCATTATTATGATGTGAATTCAAGGAGCTATCAAACAATTACTACTGCTCCATTGAGTATGACGATTATGCCAGGAGCTGCAAAAAAAACGTTTTCACCTCCATCAAGTAATGATGCCTTGCAAAAGAAAGAATCGTTACTTTTGGCCAAAAATGAACTGCGTCCAACGCGTAAACCATTTATTCTTCCATGGTGGCTTTTCTTCTTGCTCGTAATTATGCCGTTTTTTGTCTGGGTATTTCGCCGAGGGCACTCTTCTCTTTCCATACATCGTAAAAAAACGTATCGAGTGCGTCGTGCACGCAAGGCATTTTCAAGAGCGGAGACGCAGCTGGATGTGTTGCAAAAAGAGAAAAAGAGTGAGCGGATTTATGCACTCTTTATTGAACTGTTTTCAGATAAATGGCAGATTCCTATTGGTACTATTACTACTGAATATATAATGCAACGCCTGCAAGATATCGGAATGCCTGAAAATGAACGAGAGCAATGGAGTATATTTTTTGCAGATATAGCGCAGCAGGCATTTGGAGCAAAGCAGACAGATAAACAAACAATTGATTTATTTAAAAAAGCAGAACAATGGTTAAAACGTTTACAACAATTACTTTAATACTGTTATGCAGTGCGGGCAATGCGCTCGCGCAAACAGCACGATCAATTGCATCCCAAGCAGCGATAGCGTATCAATCGGGTGATTTTGAAAGCGCAGCGCGGCTTTATTCATCAATGAAAAATAAAGGTCCGGGGGTTTGGTTTAATAGAGGTAATTGCCTATATGAACTTGAGCAATATCCAGAAGCAATTGTGGCATGGAAGCGTGCGCAACAAGGAGCTTCTTTTAATTTACTGCACCGAATTGATCATCAAATGATGAGTGCGTATGAAAAGGCAGGAATTCCACTCGAGCAATCAGCAACGGCATCATTTTTAGATTGGGGTGCGCGATGCATTCATCCCTTTTTCTTGCAGCTTCTTTTTTTATTGTGTTGGTATCTTGCGTGGTTACTTATTATTACTCAGCGATATGTCCGATTTAAATCGTTGTATTACGTATTACTTGGTTTGTGTATTGTAATCTCAGGTGCTTTTCTTTTTATTCATTATACTCAGTATTTGTATAAATCTGCGGTGGTTGTTAAAAAAAGCTCACTTTTAGCAGGTCCGAATGAACAGTATGATGTGGTTAAGCAGTTAGAGATACTCCAAGATGTGCATATTCGTGATGAGCGGCCCGGCTGGTATAAAGTGGCAACGCATGATCAAATGGGATGGGTAGCGTCAGATAAGATCGAAACAGTATAGGGGGTTGGTATCAAGTATTCGATTGCATATCCTATTCGATATCTATTATGTGGCGTAATTGTATTGCTTTTAGCAGTAGGCGGAGTTCTTTTTTGGGAATATCGTCAGTTGCATATGAATATTGTAAAGGTGCGACAGCTCCAGCTGCAATATGAATCATACATTGCATCGGTTCAGACATTTATTGCGCGGCAAAAAGGGGAATTAAAAAAAGAAAACCCTGTTTTATTGCAGTCAACTTTTGCAGATCAATCTGAGGATAGAGTAAAAAAGGATGAAGTAGTGTGTAAGGTGTCTCAAGGGACTAATCAAAACGCATCTCCACGGTTAAAGACAAAACAAGAAAAGCGTCCGTTATTAACGACTATTTCTTTTTCACGCCCAATGAAGCGTTCGCACTATTGGTTGAGTTCCTATTTTGGCCCTCGTAAAAAACCAAATGGGCAATGGGGATTTCATTATGGCCTTGATATGGCTGCCAACCGAGGAACTCCGATAAAATCTGTTGCTGATGGGGTGGTGGAAATCGCGCAAACGGAATCTGGATATGGTAATACCATTGTGATTGCGCATGATGAGGTATATAAAACCCGTTATGCACATTTAGATGAAATATTGGTAGATCAAGGGCAAACGGTGCAGCAGGGTGATTTGATTGGAAAAGTTGGCGATACTGGGTTTACCCGAAAAATGGGAAAAGATGCCTCACATCTTCATTTGGAAGTATATGAAAATGGCACACAGATAAATCCTCGGCATGTTATTGATATATAAACAATTACGCGCCAGCAACTTGTCGAAGAGGTGGAAATGTGCGAACATACTAAAAGCATTAGGGAACAAAAACGCTAAACACATTTCACTCGTTATAGATACATACCCTTCGACAAGCTCAGGGCGAACGGGAGAGTGGATATTTTCCAAGGATTAATCGCATGATGCACGTGAAAAAGAAGCAAAAAAGTTTTTTAGAAAATACGCTTGAAATTATTGGCTTATTATTATTGGTATTTTTGATTCGTACGTTTGGATTTGGTTTGTATCAAGTGCCCTCCGGATCAATGGAGACCACTCTTTTGGTCGGTGAGCGTTTTTTTGCTGATAAATTCAGTTACCTTTTTCGCGAGCCAAAGCACGGCGATGTAATTTCATTTAATGAACCGCCTGTTTCTTTTAACTATTCTGACAATAAACTCGTAAATTTATTTCAGCGCTATGTCTGGGGGCCAAGTAATTGGACTAAGCGAGTGGTTGGAATGCCGGGTGATGAAGTTCGCGGTGCAATTGAAGATGGAGCTCCTGTAGTCTATTTAAATGGTAAAAAATTAGATGAGCCGTATTTAAATAAATATCCACTGATTCATTTATGGAGTGAAGATCCAACGCAATTGATTGCGTATGCGCAAGCAGAGCAACAGCGCCTAGTAATGAGTGGCGTTGATCCATCTCGAGCACAAAAAATTGTTGCGATGGAATTAGCACGAAAAGAACTTCCCCCTCGATCATATGATCCGAGTGCATCGTATGAAGATCAGCCATTCTATAGAATCAATCCGGAACTAGTGCATAAAAATGCTGAAGGAATGCCAGAGCTTTTATGGCCTGGAACGCCACAGTATTCACAATATGGCCAAGAACGCATAGCCCAAAAAAGAAACTACTGGGATGGCTCGGATGAGTTTTATGTAAAACTAGCAGATGATGAGTATTGGGTAATGGGCGATAATCGATTGGGAAGCAAAGATTGCCGCGCATTTGGGCCGATTAAACGCAACTCAATTCACGGAAAAATCGTATTACGAATATGGTCTTTGGACAGTGATTATTCATGGTGGATTGTAGATCTTATGATGCATCCGATTGATTTTTGGACGCGCATGCGATGGAGCCGATTTTTTCAGTGGGTAAAATAAACGTTTGAGCTGTTGCATGTATAAGCGAATGCTTGTTTTCACGCTCTTTTTTGCCGGTATTGTGCCATCGATAGAAGCTCATCCAATAACGCTACTAAAAGATGCGCAAGGGTGTCAGGCGGCGCATTTATCATATGCAAAAGAAAACTGTGAGTATTATATAACAGTTATCAGGGTGGATGATGAATCGTGGGAAATTCAGGCAAGCTATCGTTTTACGTACGATCGCTGGATGCAGTTAGTGAGGATACCGAAGGCAGACGAAAAGCTTGTAGCTTTAATGAAGCAGAAAATAGAGGGAAATGAGAGTGGTAGGCTCACTAAGCCTGCCAGGAAAGTAGTCGAATCAGGAAATTAATATCTTGCTATGACACTGTATAAATAAGGCTTATTTTCCCCACCGTTCGCCCTGAGCTTGTCGAAGGGTATCGAACGGGTGAATGTTGAAATAGTTATGGATTGTAATTTCACACTACTTTACGCAAATTTAGAGCTTAATTAGCTGAGAAAATTTATAAACCCTTCGACAAGCTCAGGGCGAACGGAGAGGGGAAAACTGAGGGCTTTTTGGGACAGCGCAATTTCTTGATTTTACTCCTAATTCATCTTTTGCAATTTAATCGAAATCTGCTATCATAATACAGCGTTTGACAGCTATTAAAGGGTATTTATGAAACGAATGAAGCGATCGTTTTTGATTATTGGGCTCATTGCTTTATTGCCAGCGTGCTGGAGTGATCAAAAACAGGAAAAAAGAACCGGTTTAGTGGTGGTAAATGTGCTTGAAAAAGAGCTGTTTGACGATTGCCATATAAAAGGGTCTGTGAATATTCCGTTTGAAAAAGTTGATGAATTAGCCGATACTATTGATAAGGGCGCGCAAGTAGTTATTTATTGCTCCAATTATCAATGCACAAGTAGCGAGTTTGTAGCAAAACAGATGCGCTCACAAGGCTTTGGTGATGTATCTGTTTACGAAGCGGGCATGGCCGAATGGTATCAAAAAGGTTTGCCAGTTGAAGGTAATTGTAAAAAAGCATATTTGAAAAAAACGTGTAGCAAGTTTGCTGAAGATGATGTGTCTGAAATCCCAGTGATTTCAACGCAGGAGCTTGCGAAAAAAATGCAGGTTATATCGTAAGATTGCAACTGCGGCGGCATAGCCAAGTGGTAAGGCATGGGACTGCAAATCCCTGATCCCCGGTTCAAATCCGGGTGCCGCCTCCAAAAGATAGTTGCCGAGATGGCGGAATAGGTAGACGCAAAGGACTTAAAATCCTTCGGGCTTAGCCTGTGCCGGTTCGAGTCCGGCTCTCGGCACCAGTCATTTGTGTCGACACAAATGACTGGCTGGTGCCATTCATAAAAGATGCTAGCCAAGCAGAAAATGTAAAATGTTTTACAAGAAAATGGACTGGTTAAGCAACATTTCTTTTATATCTCATCAAAAAAAAAGCGTGTAGTTGGTTGCAATAATTTTTATTGTTTAATAGCGAAAAACTTGACAAAAAAAGAGCAATAGATATCGTACAAATAAGTACTAATTGATTTGCTTTAGCGGTAATCAACAAAGGATTTTTTATATGAACAAAGCAAAAGTAATCGACCAAATGGCAAAGCTTACTAAGCTGCCTAAGGCTACGGTTAAAGAATGCCTCGAAGCATTCGTTGGCACCATCGGAAATGCGCTTAAGCAAAACAAAACAGTTTCATTAACTGGTTTTGGCACATTTTCAGTTATGAAGCGTAAAGCTCGCTCTGGTATTAATCCAGTGACCAAAGAAAAAATGACTATTCCGTCTAAAAAAGTTCCTAAATTTAAGCCCGGTAAGGCGCTTAAATTGATGGTAAAATAATCAGCTGAATTACAAGCTGAAATTGAGAAAGGGGTGCAGTATATGCACCCCTTTTTTGTTGTCTTCACATTAATTCCCTTGCGTGCGCATTTGTGAAAAAACTATACTGATACGTAAATAGGGATGATGCCATAACGAAAGGATACGCAATGGGCGAACAAGAAATGATGAATGAAATGATGCAGGATGCGATGAAAGCTCCGCCTGCGCCTCAGGCAACGCCTTCTCAAGGTATGCTTGATACGGTTAAACACAATCTTAATTTACAAGGCGTGATGGATAACGTGAAACATTCGAAAGATAAGCTATTTGAGGCAGGCCTCTATGCAGGTATAGGCTTCATATCGGGCTTTTTGCTAAAAAAATACAGCACGTATGTGTTTGTATGTGTTTTATTGCTGGTAGGGTTAGGGGTTTTGCAGCATTTGCATGTAATTGATCTTGTGGTCAATTGGGACAAAGTAAACGAGCTGTTTGGTATTCAAGCGGCAACTGTTACTGCGGATAGCATTGTTTCTCTTGTGTGGGAATGGATGAAAGTAAACATGGTTATCAGTATTAGCTACCTGGTTGGATTGTTTATTGGTCTTAAAGTCGGGTAAAAAGGACGGTTATGAAGCATGAAGCGTTTGTAAAAGGCCTTACTAATATACTACAAAAAAGAGGCGTCATAGCAAAAGGTGAAGCCGATTCTTTGGCAGAAGCATTTAAAGGTTCGGCTAAAGAATACTTTGATGACTTTTTGCTGGAAGAAGGGCTTGTTGATAAAGATGATTTGCTTCCGGCGCTCGCAGAATACTATCAAGTGCCTGCATTTGATACAGTTGGCTTTTTCTTTGATCATTCACTCTTGCGAATGTTTCCTAAAAACTTTCTTTTTAATCGTGCAATAATTCCGATGGTACGTGATGAAAATATGCTGATAATGGTGGCAAGTAATCCTAATGATGAAGAGCTATTAGAGCAGGTTGGAAATTACGTTTCATATGATATTCGTTTTAATGTTGGCATTCGTCAAGATATTATGGATGCAGTGGAAGAATATTATGCGCAATCTCTTTCTGGCCCTGTTTTTGAAGAGGATATGAGCCAAACGCGTGAAGCGCGTGAAGGAGAGATTGAGGAAGAAAAAGAGGTAAACGAGCTGGCGCAAGAAATATACGACAAAGACGAGTAGCGTATGTTGTCTGGGGCGCAGGATCAATCCGTTATTAGTCAGGTCGATAGACTGATTCATACGGCATTAGCTCATAATGCTTCCGATATTCATTTAGAACCTACTATTGAATCTCTTCGTGTGCGGTATCGTATCGATGGCGTATTGTATGATCAAAATCCGATTGCGCGCTCTATTATGCAACAAGTTGTTTCTCGATTAAAGGTGCTTGGGCAGATGAACATTGCCGAAAAGCGCATTCCGCAAGATGGTACCTTTTCTGTAACGATTGAAAACAAGCCGATTGATTTTCGAATTTCTACTTTTCCATCGCTTCATGGTGAAAAAATGGTGGTTCGAATTTTAGATCGCGCAGCACACGCAATGTCTTTAAGCCAACTTGGTTTTACTCAAAATATGCTTAATGTCATTCAACCGATTACTAAAAAACAGCATGGCTTTTTTTTAGTAACGGGCCCTACAGGATCCGGAAAAACTACAACGCTGTATGCAACACTTTCAGATCTGCATGATCCTGATAAAAATATTATAACATTAGAAGATCCAGTAGAATACAACTTACATGGCATTACTCAAGGCCATATTAATAGCGATGCTGGATTTACGTTTGAGCAGGGAATTCGCTCTATGCTTCGCCAAGACCCGGATATTTTAATGGTCGGTGAAATTCGCGATAAACAAACGGCACGTATTGCCATTGAAGCGGCTTTGACGGGGCATTTAGTATTAAGTACATTGCATACCAATGATGCGCCAAGTGCAGTGATGCGATTAATGGATATGGGGATTGAACCATTTTTAATTAATGCTTCTTTAAGTGGCGTACTTGCACAGCGCCTCGTACGTAAACTGTGTACTGATTGCAAGGAGCCGGTAGTGCGAGATGCTTCGTATGATCATATGTGTAAACGGCTTGGCATCCCTGATGATATGCCGCTGTTTCATGCGAATGGCTGTGGGCAGTGCGATAGCAGGGGGTATCGAGGAAGAATCGGCATTTTTGAGTTTTTGGTAGTTACTCCCGAATTACGTGCTCAAATTGTAAATCAGCCGGTTTTTGATGAAATTTATGCGCAAGCGCTTGAAGATGGAATGACCACTCTTTTGCAAGATGGCATTAGCAAGGTGAAAGAGGGCGTGATATCGCTTGAAGAGCTTGCTCGAATCGTTACCTAAAATCTATGAAAATCCCCTATTTATGCTATGATTGAGTGTGTTTATAAGGTGTTCGTATCCTTCGACAGGCTCAGGACGAACGGATTTAAAATTAATTATAAAAATGGTGAGAAATCATTTTTAATGAGAAGTGCTGCCTGTAATTAGCAAATGAAATTATTACATTCCCGTTCGTCCTGAGCTTGTCGAAGGATACGAACGATAACACAAGTTTAAAACAACAATGCTCTCAATACAAAACTTTTCAGTTTCCATAGATGATCAATCTATTTTAAAAAACATTTCATTAGAATTTGCTTCAGGGCAGGTCCATGCAATTATGGGACCAAACGGTTCAGGAAAAAGTACGCTCGCACAATCAATTATGGGTAATAGTGCATATGATATTATGCAGGGCTCTTTGCGGTTTAATGGAATTGAGCTTATAAATCTTCCGGCTCATCAGCGCGCGCAAAAAGGAATTTTTTTATCATTTCAGCAGCCTCCTGCAATTCCAGGCTTGCGCGTTTTTACGCTTTTAAAAGAAATGCGTCAAATGAATGCAAAAGAATCGTTTGATCTTTCGGCCTTTATGCAAGAGGTAAAAGAGTATCTAGATATCCTTTCTATGGATCATTGGTTTTTAGAACGGAGTTGTAATGATGGGTTTTCGGGTGGTGAAAGAAAGCGATTTGAACTATTGCAGCTTTTAGTTGCGCGTCCAAAGGTAGTTATCTTAGATGAGATCGATTCAGGGCTGGATATTGATGCGCTTAAACTTGTAGCGACTGTATTGCAAAAAGTAAAATCAGAAAATCCTGATCTGATCATTCTTATTATCACGCATTATAACAGAATTTTAGAGCATATTGCGCCGGATTGTGTTCATGTTTTGGTGAATGGGGAAATTGTGCAATCAAGCGATGCAGATTTGGTGCACCAGCTTGAAAAAACAGGGTATGCAGATCTACTATGAGTGATATTTCAAAAGCAAATAATCATACTGCCGTTTATACTGCTCCTAAAGGGCTGAGTATTCAAATTGTGCGAGATATTTCTGAGAAAAAAAATGAACCGTCTTGGATGCTTTCTTTACGATTAAAAGCGTTGGCGCTCTTTGAAGCAAAAAAAATGCCAACATGGGGTGCGGATCTTTCTGAGTTGGATCATGATGATGTGCATTATTACGTAAGGCCGGTAGAAACGCAAAGCAATACGTGGCAAACAGTACCTGAAGAGATCAAACAAACGTTTGAAGCCATTGGTATTCCCCAAGCAGAGCGGAGCATGCTTGCGGGTGTTGGGGCGCAATTTGAATCAGAAGTGATTTATAAGCAGCTGAAAAAAAAGTGGGCCGATCAGGGTGTTATTTTTTGCGATATGAGTACTGCATTAAAAGAGCATTCAGAACTATTCAAAAAATATTTTGGCACAGTTATCCCTTCGCATGATAATAAATTTGCTGCGTTAAATTCAGCTGTATGGAGCGGCGGAAGTTTTGTGTATGTGCCTCGCGGTGTTAAAATTGATATGCCTTTGCAAGCATATTTTCGTATTAATGCACAAAGTATGGGCCAATTTGAGCGAACGCTTATTATTGCAGAGCCGGATAGCTACGTGCATTACGTTGAGGGGTGTAGTGCTCCCGTATACAAAAAAAATTCTTTGCATAGTGCGGTAGTAGAGCTTATTGCTTTGCCCGGAGCGCATATTCGATATACCACAATTCAAAATTGGTCTGGCAATGTATATAACTTAGTGACCAAACGCGCAGTGGCCCATGAAAGAGCAAAAGTAGAATGGATTGATGGTAATTTTGGCAGTAAAGTTACCATGAAATATCCTTGCATTGTGCTTAAAGGCACGCATGCGCAAGGGCAAGTGATTTCTATTGCGGTTGCTGGTAAAGGGCAGCATCAAGATGCGGGTGCAAAAATTATTCATCTCGCGCCGCATACTACTTCCAATGTGGTTTCAAAATCGTTAAGTAAAGATGGTGGCCGTACGAGCTATCGCGGACTATTGAAAATTGCGAAAGGTGCGCATCATTCAAAATCAAACATTCAATGCGATGCACTTTTATTTGATGATGTATCCCAAACTGATACGTATCCTACCATTGATGTAAAAGAGCAGCGGGTTGATATCGGGCATGAAGCATCGGTAAGTAAGGTGAGTGAAGAGCAGCTGCAGTATTTGCAAAGTCGGGGAATTACAGAGCAGGCGGCCCGCGCTTTGATTGTAAATGGCTTTATTGATGTGTTTGTAAAAGAGCTTCCGATGGAATATGCGGTTGAAATTAATCGATTGATTGCGCATGAAATGGAAGGATCTATCGGATGAAGCCAGTTGTTATCACATGCAATAGTACGCGAGAAATAAAGCTCTCAGAAGTTGCGCCCAATGCGCACTCGATTGAACTTATTGTGGGTGCATGTGCACACGTAACCTGTATCGACGATCGTGAATTTACGCAGGATTCTTTAGAATTCAGTTTGAGGTGCACGGTGAAAAAAAATGCGCAGCTTGTGTATTGCGATCAAAGGCGCTTTTCAACCGTCGCTGCAATAAGTAGTACTACTACTTTCGTGGCGCACAAAGACAGTGTGATTCGATTTGAGCAGTGGCAGCATGGCGGTAAAAAAATAAAAATAGTAGTTGATGCTTTGTTGCAGGGTCCGCAATCTGAGATTGATATGCGGTTTGGTGCACAGCTTACAGGTGATCAAAAGCAAGAAATTAAGACAATGCAATTGCATCAAGCTGCTTTTACAAAAAGTAATTGTGTTATGAAAGTGATTGCAAAAGATTCTGCGCGTTCAGTATACGATGGCATGATTGAGATAGAAAAAATTGCGCAAAAAAGTGAAGCATTTCAAACGCATAAAGCGATGCTTATGAGTGATGCTGCATATGCCTATGCGCACCCGAGTTTGCAGGTGCAGGCAGATGATGTGCAGTGCGGCCATGGAAGTGCTATTGGCCAGATAGACGACGAACAGCGAGAATATTTATATGCTCGTGGTATGAATGAAGAGAAAGTGAAAGCAATGTTATTGCATGCATTTTTAGATGATTTATATTCGATAGGCCAAATGAAGCAGACCCTTCTTACCATAAGTTGAGAATATGAAAGAATTAAAAAAAGATTTCCCCCTTTTGATGTCTCAAGACATTTCCTATCTTGATAGTGCTTCTACTACGCAAAAGCCTCAACAAGTAATTGATGTAGTAAGTGCTGCATATACAAAATCTATGGCTAATCCTGGACGGGGTATTTATGCATTGGCCGAACAGGCTACGCAAGAATATGAAAATGCACGTAAAGCAGTGGCGAGTTTTATTGACGCAACGCCACAAGAAATAGTATTTGTGCGCGGAGCTACAGAAGGCATTAATTATATTGCCCAAGGATGGGCGCGTGATCATGTGAAAAAGGGTGATAAGATCGTACTTTCTCATCTTGAGCATCATGCAAATTTATTGCCATGGCAGCGCGTTGCAAAAGAGACGGGTGCTGAACTTGTTTTTATTCCACTCTTAAAAAATGGCATGCTCGATATGGATGCGGCTCAAGAAAAAATTACACACGGCGTTAAGTTTGTTGCTATTACGCATGAATCAAATGTAATTGGTACGCCAGTTGATGTAACAGCTATCACTAAGATGGCACACGCTGTGGGTGCGCGGGTATTAGTTGATGCGTGCCAGTCAGTGCCACACAAAAAAGTTGATGTAAAAGAAATAGGGTGTGATTTTCTTGTGTTTTCAGGCCATAAAATGATGGGGCCTACTGGTATCGGAGTGCTGTATATTAAAAAAGAAATGCAAGATGAGGTGCAACCATTTTGCTTGGGTGGGGGCGCTGTTCGTGAAGTAACGTGGGATGCACACTCACTTGCAGATGCGCCGGAAAAATTTGAAGCAGGAAGCCCATCGCTTGTGCAAGCGATTGGATTGCATGTAGCTATTGAGTATTTAAATAAGAATGTGCCATTCGATCAGTTGCAAGATCATGAAGCAGCTCTTACGGAGTATGCAATTACTGAATTTGAAAAAATGCCTCATGTAACTCTGTATGGCCCCCTGGATGTACTCAAAAAAGAAGGTCGTATGATTACGTTTACTGTAGATGGTATGCATGCTCATGATGTAGCTGCGTATCTTGATACAAAAAACATTGCCGTTCGAGCAGGGCACTTCTGCGCACAGCCACTTGCTCGATTGCTTGGATATGATGCTGCCGTGCGAGCGAGCTTTTATTGCTATACGCAATTGCAAGACGTGAAAGCGTTGGTTTCTGCTATAAAAAATTTAAAATAAAGCTCTCGGGGGCGAAATTAAGGCTCTTGACTTTCCTACCAGCTGAAGTAGTGTGCATTAAAAGATTGTAGTGCGTGCGCCTGGTAGGAGTAGTAATGAATCGTACTGTTCACAAAATCTATTCTGTATTAATATGCCTTTTTATTTCTACTGTTATATTCGCTGAAGTTGGGCCAGTTGTCCCAGGGCAATCGCTTTGGGGGATCAATAAATTGATTGGCAGAACTGTTGATATTATTGAGAGTAAAGTTTGTGAAATGGACTCTCAACTTGATGTAATAGAAAGTTTAGTTGAGAACATTGCGCTTGAAAGCGATGCCTCTCAATTGGACGTAATTGAATCAAAAGAAGACATAATCGAGAGCAAGGTGTGCGAAATCGATTCGCAGCTCGACGTGATTGAAAGTTTAGTTGAAAATATCGCAGTTGAAAGCGATGCCTCTCAATTGGACGTGATTGAATCCAAAGAAGACATAATCGAAAGCAAAGTCTGCGAAATGGACTCTCAACTCGATGTAATAGAAAGCTTGGTTGAAAATATAACAGTTGAAAGTGATGCATCACAATTGGACGTGATTGAATCCAAAGAAGATCTGATCGAATCAAGCGTGAATGAAACACTATCCAAAGTGTGCGATATTGAATCGCAGCAAGACGTAATTGAAAGCAAAGTAGATAGCCTGAATTGTGATGAATCACTTTCCGTAATTGAAATTGTTGAAAGCAAGGTATGCGTTATTGATTCATCAATAGATATTTTATTGAGTAAGGTTGATATCTTTGCTGAGTCTCAGCTCGATGTGATTGAAAGTAAATTGTGCGTAGTAGACTCAGTGACTGATGAAGTTTTAAGTAAGCTCGATACGCTTAATTTTGATGTGCTTGAAAGCAAGCTGTGTGAAATTGATTCGCAGTTGGATGTCATTGAATCGAAAGAGGACGTGATTGATAACACTGTTGATCTCATCGAAAGTAAAGTCTGCGAAATGGATTCCCAGCTTGATGTTATTGAGTCAAAAGAAGATCTGATCGAAGCAAGCGTGAATGAAACACTTTCCAAAGTGTGTGGAATTGAATCGCAGCAGGACGTAATCGAAAGCATCGTTGATGGAATTATAAGCGAAAGTAATGCATCGCAGTTGGATGTCATTGAATCGAAAGAGGACGTGATTGATAACACTGTTGATCTCATCGAAAGTAAAGTCTGCGAAATGGATTCCCAGTTGGATGTTATTGAATCCAAAGAAGACCTGATCGAAGCAAGCGTGAATGAAACACTATCCAAAGTATGCGATATCGAATCACAGCAAGACGTAATTGAAAGCATCGTTGATGGAATTATAAGCGAAAGTAATGCATCGCAGTTGGATGTCATTGAATCGAAAGAGGACGTGATTGATAACACTGTTGATCTCATAGAAAGTAAAGTCTGCGAAATGGATTCCCAGTTGGATGTTATTGAATCCAAAGAAGATCTGATCGAATCAAGCGTGAATGAAACACTATCCAAAGTATGCGATATCGAATCGCAGCAGGACGTGATCGAAAGCATCGTTGATGGAATTATAAGCGAAAGTAATGCATCGCAGTTGGATGTCATTGAATCGAAAGAGGACGTGATTGATAACACTGTTGATCTCATAGAAAGCAAGGTTTGTGAAATTGATTCGCAGCTGGATGTCATTGAATCCAAAGAAGATCAGATTGAATCAAGCGTGAATGAAACACTTTCAAAAACATGCCATATTGAATCACAGCAGGACGTAATTGAAAGTAAAGAAGATGTAATTGATAATACGGTTGATATCATCGAAAGCAAAGTATGTGAGATGGATTCGCAGCTTGATGTGCTTGAGAGCAAAGTTGATGCACTTGAAGGATGTGGCCCAATAGTGCTTACTTCTGCGGATGTCTTGGGGGGAGCAATAACGCTTTCAATTTCTGGGAATTATTGCCTCGCTGAGGATGTGACTGCTGATATTTCAATTACAGCGAATTGCGTTGCTCTCGATCTTAATCGTAGATGTTTAACCGGTACGATTTCTATTAGTTCAGATGATGTTTTAGTGCAAGGTGGTAACGTTACTCCAGCAGCTCCAACTTCCGCACCACTTGCAGCAATAAGTATTGGTTCACTATCTGATCGAGCAAAAATTAATAATGTCTTAATTATTTGTGCTGATACAGCTGCGGATGGGGTGGTTGGTAGGGATGGTATTGAAGTGCTTGGGAATGATTCTCAAATATTCAATTCAACGATTAAAAGTGGTTCGGGCGAAAGTACTGGTGCTACCGGAACTGCTGCCGGTGATGGCATTGTTGTAGGAACAAGTGCTAATAACGTAGTGATTAGAAATTGCTTTATCTCAACCGGTAATGGTGGTAATGGCACTACTACGGGTGGCGATGGCGGTCATGGAATTTCAGTGGAAGGTGCTGCTACAGAGACGGAAGTAACTGATACTACAATTCTTTTTACGGGAAATGGTGGCGATGGTGCGACTACTACTGGTAGTGGCGGACATGGTGTCTTTATTGTGAGTACTGCGATTGATACGGTACTGAGAAATTGCACTATTCGAAACACTGGTGCTGCCGGCGCGGGTGGCGGATCTGGCGGTATCGCTGGAAAAGCGGTTGAAGATGATGTAACTACGGTTGCAAATCTTTCTATGGTGTATTCAAACTTTGCGCATAATATCGCAAATACTATTAAGTATGATTTACAAGGTTTAGGAACAGAACAAGGGGTGGCGCTTGCAAATCCACCAACGGCTACTGTGGTGAATCCATTTGCAAATGTCTTTGTTTCGTAAGTGATGAGTGAGTATGCAGACATTAAAAAAAGAGTGTATTGTAATTTCCGTTCGTCCAGAGCTTGTCGAAGGATACGAATGGGTTCAATTTTTTTCGTTCGAAACCCTTCGACAAGCTCAGGGCGAACGGGGAGACGGTAGGGTAGTATGAAATTATTGAGAATAGTCACAATTATTAGTCTGTTTTCATTGAGCACGATTCAAGCACGTCTTGTATTTACAACCATTGATAGTCCAGGATTTTATCAATTGTCTGATGAACTTGATAATTCAGTAACGATTGAAGTATCTGATGTAACTTTTGATTTAAATGGCCATACGATTACTGCAGCAAATGGTATTATTATCAACGGCGCTTTGAATAATATTACGATCATGAATGGTACAATTGAGGCAACCAATGATGGTATTATTGCTAATGCAGGATGCTCTTCAATTACGCTTGATAATATGCGTGTTGAGGGTGCAATTCGCGGTATTAACTTTGACAACGTTACGGGTGGCATAATTAAAAATTGTGAAATGACGCTTAATACTACTGGTATCGAGCTTGATAATTCCCATAAGATTACGATCGATAATTCGATAGCAAATTGTAACACTCGCGCTGGATTTGATTTAATCTCAAGCACAACGTGCTTGATTGAAAACTGTAAGGCATTAAGTACGGGTGAAGGCAATACAGACATTGATACAACCACGGTGTTTGGATTTGCTTCAACGAATGGATATGGCAACATTTTTGAACGCTGTATTGCCAACTCTACGCAAGCATTATCGGTTACTGGATCAAGTTCACTTATTGCTGGTTTTGCATTGCGCGGATCAGAAGGATGCACCAAAATTATCGATTCTGAATCTGCAAATACGCAGACAAATGCATCAGGTTTTACCGTGCCGTATGGAATATTACTGGAGGGCGCACTCGATTCGACTCAAAGTGTAACCGGTGCACTTGGATTTGGAATGGTTCTCGGTGTGGATTGGTCTTCTGATGGTAAATATGTTGCTGTGTCTGGATCGAGTATTGTTGCAAAAGAAGCGGGGCGCGATGATCTTATCCCAACGCTAGTGCAAATATATTCATTCGATAGAGAGCGAGGGGATTTTTCGAGTTTAACAAAAGCATTAATCACATCGGGTCTAGTAAATAGAATTGCGTGGTCTCCAAGCGGTGAATACTTGGCGTTACAATTTTCAGGTGAACTGCAGGTGTATGCTTTTGATAAAGTAGCAAGGGAGCTGAATTTGTTTAGCTCAGTAAGTGTTACTACCGGAAACCAACAAGATATCGCATGGTCTTTTGATGAGCGATTTATAGCAGTAGCTGGCGATGATGGCTTTGTTACTTATTTGTTCGATCGTACTTCAGGAGAGCTTGAAAAGACTGCTGGTGGATTTAATAGGGTTAATGCCGTATCATTCACTCCTGATGGGCGCTATGTGGCAATCGGTACTTCAACTGGGTCTGGCACGCAACTCTATGTTATTGAAATGAATCCAACCACAGGAGCATTTATTTTTCCTTTTATTTCTGAACTCGGATCTTTTGCAGATATAAGAAGTGTTGATTGGTCTCCTGATGGGCATTATTTGGTTGCTGGTGGTGCAAATATTATTACGTCAGAAGGGAATGGAGTAGAGGTCTTTCAGCATGATCGGGATGCCGAGACTTTAACAAATATTGTTGGTGACCTTGTAACAACTGGTACTATCTATTCGGCAGATTGGTCTCCCGATGGGCAGTATATTGCAGTTGGTGGGTCTTCCATTGGAAGTGGTACTGGGGATGATTTTCAAATTCTGGAGTTTGATAGAGCCGCCCAGACCTTGCAGGTGAGAGATGGCGATCTTGGAGTGTCAAGTTTTATTTCTGATACAAAGTGGTCTCCTGATGGGCAGTATATTGCAGTTGGTGGTGTGGGTATTACTGGTGGCAGTGGTGATTTATTTCAAATTATGACTGGTCTTCAGTTTCCTTCAAAAAACGTTATTAAAGGAAATATGGTCTATTGCAATTCAGGAAACCAGTTTCCTAATGGAGTGGGTATTTCTGGATCAAGTATTGCAAATATGATCATAGGAAATACTGCATTTAATAATCCTTTAGCTACTGCAAAAGATAAACCGATTGTTGGAAGCAATTATCAATTTGGAACAAACACATTTAATCAGCTTTTTGGTCAATCGCCTGGTGACACACAAAATATCTCTTTAGATGGATGCGATCCATTGTGCACTCCAAATGATATTTCAATGCTGATACGGCAAACGTTGTTTAAAGTATGTCATATTCAATCGCAACAGGATGTGATTGAAAGTTTAATTGATAATGCTTCTTGCGCTCCAACGCCAGTAGGCAGTGCAGGCACAATTTCTAGCTCTGGAATTTATTGTCTTGATAATGAAATTTCGGGTGCAATAACGATTGCTGCTTCTAATATTGATATTGATTTGAATAACTATCGGGTAACAAGTGGTGTTATTGTTAATGGTGGGCTTGATCAGATTACAATTCGCAACGGTGTAGTTGAAGGATCTACAGATGCGATTTTAGTAAATGGTGGCACGACGAACGTAACGCTTGAAGGCGTAGTAGTTAAAAATGCAATTCGCGGTATTAATTTTGATAATGTTACCGGCGGTTTGATTGAAAACTGTGAAATGACCCTTAATACTACCGGGCTTGAACTTGATAATTCGCACAACATCACCGTGAAAGATTGTATCGCCAATTGTAATACGCATGCTGGATTTGATTTAATTTCATCGACTACCAACTGTTTTGAAAACTGTAAAGCTTTAAGTACGGGTGAAGGCAATACGGATATTGATTCAACGACCGTATTTGGATTTGCTTCAACGAATGGTTATGGAAATATTTTTGAAAGATGTATTGCAAACTCTACGCAAGCATTATCGGTTACAGGATCAAGTTCACTTATTGCTGGCTTTGCGTTACGCGGATCGGAAGGGTGTACAAAAATTATTGACTCTGAATCTGCAAATACGCAAACAAATGCATCTGGCTTTACCGTGCCCTATGGAATATTACTGGAAGGCACGCTCGATCCAACTCAAAGTGTAGCGGGAGCATTGTCAGGATTGATTAACTCCGTAGATTGGTCTCCAGATGGCAAGTATGTTGCAGTCGGAGGTAGTAGTTTAACAGGGGGGACCGGGGATTCAGTACAGATATTACAGTTCGACGGGGTGGCCCGAACTGTAAGCGGCGTAGCGGGAATATTAGCAGGGTCTGCTCGATCAGTAAGCTGGTCTCCAGATGGCACCTATATTGCAGTCGGAGGTGCTGGTTTAACAGGGGGGACCGGAGATGAGTTTCAGGTAGTTCATTTTGATAGGGTGGCAGGAACTGTAAGCAGTGTAGCGGGAGTATTGGGCACCGCAGGGACGGTCAGCTCAGTAGATTGGTCTTCAGTTGGTACCTATATTGCAGTTGGAGGTAGTGGTTTAACAGGGGGGACCGGAGATGAGTTTCAGGTAGTTCAGTTTGATAGGG
>JAJCZE010000003.1 GCA_029262555.1 Candidatus Babelota bacterium | reverse complement strand
TTGAGTGCTTCTTTGGCAAGATAAAGCATTTTAGAAGAATATTTTCACGATATGAGAAGCTTGCCCAGTCGTATTTATCTTTTTTACATATTGTAGGAGCGCTAATATGGCTCAGATAAATTTTTGTTCACAGAACCTAATGAATTTCACATGAGTTATACGGATCTTTTTCAGCAGGTTGAAAGTCTGCCAGAGCATTTAAAGCAATTGGTGCGCAAGTTACGTAACTCAATTAATGATGTTACTGGTCAGTTTCCGATGGAAGCTCCATGAATCGTTCCGGCTGAATAATGCCACCCGATATGATGAGTGCCATTGCTTCTTGACGAGTAAGGTTTACCGATTGGAAGTTTTGCTCTGAAAGAATTACAAAATATCCGCTGGTTGGGTTTGGAGTGGTTGGGATGAAAATGTTGAAAAATTTTTCATCGTTATTGGGTGCTAAACTGTGCGGTAATTCACTCGTTAAAAATCCAAGACTGTAGATTCCTTTACGGGGGAATTCAACCAATACCACTTTTTTAAATGTGATTTTATCTTGCACTGAAAATGCATGTACGAGTTGTTTGATTCCGGAATATACGGGGCGAATAAGCGGTATTTTAAAAAAGACTGTTTCTAATTGCTGGATAAGATTGCGCAGTACGACTGTTCGGATAAACATTCCAAAAAAGACGATTCCAAAGAGCAGCAAGAAAATTTGGTTAGCAAATACTTTGTAGGGAATGTTTGCTAAAAATTCGATAGGGTGGCCAATGAATTCTTGTACCGGCTTGAGCCAATTAATAATGAGGCGTGCTGAGACCATAAAAAGGCCAAGCGTGAGCGTGAATGGGAGGATGGCTAATAAGCCATTAAAAAATGCTTTAGTAAAATAGTGGCCTATCGATTCAAAAAAACCATCTTTGCGCGCCATAGCGTGGTCCCTCTTATTGCAATTCTTTTTTTAAAGCGGTGGCAAGATGATCGCACAGACGATGAGTTGTAGTGGTCTCACGATCTTCTACCATTACTCGTAACAGATTTTCTGTTCCTGAATATCGTACGTGTATTCTTCCGGAATCAAGTTGAGATTCATATTTTGTTATGATAGCTGCAATTGACGGTTCTTTCAAATCCTTTTTACGTGCCACAGGAATATTGATTAAGGTTTGAGGATATCGGTTAAACGTTTTCATATTCCAGTTGTCAGTATGCATGATGCTCTCGAGTGTGCGCAGGGCAGTTGCAATCCCATCCCCGGTTGGCAAAATGTCGTGCAAAATAACGTGTCCGGATTGTTCGCCGCCTAAAAGAAGATCATTTTTTTTCAGATACTCGCTAATCCATCGATCCCCTACGGCGGTACGTATGAGCTGTTTGCCGTTTAACTTTAAATACTGCTCAATCCCTTGGTTAGACATTACGGTTCCAACTATGGTGCGCTGTGATGCGTAAGCAGGGTGATTGCTTAAGAGCGCAAGCATATCGTCACCATTTTTCAGTTCGCCCTGTTGATTTACTAACATAACGCGATCACCATCACCATCAAATGCACATCCAAAATCGGCACCATGTTCAATAACCGCTTTTTGTAATGATTGCGGGTAGAGCGCTCCGCATTGTTCATTAATGTTGGTGCCGGTGGGGTGGGCATTAATGGGAATCACCTGCGCGCCCAATAGAGAAAATATATGGGGTGCAACTGTGGATGTGGCGCCATTGGCACAATCTAATACAAGAGTGCGACCTTGAAGCTGTAATGCTTTAAATTGCTTGCATAATGCTGCAACATATTGCTCAGATGCTTTTTCAAAAAATACTACCGATCCAAATGTACGATATGAAGGAGTACGATTTTTTTGATACAGCGCGCTGATTGATTGCTCTTGCGATTGAGTTAGTTTTCCTTGAGTGCGACTCACAACCTTTATACCGTTATCGTGATAGGGATTGTGTGATGCTGATAATACAATGCCGCAATCAAATTGATTATTGTCTTTCAGCAGATGAGAAATGGCTGGCGTTGGGAGCACTCCTGCCAAATGAACAGTAAGAGGGGAAAGCAATAATCCTGCAGATAATCCGTTAGTAAGCCAGTCTGCCGATTGGCGTGTATCGTGCGCGATGAGTATGTGTGCATTTTCACCATACGTAGATACGATCCATGTGCCGATTGCAGATCCAAGGCGGACTGTATCGTCTGTAGTGAATGGCGGGGTGCCAATTGTGCCTCGGATGCCATCGGTGCCAAAAAGAGTGCTCATGCTAACAGTATGCCCTATGCCTTTTTAATAAGTTCAACGGTAGGATTAGATGGGCAATAGTCTACCAGCTTAATCGATTCGGGTAAAAAGATTGTTTCGGGCGCAATTGAAAGTAAGTTTTTTCCAGCATGGAGTTTTTCGGTATTTACGTGAATGGCAAGCTCATTTGTATCAAGGGTTCGCAGATGAGATCGCTTACCAGTAACTTTTACTGATAATGATTCGGGAGCTTTAATGGTGGTTTGTTTGGGAATGTTATAAAAACAGAGTGGAATCGTAATCCAAGCAGTAGTGGTATGGGAATTACCAAAAATATACCAAAACGTGAATCCAAGAAGTAATGATATTACTTTAAGTGGAATGTTGCGAGAAGCTCTCCTGCTTTGGGATTCCATGACTGTATCCTTTTTTTGCGATAGGCACTTTATAATTAATACATTTTTTAATCAGTTGATGCGCTTGTTCCATACTAAGACACTCGGTGATTATTCCATTATGGGCAATGCTGTATTGATGCGTTTTTGCATCTGCATGAAGAATGAGGCAATCTGTTTTAGAAGTATATGCTACCGCATCATCCACCCATGCATTATTTGTTTGATATGCGCCGGGATGCCAGCTGGCTTTAAACGTGGTATTGATACCGCGCAATATTCCATTGCTTGAAATCCAGCAGAAATATTCGGAACTATAGAGTGCATTAAAAAGAAGGGTGATAATGCCTGATGTGATCGGCACATCGAGTGGATCATTGATAGTTGTATGTGATGCTAATGCATCAGTGTGTTCAATAAGTATCATTATGTTTTTATTATGCGCGAGCATGGTTAAGGTTGCTTTCATTATAGTTGAAAGCCAGTCTGCGTTATTTGTATGAGTGGAAACGGTTACGTTTTTTAATGCTACGAAATTATGCTGCAAGAGCTCTTGGTGCATGAGCATAAAGAGCATGATTATTGCGGGGGAGAATAAAAGGCAGAGTGATGAAAGAGTAGTGAGCTGTAGGCTATGAGTAGCGAATATGAGAAAAAGGTAGGCGTAGAAGTAGCCGAGTAAATTTTTATCGCGGTCTTTTTTTAGCCATAACGATGCGTAGTAAACGCAAGAAGAAATGATACCTATTTCTGCCATGTCTGCCCAGGTGGTGAGCATCCAGAGGGTAGAAATGGTTTGTGTGATCTGACTCATAAATGGTGCCATAGTGATTACTCCTTTTGATCAATACGTTATTTGATGCTACATGATGTGCATTTTCGGTGCAATGAGAGGGGAGATTTTTCTTGTTTTTTCAGCTATTGTAATAGGGTGCGTGTTGAATTCGAACCCCAAAATAGATTGAAACTATTTTAGATATAAGAAAATTTCTTCTTCCGTTCGCCCTGAGCGTGTCGAAGGGTTTCGAACGGTCAAATGTTGCAAGACTATTGAATTTGATTTTTTCGTTTGTCGTAAGTTCAAAGTTTTGAGCTTGATAATATGTATAAACCCTTCGACACGCTCAGGGCGAACGGGGGGATTAATGTAAAGGTATAGTATGAAAAAAAAAGAAATTGTTCTAACCGGAGATCGCCCAACCGGCCCACTCCATTTGGGGCATTATGTTGGATCGTTAGCAAATAGACTAGAACTGCAAGAAAAATACCAGCAGTACGTGATGATTGCAGATGTTCAAGCATTAACGGATAATTTTGAAAATCCTGAAAAAATTAGAAAAAATGTGCTTGAAGTTGGCCTTGATTATTTAGCAATTGGATTGGATCCACAAAAAACCACCTTTTTTATTCAATCAATGATTCCTCAAATTGCAGAGTTGACGGTGCTTTACTTAAACTTAGTAACAGTGAGCCGATTAGAACGTAATCCAACGGTAAAAACAGAAATTAAAGATCGTAAGTTTGAGCGTAGTTTACCAGCTGGATTTTTAATGTATCCGGTCAGTCAAGCGGCAGATATTACTGTAGTGCAAGGTACGCTTGTGCCGGTGGGCGAAGATCAGCTTCCCATGATTGAACAAACAAATGAAATCGTGCGTAGCTTTAATCGGATTTATAAGTGCGATGTATTAAAAGAAGCAAAAGCATTAATTTCTAATGTGCCTCGCTTACCGGGTACAGATGGCACTAAAATGAGCAAGTCTGCGGGCAATGCGATTGCGTTGGGAGCGTCTCCCGATGAGATCAAAAAGATGGTAATGAGCATGTATACCGATCCTGATCATCTACGAGTTGAAGATCCGGGTAAGGTAGAAGGGAATGTAGTATTTACCTATCTTGATCTGTTTGATCCTGATAAAACAGAGGTGCAACGCCTCAAAGAGCAGTATCGTGCAGGTGGATTAGGCGATGTGAAATTAAAGCGCCGTTTGATTGATTTGCTCGATGCGTTTATTGCACCGATTCGAGAGCGGCGCGAGCAGTTGGCCAAAGATCCTAACTACGTGATGAACGTCCTTTTGCAGGGCACTCAAAAAACCTTGCATGTAGCTGAGCAAACTATGTACGATGTGCGCAAAGCAATGTTGCTTGATTATAAATAAAGTAAGAGCAAAGGGGCGCGCATGAAACGGCAAGGGCGAATAGCTATTAGTATTGGTACTGGTGGCGTAATTCTTGGGTTATTGGTTGTTACGTTTGTAAATTTTTTTTATCGATCAGATGTGGTATCAAGTACGATCATTACGCAGGAAGTAAAGCGGCTTACGGACATTTTTCAAAAAATTCATGAAGAGTGCACTATCCTTGGGTTTGATAACCAGCAAAATATCATCAACTTTCTCAATGTTGGCTCATTTACCGGCTCAGAAGTAGGCCCCATGAATTTAGCTCGTCCAGATAAGTGGCAGGGGCCATATGTAGATGAAAATCCAACCATGCAATCAAAAGAATTTATGGTAGTAAAGACGGATAGCGGTCTGTTTGTAACCCCGGGAAATGGCGTCCGTTTGCCAAATGGCAAAGTGGTAGGCAAAGACGTGGTGCTATCAAAAGATGCTGATATTGCCGCAATGATGCAGGATAGTAATGCGCTCCGCTTTAAAGATAGAGCGCTTGCGCAGAAACTTACACTTTCGAGTAGTCGAATTAATGCGGCATTGGATGCATTGCGGAATATGAAAAAGTGATGATTTAGACCACTTGTAAAAAGCGAGACATTATTTTCTTAATACCGGATTTAAAGTTCACGGTGACGACGATATTTGCATTCTTTTTTTCAACACTTTGCACTAATCCCACCCCAAATGTTTTGTGACGAACTGGTTGGTTTTTTTTCAAGCCGTCATCTGATGAGTTACTTGTAAAGCTTTTTTTAACGCTTGTTTTTTGATGAGTGGCAGTTTTTTTAGTCTTCCTGGCCGACGCAGATCCTGGCGCATCAATTTTATCTTTGATCAAACTGGCAAATTGATTTTGCCGTGCTTTAAATTCTGGCTGTTCATAGCCAAGCCAATCAGCGCAAAAATGGCGTATTTGAGATTGATTCCAATAATCAGCATCATCACGGATTACATGCTTTTTGGGAAGTTCGTCTAAAAATTGTGATGGCAATTGGTCTACCATTTGGCCATAGGTATATCTAAATTTTGCGTGTGAAAAAAGAAGATAATTTTTTGCGCGAGTAATGCCCACGTAAAAAAGGCGTCGTTCTTCTTCAAGTGCGTCATCATTTTCATAGAGCGCACGAGACGTTGGTAAGATTCCCTCTTCAAGTCCGGCAAGTACTACAACATCAAATTCTAGTCCTTTAGCTGCATGGAGTGTCATTAATAATACTTTATGCTCTTGGTCATCTGATGCAGTCAGCTTTTCTTGCATGAGTGCTACGTCGTCTAAGAATGCAGAAATGGTTGCATTTTTTTCTGATTCAAAGTGGCTCATTGCATTGAGAAGTTCATTTATATTTTCAATACGAGTTTGCGCATCATCGCCTTCATACGTTTTTTTCAAATAAGCAGTGTATTCAATGCGATTGAGAATATGATTAGCCGCATCACGTGGCTTACTTTCTGGTTCAAGGCCATCAAAGATTTTTAAGAATGCGGTAAGTGCTTTTTTCTTTGCAGGAGGCAGTTCATTGATTAGGTGTTCGGATGCTTGCTTGAACGTTAGAAATGGCTGCTCTGCCATAATGGCATAGAGTTTTTCTTCAAACTTTGCACCAAATCCACGTGCGGGAGTATTGAGGATGCGAAAAAGTGATGCACGATCAAATGGGTTGGCAATCAGTTTAAGGTATGCCAAAAGATCTTTTACCTCTTTACGTTCGTAAAACTGCAAACCGCCAATAATTTTATATGGAATGCCGTGTTTTAAAAACGCTTCCTCAATAGCACGTGATTGCGAATGAGTGCGATAGAGCACGGCAATTGATGGTGCAGTTTCTTGCGTGCGAGCAATGGATGCAAGTTGCGTAATTACGTCTGCCTCTTGGTATTCAGACATACATGCAAGCAGTTTTATGCGATTGGTGCCGGTGCGCTCAGACCATAATTTTTTGGGATTGCGCTGTGCATTATTTTTAATAACGGTATTAGCGGTTTCTAAAATCGGTTGTACTGAGCGATAATTTTGCTCAATGGCAATGCGCGTTGTGCCCGTAAAATCTTTTTTGAAATTGAGCATGTTAGTAACAGTCGCGCCACGCCATCCATAGATCGATTGATCTTCATCGCCTACTGCGCAAATTGAATCAAGGACAAGCTTTTTATTACGTAAAGACATCTGCTTTAAAAGCTCATGCTGTACTAAGTTGGTATCTTGATACTCATCTACCATTACGTGACGAATGCCATTTTGAAACAGCTCTTTAAATTGTTTATTTTTTTTAAAAAGACGAACTGTTTCTAAAAGGAGATCATCGAAATCTAATGTTTTACTTTCTCGCTTTTCTTTTTCATATGCAGAGTATATGTCTGGCAAGAGGGGATGATCAAAAAGTTCAGATGCTGGCTTTGAAAGGACGGTAAGCTTATTTTTTGCGTTTGATATTTGGTAGCCCGCCTGTCGCGCAGAAAGCTCTTTATGCATATTTGCGCGATGGAGAATGCCAGAAAGCAGTTTACGCTTATCGTCTTCATCTAAGATAGAGACGAATGGATTTTCAAGAATGGCACTATTTTCTTTCAGCAAACGTACGCAATAGGAGTGAAATGTGCCAACAAATGGTAACTCTTTATTTGATCCAATAAATCCAGCAATACGCTCTTTCATTTCATTTGCAGCTTTATTAGTAAAAGTAAGCGCTATAATTTCACGAGCGGGCACACCATGATCAATCATAAGATGGGTAATGCGCGCAGTGATTACGCGCGTTTTGCCCGACCCCGCACCCGCTACTACTAAAAGTGGACCGGTAACGTGTTCAACTGCCTTTTTTTGTGGAGCATTAAGAGCTATATTTGTAGTCATATCTTTTTTCAGTCTAAGGGTTGTATGCAGTGGATAGTATAAAGGGTTTTAGATTTTTTGCCCACTCCGAGGCATATGCTTGTTTGCTGATATTGATTCAAGATAGAATGATATGCATTAAATAAACAAAGGAGATAAGATGAGTTGGATAGTAGATGAGCTGTATCGTCTTTTTATTGGACCATCATTTGCGTGGGTGCATTTATTTGAAATTATGTTTCGTACTGCGTTTATGTTTTTCTATGCAATTGCAAATGTGCGTTTGATGGATAAGCGGAGTATGGGGATGCTCAGTCCGTTTGAAGTGATTATTATTGTTGCGCTTGGATCAGCAGTTGGTGATCCGATGTTTTACCGAGAAATTCCCTTGATATACGCAATGGTAGTAATCAGTACGATCGTGTTTGCAGAGCGAGTTATTACGAAAGTCTCTATGATGAGCCGTTTTATGGAGCAGCTGATTAATGGAAAGCCAGTGTTGATCATGCACGATGGCACCATATTGCAAGAGGCAATTAAGCATCAAAATATTTCTAAAGAAGAGCTGTATTCAATTTTACGTATGCGCGGAGTATTGCATATTTCTGATGTTGAGTTTGCATATTTAGAACCATCGGGAAGTATTAGCATTATTAAAAAAGATGGCGCAGAGGAAAGTGACATTCTTCCCCCAGAATCACGATTAAAAGCGTAACTATGAAAGGACTGTATGCATAAAAAAAATATGTTTTTTTTAATTATTGTTGGATGTGTTGTATGGAGTGGTGATATTGCGGGTGGTTTTAGAAATTGGTTTGGAAAGAGAAACAAGGATGACTCTGCTGCTCAAGCTGCAAGATCGGCACCCCGGACCTACACCGCTCAACATCTTATCAATGCTCTTTTTGCTGGTCGATATGATAACGCAAAGCGAATTCTGAAGGCAGGAGTTCAGGATATAAATGAAGTGGATGTTAAAGGGAATAGCGCACTTATATGGGCGGTTAGAAGAGACGAGAAAGAATTGGTTGAGTTGCTTTTAGCCAAAGATGGAATTGATCTTAATCATGCTAATGATGATCAAGAGACTGCATTGGTGATTGCTGCGCAACATGGCAATAAAGAGTTAGTTGAGATGTTATTGAGTGCTGGTGCAAGAAGGAGTAGAAAGGCTGTGGATTTTGCTGCAACGCAGGAATTGAAAGACCTTATTGGTAGACGCCCAGAAGGACCAGCCACAAAAAAGGGCACGGACGATTATCATGGTGCTGGAGCGGTAGAAAAGCCGGTAGTGGTTGAAGAAATTGTAGTAGATCAGGCGGGGGATGTTTCTGGAATGGAAGCGATAGTCCAGCAGTGGGAGCAAGAAAGTAGAGCGCAACGTAGACGACGGCATTCGCGGCGTCGCAAAGCAGAAGCGGGACATTTGGATATGAGTGAGGTAGAGCGTAAACGTCGAGAGCTTGATTGGTACAATAGACTTCATGATAATAGTTAGTGGAATGCTAAACAGTATCATGCTACGTATTTTTTTCAATAAAGACGATGGTACCATCACTTGCAAGGAAGGCAAATTCAATAGAGTTTAAATTTTGAGTGTGAAGTTGCCGATTAAGTTCATTTAAAAGCTCTTGTTCGGTAATGAAGTATCTTTTCATTTTTCCCCATTGAATTTCACCATCTTTCACAAGTACTGAAGGTTTGCCTTTCATAAATGATTCAATAGCAGGAGAAGAGTATGCAAGCATGGTCATAAATCCGTTGAGGCTGAAAAGAGCTATAATTGTGCCAAGGATTGGTATGAGAGAACTTCCATCAATGATTGCTTGCGCAAATATAGAACCGAGCATGATAAATAAAAGAAAGTTAAACGGAGTGCGTACTCCTATTAACTTTTTATTGAATCGCGCAAGCGTTACTCCTACAAAATAAACCATTACTC
The DNA here is from genome assembly GCA_029262555.1 of Candidatus Babelota bacterium. Taxonomy (GTDB): domain Bacteria; phylum Babelota; class Babeliae; order Babelales; family Vermiphilaceae; genus JAJCZB01. The sequence continues at coordinate 56,418 of JAJCZE010000003.1, read as the reverse complement.
CACGAATAATCATCATGATTGTATCGGGAATGGTCATGAAATTAACGCCGAATGATTCAGAAATATACAGTGCTATTTTATCAAACATACTACTCTCCTTTATAGTTTCCTTTATTTAATCAAGGTATAAATATCAGGAAGATGTCGTCCCAATTGATTGTAATCAAGGCCATAGCCAATTACAAATTCAGGAGCAATTTCAAAACCAACGTAGTCTATTTTGAAATCAAGATTGGAAAGTTTTTTATCAAGTAGTGAGGCAATTCGAATAGATTTAGGATTTGATGCTTGAAGCATATCTTTTACGTATGCAATCGATAAGCCAGTATCAATGATATCTTCAACGATAATTACGTCTCGTCCGGAAATATCACTTTTGAGTGCTTTAAGAAGGGTGATTGTTCCAGTCGATTGAGTTGTGCCTTCGTAACTTGATACTTGCAGGAAATCAATTTCGCAAGGAAAATCAACTTCTTTTACCAAATCAGAGAGAAACATAAATGCACCACGCAATACGCCAATAAAGATGGGTGGTTGTTCTGCATCTTTATAGTCTTTTGTAATTTTAGTGCCGAGCTCTTTGATGCGGGCTTCTATTTTTTCTCGCGGGATGCTGACGGCAAACGTTTTATCGAGAACGGTAATTGTTTTCTGCATACGGCCTTGTAATGTTGGAGTTAAAAGAAATGCGATTGCAAACAAAAAAAGTTTTTTTTGCATGGTGTCCTTCCTCAAAGATGTTAAAACAGTGGTTGTAAATTGGACGAAATCTAACAATTTTTATTTATTGTGTCTATCGGTCTTCAAGTGCTTGCTTAACGCGCTCAACAACTTCACCCCATTCGCCATGCTGCATTTGCACGAAAAATTTCATGGTTGTATACCAGGGGCAGTTTTCATCTGCACCCAACCATCTAAAGTCGGTAGCATGCGGCATCATTACCCATACAGGCACTCCAAGGGCTCCTGCTAAATGAGCAATAGAGGTATCTACAGTGATTACCAAATCAAGCTGTTTGATGAGTGCAGCACTATCCATAAATGCACCATGGCCAACGTCAAGATCATCAAAAACGTGGAAGGTATTATGTGCGCAGAGTTGCTTTGCTTCTGGTTCGTTTGCAGGGTGTAAACTAAAAAAGCTTACGCCTGGTGAGTCTAAAAGGGGGACGATTTGATTGCCATGCATTCCACGTGGGCCGAGGATTGATGTGTTAGAAAAATAGTCTCTCATTGTGCTGCTTTGAAAGCAGATGCCCACTTTAAAGTTTCTATATGATGCAAGGCGCGTTTGCCATTTATTGCAAAGCGTTTCATCGGCAAATAGGTATGGAATATCTTTAGATGGAGTGTGCGTTGTCTCATGCGTTGCAAGAATAAAACGATCGGCGGTGAGTGTGTATTCTTTTGTGAGCGTGGGTTTTTGATGAGTGGTTGAGATTGCTTGCTCTATATATGGGCAGAGTGAAAGGAGCGCAACAAGCTCGGGACGAACGTAGACCGTTACTCGTGCGCCTGCTGCGTGTAGATGTTTGGCATACCGTATGATTTGAAACACATCGCCATGCCCATTCCATTGCGAGCTTACATCAAGAAGCACTGATTGATTGGTAATAGTTTCGTTGTGCCACCACAAATCAGAAACGTTGCAGAGTTTTGAAGCGTAATACCAATCGCGATTACGAATATAGATTGGCAGTAGTTTGGTGCGCATTCCTGCATCACGAGGCTCTGCGCCATATTGTGATTCTATGATATCTCGCGCTAAATTGAATTGCCCTACATGATTGGCAACGGTGGCATAGGCGTTTAAATACTGAGCCTGTTCAGGGCTGAGTTCGTGGCAGCGCTTTAAATAGGGGAGCGCCAGATTGCCTTCGTTGGCATAGTAGTGAAATGCCCCCATATAAAATTGGGCATCAGGGTTATCGGGATGTTGTTCAACGGCTTGTGAGAATGCGGCATGAGCAGCTCCTCTGTTTTTTTGCTGAAGTGCTATGCGTCCTTTGGTGATCAGGTGATCAGCTGGTTGCCCGTAAGCAATAAGGGTGGCAAGAGAAAGGAGAGATAAAAATTTTTTACTTAGGTTCATGAGGGCTCCCAGAAGAGTTGATTTTATTTTGTAGTTCTTCATTTACTTTTTTGATTACATGGTCCCATTGGCGATAGCCATTTTGCCGAAAGAGTCTCATATTCGGATAAAGTGGCGAAAAGTCAGAATCGGTAAACCAACGATAATCAGATTCGCATGAAAGTAACACCCACACTTCTTTGCCAAGAGCCCCAGCCAAATGTGCGATAGAGGTATCAACAGTAATAATAAGATCCATGTTCATAATGAGTGCGGCAGTATCCATGAAGCGGCCATGAGAATCATCAAAGTCGTGAGAGTATTGGTGTAACTGAAATGGCGTTTCAATAGATTCGGATGCTTTTTGCAAACTATAAAACGAAACAGCTGGGCTTGCGAGTGGCGCAAGCTCTTGGAGCGAAATGCTGCGCGAGCTTGGAGTTATGTTACCAGTAAAATTATCCCGCACCAAATTGCTATTCCAACAGATTCCTATTTTAAATGCATCGTCTTGGCATATGTTTTTATTCCATAATGCTACAAGTTCTTGATCAGCAGAAAGGTATGCAGTTTGTGGGGCATTCATTGCTATGCGTTCTTTGGTGGTAAGCAGTAATGAGGCGATGCAGATATCATATGCGTAATCGTGAGAGGGCGTTGTGTCGTCTGGGCCCAGGAGTGTTTGAATAAATGAGCATTGATTGAAAAGAGGATGAAGTGGCTTAGGAGCTTTAACGACTACTTTTGCACCTGCTTGCGTGAGGGTTTGTGCGTATCGAATAAACTGTATTACATCTCCCAGGCCATTTCCTGGCTTGCAGCAATCAAGCAGTATTGTTTTATCGAAAATATATTGATTATACCACCATAACGATGGCGCTTGTAATTGGGCGGCTTGATCCCATTGCTGGCAACGCACATACATTTTGAAAAGAACTCCGCGCGTTTTATCATCTTGAAATCGTTCATGTACGTATTCATAGAGCGTCAAAGCGCGCGAGAAATTTCCGCATCTACTGTAAGCCGTTGCGCAGTTATATCGAGTATTGACGTTGCTCGGATTCAGCTCTATTGCTTTCTCATAATAGTGTGCAGCAGTTTCATAGTGATGGGTAAGAAATTGCACCGTTGCTATTTGCAAAAGGGCTATGCTATCGCTGGGATTTTTTTGGAGAGCTTTTTTGAGTAGTGCGATTGCGGCATCACCATTTTTTTCTTGAATAGCGACGGATGCTTGATGAGTATAATTCTGAGCATGCGTTATGCTTGAGAATAAACACAGCAAAAGGGGAATGAGATTCATGCATGGTTCCTGTATTGCTTTTCTTCAATCAATTGTGAGCCGGCTTCTATATTAATTTTACGTTTTACTTGGCAGCGTTCATCATTTGTGAAATAGACTGATCTGGAAATTTCTATAAATTCAGAATCAAATGCTTTTTGTGCTTCTTTTGCGCGAATAGCATCTTCGATGTCCCATAGTTTTTTATTCACTTCAAGAAGCTCTTGCTTCAAGGTTTCAATGGAGGGGGTAAGTAACTTGTGTTGTGCAACTGTCTGATTAAGGAGCTTCAGCTCTAATGCAACGTTTGCTCGTTGTGTTTCGTTCGTAAAGCGTTCAACTTTAATTTCTAAAATGGTGATTTTATCAAAGAGTTCTCCTACTGATACCGGGGCCACAACTTTTTGTGCGTCAGCGACAACAGTTACTACAAAAAATAATAATACAAAAGCGGAGTACCGTATGTGCTTCATTACGATTTCCTTATTTAGGAGTGTTGATGAAATACCTCATTAAAAAAAATGGTGTGTAAATTATGTATGACTGAATCCCAATCGAATGGCTGAGTTTGTTGGAAAATGCGCATGGTTGGATACCATGGGCTATCGGATCTATTTAAAAGCCAGCGCCAGTCGGTATTGAATGGCAGCAAAAGCCATACTTTTTTACCCATTGCGCCCGCAAGATGTGCAGTTGCAGTATCAGTACTAATAATTAAATCGAGTGATTGCATTATGGCAGCGCTATCTACAAAGCTTCCGTGTGTTACGTCAAACGTGTTATCAAATGTTTTTACGGTTACGTGATTGGGCAGATCGGTAAGTTGATCCAGTCCTTCATGCTTTTGCAAACTATAAAGCGTTACGCCTGGAGTGGATCCTAATGTATTAAAAAAAGAAAGTGGAATGCCGCGTCGTGCAATAGGGAGTCGTGAAACGTCGTTATGCGTATCGGGCTGCCAGCAAATGCCAATTTTAAATGTGTGATCATTTTGTAACTGTTTTTTCCAGTGGGCTACTCGTTCTTGGTTTGGAAAAATATAGGGAATATTTTGTGGGAGAGTGTTTTCACTATCTTGAAAAAAGGTAGGCAGGCTCATGAGTGTTGCGCGTGCATCATAGGCAGGAATGGCAGTACCCAATGCTACCAGTGAATCTATGTAGTCGCACTCAGAAAGAAGTTCAAGCAACGGGCGTTGAACCGCAACGGTGACGTACGCTCCCATTTGTTTGATGCGTTGTGCATAGCGAACGAATTGGAGCGTGTCTCCTAGGCCGCCTTCTGGCACGAGTAAAATACGTTTGCCTTCTAGTGCGCCATCGGCTATCAGGGCGCGCAATTCGGGAGAGTCTTTTCCTTGTTTTTGCACATTCCAGAGATGCTTTTTCCAGCCCTCTTTGTATTTGCCTTGCGCCAGAAGCGCAAATGCGAGTCCAAGGCGAGCGGGCTCATAATCCGGGTTTGTCGCAATTATGTGTGTATAGATACGAGCGGCCAGCTCTAGTTGCCCAGCAGTTTTGAACGTGAATCCCGCATTATAGAGTACGGAGGTTAATCCCGGATGCAGGGTTAAGACCTTTTTATATGCTTCAATTGATTCGTGTATTTGTCCGATTCGGCATGCAAATGTGCCATGTCGAAAGAGCCATTGTAAATTGCGCGGTTCTAATTGAGTAGCTTTTTTTAAATGAGTGAATGCTTTTTCGTAATATTCTTGCTGATCAAGAGATGCAAGATAGTCCCCGAATGCAAAATGATGTGCACCGTTAGTTGGCTCTTGAGCGATCAGGGCTTCATGCTGTGCAATGCGCGTTGCATGGTCTTGATCAGCGTGGAGGGCGACGCTGAGGAGCAATAACAAATAAAATGCACACTGCTTCATCGTGACTCCTCGAGAGTGGCAATTTTTTCATTTACATTTTTTTGCAGCTCTGTAATCAAATAGAGTTTGCGCAATTCAGCAATAAATCGCGGGTCATCAGCTGCAACGTTGAGTGAGCTTAATTGTTGTGCTCTTTTTTTAAATTGTACAGTGAGTTGATCGTGCTCTTTATGCAATTGGTTCAAGAGTGAGTTTTCTTTTGCGGGGGGAGTGGTCTCGATGATGTGGGGTGCGGGTGTTTGCTTTTGAGCGATATGTAAGCTGAGTTCAGTTGCAACTTCAGCAATCACGCTGTCCCAATCGCCAGATGTCTTTTGCCGGAAAAGGCGCATATTTGGATACCATGGAGTATCAGTGCGATCAAGGAGCCATCGCCAATCGGGTGGCTCTGGAATAAAGGTCCAAACAGGTGTACCAATTGCAGCAGCAAGATGGCAAATGGAAGTATCGATTGTGATCACTAAATCAAGATTTTTTATCACCGCTGCGGTATCCATAAAGCGACCATTATCCTGATCAAAGGTATCGTCAAACGTAACGAGTTTAAACTGTTTAGGTAGTTGAGAGAGTTGGTCCACGCCGTTTTCTTTTTGCAAGCTGTAGAATGTGACGTTTTCAACTGATCCTAATGGCGCAAGCTGCTTGAGCGCAATTGATTTTGCAGCGACCACTGATCGTAAAAATGGCGTGCTATATTTGCTGTTTCCTTGCCAGCAGATTCCTACTTTAAATTGCGTATCTGTGCCCAGCTTTTCTTTCCACTCTTCAACCAGTTTTTCATTTGGAATGATGTAGGGAATATTTCGTGGAATTGTTTGTTCATCGGATTTGAGAATAAAAGGCAGTGAAAGAAGTGGGGCATGTACGTCGAATGCTGCGGGAATTGCATCGAGCGTAGCAACGCGATCGATAGAGGGGCAGCAGTGAGACATAATGGTATGAAGAGGCTTTTGTGAAGCAAATATAATAGTAGCGTTGTATTGCTCTTTAATCAGTTTTGCATATCGAATGAATTGGAATGTATCACCAAGCCCTTGCTCTGCATGCAATAGAATTGTTTTTCCATCAAGTGAACTTCCATCCCATTGTGGTTTATTAAAATTGCGTGGAGTAAGTTGTGTGTTTCGTTGCCAGCGCCACTCATACTCAGGCCACCCGCGTGCAAAATCGCCGGTTACTAAGTATGCAAGCCCGAGGCTAAAATGCGCTTCTGAATGATTCGGATTTTTTTCCAATGCTGCTTGATAGTAAGGCATTGCGTCTTGAATGCGCCCTAATTTTTTTAATGTATATGCAGTGTTATAAAGAATGCCAGCATCATTCGGGCGCTCTTTTAATAATTCTAAATAGATTTCAACCGCTTTTTCTGGCTGGTATGCAGTATTGAGTGCATTTGCATATTCAAAACGTACTCCTACGTCCGTTGTATGCTGCTTTACGTAGCGATCAAAATATTCAAGCGAATCGTCAAAGCGCTCTTGTTCGCATAAAAGCCGTGCAACGGTAAGGCATGGATCGATAAGGCTTTCATCGTATCGTATCGCTTGTTCATAGTGCACAATTGCTTGCTCGATTAAACCTCTGCGTTGAAGAAGTTTTGCCAATTGGTGGTGCGCTCTTGGATAATCTAAGCGTTGTAAAATAGCATCTTTAAATGCCTCAATCGCTTCATCGATTTGACCATTTGCCTCATATGCGATACCGAGATTGAAATGAATTTGAGGAGGATGTTGGTTGTGTTGTTTTGATTTTTCTAAATTGAAAATTGCAGTCGTAATCTCACCTTTTCTCAATGCGTCTGTGCCTCGATTAAAGTAATCTTCATAGGAGATGGTTTGTGTATTTTCTTGCGTTGGAATATCGCTTGGGTCTTCCAGAGGGACAAGATCTTGTCCATAGAGAGGAATTGCAAAAATCAGTGCGGTTGCCAGGTAGAGAGACTGCTTCATTCTCATCCTTTACGTTAGTCTAGTGCGTGGATTAGTTGTTCAAAAAATTGTTGTTGTTCTGGAGTGGTTGCGTGCGGTATATATGTTTCTGTTTTGCCTTGCGGGCAAGAGAGTTTTTTCTTGAGTTCGGAAATAACTTCTGCCATAGGAGTATCCCAATCGCCGGCAGTGGGTTGCCTAAAGAGGCGAACCGCAGGATACCAGGGAGAATCTGATCGATCGAGAAACCATCGCCAATCGGCAGGGAATGGTAACACAATCCAAGTAGGCACTCCCTGCGCTGCAGCTAAATGGCATGGAGAGGTATCAACTGAGATTACCAAATCAAGCTGTTGCATTACTGCGGCAGAATCAATGAATGATCCGTGTTTGGAATCAAACTCTTCATCAAACGTTATCAGCTTATCTTTAAAATCGCATTCGGTTATTTGATCAAGGCCATCGACTTTTTGCAGACAATAGATGCTAACGCCTTCAAGCTCGGTGAGCGGTTTGAGCGATTGTAAAGCAAGTGACTTTGCAGCAACCGCTTTACGCAATGCAAGCGTTGAGTATCGAGCATTGCCTTGCCAACAAATGCCAATTTTGAAGTTGGTATCATGCGAAAGTTTTTCTTTCCAAAAAGCAACTCTGCTTTCATCCGCTTGAAGATAGGGGGTGTCTGCAGGAATTGTTTCAAGGCGTGTTTGCACGCGCAATGGAATGCTCATTAATGGAATTTGATAATCGCAGCGCGGACGCTGTGTATTACGCGCAATCACATGATCGATATAGGGCTGTAAGCGGAGTAAGTGTGCAAGTGCGGATTGCGTTTCAATAATAAGTGTGGCACTCGGATATTTCACTTTCAGAAATTTTAAATAACGCACAAATTGAATCGTGTCGCCAAGTCCTTGTTCTGCGCATACGAGTAATGTGCGACCAGAAAGATTTTCACCATTCCAGAGGGGAATAGTATCAGTTCGATCGTTTTGATTATACGCTTTCCAGCGCCATTCATATTCTGGTAACCCTCGTTCAAAATCACCAAGCGATAAGTAAATAGATGAAAGGCTAAAATGCACTGGCGCATAGTCAGGTTTTTTGGAGAGCACTTCTTGGTAAATCTTTAAAGCATCTTCAAGTTTGCCCATTTTTTTAAGCGTGAATCCAAAATTGTACAGAGCAGATATTGCGCCAGGATTACTTTCAACAATAGCTTTGTACAGTTCTAATGCTTCTTCATTGTGATTAAGCATATTGAGTGCATTTGCAAGATCCATTGTTACATGTGCATTGTGAGGTTGGAGCTCTTTTGCTTTGCGATAAGCGGGCACAGCATCTTCCAGCCGTTCGATGTGGCGATAGAGATTTCCAAGCTGATGCCACGCTTCAAACACTGTCGGGTCAAGACGTGTTGCTTTATGGAACGCAGTGATTGCAGCAATGATTTGATTTGTTTTTTCATACGCAGCGCCGGCATATAAATATGCATTCAGATTGTTTGGATCAAGTTCAGTGGTGCGTTTATACTGCGTGGCCGCCTTACTCCAATCCTCTTTTTGTTGGTAACATTGGCCTAATACAAAATGAAGGCGATGATCGGAGTGCCCGAGTTCAATTGCGCGTTCAAATAATGTAATTGCATCATCTGTTTTTTTCTGTGTGCAATAAATACCACCGAGGCGCGTTAGAGCGCGAGGATTTTCAGCATTAAGGCTAATAGCTTTTTCATATAATTCGACTGCTTTTTCTTGTTTTCCTATTTGCTCAAAGTGAGAACCAAGTAAGAGGTATTCATCTGAAAGTTCATCTGTTTGGTTAGCAGAGTCGGCTGCAGCGTGGGATGAAATAAAGAGCAGCGAGTATAAAAAAGCTGTAGATAGTTTCATTGAGCATCATCCTTTTTTGTGTGACGAAATGATGCTCAATGTGATACTACAGAATTATAGAAAAGTAAAATGAGTGAATAGATTTCACGCTCTCTTTTTATATGCCGGCTCCGTGCCCATTTCAGTATTTTCTATTCGGTTGCGACGGCTTTTTGAGAAATTGGGCAAAAGGTAATTTGTGCCATTTTTTAGCGGGCATTTCAAAATCAGGTAAATCAGGCGGATAAGGATTAGGTGTGCGCTCAAATGTGCCTGTTTCTAAAAAATAGATCTGTTCTTTAATGTGATTCGTGATTAATACATAAAATTCATCGAGTTGCCGCTCTAAGAGCATTAACCATAGATCATCTGTCAATTGAGCGGTGCGTTCAAAGTCATGACGTGTATTAAGTGCTATGAATGCCAGAAGGTGATCCTGCATGAGAAGATGTAATTCAGTTTTCATGCTTTCTGCAGCGAGTATAAAGAGTTTTTCGAGATGCGCAGTGGAGAGTTTGGTAATGTTTTTTTTGAGTCGTTGTATTTTTTTATCGGCAGGAGTGCATTGAGAATTTTCTGCGCTAAAGATTGAATGAAAGAATGTCGTACATAGTAAAAAAAGAATCGTTTTTTGCTTCACGAACGTCTCCTTACTTATTTCACTCCCCGAGCTTTTCATTTTCTTCATCTATTCTTTCTTGCTCGGCATCAAGGAGGCGCTGCATATTTGCGAGTAGTTCTTGTGCTCGTGCTGCTATTGCACGCATTTTGTCTGCACTCTGCTGTAATTCCGCGCCAGTCTCTGCGGCCTCTTTCTCGCTCATTGCACCATAATTAGAGTGGAAAGAAAGTATTGTAATAAAAAAAAACGATAAAAGTTTAATTTTCATTTTTTTTCTTGGGAGTTTGTGGGGTTGGGTTCCAATCTTTCAGGTAAGCAATGAGTGGTTTTATGTTTTCTTTTTTCTTTGCCGAGATAAATACGTGGGGTTGAAATTCTTGTGCTTGTATTTTGAGCTCATCCATATCATGCACTTTATCTATTTTGTTAAACACGTACAGCATCTTTTTTTCAACACCTAATGAGAGCAAAATTTCATGCACAATGGCAATATGGCTTTTCCAATTGGGATCAGATGCATCAATAACGTGCAAAAGCAGGTCTGCAAATTGTAATTCAGAAAGGGTTGATTTGAATGCTTCTATAAGATGGTGAGGCAATTGCTGAATAAAGCCAACGGTGTCGGAAATTACTCCCTTTTGCGTGCCATTAATAAAGAGTGCGCGAGTAGTGGTATCCAACGTGGCAAACAGTTTGTCTTCTGCAAGCACATCACTTTTAGTGAGTGCATTTAAAATGGTAGACTTTCCAGCGTTGGTATATCCAATTAAGCAGATGATTGGTACTTTGTTTTCAAGGCGCTGTTTGCGCTGAACTGTGCGTGAATTTTGAATATTTTCTAAGCTCCGCTTCATTTTAAGGATATGATTTTCAATGTGGCGCCGCTCTCGTTCTTTTGCTTTTTCACCGGCTCCACCGCGCAGACCAGTAACACCCGTTTGCTGATCAAGATGCACTCCCTTGCCAGCAAGCCGTGATTTTTTGTGTTGGAGCCGAGCAATAGCAACTTGCGTTTTACCTTCAGATGAAAGGGCTGCTTTTTCAAAAATGTCCAAAATAAGATCGGTGCGATCGACTACAGAGCATTCTAAAAAATCTTCTAAATTACGAGTTTGCATCGGAGATAAGCGCTCTGAGATAATTACTTTTTCGGCGTCCACTTCTTGGATCATATCCTTAATTTCTTGGAGCTTCCCTTTGCTAAAAAAATTACCGGAATCGATATCACGTAACTTTATAATGATCATGTTTTCAGGGGGGTATCCTGCTGTTTTTGCTAAATTTACGAATTCTTCAAAATAAGAATCCATATATACCGTGCGATTACCCGGGGCATCTACTGCTACAAGGACTGAAGTAGGAGTTTCTTGTGTGAGATAAAATTCTTTTTTTGCCATTTGAATATGCCGATTGAAGGGGGTGATGGAGCTAGTTATGATTCTGCATCAGCCTAAATATTCTTGCGTTAAAGTCAAGAAAGAGCGGAGTGATCAACAGTTTTCACTGCAATCAGATCATGCTATACTAACTTCTGTAACGGTTTTACAATGATATAAGGATATTGCAGCATGTTTGATTTTTTATCACAAAAATTCTCTTCTATTTTTTCATCTTTTTCCGGTAAAAAAACACTCGATCAAGCATCGGTAGATGAAGCGATTGCGCAAGTAAAAGATGCGTTGCTTTCTGCTGATGTGCCGTATGATTTGGTTGAACAATTTACGCAGTCGGTAAGCGATGAGCTTGTGGGTAAAAAATTGATTGGAAGCTTAAAGCCGCAAGAGCAATTATTAAAAGTAGTAAATGATAAATTGCTTACATTTTTAGGTGGTGATGATAACCGTTCGTTTTCAGTAACGATTCCTTCGGCTCTGATGGTAATGGGATTGCAGGGATCGGGTAAAACAACCACCATTGCAAAACTTGCCTATTTTTTGAAAAAAGAAGCAGAAAAACGAAATAAATCGCGACGTATTTTAGTAGCATCCGTAGACTTTTATCGTCCAGCGGCAGTTGATCAATTGCAAGTGGTGGCGGGACAAGCAGGCGTAGATTTTTATCGAGCGCAATCAACAGATCCGCTTGAGGCTGCATTAGAAATTCAGCGTTATTGGAGAGATAATCGATATGAAATTATGCTGCTCGATACGGCAGGGCGATTGCATGTTGATAGCCCAATGCTGCAAGAGTTACAAGCGATTGATCGTGAGTTGCAGCCAAAGCAAAAGTTGCTCGTATTAGATGCGATGACTGGCCAAGAATCCCTTGCCGTTGCGCGTGCATTTGATCAAGCGATTGGATTTCAGTCGGCTATTCTTTCAAAAACTGATAGCGATAGTCGCGGTGGCGCAGCGTTTTCGTTTCGCTATGCCCTGAAAAAACCGATTATTTTTATTGGTACGGGTGAAAAAGTTGAAAATCTTGATCAATTTCATCCTGAGCGGGTAGCTGGCCGAATGCTTGGAATGGGGGATATTAAGACCCTTATTGAGCAGGCAGAGCAAAAAATCAAAAAAAGTGAGCAAGATCAGATGACCAACTCATTTGAACAAGGTAAAATGACGTTGAATGATTTTGCCCAGCAGATGGATATGGTCAATCGTTTGGGATCGCTTTCCTCGGTAATGAAGTATATTCCTGGTATGGGAAGTGCTCAAATTCCCGAAGGGGCCCTTGAACAGGGGCAGCGGGAAATGGTGCAATTTCGGGCCATAATTAGCTCTATGACGCTCAAAGAGCGCGTCTATCCGCGCGTTTTGAATGATTCTCGCAAGCAAAGAGTGGCAAAAGGGGCTGGAGTTGGGGTCTCTGAGGTAAATAAATTGCTTTCTCGATTTGATCAAATGCAGCAGTATGCTAAACTAGTAAAGAAATCAGGTGGATTACGTAACCTCTTCAATAAGTAAATATATATATATAACGCTAAGGATTTTCAATATGCCTGTTGCTATTCGTCTTTCTCGTATTGGCACCAAACACAAACCATTTTTCCGTGTAGTAGCGGTTGATTCACGTAAAAAACGTGACGGTGAATGCCTTGAAAACATCGGTACATACGATGCAATTAAAGGTGAGCTTGTTCGTTTTGATGCAGAACGCTATGATGCATGGATTCAAAAAGGTGCACAGCCTTCTGATACTGCTAAAAAATTGTATCGTCTTGCAAAAAAGAAAGCTGCAAAAGTTGAATCAAAACCAGCTGCTAAAGCTCCTGTAAAAAAAGCTGCCGCTCCTAAAGCAGCGCCTAAAAAAGAAGCTGCAAAAGAGCAAGCTCCTGCAGAGCAAACTACAACTTCGGCGTAACATACAAGGTAGCGCATGATAAAAGAATTAGTTGCTTACATTGTAAAGCAACTCGTTAATCATCCTGATGATGTGCAGATTGCACTTGATACATCGGGAGAAAGAGACGTTGTTGAAATTACCGTGAATGAACAAGATCGCGGTAAGGTTATTGGTAGAGAAGGGCAGATTATTAAATCTATTCGCATGCTCGTGAACGCTGCTTCTACTGAAAATAAAAAAATAGCTGTTGACGTTGCACGATAGCGGCTATGAAAATTTCTATCGCTACAGTTTTTGACGAACTGTATACACCATTCTTACAAACCAGTTTAGTAAAACGCGCACAGGAACGAGATTTCGTTTCTATTTCTACGTTAAATTTTTTTGATTGCGCAGAGCCAAAAAAACGAATCGATGCACCTACGTTTGGGCCGGGAAGCGGTATGCTTATTAAGCCTGAAGTGGTTGCATGTGCGGTTGATACGCTTGAAAAAAAGAATGGGCCGGCATTTAAAATTTTCTTTTCTCCTCAGGGCAAAAAATTAACGCAACCATTACTCAAAGAGATTGCACGTAAGGCAACTGAAAAAGGGCACCTTATGCTTTTGCCTGCTCGTTATGAGGGTATGGATGCGCGCGTAGAAAAAGAGTATGCAGATGAGATTGTATCGGTAGGCGATTTTGTACTCATGGGGGGTGATATTCCTGCCATGATGCTTTTGGAGGGCATGCTGCGATTTATTCCGGGCGTGGTTGGCAAACAAGAATCGGTGGATGCAGATTCATTTACTGGGCCGTTTGTAGATTATCCTGAATTTACTGAGCCTGTTGAATGGCATGGTATGAAGGTGCCGGAAGTAATACGTTCGGGCAATCACAAAGCAATTGATGATTGGCGTTCAAATGAAGCGGCAAAAAAATCAGTCCTGAGTCATTTTTCGTGGCTGAAAAGTTATGCACTTACTCAAGAGCAAAAGCATAAAGCTGCAGAGCATATTCCCCCACATTACGTGGTATTGATGCATGGTGATGTGTTGGTTGGGCCAGATAATCGGCCGGGAACTACATCATTAATGTCTATCGATATTCATGATATTGCTCGATCTTCAAGCACGTATGGCATTAAGAATTTTTTCATTTCTACACCATTAAAAGATCAACAAGCAGTTGCGCAGCATTTTCTATCGTTTTGGCAGAAGGGCTCTGGCATTGAGTACAATAAGCAACGACATAGTGCTCTTAATAGAGTATGTGTGAGCAATTCATTGGATGAGGTAGTAGCAGAAATTACGAAAAAAGAAGGGAAATCCCCGCTCCTTTTGGCCACTTCTGCGCGGCATGTTGGTGGGGATAAAGAGATTTCATACTACGATCAAGATCGGGTATGGAGCGAGCAAAGGCCAGTATTAATCGTTTTAGGGACCGGATCCGGACTAGCGCCAGATGTGGTTGATCGATGCGATTATATGTTGGGGCCAATACAAGGGTTTACTGATTTTAACCATTTATCGGTTCGTTCTGCAGCAGCGGCTATTTTTGATCGCTGGCTGGGGATTAATGAGCGGTATGGAAAAACATTGTCAGTGGACTGATTTTAGGCTATATTAGAGGTATAACTGATCATTTTATCATGATATTTATCAAGGACAGGCGCCATGAAAGCTAAAGATTATACAAAAGAAACGATTACCGCTGTTGGGCAAAGAGAAGCATCTCTTCCCGAGTTTAATATTGGAGATACTATCGGAGTTCACCTGAGAATTAAAGAGGGTGATAAAGAGCGTATCCAGTTATTTCAAGGTGATGTAATTGCTATCAAGCATAGAGGCGCGTCTGGCTCCTTCACTGTTCGTAAAATTGGCGCTCACAACATTCCTGTTGAGCGTATTATTCCGTTTCATTCTCCAATTCTAAAAGATATTACTATCGTTAAGCGTGGCGATGTTCGTCGTGCTAAGCTCTACTACGTACGTGATCGCGTTGGTAAAGCAGCTCGTATTAAAGAAAAACGAGAAAAGAAAATTGAAGCTCCTAAAGTAGCAGCGCAAGCTGTTTCAGCTTCAAAAACTACTGAAGAGGTTGCAGCGCAGTAAAATGCTGTGTGATTATGACTATTAAAAACGAGCGCCGTTAAAAGCGCTCGTTTTTTTTTATAGAATCTATTTAGTTATTTTCATTCTGCAAGTGGGTTTGTGCCACTCCACTGAGCACGACCCTCTCTGAGTTTTTTATTTTGGCTTTTTATAATCTCAACCTGTCGCGCTTCTCTTCGCGCCTCCCTTTGGGCTTTTCCTTGAAGAATCAATTCACAATCGTATTGGTAGCTTGGAGGCATTGTTTTATCTTTCACGATTTCTGCACATTTATTTTGCCAATTTTCGCCGTATTTAGTTTTGATTTTTTTTTCGGATGCATGTAGAGCGGCTCCTATAGCGGCTCCTCCAGCAGCTGTTGCCGCAAGTGTAGCGCCTACTCCAGCGCCTATATGTATTGCCGTAAATTTGAACTGATCGAATTTTTGCCCAGCTTTGATTTCTTCTTGCGTACATTTATTTTTTTCGAGCCTTTGCTGTTGTTGTTTTGCACGTTCTTTTATTTCGTTTTCTTTTGCTTTGAGGTGTTTGGAAAGGACTTCAGGATGAGCATTCCTATATCTATTTTTTGTACCTATTGTTTCAACGCGGATAAATTTAGAAATTTCTTCAGGTGAATTAAGGCTCGCTTGATTTGCGCAGGCTCGCGCTCTTTTTGAAAACATGCCAACTTTTTTTGCTACTTGAGAATAAAGAGCGGTGAAGCTAAGTAGGCTCACCAGAACTAATAACTTTTTCATGCATTTTTCCTATTTTTTTGCATCGTGGTGTATTCTAATAGTAATAAATAGGAGGTGTGGAAAACAAGGGTTTAAAAAACGATGCTTCCATGGATCCAGAATGAGAATGTTTTAGACTCAATTTTTGGTGAGTAGCTTGCATTGAATCCAGCACCATAGACGATTGGTTTGCCTAAGAAGGTTTCAAAGGTTGCGTGAGAAAGGGATAGGTATCCGGTATGCCGATATACAGTATCGGCTTTAATGGTTTCTACTGGGGTTATGATTGCTTGGTTGGTAAAGAATGTGCCATCGTATCCGCCTTCAATTACTGTGCGTTTTTTTCGGTATTGTGCGGTGAATAGCATATCAATGCTGTTTCCTGGTTGGATTTTAGATCCGGCAGGTAAAATAGGGCACCAAGATCGATTAAATCCATGAATGAAGCGAATTTGTGCAATAGTGGCGAACGATCGTTTGAGTTCTCGAATAAAGCTATATGATACTTCCCCACCAACTCCCATGTTATAAAAGCGAGTCCCTAAAAGAGGACTGTGCCTATCTTCGAGTGTGACTTTTCTGCGAGTGGGAATTCCAGCAAGCCCATAGGCAACGAGTTGTACATTATCTCCAGCAAAATGGCGATATCCAGCGGTAAATACTAAGTCATCTAATCCACTTCGAGATGCTTTAAATGGATCTGATCCGGTGAATGTGCCATGATCGGTTGCGATTGCTGTGGTTGCAGCAATCCACCAATGCTTTGACGGTACGTGGCGAAGGTTTATAATGGCTCCGCCAGTACGTCGTCTTTCACATCCATTTAAATTGGTGCACTCCTCAAGAAGCGGTCTGCTTCGAGTAAAATAAATAGGAACGGCCGTTGCTAGAGTTCGAGACTTCATTCGCTCTAAGACGGCTGCAACTGCAAATATACGGCGTACGCGAAGATTATATACGAGCGTAACGCTATGGGATGTAGTGTGTGCAATGAGCAGGAAAAGCAGTATGTTTTTTGATGCAGGTTTCATTTATCTTTCAATTGGTTGTGATTGCAATAAAGGGCGCTTTCTTTTTGTTGCTTTTAATCTTTTTCGCACTTGCTCGCGGTAGCGGCCAGTACTTTTGAGCGGTTTTTTCTTTTTCGGTTTATCTTTAAAATAAAGAGGCTCATTATACATAAAGCTATCTGGTCCAAAGCGGCATTGAAAGCTCATATTGAGTTGTGATTCTACGGCGTTCAGACTGCAAGGAATAAGCAAAAGAAAAACTATTTTTAATTGCTTCATGAGTATTCTCCTTTTACTCTCACTTAAAGTTTTGATCATCATAGTTTTATACTTTTTACCTTGGCAAGACTCAAGAGAAAATACAGGCAATTTCTCTAAAGAGAAACTGCCTGTATGTGGGTGAGATGGGAGTTTACCCGAATTAGTAGTTATAACCGCCACGGACTGGTTCTTGGCGTACGCCAAGACGTTCTTTCATGCGGCTGATTTGATTTTGCGTTGTTTGAATATCGCCCTCAGTTCTTCTGAGGCGATTTTGAGCGCGTTCGCGTCTGCGATCAGAAGATGCATTGTTGATATCAGCGCGGTATTTATCAGCCTTTGTTTGCAGTTTATCGAGTTTGCTTTCGAGCCGATCTAATTTGCGATATGGATCACTACCGCGTGAGCTTCCGATTATTCCACCAAGCGCTGCCCCGCCAAGCGCTCCAAAACCAGCAGCTCTTCCGCTTCCACCAATAGCGCCACCTAAAAGCGCACCAGTTGCTGCGCCACCAAATATTCCACGGCCAGTGCTACCATTATCAGCGCGCATTTCAGCTTTGTGGCTAAATGCTGCGATAAAGAGTACCGCAACAGTGAGAGAGTGCATTAAGCGTCGATCCCACGCTGTTTTACTTTGTTTAATTCTTTGTGAGCGTCTTTTAATAACCAGTTTTTTCTTCATACTATTCCCCCTTACGATATATTAATAATTACTATCTTACTCTTACGTGTCGGCGAGTTGACGTCACAGGATAGGTTTGCAGATCTGGAACGTCATCCATTTCATGTTGAGAACGATAACGTGTTCGACGAGATTCATAGGGCGCTTGAGCCGCTCTGCGTGCTCTTCTTTTTTTGATGACATGGCGCGCAATTAATCCAGCAGCTAATCCGCCGCCGGCAAATCCAAGCGGAAACCATTTAGCACTTCCTGCGATAGCAGCAATACCACCACCTGTTCCACCGCCGATAAATACAGCAGCTACTTTTTTAGCACGATCACTGGTAGCATGGGCTGGACGCTTACCAAAAAGGCCAACTACAAGCACCATGATTAGTAGCGCAGCGCCGAATGGGCGCAACGACGAAACGAAGTTATTCTTTTTATTTTGAAACTTCATACCACTCTCCTTTTTTAGCACTTAATGAAATATTACAATTTGAATCAATCAGATTGCAATGGTTTTTATAAAAAGCATGAAGTCTGAGGTGATATGCGGTTTTTGGTCGGCAACTTTTTTTATTTTGAGCGATGGATGAGGTTTGAGGAGGCAATCTTTAGTATAAAAGGGAATGGGTGCAACTTTTCAAAAAATAAATGATTTATTTCTATGAGAAACTAGGTGAGTGTGGGGATAATCCGATTGATTTTTCCCGCTCCGAGAAATAATACGAGATCTTTTTCCTGGATTGCTGCATCGATTTCATGTTTAATAGTGCAAAAGTCGGGATCGAGTGGGGTGTATGATATTGAAAACGATGGATTATATGTTTTGAGAGTTTGTGCAAATTGTTTGCTTGTGACTCCTGGAATGGGGGTCTCGCTGGCAGCATGAATATCGGTAATAATCAAATGATCAATTGAGCTGTTCAGGAAGGATTCGATAAATGATTGCCATAATGTATGGGTGCGGCTATAGCGATGAGGCTGAAATACTACAATAAGCTTATTTTTTGATCGCTTACGGGCGACGGCGAGTGTGCATTCAATTTCTTTTGGATGGTGGCCGTAATCATCAAATAATTCTGCTGTTTTATAGGTTCCTTTAAATGAAAACCTTCGATCAACTCCCTTAAAGCTTGCGAGCGCTTTTTTTATGGTTGGGAGTGGAACTTGAAGCTCTTGAGCAAGGGCGATTGCGCCAAGCGCATTGAGAATGTTGTGCTTGCCTGGCATTGCAAGCCGTACGGGCCCAAGGGGTTCATCGCAGTTTTTGTGGTGCAGTGTAAAGATTGCATGATCCGGCAATAATTCGATATTGGTGGCATACCAATCTGCCCGTGGACTTAAGCCGTAGAGGATAGTTTTAACGGTCGGAATAGGTAAAAGTGATTGTATGTTTTTATCATCAATACAAAGAATTGCCGATCCGTAAAATGGTAAATGAGAAAGAAACTGCCGAAAGGTGGTCTTTATATCATCGAGGTCTTTGTAGGTTTCCAAATGTTCAAGATCGATATTGGTGACTATTGCCAGCGTAGCGTGTAGGTGGAGGAGTGAGCGATCACTTTCATCTGCTTCAGCGACAAGAAAATCGCCTTCTCCCATACGAGCGTTATGCGAGATGGCATGGAGGTGCCCACCGATGACTACCGTTGGATCAAGGGCCGCCTCGATGAGTATATGAGAAACTAAAGAGGTGGTTGTAGTTTTTCCATGAGATCCTGCGATTGCAACGCTATATTTGGTCCGCATTAGTTCGGCAAGCATTAAGGCCCGTGGGATGGTTGGGATCGATCGAGCTTGTGCGGATTGGATTTCGGGGTTATTTGTTTGAATTGCCGAGGAATAAACTACGATGTCGATTGAAGGATCTTGGCACTGTGTGGTGTTGTTGCCTTTAAATACGGTACATCCAAGCTCTAGGAGCTTTTTTATGCTGGGCTGATCAAGGTCTGTATCACATCCCGAGATACGATAGCCTTGATAGCGCAAAATAGTGGCGATGCCGCTCATGCCGATGCCGCCGATTCCGATAAAATGAATGTGTGCAGTCTTGTGATACATAGCCTTTTTACCTCTTTAATCGTATAGAGTATACTGTCAGTAGGGGAAAAGGCTATGTCTTTTAGAGACTCTTTTTCTTGATTTTTATGGAGGATTATTATGAAACGTGCTTTTAGTTTTATTTTTATTTTTTGTATGCCCTTTTTGGTCGCTGAAAAGAGCTCCTACTTTGATACGAAGTTTTTGGCCCAGTCAGACCTTGTAAAGCAGCAATTGATTGAGGTGGATGGCTTTACTGAGGGGTTTTTTCCTGCAAGCGATGGACTTCGGCTTAATTTTGTATGGCTTTCCCGTCCGCAAGCGCGATGCACGGTAATTTGTAGTAGCGGATTTTGGCCGGGTGCAAAAGAAGGCATGGCAACGCTTTACGAACTGCTTGCAAAGAATTGTAATATTTTGCTGTTTGATGCGCGAGGCCATGGTGCAAGTGAAGGTTCTTTATGGCGTAATGTATTGCAGTATGGTGAGCGCGAGTATAACGACATTATTGGCGCGGTACAGTGGGCTCATGAGCAATCGAAAAAACCGATTGTATTGTTTGGTATGTGTGCGGGAGCGTTTCATGCAACGCATGCGCTTTTGAATATGCAAAAACAGCAGCTTCTTGAGCTGTATGATATTCGAGGGTTGGTATTTGATAGCGGCTGGGATTCGCTGACAAGTATTGTACCAACAGCAGTTGCGGGTGAGTGGGAAAAGCGCATGATGAAATCAGTAAAAACGGCTCCGCAGATAGTTCAAAATAGCGTGCGATTGGCGATAGTATCACCAGTATCACTTTTGCTTCAATTAACAACGCCGCCACTTGTGTGGGCACTGGTTTCAAAGCGCGCTCGTCAGGCAGCTCTTTTGCCAAAAATAAAAGTATTGGAAACGCCTGTTTTATATATTCATTCTGAAGATGATTCATTTGCTCCAATTAGCCCGGTAAAGCAACTTGCAAAAAAGACACGCAATGTTCATACGTGGTGGATTACTGAGCAATCTACTCATGCGTGCCATCATATAAAGCATGCGAATGCTTACCGAGAAAAATTACAACAATTTATCAAGACAGTGGTATCTGCTTAAAGGAGCTTTCGGAGCTTAGAAAGTTGTTCTTTAAGTGAAACGATATTATTGAGAAGTTCTTCTTGATCCCAATCAGTTTTTTGTGCCCATCGTTCGTCTGTTTTTGGCGTTGGTGCAGTTTGTTGTGCAGCTACAAATTGTGAATCGTTCAATTTTTTCTTTGCTCCAGAAATAGTGAAACCTTCTTCATAGAGCAATTTTTTAATATTCATAAATACTGAGAAATCGTATTCAGTATAAAAGCGTTGTCCCCCATTCGATCGTGAGCTAGTAAGGGCAAATTCTTTTTCCCAAAATCGAATCACAAAGCGCTCTACGCCCACTTTATCTGCCAACTCACCAATGCGAAATTTCTTTTTTTCCATTTTCATGGAGGTCTCCTTTTTTGTGAACAATTATAATGATTGGGTGCACCCTTTGATTTATAACGTACGTGCCTGTCCATGTCTAGCCGATGTCCGTATTCTATGCTAATCTACCTACTATCTAGGGTGTTATACTTCCACTACATAGAATCTTTTCTGAAAGGCGCATTATATGAATTTCAAAAATATGAGCATATCCGATATTGTAGTTCCTCTTGTGTTGGCTTTTGCGACAGTGTGGGGCGTTAATCATTTTTTTCTTTCTTCAAAAAGCGGTGCGCAACAATATGAATTTTCTGCACCACAATCTAAGGTAGAGTGCCAGCCATTGCAAAAAGAGGTGTTTTTTTCTGATGAAAAGCGATCTCGAGCTGCTACTGTTATTCCCGTTGAAACAGAGTGGGGATCTTTAGAGTTTTCTACTAACGGTGGTGCGCTTAATCGCTTGATGTTTAATCGTCCATCGGGTGACAGCGTGCGAAGCATTGGGACTATTTTTCCATTTGAAAGCGAAGAGTGGCACAGTAGTCCGTTTTTGGTAGCGCTTGATGATGATACACCCTATTTTTATCGTGTTGCAAAGCAAAATGTTACCGATACAGCTATAGAGGTGACGTTTGAAGGCGTATCTGATGCTGCCCGTATTACAAAAACGTTTATTATTCATAAAAATATGCCGCAAGTCGATGTGCGCTTTCAAGTAGATCCGCGCGGTAATAGTGGAGTGCAGCCACGTATTTTTTATCCAGCGCCATTTATGCCTGCGTTAAAAGAAAGTCAGATGACTGCAGGTGATATTCTTGTTGGATCTGAGAAATTCAAAAAAGAGTATAGAGATAAAATTAAGCCTGATAGCTATTGGGTTGAGCCGTTACTGTTTGGTGTTGAAAATAAATACTTTGTGCATGCGCTTGTGAATGATTCGGATCGTTTTGTAAAACGTGCGTATTATAATTTAGTTGGTGAAAGTCAGTTGCAGGCAATTTTAGAAGGGCCTGTCGTTTCTAAAGCGCAGGAATGGACACTTTCATTTTATCTTGGTCCTAAAGAATCAGCTCCGATGAATGCGGTTGATGAGCGTTTAGAAAATACCCTCGAGTATTCAGGCATCTGGGCACCAATCTCTCGGTTTCTTTTAATGCTTTTAAATTGGTTGTATGAATATGTTCATAACTATGGATATGCGATTATTCTGCTAACTGCGTTTATGCGATTGCTTCTTTTGCCGTTTTCATTGCGAGCAAAGCGGAGCATGGGCGAGCAAGCAGAAGCGAGGCGTCAGCTACAATATATTCAGCAGAAATATAAGGATGATCCACAAGCAAAAGCAGCAGCGCAAACAGAGCACATGCGCAAGCATGGGATGGGGCTTTCGGGTTGCTTACCGATGTTTATTCAGATGCCACTCTTTTTTGGTTTGAGCAAAGTGCTTTCAAATGCGATTGAGCTGTATCAAGCGCCATTTTTATGGATTAAAGACCTTTCTGGTACTGATCCCTATTACATTCTTCCAGCGGCAGTGGTCCTTGGGCTGTTATATCGCGCATTAACCATGAAAGATAATAGTCAACGAGTACCGCTTTTGGCGATGGCGCTTGTATTTGGTGCGGTGAGTACAACTCTTCCAGCCGGATTGGTCTTATATATCGCTATTGGTTCAGTATTAAACGTTTCATAATATAATTGGAGAGTTGTTATGATGCATGAATTGCCAACAGTTGCGCAATTGCTTAAGGGTTTGCAGCAGGTGCCTTTCCTTGCTTCAAAGAATCTGTATCGCGTGGCAGAACATTTTCTTTCAATGGATCCAGAAAAAATGAATCAATTTTGTGCAATGTTATTACGTGCAAAAGAGAATGTGATCGCGTGCGAGACCTGTTTTACCTGGCGTGAAAAAGAGCGCGATTGTATGTTTTGCGGATCAGAAAGAAGAAAGCAGGAATTGGTCTGCGTTGTAGAATCCTGGCAGGAGCTTTTGGCTATTGAGCAGACGCGCGGATACGATGGAGTGTATCACGTATTGGGCGGTATTATTTATCCACTCGAGGGAGTGGGGCCAGGAGATTTAACGATTGATGCACTCATTGAACGGGTTGAAAAAAAGAACGTAACAGAAATTATTCTTGCGCTGAGTCAAACTCCAGAAGGGGAGGCTACGTCAGCGTATATTGCAAGTAAGTTAAAAAATCTTCCGGTAACAGTGAGCTGTCTTGCGCGTGGATTGCCTGTTGGATCTACGCTGGGGACAATGGATCGGCTTACAGTATTTAAAGCTCTTTCGGAACGAAGACCATTTTAGGATAAAGATGAAATTGAAAAAAGACTTTTCTATTCAAAAAGCACGAAGACAAGAATTAGTAAAAACGATCCAAAATGATCAGGATGTTGCTGATGGAAGTTTGGTATTGCTTGTAGCTGGATTTGAAAACGATAGAACTGCTTTTTGGCAGGAAAGTTCGTTTTTTTACTATACTGGCATCACTGAAGCTGCAACAGCGTTGACACTTGATTTTGAAGATAAAACGTCGCTGTATATTCCTAACTGTGGTGATGTGCGTGAAAAATGGATTTATTCTTCGATCTCTTTAACGCAAGAAAATGCAAAGCAGTTGGGCGTTGATGAAGTAACAGTGTTGGGCGATCGATGCGCTGGTTACCAACTGTTTCCATTTTTTAAAGCAGAAAGTTATGGCCACATTATTGCATGGCTTAAAAAAATAGTTGCAGATGATGCGCAGCTTTTTACGCTGTATCCTGCAAATGAACATGAATACGTTGAACAACGGTTAGTAATGAATCATTTGTGCGATTTTGTACCGGGATTAAAAGAACGCATTGTAGATATTTCCTCAATTGTTGCGGAAATGCGTCGTCAAAAAGATATGGATGAAATTGCAAAAATTTCAAAAGCAATTGAAATCACTGAACTTGCGCATGAAGCGGCAGCTCAGTCAATCAAAAAAGGTATGCTTGAGTGCGAAGTGCAGGCAAGCCTTGAATACATGATGGTTGGGGCAGAAAGTAGGGCATCGTTTCCAAGTATTGTAGCGACAGGTAAGAATGCGACAGTGTTGCATTACACGGCTAACAACGCAGAGTTAAAAGATGGTGATTTGGTAGTTGTTGATATTGGATCAGTATTTGAAGGATATTGCTCTGATTTAACGCGTACCTATCCCGTTTCTGGTAAATTCACTGCGCGGCAAAAAGAACTGTATAACTTGGTATTAGATGTGCAATCTTATATTGCAGATCTTGCAAAGCCGGGCATGTATTTGCGCAGTAATGAACATCCTGAAGAATCACTTCACCATTTAGCATTACAATACTTTAAAAAATATGGATATGAAAAATATTTCATCCATGGCCTTGGCCACTTTTTGGGCCTTGATGTGCATGATGTTGGTGATGTTTCAATTCCGCTCAAAGAAAATGATGTATTTACCATTGAGCCGGGTCTGTATATTCCTGAAGAAGGTATTGGTATTCGCATTGAGGATGATTATTGGATGGCCAAAAAAGGCTGCATTAGTTTGAGCGAAAACTTGCCCAAATCAGTCGAAGAAATCGAAGCGCTTGTACAGCAGCAATTTGATGATACTGGTGACATTGATGACACTGTCGATTTTTCTGATATTGGAAAAACTGAGCATTAATTATTTTCTATTCCACCACATTAAAAGCATGATGCAGCAAAGGCTTCCAATAGAAAGAGAAGCGATTAAAGACACTGTTGGCGAAAGCATGGTTAATATACCGGAAAGCATGTATGCAATGATGCAGCCGATGATTGCAGGCATAGCGTAGGGAAACTGTGTATATGAGTGTAGTAGTGGGCGCGTGCCAGTGCTTGCTGCTGCCATGATAGTGGTCTCAGACAATGGTGAAATGTGATCTCCGCACACTGAGCCAGAAAAAATTGCACCGAGCGTTGGCAGTAAGAGTGGTAGCATTCGTGGATCAATCGGCAGTGGAAGCCCAGAGAGTGTTGTAATCATTGGCACTGCAATGGGGATCATGAGTGCGAAATTACCCCATGCAGATCCTGTGGCAATTGTGCATATCAGAGATACCAAGAAAAACATTGTTGGCAAAAGCCATAATGGCACAGATCCGATGAAAAGTGATGCTAAGTATTGGCCAGTTCCTACATGGTTTGCAAGTATTCCTGAAAAGGTGGAAGCCAGATACACCATGGTGATTGCACCTACCATGAGATTAAAACCATCGCAGGTTATTTTTGGTAATTGTTTGATGGTGATAAGCCCTCGTTGATAACTGCGAGCAAACCCAACAACAACAGCCAAAAGAGCTGCGATAAGCATTACAAGAAATGGATGTTCGTTATATTTGAGCGATTCGATTAATCCGTGAGATCCGCCAAGCATCCAAAATCCACCAGCAAATGGCAATCCAATAATGATTCCAATTACAAGTACTGCGAGTGGAAAAAGGAGATTGCTTGTATGCATCGGAGTTTCTTTTGGGAGGGGGGCAACTGGAATTTGAGCGGCTTTTTCATCGCACTCTTGCATTGGTCCATATGAAATATCTGCTGTAATGATAAACCATACGGAAAGGATGATAAAAAAAGAGTAAAAAATAAATGGTATGGTTTTGAGGTAAATAAAGAATGGATCGGCTGCAATTCGAATGCCTTGCTCATCGCCAGTAGTAACTCCTACTTGATCTAAGTAGTTAATAATAGTGGCTACCCAGCTTGATACGGGTGCTAAAATAACGATAGGCCCTGCCATTGAATGGACAAGAAAGGCGAGTTTTTGCCGTGAAATTTGAAAGCGATCAGTGAGTGGGCTCATTACGTAGCCGGTAGTTAAAATACTTAAATAATCGTCTATAAAAAGAAGGCATGATACAAGGAGAGAGGAATACTGTGCGTGGCGTGCTGAGCGGATTTTGCGTGTTACTGCATGAGCAAAAGAAGTGGCTGCGCCGGTAATTGCAAATAAAGATACCAATGTACCAATGGTGATTAAAAAGGCGTAGAGGTAGAGATTATCGCTATCGGTTGCAGTTTTGAGTAAAGAATCAAATGCAAGTTGAGTGGATGGCAGTAATGCCCCTTTGGTAGCTATGATTGCTGCAGAGACAATTCCAAAAAAAAGTGCCGAGTGGATTTTTTGGGTAATAATGGCGCTTAAGACAACGATGGCAGGGGGCAGAAGAGTGAGCCAACTATTCAACATGCAAAGAATCCTTTATTTGACGATCTTATGAATATTTTTTATGGTATTAGTATACCACTTATTAGTCCTGATTCGAAATACATTCTGATAAACATACAGATTTTAAGGTACCATGATGAACATGAATAAGTCATTTGTTCTCAAAAATGAAGAAAAATGCCCGCAATGGCGACTGTTTGACGCTGAAGGAAAAGTGCTGGGTAGATTGGCAACAGAAGTAGCTGACGCTCTTCGAGGAAAAGATAAGCCATACTACACTCCGCATACTGATTCAGGTGATTACGTGGTTATAATCAATGCAGACAAAATTGTATTGACAGGTAACAAGTGGGAAGATAAAGAGTATGTGCGCTATTCTGGGTGGAGCAGTGGTAAAAAAGTTGCTACCGCAAAAGAAATGAAAGAAAAGCACCCAACTCACATTGTTGAGTTAGCTGTTAAAGGCATGCTTCCTAAGAATAAGCTCAATAGAGAAATTCTAAAAAAATTAAAAGTATACGTGGGTGCTGAACATCCACATAAAGCACAGGTTGCAAAGGCAGCGTAAAGCTTTACTTAGTTCAATAAAAAAGCGCGGTGTTTAAACCGCGCTTTTTTGTGCTTTACGAAGATTATTTTATCGCCCAAATCCAAGGAGTTGTTTTACGCTTTCTACGTATGGATGGGCCAGTCGAGCAATATCAAATATAGAAAGATACAGTATGAGTCCCATGATCAAAAGCCATGAAGCGATATGGATATATTCCTTCACTTTAGGGTTGAGCGGGCGCCCAATGATTGCTTCTATGGTATAAAAGAGCAGTTGGCCACCATCGAGGATTGGCAGCGGGATGAGGTTAAGTACTGCTAAATTGATACTGATAATCGCAAGCAAGATGAGAAAAATGCTAAACGAGGTGGTTGCGCCTTTGGTAAGCATAGAGATGATTACTACAGGGCCACCTACGTTTTTTACTTCAGCTTTGCGAAACATGCCAAGAATGCCGGTAAACGTGCGAACTATCCAATCATTGGTAAGTGTAATGCCTTGCTTGATTGCGCCAAAGAATGAAAGTGGAGGCATTTCTTTCATTTCAAAGGCTACGCCAATAGAGCCGATGTCTTCAGAGCCTTCTCTTTGCCCAATGACCATAAGTGTCTCCTTAGTATCACCATTTCGTTCATATCTAATTTTCGCTTCTTTGTGAGCAAGGGGCTGAATGGTCTCTACAAGTAGATGGATATTATCTGTTACCAGTTTGTCATTAATACGGTGTATTTTGTCTCCTTTTAAAAGGCCGGCTTTTTCAGCTGCTTGGCCAGGAGTGACTGCTTGTATAACTGTTTTGGTTTGAGTGGGCATAAGGGGCGTTTTAGGAATACCGATGAAGCTGAGAAGGATAAAGGCGCAATAGGCAAAAAGCAGGTTGCAAAAGATACCACCCATCATAACCAGAAATTTTTGATAGTAAGGTTTAGTGGCAAATGAGTCTTTTTCGGTGCTATGAGCCTCTTTTTGCTCGCCTTGGCCGACTTCTGCTGCGCCGGCTATCTCCACAAACCCACCTAAAGGAATAGCTGAAAGGGTAAAATCAGTGTCCCACATGCGGCGTTGATATAAAATTGGTCCAAATCCAATGGAAAAAGTAGGGGTTTTAATGCCAAAAAGCTTACAAAAGAGAAAGTGGCCAAATTCATGAAATCCGATAAGAAAGCCAATTCCAAAGAGCGCAATGATGATTGAAAGTGCATTCTGAGCCATTGAAATGGCTGTTGTAAATAGGTCCATTCGATTCCTTGTTATAGTATGGATTAAGAGAGAAATATATGGCTGCAAGGCTATCATGCAAGGCTCAAAAAGTCCAATTTGACCCCCGGCAAGATAGTTGGCGGATAGTATTAAAATGGAAGAATGCGCGATATGATCATTTTCTTAAAAGTGGGCGTAATGTTTTTCTTGAAAAAATGCGTAAAATAGGTAGAATAACTAGTAACTATCATTGCTTAAAATATGAAAATAAGCGATAAAATGGGTAAAAAGTATGGCCAGTGTCTCATCTAATACATGCACAGGCCGATAAATAGACTCTCATTTTTACATATAGGAATTGTACGTTATGCCTACTATTAATCAGCTATGTCGCTTTGGAAGAAAGCGCATTCAGGTTAAATCAAAAAGTCCAGCACTAAAAGGCGCTCCTCAAGCGCGTGGTGTTTGTACTCGTGTGTTTACTATGACCCCTAGAAAACCAAACTCTGCGTTACGTAAAGTTGCGCGTGTTAAGCTTTCTACGGGCATTATTGTTACTGCTTATATTCCGGGTGAAGGGCATAATCTGCAAGAACACTCTGTAGTATTGGTTCGTGGTGGAAAAGTAAAAGATTTGCCTGGTGTTAAGTATCACATCGTTCGCGGTGCTCTTGATACTGCCGGAGTGGAAAAAAGAAAGCAGTCACGTTCGTTGTATGGTACAAAGCGCGGCAAAAAAGAGTAAAGGTTTAAATTATGCCAAGGCGTAGAAAAGAAGATTATTCTCGAGATATCGGTGTTGATCCGCGATTTTCATCACGGCTTATTCAGAAGCTCATTAACGTAGTTATGTGGTGCGGTAAGAAAAATACTGCGCGCAATATTGTGTATGGTGCGATGGATGAGTTGGTTAAGAAAAGCAAGGGTGATGAAAAGAAGGCTCTTGAGTTATTCAAGAAAGCATACGATGAAATCATTCCTGTTGTTGAAGTGCGTGCTCGCCGTGTTGGTGGTAGTGTGTATCAGGTTCCTGTAGAAGTCCGAAGTAAGCGTGCTCAGTCGCTCGCGTTGCGTTGGCTTATTGATGGAGCTGCTTCACGAGGCGATAAGACTATGTCTTTGCGTCTTGCTCACGAATTGATGGATGCTTCTGAAGGCAGAGGTGCTGCAGTTAAGAAACGTGCTGATGTGCAGCGTATGGCAGAAGCGAATAGAGCATTTTCACATTATGCGTTCTAAAGGTTGATACACTATGAGTTACCCACTAAATAAATATAGAAACATTGGTATTGCTGCTCATATTGACGCCGGAAAAACAACGGTAACAGAGCGTATTTTGTTTTATACCGGTATTTCGCACAAAATTGGTGAGGTTCACGAAGGTGAAGCCACCATGGATTGGATGGAACAAGAGCAAGAGCGTGGTATTACTATTACCTCTGCTGCAACTACCTGTTTCTGGCAAGACAACCAAATTAACATTATTGACACTCCGGGTCACATTGATTTCACTATTGAAGTAGAGCGCTCATTGCGTGTTCTTGATGGTGTTGTTGCTGTGTTTTCTGGCGTAGAAGGCGTGCAGCCGCAATCTGAAACGGTATGGCGACAAGCAAACCGTTATAAAGTTCCTCGTATCATCTTTGTGAACAAGCTTGATCGTATTGGCGCGGACTATCTTAAGGTTGTAGGCGACATTAATAAGCGTTTACGTGCAAATGCAGTTCCAATGCAAATGCAGGTGGGTTACTCAGATAAATTCTCAAATATTATTGATATTCTCACCCGTAAAATGGCTACATTTAGTGGCGATATGGGTGAAAATGTTTCGTGGTCTGAGGTTCCTGAAGAATACCGCGAGCAGATGGAAAAAATGCGCGTGCATATTATTGAAGCAGCGTGTGAATTTGATGACGTGTTGGCCGATAAATTTTTGAATGAAGAAGAAATTTCTCTTGATGAAATTAAGCGAGCGCTTCGTAAGGGTGTAATTGCTCAAAAGGTTACTCCTGCGTTTTGCGGAAGTGCATTCAAAAATAAAGGTGTGCAGCTCGTTCTTGATGCGGTTATAGACTATCTTCCATCTCCGCTAGATGTGCCACCTGTTGAAGGTGTTTTGGCTGACGTGGATGAAAAAATTACTATTCATTCTGATCCAGATGCAGCGTTTCATGCGTTAGTTTTCAAAATCGTGAATGATCCGTATGGAGTATTGAACTTTATTCGGGTGTATTCTGGTGAGTTGAAATCAGGTTCATATGTGATTAATGCGCGTACTGGGTCTAAAGAGCGTGTGAGTCGTTTGCTTAAAATGCACTCAAATAAGCGTGAGGAAGTGAAGTCTGTTCGTGCTGGTGATATTGCAGCGGTTATTGGGATTAAAGATTCTAAAACTGGTGATACGATCGGTGAAGAGGGAAGTAAAGTGCTTCTTGAGACAATCGATGTGCCAACGCCTGTAATTTCGACTTCGATTGAACCAAAAAATAAAGCTGATTATGAGAAGATGGGCATTGCATTAAAGAAATTAATGCAAGAGGATCCATCGTTTAGATTTTCTTATAACGAAGAAACAGGGCAAACTGAAATTTCTGGAATGGGTGAATTGCACCTTGAGATTATTGTTGATCGCTTGAAACGTGAGTACAAGCTCGATGTAGCTCAAGGTAAATTGCAAGTTGCCTACAAGGAAACAGTTCAAATGCCATCAGACGCTGAAGGTAAATTCGTTCGTCAATCGGGTGGTCGTGGTCAATACGGACACGTATGGATCAAAATGGAGCCGCTTGAACGAGGAAAAGGGTTTGAGTTTCTTGATAAAGTAGTAGGTGGTAGAATTCCAAGAGAATTTATTCCTGCGGTTGAAAAGGGTGTCGAAGAGTCTCTCACTAACGGGATTCTTGGAGGATATCCGGTAGTCGATTGTCGTATAACCTTATATGATGGTTCATATCACGATGTTGACTCGTCTGAAATCGCGTTTAAAGTAGCTGCTTCGATGGCGTTTCGTTCTGCAATGGCGAAAAGCTCTCCAGTATTACTTGAGCCGATTATGAAAGTAGTAGTAGATACGCCGGAAGAGTTTATGGGTGACGTAATGGGTGACCTAAATTCTCGACGGGGTCGTATTTTGGGCATGGAAGATCAAGCAGGAAGACAAGAAATTTCTGCTGAAGTTCCACTAGGAGAGATGTTTAAGTATGTATCGTCGCTTAAGTCTATGACAAGAGGCCTTGCAGCTTATTCAATGGAATTCGAATGCTATCGAGAAGTAGCTAAGAATGTTCAAGAAGCCATTATAGAGAAGAAATAACGTATTATAGTATAAACATAGTCAGGAGTTACGCTATGGCTAGAGATGTCTTTGAGCGGAAGAAACCGCATTTAAACGTTGGTACAATTGGTCACGTTGACCACGGTAAAACTACTTTGACTGCAGCTATTACGAAGCACCAAGCTTCTAAAGGGCAAGCAGAAGCAAAGGCGTTTACTGAAATTGATAATGCTCCAGAAGAAAAAGAGCGTGGTATTACTATTTCAACGTCTCATGTTGAATATGAAACACCAACTCGTCACTATGCGCATATTGACTGTCCTGGTCACGCTGACTACGTGAAAAATATGATCACGGGTGCAGCGCAAATGGATGGCGGTATTTTAGTAGTATCTGCAGTGGATGGTGCAATGCCTCAAACTCGTGAACACATCGTATTGGCGCGTAACGTAAACGTTCCTGCGCTTGTTGTATACCTCAACAAATGCGATATGGTTGATGATCCAGAAATGATCGACATGGTTGAAGAAGAAATCCGCGAACTTTTGAGCAAGTATGATTTCCCAGGTGATGATATTCCTGTGGTTCGTGGTTCAGCTCTTAAAGCGCTTGAGGGTGATGGTTCTGACTTGGGAACAGCGTCTATCGATAAGCTGATGGAAGCAATTGATGCATCTATTCCTGAGCCAAAGCGAGATGTTGATAAGCCATTCTTGATGCCTATTGAAGGTGTATTCTCAATCTCTGGTCGTGGTACTGTAGCTACTGGTAGAATTGAGCAAGGTAAAGTTTCAGTTGGCGAAGAGGTTGAAATTGTTGGTTTTGGCGAAACAATCAAAACAACTGTTACTGGTGTTGAGATGTTTAGAAAGCTTCTAAACGATGGTCAAGCCGGTGATAACGTTGGCCTTCTGCTTCGTGGTGTAAAGAAAGAAGATATTGAACGTGGCATGGTTGTTGCAAAAATTGGAACAGTTAAGCCTCACAAGAAGTTTAAAGGTAAAGCATATATTCTATCTAAAGATGAAGGTGGCCGTCACAGCCCATTCTTCAAAGGATATCGTCCACAGTTTTACTTCAGAACAACAGACGTTACTGGTGTAGTTACCTTGCCTGAAGGGCGTGAAATGGTAATGCCTGGTGATAACGTTGATATTGATGTTGAATTAATTTCACCGATTGCAATGAGCAAAGATTTGCGTTTTGCAATTCGTGAAGGCGGCAGAACTGTTGGTTCTGGTGTTGTAACCGAAATTGTAGAGTAAGCAATATGAAAAAACAACGCATTCGTCTCAAGCTAAAATCATATGATCATCGCTTGCTAGATAATGCCGTTAAGCAAATTGTTTTGACTGCAAGAAGAACAGGCGCCCAGCTTATGGGGCCTGTTCCTCTTCCAAATAAACAAAAAATCTTTACGGTTTTACGTTCACCGCATGTTGATAAAAAGTCACGTGAGCAGTTTGAGATTACAACTCATAAGCGTGTGTTAGATATTGTTTCTCCTTCTGATAAGACAATGGATGCGCTCATGAAGTTGAGTATTTCATCCGGCGTTGATGTAGAAATTAAATAACGAGAGGTCGTCCAATGGTTTCGGGAATATGGGGAAAGAAAATCGGTATGACCCAGCTGTTTAGTGGGGATAAAGTTGTACCTGTTACTGCAATTGATGTTGGTAACTGGATAGTAACTGGCATCAAAACTAAAGAGCGTGATGGGTATAATGCTATTCAGGTTGGATGCCCAAGAAATCGGTATTTGAATCAAAGCGCAGCTGTAAGTTGGATGAAAAAGCCGAAACAGTATTTTTTGTTTATTCGAGAAATACGTGTTGAAGATTTGCCTGAAAACCTAACTATTGGGCAACGTGCTGATTTTAATACAGAACTTACGGAAGGTGAGCAAATCAATGTATTTGGCACCTCTAAGGGTAAAGGATTTCAGGGAGTTGTGAAGCGCTGGGATTTTGCGGGGCCTCCAGGAAGCCACGGTAGTACTATGGGCAAAAGCACCGGTTCTATTGGTTTCATGCGAGCATGCGGTAAGGTTCTTAAAGGTAAAAAAATGCCAGGACACATGGGCGCTGAACGTCTGGCAGTAAAGAATTTAGATATAGTGAAAATTGCACAGGACGCTCCAGTTATTTTTGTAAAAGGCGCAGTTCCAGGACATGCAGGTTCATTGGTATTTATTCAACGACAGGTAAAGTAGGTTTATTATGACTAAGCAAAAACCTGATTCATTATCACAAGCAGTTACTCTTAAAGACTTAGGAATAGCTGCACCAAAAAAACCTGCGTCTGCTCAGCAATTTGCGATGTGGGTTCGTTCGTTGCTCCAGAATTGGAGACAAGGAACTGTTGGTGTTAAAGGTCGATCAGACGTGAGTCGCACCAACAAAAAGCCGTTTAAACAAAAAGGTACTGGGCGAGCTCGGGCAGGAACTGCACGTTCTCCAATTTGGCGTGGTGGAGGTGTGACTTTTGGTCCACAACCTCGCGTTAAAACATTAGCTGTACCAAAAGGGCTGAAAAAGCAAGTTTTAGGACAGATTTTAGCGGATCGCATTGCTGATAAAAAAGTTGTTATGGCTGACTGGCAGTTAACTACTGATGCGCCAAAAACAGCAAAAGCAACTGAGCTATTACGTTCATTGTCTTTGGACAATAAAAAAGTAACGTTGTTTCTTGCTGCGGGTGACATGATTCATTACGGATCATTTGCAAATATTCCTGCAGTACAGGTGCTCTTGTTTGACCAAGCGAATGCATATGATTTAGCGAATAGTCAGTACTGGCTTGTGTTGAAAAAAGATGTTGATGCATTTAAGCAAATGGTGGAACAATGGCAGTAAATTTAACATGGTATGACATCATTAAGGGGCCAGTAGTTTCTGATAAAGCGTATAAGCTGAATCAGAAGGAAAGCCAATTAGTGTTACAAGTTCATCCTTTTGCAAATAAGCCGCAAATTAAAGATGCAATTGAAAAGCTCTTTAATGTAAAAGTGAAAGATATTCGTACGCTCATTCGTAAGAAGTCTTCGTTACGCGCTACGCAAAAAAAATATAATGCTCTTCCTGGGATTAAGAAAAGCAAAGTGGCGTATGTAACACTTGCTGAAGGGTATTCTTTAAATTTGTTTGAGCAGCCAGGATTGCCTCAAGCGCAGGAAACACAACAAGCGAAGGCAGAGTAGTCTGTTTTTAATTATGTTTGAAAAGGTATTAGTATGGCTATGATACGCAAAAAGCCACGAACAGCTGCGAGTAGGTTTCAGACAGTGTTAAGCACGAAAGAGCTTACAAAGAAAAAACCTGAAAAGAGTCTTGTAAGAGCTCTTAAAAAATCGGGCGGCCGAAATGCTTACGGTAGAATTACCGTTCGTCATCGCGGTGGCGGTGCGATGCGTAAGTATCGCTTAATAGATTTTGGAAGAAATGAGCGGGATGTTCCGGGCAAAGTGATTGCTATTGAATATGATCCAAATCGGAACGTTAATATTGCTTTGATTTCATATGCAGGCGGCGCAAAACGTTATATTTTGCATCCTGAAGGACTGGAAATCGGTTCTGTAGTTATGGCAAGTGATAAAACAGAAGCAAAGCTTGGTAATGCATTGCCTTTGAAGAATATTCCTCTTGGATTTTTAGTACACAATGTTGAAATTCGTCCTCAATCTCGCGGTACGTTTGTACGAAGTGCGGGTACCTCTGCTCAGATTATGGGTAAGACAGACGAACGAATCACATTAAAGATGCCATCAGGCGAAATTCGTATGGTTCCAGCTGAAAGTTGGGCTACTGTAGGAGTGCTTGGAACGGCAGATTTTAAGAACATTCGATGGGGTAAAGCGGGTCGAATGAGGCATCGTGGTATTAGACCAACAGTACGAGGCATGGCGATGAACCCTGTTGATCACCCACATGGTGGTGGTGAAGGTCGTTCAAAGTCTGGATCTCACCCTCGTTCTCCGTGGGGTAAAGGTGCTAAAGGTACTCGGACTCGTAAACGCGTGAATCCGATGATTATTAGAAGAAGAAAATCTAAAAAGAGTAAATAGGTAGGTGCATTATGACTCGGTCGACTAAGAAAGGCCCTTTTGTAGATGAGTCGCTCTTTAAAAAAGTAAAAGCGGCTAAAGAAAAAGGCGGACGAGAAGCGATTAAAACATGGTCTCGGCGTAGTATGATTACTCCAGATTTTGTTGGATTGACCCTTTCGGTGCATAATGGCAAGAAATTTGTTTCTGTATATGTAACTGAAAACATGGTTGGTCACTTACTTGGAGAATTTTCTCCAACGAGAACGTTTAAATTACACAGTGGTCAAAGGTAATCTGGTGATGCTGCAAATCAATAAAAATTTGTCAGTATGCGTAAAATACGTTAGAATTACTAGAGAAAACCTTTCCAGACCTATAACCAATTTTTGAGATAGTAAGGTTTAAAATGCAGTTTAATGCAAAGGCTCGATATATTCGTTTTTCGCCCTATAAACTTCGCCCAGTTGCGGATGTTATTCGTGGCAAAAATGTGCAGTTCGCACTCAACTGGCTTGAGACGGCCGCTTTGAAAAAAGCAGTTCCTCTTAAAAAATTGGTTGCTTCTGCTGCAGCAAATGCTAAACAGCTTCATGATGTAGACGTAAAAGAGCTGCAGATTAAAGAAATCCGTGTAGATCAAGGCCCTGCTTATAAGTATTTTAAGCCGGGTGCTATGGGTCGATCGAATATCTATAAGAAGCGATTTAGCCATATAAGTGTAGTGTTAGAACCAGTTGAAACAAAAGAGGTTTCCGGTGGGACAAAAAGTTAATCCAGTAGGATTTAGAACAGGTGTATATAAAGACTGGGATTCACGGTGGTTTGCGCCGACTCATGCTTATGGTAAGCACCTATTAGAAGATATTAAAATTCGCGAAATGGTTGAATCTCATTTAAAGCATGCAGAAATTGCACGCGTTGAGATTGAAAAAGCGGGTGATAATCTTCGCATTATTCTTCACTCTGGGCGACCAGGTGTTGTTATTGGTAAGGGCGGAAAAGAAATTGATGAATTGCGCCGTTACTTTGCAAATAAATTAAATAAAGCGAATGTTGAAGTATCTGTACAAGAAGTTAAAAAACCTGAAGTAAATGCGACTCTTGTTGCGAAAAGCATTGCAGATCAATTGGTGCGTCGTGTGAGCTATAAGCGAGCAATGAAGCGTGCTGTTGCAGCTGCAATGAGATCTGGAGCGCAGGGTATTAAGGTGGCAGTTTCAGGGCGATTGAATGGTGCGGAAATTGCACGGAGTGAATGGACTCGTTTAGGATCTATTCCTCTTCATACGCTACGAGCTGATATTGATTACGGAGAAGCAGAGGCGCTTACAACTTTTGGGTTGATTGGTGTTAAAGTGTGGATTTGTAATGGTGAATATCAGCACGCAAGCAAGCGATAAGGTATAGGTGAATAATCATGTTGATGCCTAAGAAAACAAAATATCGGAAAGTACAGCGTGGCCGCATGAAAGGTGTTGCCAAGGGCGCTCGTGATGTAGCCTTTGGTGAGTATGGATTGCAGGCTGTTGAGCCAGCATGGATGACCGCTCGTCAAATTGAAGCAATTCGCGTTACTCTTTCTCGTCATTTGAAAAAAATTGGAAAACTCTTTTTGAGAGTATTTCCACACAAGCCTATCACTAAAAAACCTGCTGAAACTCGTATGGGTAAAGGTAAAGGTGGGGTTGAAGAATGGGTTGCAGTTGTAAAGCGTGAAAGAATTATTTGTGAAGTGTCTGGGGTTGATGAAAAACAAGCTCGATCTATTTTGCAAAGCGCTGCGTATAAGCTTCCAATGAAGACTAAATTTGTAAAACGACCATAACTTTTGCGGTAATATTTTATGAAGGTAACGAAATTTAACGACGAACTAAAGCACATGAACCCACAGCAACTTCAAGAGAAATTGGAAGAGTTGAGAGGGCGGCTTTTTAGTGTGAAATTACAAACTAAAACGGCTCATGTGAAAAATAACGCAGAGTTTAAACTGCTGCGTGGCAATATTGCGCGAGTGTTGACCTTCATGAGAAATACAAAGCAACAAAGCGCAACACAATAGAGGGTTATTCATGGCAGAGCAAGTTAAAAAAAGTCGGTTATACACGGGCGAAGTTGTTTCAGACAAGATGGACAAAACAATTGTCGTGAATACTAAGCGTACGTATATGCACCCACGTTTTCACAAGATTATGAGTATAAACAAGAAATATAAAGTGCATGATGAGCAAGAAACTGCAAAAATCGGCGACGTTGTAGAGTTTCATGAAGGCCCAAAGCTTTCTAAGTCGAAGTATATGCGTCTTGCACGTGTTGTTAAGTCGCATTCTTAATAGGGTTATCATATGATTCAAAAAGAGTCTTATTTAGACGTCGCAGATAATTCCGGTGCTAAAGAGCTTCAGTGCATCCATATTATTGGTGGTACTGGTAAGCGATATGCTCGCTTGGGAGACATGGTGAAGTGCTCTGTCAAAAAAGCGATTCCTGGTGGAACTGTGAAAAAGGGAGAAGTTGTTACTGCTGTTTTGGTGAGAGCTCGAAAAGAGTTTCGTCGCGAAGATGGTAGCTATATTCGTTTTGGTGACAATGCGGGGGTAATTGTTAGCAAGGAAGGCGATCCTGTTGGCACTCGTATGTTTGGGCCGATTGCTCGGGAGTTACGAGCTAAAGGGTTTACAAAAATTATCTCACTAGCGCCCGAGGTATTATAAGAGGCTTTATGGTAGCAAGAATTAAAAAGAATGACTTGGTAAGAGTCATTACTGGAAAAGACAAGAACAAAGAAGGTTCAGTGATACAGGTTCTTCCAAAGAAGGGCAAAGTATTAGTGAAGGATGTGGCTGTAGTTACTCGGCATGTTAAGCCGCGTAAAACTGGTGAGCCGGGTGGTATACGCAAAGAAGAAAGCTATATTCGCTTAAGCAAAGTTATGCCAGTATGCACAGCATGCAAAAAGGCTGCGCGAGTGAGTAGCAAGCAATTAGAAAGTGGCAAAAGAGCTCGTATGTGCAGTCGTTGCAAAGAAATATTTTAAGGGGCTTGAGGAACACGATGAAGAAAGTTCGCTTACAAGAACAGTATGATTCGAAAATGCGTTCTGAATTGCAAAAGCAATTAGGCTTAAAGAACATTATGGAAGTTCCGAAAGTCACGCAAATTGTGATCAATGTTGGTGCAGGTAAAGAAATTATCGGAGACAGTAAGGTTGGTAAGGTTATTGCTGATATATTGGGCCGCATTGCGGGACAACGTCCAGTTATGACTAAGGCACGTAAATCTATTGCGGGTTTTAAGATTAGAGAAGGTATGACGCTTGGTGCAAAGGTTACTTTGCATGGTCGTGCGATGTATGAATTTCTTGATCGTCTTATCAATGTTGCGCTTCCGACTGTACGAGATTTTCAGGGGGTTAAGGCAAATTTTGATAAGTTTGGTAACTATAATCTAGGTATCAAAGAATGGAGCATTTTCCCTGAAGTTGATTACGATGTAACTGATAAAGTATTCGGTCTTAACGTTACTATCGGTACATCAGCAAAAAAGAATGAGCATGCACACGAATTGTTAAAAGGTTTTGGCATGCCATTTCGCAAGGCATAAGACAAGTTGAGGAATTATGGCTAAAAGATCGTTAATTGAAAAAGCAAATAGATCACCAAAGTTTTCTACACAAGCGTATAATAGATGTAAGCTTTGTGGCCGTCCGCGGGGTTATTTGCGTATGTTTAATATGTGTCGTATTTGTTTTCGTAAAAATGCCCTTAAAGGCTATTTGCCTGGCGTGAAGAAAGCTAGTTGGTAGGAAAAGCACTATGTCAATGGATACAGTAGGAAACTTCTTAACAATTATTCGCAATGGACTACAAGTTAGTAAGCCATTTGTGATGGTGCCTCAGTCAAAAATGAATAAAGCAATTGCAGATATTCTTTTGAGTGAAGGTTTTATCCGTTTTGTACAAGAAGCTGAACAAGATAATAAGAAAGCATTAAAAATTGGGCTTAAGTATGTTGGTGGTGAATCTGCTATCCACGAGCTTAAGCGTGTCAGTAAACTCAGCCGTCGCAACTATTCTGGTGTGAGTGATATTAAACCGGTTATTGGTGGGTTAGGAATTTCTATTCTTACTACTAATCGTGGTGTAATCACTCAAAAAGATGCCAAGAAATTGGGTGTTGGGGGCGAGGTTATTTGTACCGTTTGGTAAGTGAGGATTTCAGATGTCAAAAATTGGAAGAAAACCAATTGATATTAGTGGTGTAACCGTTGACGTAAAAGGCCAAGAGGTTCACTTTAAGGGGCCGAAATCTTCTGGAACATATTTTCTTCCAGAAATTTTGACGGCTACCATTGAAGGCGATGCTTTGGCGCTTACTCCTTCTAAAGATGCTTCTCTGAAAAAGCGAGAAATCAATAGAGAATGGGGTATGCACCGAGCGCTTCTTTCAAATGAAATTATTGGTTCGCGAAAAGAATTTGAAAAGCTAGTTGAAATTGTTGGTCTTGGATACAAGGCGAATGTTTCAGGTAATAAAATAGTATTTACGCTTGGATATAGTCATAAAATTGATTTTGATGTTCCAAAAGGTGTGACTATAACTGTGGATAAATCAGGTCAAAAACTGACTGCTACATCTGCAAGCCGTGAATTGCTTGGGCAAGTGTGCAGTGATATTTGTGCGTTGCGACGTCCAGAGCCATACAAAGGCACTGGCGTTAAGCTTTCTACTGAGCACATTGTTCGCAAGGCTGCTAAAGGTAAATAATAATATTCAATAGGGATGAATAGTGGCTACTAATAGAAAAGATCGTAAACGTTCAAAACGAAGAACACTGCGTGTTCGCTCATCAATAAAAAAAGGTAGCTTGCCTCGCGTATCTGTTTTTCGCAGCCACAAGCATATCTACGGTCAAATTATTGATGATAATCAGCATCATACAGTGGTGAGCTTTGCTTCTTCACAATTGGAGAATGCTGCTGGAGATAAAAAAGCAGTTGCTCATATGGTTGGAAAAGAGCTTGCTCAAAAAGCAAAAGAAAAAGGTATTGATCGCGTATTATTTGATCGTGGTGAATATAAATATCACGGACGAGTTCAAGCGCTAGCAGATGGTATTCGTGAAGGTGGCTTGACGATTTAGTGCCTAACTAATAGGGTTTACAATGGCTAGAAAAGAAATGACTGAAAAAGATTCTAATTTTGTTGATCACGTTGTTAGTGTTCGACGAGTTACTAAGGTAACTAAAGGCGGAAAGCGCTTTTCATTCTCTGCATTTGTAGTAACGGGCGACCAAAAAGGTCAGGTTGGTATTGCACTTGGTAAGAGTAAAGAGGCAACTGCTGCAATTACTAAAGCGACAAGCAGAGCGCGTAAAAATATGATTACTGTGCCAGTTCGTGGTACAACAATTCCATATGAAGTGCGTGGCAAGCATGGTGCTGCAAAAGTAGTTCTTGTACCTGCTTCTAAAGGTACTGGAAAAATTGCAGGTGGTGCGATTCGTGCGATTATTGATGCGGCAGGAATCGAAGATGCTCTTACAAAATCATTAGGATCTGCAAATGGTCTGAATGTTGCAAAGGCTACTTTGAATGCACTTGCTAAATTGCGATCTGCTGACAGCCTTGCAAAACTTCGTGGAATGACTGTTAAAGAAATGGTAAAAGGCGCGTAATGTTTACACTCGATAAATTGACTCCATTAGTAAAAAAAAGAAAAAGAGTTGGCCGAGGTGGTTCACGTGGAGGAACCTCAGGAAAAGGTCATAAAGGGCAAAAAGCTCGTTCAGGTGGTGGTGCAGCTCCGGGATTTGAAGGTGGACAAATGCCTTTGTATCGTCGACTTCCTAAGCGTGGATTTACTAACGCACGATTCAAAGCAATAGTTCATATCGTTAATATAAGCGGTTTGAATGTACTTGCTGAATCACATGAAGAAATTACAAAAGAGCTTCTCATTAAAGAAGGCGTTGTAAAGCCTCGTAAAGATAGACCATTTACGCTT
The DNA here is from genome assembly GCA_029262555.1 of Candidatus Babelota bacterium. Classification (GTDB taxonomy): domain Bacteria; phylum Babelota; class Babeliae; order Babelales; family Vermiphilaceae; genus JAJCZB01. The sequence continues at coordinate 14,966 of JAJCZE010000003.1, read as the reverse complement.
AAAGTTTTAGGTGACGGTGAGCTGAAAAAGCCCGTTACTATTGTTGCGGATTCTTTTAGCGCAGCAGCTCGTAAATCAATTGAAAATGCAGGTGGAAAAGCTTTAACCCAGAAGGGGTAAGTAGTGATACTGCTAAAAAACGTTCTGAACATTTTTAAAATAGCAGACCTTCGCAGAAAATTGTTTTTCACGTTTGCGGCACTTATTGTGTATCGCATTGGAAATCATATTCCTGTGATTGGTATCGATTTGCAACAGCTTCAACAGTTCATGGGCCAGAAGAGTGGCCTTGGTGGACTGTTTTCGTATTTAGATATGTTTTCTGGAGGCAATCTTAAGCAATGTACTTTATTTGCGCTTGGGATTATGCCGTATATTACTGCTTCGATTATGATGCAGATTTTGAGCATGTCTGTTCCTTCTTTAGAAGAGCTTTCAAAAGAAGGCGAATATGGCAAAAAGATCATCAACCAATACACTCGATATCTCGCGCTTGGTATTTCGATTATGCAAAGCTTCAGTTATGCGATGGTAGTTGAAAACTATGGATTAGTACTTGATCCAGGCTGGGCATTCCGCATCATGTTTATGTTTTCTTTAACTATTGGCTCAATTGTTGTGATGTGGTTGGGAGAGCAAATTGCACTTCATGGCGTCGGGAGCGGAAGCTCTATGATCATTTTTGCAGGTATCGTTGCTCGTTTTCCGCATGATATTATTACTACGCTACAAGCGGTACAGGATAAAATAATGGATCCTGTTATTGCACTGTTATTACTTGCGATTTTTGTGGGTATGGCAGCGAGTATTGTGTTTTTGGAAAAAGGGGACCGAAAAGTTCCCGTGCAGTATACTCGTCGAGTTGTTGGCCAGCGTATGTATGCAGGGCAAAGTTCATATATTCCGTTTAAGATTAATACTGCTGGTATTATGCCAGTTATTTTCTCTAATGCGGTTTTGAACGTCCCTCTTTTTATGGCGGCATTTTTAGCGTCTCGATTCACCATTTTTAAATGGATTTCCGAAAGCCTTACACCAACAGGATTGGTGTATAATGCAATTGATTTTGTATTGATTATATTTTTCTCTTTTTTCTATACAGCAATGGTTTACAATCCAGATGAGCTGGCAGAAAATATTAAAAAAAGCGGTGGTTTTATTCCTGGAATTCGTCCGGGTAAAAAAACTGCAGAATTTTTTAACTTTTTACTTACACGGCTTGGTCTTGTGGGCGCAATCTATCTTGGTTGCTTAGCCATCGCTCCTAACTTGATTTATGCAGTTCTTCGCTTACCGTTCTATTTGAGTACGTTGAGTGGTACAGGAATGCTTATTATGGTTGGGGTAGCTCTAGAGACTGCTTCACAGGTTGAATCTTACCTTATCGAACACAGATATGAAGGATTCCTGACTTCTGGAAAAATGCAGGGTAGGGGGTCGCGTTGAGCATCGATAGGGTTATATTGTTTATAGGTCCACCTGGCTCTGGAAAGGGTACATTGTCTCAGGAGTGCGTTCAAAAACTTGGATGGACGCAGGTATCAACTGGGGATCTTTGCCGTAAGCATATTGCAAAGCAAACAGAGATCGGAAAGAGCATAGATTTTGCCATAAAATCTGGTAAACTAGTATCTGATGGCCTTATAAGCCAAATGGTCTTTGATTGGTTCAAAAAGGGACAACAGCAGTCTGATGTAGTCATTTTGGATGGATACCCTCGTACGGTAAATCAGGCGCGTGATTTTAATGCGCTTGCAGATCAGTTGGGAGATGCTGCCCAGGTAGTTGTCGCAAAATTTGTTATAGATGACGATGTGGTAGTTGATAGATTAGTTAATCGATATATTTGTAAAAATAAATCGTGCCAACGTGTTTATTCTCTTAAGCCAACATCATCTTTTGTTCCAGCCAATGATATGATGTGTGATGCGTGTGGATCAGAACTTATCAAAAGAAAAGATGATACTGCTGATGCAATTAAAGAGCGCTTGAAGGTATATCATTTACATGAAAATGATCTGCTTTCACATTATGAAGATGCTGGATATGAAATACGTGAATTTAAGAGTGATTTGCCTATCGACCAGCTCTTTACAGAATTTAAAGAACGTTTAGGGGTGAGTCTGTGATTACAATAAAAAACAAAGTTGCTATTCGCAAAATGGAACAAGCGGGTGCGCGACTTGTTGAAATTTTTCAAGAAATTGCTCCACTCGTTAAAGCGGGTACTACCACTTTAGAAATTGATCAGGCCATTGAATCCCGCATTAAGGCGAAGGGCATGGAGTCAAAAACTAAGGGGTATATGGGCTATCAGCATTCAAGTTGCATATCGGTAAACGATGTGGTTGTGCATGGGGTTCCATCTGCCAAAGTTGTTCTTAAGAATGGTGACTTGGTGAAAGTGGATGTGTGTGCTTCATGGAATGGGTATTGTGCTGATATGGCTCGATCATTCTATGTTGGACAAGCGCCTCATGACGTTGCTCGTTTTATTGAAAACGCACAGCGTGCATTAAATAAGGGAATTGAGCAAGCTCGTCCGGGTAATCGACTGGGCGATATTTCTGCTGCAATTCAAAAAGAAATTGAAGCTGAAGGATATGGTATTATTCGTGATTTTGCGGGCCATGGAATTGGAAAGCAAATGCATGAAGAGCCAGAAATCCTCAATGTTGGATCCGCTGGGCAAGGGCCGATATTGCGTGCCGGAATGGCATTCGCGATTGAGCCAATGACAACAATGGGGACACATGACGTGTATATTACTGATGATGGATGGACAGTAAAAACGGCGGATAAAAGTCTTGCCGCGCACGTTGAGGATACGGTAGTAGTGACTGAAAATGGGCCGAAGATTTTAACACGTACAACCGCTGCGAATGCAGCCAGTGATTCATTATGAAGCAACCAAAAGAAGGCATAATTCGCATTGAAGGGGTAGTAAACGAAACGTTGCCAAACGCAATGTTTCGGGTTGAAATTGAAGGTGGTCATGAAGTATTAGCTCACGTATCGGGTAAAATGCGCATGCACTACATTCGTATTCTACCAGGCGATAAAGTGACAATGGAACTTTCTCCGTATGATTTGACCCGTGGCCGTATTATTTTACGCCATAAGAAATAACTGAAAGAGATATTATGAAAGTGCGTACATCAGTAAAAAAAATGTGTAAAGATTGCCGTACTATTAAACGTGCGGGCGTAGTACGGGTTATTTGTAAGAAAAACCCTAAGCATAAACAACGACAAGGTTAGTATATGGCTAGAATAGAAGGTGTTAACATACCTGACAAAAAGCGAATAGAATACGGGCTTACTTATGTTCATGGTATCGGCGTGAAATCATCTCGCGATATTTTGAATAAATTAAAAATTAGTTTGGATAAGCGCGTAAGAGAGCTCACCGATCATGAAGTGGTTGCGATCCAAAAAGAAATCACCGCTGCATATACTGCTGAAGGGGAGCTTCGTAAGGAAGTAACTCTAAACATTAAGCGTTTACAAGAAATCGGTGCATATCGTGGCTTGCGTCATAAAAGAGGTTTGCCAACTCGTGGGCAGCGTACAAAGACTAATGCGCGTACGCGTAAAGGTCCAAAACGACAAGCTGTTGCAATGAAGAAGAAAGTAACTAAGAAATAATAAGAGGTAACAAAGCAGAATGGCTTACAAAAAGAAAACAAAAAAGCAAAAACGTCATGTTGACTCTGCGGTAGCGCATGTACGTTCTACTTTTAACAACACCCTCGTTACTATTACTACTACAGATGGTGATGTATTGCTATCTGGAAGCTCGGGAAGACTTGGGTTTAAAGGATCTCGTAAGGGAACTCCTTTTGCTGCATCACAGGTAGCAACCACTTTGGTGAAAGATATGAAGGGGTTGGGAATTAGAAACTTAGAAGTAAACTTGCAGGGTCCTGGTTCTGGCAGAGATTCTATTGTTCGATCACTTCAGGCAGCAGGTTTTACAATTAATTTATTGCGTGATGTGACTCCTCTTCCTCACAATGGATGTCGTGCACCTAAGAAGCGTCGAGTATAATAGTTTGCTAACAAAGAATGGTATGATTTATGGTTGAAAAAAATACAGTAGAACAAAAGAAAGATGCTCCTAAAGGTAAACGACCTAAAAAAATGTCTGAGTACGGTCGTCAGCTGCAAGAGAAGCAAAAAGTAAAACAAATGTATGGTATGCGCGAGCGTCAATTTAGACGTTTTTTTGCAAATGCTGTGCATGCACAAGGTGCTCCGGGTGACAATCTATTGAGCCTATTAGAGCGTCGTATCGATAATGTTTTTTATCGCTTAAAAATGGCAACTACTCGTACGCAAGCACGTCAAATGATTGTGCACGGGCATGTTACTGTTAACGGTGAAAAAGTATCATCTCCATCCTTTTTAGTATCTGTAGGGGATGAGATTTCTTTGATTCCGTCTGCTTTAGAACATAAAGCATTTATGGAACAAGTTGTTGATAAGCGTTTGAACTTAGGTATCAAAGTGCCTGAGTGGCTTGAACTTGATAAAAAAACGTATAAGGGCCGTGTGTTGCGTCTTCCAGTGCGCACAGACATTCAAGCTCCAATTGAAGAACACCTCATCGTTGAGTTGTATTCTAAATAATTGAGCACTGGTTGGTAAGCAGTATTAGTATTAACCTTTTTGAGCCCGATTAGGGGAGGTTACATGGAAACAACAAGAGAAAAAGAGTACAAGCCGTTGACTATTCCCAAATTAACCTGGGATAAGAAAACGCTAAGCGAAACTTACGGTGAGCTCGTTGCACAGCCGTTGGAGCCGGGCTTTGGCCATACCCTTGGCAATGCGCTGAGAAGAGTATTGCTTGGGTCTGTTGAAGGCGCTGCGGTTACATCTGTAATTATTAAGAATGCAAATAATGAGTTCACTGCAATTCCTGGAGTTGTTGAAGATTCATTACAGGTTATTCTTAATATTAAGCAGATTGTAGTTCGCAATAAAAGCGGCAATCCTGGTAAAATGAAATTGAACATTACTGGTGAAAAAACAGTAACGGTTGCTGATATTCAAGCTGATGATCATCTTGAACTTATCAACCCTGATCATGTGATTGCTCACGTTGCAGATGGCGGAGAACTCGACATTGAGTTTTTTGTTGAAAACGGACGTGGTTATCAGCAAGCACAATGGCCAAAAGATACTGCCTACCAAGAAGATGGTCGTATTTATCTTGATGCGATGTTCTCTCCTATTTGCAAGGTTGTATTTGATATTGAAAAAACACGTGTTGGTAAAGATATTGACTACGATAAATTGATTCTTAAGATCCATACGAATGGTTCTGAAAATCCGTTTAGCGTTGTTCATTATGCTGTTTCTGTATTACGTACGCAGTTGGAGCACTTTCTGACGAGTACTGAAATTCCGTTTAATGATATTTCAGAGCTTCCAGAAGAAGAAGTAGTTGTTGAGCCACTAGAGCTTGATAAGCTTGGATTGAAAGATGTTCCTGTTGAACTTCTTTTAAAGCCGATTGAAGAGCTTGAGCTTTCAGTGCGCGCGCACAACTGTTTGATTAATGCGGAAATTAAGCGTGTTATTGATTTAGTAAATGTACCAGAAGAAAATGCTCTGAAGATTAAAAACTTCGGCAAAAAGTCACTCAATGAAGTGAAAGATTGCATGAAAGCATTTGGACTTCGTTTTGGTATGAATGTTAACGAAGAAGATGTTAAGAAAGTATTGGCATCTAAAGGAACAAACTAAAGGTTGTGCGTTATGATGCATCAAAGTGGTCGTAAAAAATTAAATATGAAATCATCGCATCGTAAAGCGGTGTTGCGTAACCAGGTGATTCACCTTATTACGTATGGCAAGTTGGTGACTACAAAACCTCGCTTGAAAGAAGTGAAAAAACTTGCAGAAAAAGCAGTAACACTTGCACGCGGTGGCAATGATTTCAATGCACGTCGTCGAGTACAAGCGCTTTTACCATACAACAAAGACGCTGTTCTGAAGTTGTTTACTGAAATTGCTCCTCGATACGTTGATCGTCCAGGCGGTTACACTCGCATGATTCCATTGGGACGCAGACAGAGTGATACTGCACCGATCGCACAATTGGAATGGGTATAAATTGAACAAAAAGTTGGCGCAAGATATTGAAAATGCGCTGGACGAAGTTCGACCATACCTCCACTCACACGGTGGTGATATCACTGTGGAATCTGTGCAAGATTCAAAATTGTACGTGAAATTTAAGGGCGCCTGTGTAGGGTGCCCTATTTCTTTGTATACGCTTAAATTGGGTGTAGAAGAAAAGATTAAAGAAAAGGTTCCTGAGATAACGGAAGTAATTGCTGTTGATGAAGATTAAGCAGTTTTGCTGTCTATTTTAGGTATCGTTTTTTGCACCACTTCTCGAGCGAGAGTTAAATGCTCTTGCACTTGCTCATCTAATGCTTGTTGATTTGCAAATTTGATCAACACGCATCCACGAAAAATTTCCTGTATATTTTTTTTCAGTTTTAAATCAAGATCAGTTGCATCTATGTGCTGCGCAGCCTGCTCATCTGTTGCGCTTGTAATAGGATAGGCGAATCGTTTATTCAGATATGTTTTTAATGCGGCTGTGAGAAGAAAATAGCACTGCTTGCTGTGCTCTGTAGAAGTGTATTCTTTTTGTTGAAGCGTTTCGATCAGTGAGAGCGTTTGTTGCCAATACGGAGTTTCAGATTTATTTTTCGCTGTATGCCACCGATATCCCAGATAAAAAAAACCGATTGCGATGAGTAGAATACTGCAGGTTATTACCCAGAAAAACCAATTGGTTTGCCAAAAAGGAATATGCCATTCAGGAAAAATATCATAGAGTTGTGGTTGTTCCATTTGATTCATGGTCTACTCCTAATAGTGCATGCGCCGTTTAAAAAATCGAACAAGATCACTGATGAAGGTATGATTATTCGCAATCTCGAGTAATCGCACTCCCTTCTTTTTAAAGAGCTTTGATTGTTCTTGGAGACGTTGAGTAAGATACGAATTAATTGCGGCAGTTGCACCACGCGTATCCAGAAGAGATCGCTCTCCTGTTTCACTATCTTCAATCGGAATAAATCCAAAATTATCTAATTGTGTTTCATGCGTATCAAGACATCGTATTGCATAGAGTTCATGCTTACGGGCAACATGCCCAAGAAGCTTTGGATCAATGTCTGTATCTATAAAATCTGATATTAAAAATGTGATCGCATCTTTTTGTTTGTACTGAGCAAGTTTTTTAAGTGGCGCTGAGATGTTCGTAGTGCGTCGCGTTGGCTCATGAGAGTAAAGTTTCTGCATAATAAGATGTGCATGGTTCAAGCCGCGCGCAGGAGGGGTATACGTTTCGATTTCATCGGTAAAGAGCATAAGCCCTACGCGATCTTTTCCCGCTGCAGTAACGAGCGTAAGAATACTGGCAACTTCTGCAAAAATATCTCGTTTTAATACATTTTCAGATCCCATAATGCCTGATGCTGATACGTCTACGGCCAGCATGATTGTACGGCATCGTTCTTCTATATACTGTTTTACTAAGAGATTATTAAGGCGAGAGGATGCTTTCCAATCAATGAAACGCACGTCGTCGCCAAATTGGTATTCTCGAATTTGATCAAACTCAAATCCGGTACCCTTAAGTGCAGATCGGCTGTCTCCAGCCATTGTTCCGCGTAGTAATCGTCGGGTTTGTATTGTTATTTGTTTAATTTTTTTGAGTACTTCTTTTGATACAGAAGAGCGTTTTTTCATGAGGCGCACCTCCTACATAAGGCTCTGCAATACGGGTGGGAATTGTATTGATCCATCTTCCTGCTGATATGTCTCAATGAGTGCTACCATGAGTCGAGGTAATGCAAGTGATGATGCATTAAGTGTATGCACTAAGTGCGTTTTTGGATCGCCCGATTTTTTGTATCGAATGAGGCCGCGTCGTGCCTGAAAATCGGTACAATTACTTGCAGAAGAAACTTCATAATAACTGTTTTGTCCGGGAAGCCATACTTCAATATCAAACGTTTTTGCCGCCTGGAAAGACATATCTTCAGAGGCTAAAAGAGAAACTCGATAATGGAGCCCAAGTGCTTGTAAGATACTTTCAGCGCACTCAAGCATACGATCTAATTCATTGTGAGAATCGTGCGGATCGCAAATGGATACTAATTCAACTTTTTCAAATTGATGAATACGAATGAGTCCACGTTCATGCGCGCCGTAGGTGCCTGCTTCACGTCGAAAGCAGCTCGTCCATGCCGTGTTACGAATAGGAAGTTGATCTTCTTGCAGAATTTCACCGCGATACATATTAACGAGGCACACTTCAGAAGTTGGTGAAAGATATAAACTATCCGCTGGAATTGCGTATACTTGGTCTTTAAATTTTGGAAAATTTCCGGATGTTTCTAATGATTTTTCATTTACAATTACCGGTGGAAGAACCGCCTCAAATCCATGTGCCCGATTGTTTTTAAGCATGAATTGCGTTAGTGCATACATCAAACTAACCGCATCTTTTTTATAGAGTGCAAAATTACTTGCGGCTATTTGCGTAGCTGCTTTGAAATCAACCCACCCAAGCGCTTCCATTAATTCAACGTGATTTTTAATAGGGAAATTGTAGGTTGGCTTGTGCCCAACTTCCTTAATCACCTTATTTTTTTCTTTTCCACCAATAGGGACCCCAGCAGCAGGGATATTTGGGCAGGCAAGATAGAGCTCTTTAAATGCAGCTTCTTTTTCTTGGAGATCGTGATCTTTTTGTTTGAGTTCAACGCCGATCTGTTTGGATTGCTCTCGAAGCTCATCGGTGATTCCACCTTTTGCGAGCAGTGCCAGTTCATTTTTTTTACTTCGTAATTGCTCAACCGATTGCTTGAGTGAACGAACATCGCTTTCAAGATCAATAAGCATCTGTCCGTTGAATGCGGGATCTTTTTTCTGAACTTCGGCTATAAATTGTGCGGGGTTTTCTCTGAGTAATCCAAGATCGATCATGGGGTGGCCCTTACTGATTGGCAAATACGATACAGATAGTTTTTCTGTGGGTATTTTAGGATAGCTCAAATAGTGAAAGATGAAAAGAAAAGGCTGCGATAAAACGCAGCCTTCACAGGTAAAAGCTTTATATCTTAAAAAGCTTTAATTAAAGGCGAACTCTTTTCACAGTTTCGCGCAAGTTTTTACCTGCTTTGAAACGTGGAACGCTTACAGCTGGAAGATCGATGCGTTCTTTAGTCGCTGGGTTAATACCCTTGCGAGCTGGACGGTTAGACAACCAGAAAGCGCCAAAGCCAGTAAGAGAAACTTTCTCACCTTTTTTTAGCGTGCGGCCAATAACGCGAGTAAGAGAATCAATCACGCGAGTGATATCTTTTTTGCTGAATGTAGTCTCTTCGCTCAGCTCGTTTATTAATTCGCTCTTGTTCATTATGGATACTCCTCGAAAAAGGTTATTAATACACTGCTACTTCAATTAAGCTATCTCCTTTTGTAGATCTCTTGAGTAAGATATAGTAATTTCATAAACGTTTGTCAAACTGATTACAAGAGAAATATGCCCCAGAATGGGGGTGAAATTTCGTGTCATTTCAAAAAAAGCGTATTAAATAGGGAAAAAATGTTAATAGATACCCATTGTCATCTTAATATGATGATTAAATCAGACTTTGATGTGTTACTGTCAAAAAACCAACTTTCAGCTGCACAGGCAATTATTGATGAAGCCGCTGCACATGAGGTGACTACCATTATTAATGTGGGCACGAGCTTGGTCGAAAGTGAAAACTGTATCGCATTAGCAAAAGCATTTGAGTCGGTATATGCAACAGTTGGTATTCATCCAAATGATGCAACAGAAAAATGGGCAGATGAACTTAAGAAAATGGATGAGCTTTTACAAGATAAAGAAGCAAATAAAATAGTAGGAATTGGTGAAACGGGAATTGATCGTCACTATCCTGAGTATAATTTGCAACGTCAAGTAGATGCGTTTCGGGCACAAATTGAAATGGCGCTTTCGCATAATGTAGGGTTAGTGATTCACTCTCGGGATGCTTATGATGAGACGCTTCGAGTACTTGAAGAATATGCCCGGCATGAGCCACGCGCCGTTATGCATTGCTTTTCATATGATCAAAATTTTGCCGATCAGGTTATTTCCTGGGGATTCAAGTTGGGTATTGGTGGGACTCTCACCTATCCAAAAAACGATGAACTGCGTTCGATTGTAAAGGCTGTAAAGCTTTCCGATATGATACTTGAGACAGACGCTCCCTTTTTGCCAATTCAATCAATGCGAGGCAAAAAGAATGCACCCCAGTATATTAAATCGATTGCTGAGTATATTGCGGAGCTTCGCATGCAGCCCTTTGCAGATGTTGCCCTTGAGACAACCCATGCTGCTAAAACCTTATTTTCTCTGGTATAATAGGAGCTTAACGTAAGGATTTTGCATTATGGATACCATTCTTCTTTCAGCGTTTATTTTATATTTCACTACGCTCATTGGCATCGGGCTTTATTTTTATAAGCGCAATCAATCCACTCAAGAGTTTATGCTGGGGGATCGGTCTGTTAACTATTATGTAACAGCTGTTGCTACGCAAGCAAGCGATATGGGCAGCTGGCTGTTTCTTGGATTTCCCGCATTTGTATTAATGCGTGGTATATTTGAAGTGTGGACGGGAATAGGATTGGTTGTTGGCATGTTTGCTGCATGGACGTTTGTAGCGCCGCAATTACGGGAAAAAACAGCACAGCTTAAAGCGTTGACGCTCTCTTCTTACTTTGCTGACGTATGCAATGATCGCTCTGGTCTTATTCAAATAATAAGTAGTTGCTTTGCGCTTTTCTTTTTTACCTTTTATATCGCATCCGGATTAGTAGGGCTGAGTTTGGTATTTAGTTCCGCATTTGGATTTTCATATCACATGGGCATTGTAGTGAGCGTGGTTACTGCGGCACTGTATACGTTAGTTGGTGGGTTTGTGGCAGTCGCATGGTGCGATTTCTTTCAAGGTCTGTTCTTATTGGGCATGATTGTATTGGTTCCAACTGTTGGATTTTTTACCATAGGTGGGTTACCTGTGATTATAGATGCTGCACAAATGCAAAATATCTCACTTTCATTGTTTTCAACTCCGCGTGAAATGCTTTCGGCGCTTTTTCTGGCAGCAAGTTGGGGATTAGGCTATTTTGGCCAACCGCATATTCTGGTAAATTTTATGGGAATTGATGATGTGCGTAATATGAAACATGCACGTGCCGTTGGTATTGCATGGCAAACGATTGTATTATCCGCATCGGCCGCTGTTGGATTGGTGGGTATCGCGTTTTTTGCCGGTTCTCTTTCAAATCCTGAATTGGTATTTATCGATATGGCACTGACGTTATTTCATCCGTTTATTGCGGGACTCATTTTATGTGCAATTTTTGCAGCGACGCTTTCAACAATGGATAGCTTGATTTTAGTAGCTGGTTCATTATGCGCACAAGATATCTATAAGCCGTTAGTACATAAAAAAGCTTCAGCTCAAAAATTACTGTTTGTTTCGCGTATAGCATCTATAAGCGCATCTGCATTGGCGTTGGCATTGGCATGGAATAGTGATGTTTCGGTATACGAATTAGTGAACTATGCATGGTCTGGACTTGGAAGCACATTTGGGCCATTAGTCCTTTGCACGCTTTATGTGAAAAATGTTCCAAAAAATGCAGCATTAGCGGGCTTAGTTGTCGGTGGTTTAACGTCTGCATTATGGCCATTTTATTTTGCATCATTACCGCTTGTCCCTGGATTTTTTGCGGGACTATTAGTGCTGTATTTTTGCTCTCGTACTAGACTCTGTTGACTTTTCAAAGTAGATGAAATTTTTTGTATGATAGCACCGAAAAGAAAGACTACTAAATCAAAATCTAATCGGCACTATCATGAAAAAAGAGTATATCAGCGAATATGCATGGAGCAAAATTTTCACATTTTTAAAAGGATACAAGGGCATCTATATCGGAACTGAATTGCGTTGCAAAAGATTCATTGAAGCCGTGTATTGGATGAGTCGAACAGGCGCTCAATGGCGAGAATTGCACGAAAAATATGGAAAGTGGAATACTGTTTTTAAAAGATTTAATGCCTGGAGTAAGAAAAATATTTGGAGCGAGTTGCTTCAATTCTGTATTGAAGACCCAGATTTGGAGTATGTAATGATTGATGCAACAATTGTACGCGCTCATGCTTGTGCAGCAGGATATGGCAAGCAAAGCTTGGAGGGGTTGGGTCGAAGTAGAGGTGGCTTTACAAGCAAAATTCATACAAAAGTGGATGCACTTGGAAATCCTTTGCAATTTATTATTACTCCTGGGCAAGCAAGCGATACTACTCAAGCAAAGCACCTATTAAACGGTGTTTTCAATACACAGGTTCTTGCGGATAAGGCATATGGATCTAATGAAATTCGAATGCAAATTAAAAATCAAAACTGTGAAGATGTAATTCCATCTCGATCAAATAGTTTAAAACCTGTGAATTATGATAAACATACTTATAAAGCACGTCATGCAATCGAATGTTTTTTTGGAAAAATGAAATACTTCAGACGTGTTTTTTCTCGATTTGATAAGTCTGCTCGCAATTTTTCAGCTTTTCTTTCATTTGTTGGAGTAATTTTATGGTTACGATGAAAAGTCAACAGAGCCTAATCAATTGTTAATTGAACTAGGCTACGAAATTAACGAAAACTGGCAATAGACATACTATTGAAATCTATAATATATTCACTTTATATCGGATGCCTTTTTCTTTGCCCTCACAAGCATATGCCAACCAAGCTCTGATTCAAGCTCTTTGAAAAAGACATCCGATATATTTTTGAAGCATTCTTCTTTTTCATATTCATGCGCAATATATTTCTCGATTTTCCAAGGAAATATATGCGCTTTGCTAACATCCAAAACTTCAAACCCTGAAAAAAGTCGTTTTAAGCTTTCAAAGGTATAAGAATAGGTAACGGGACAACCAGTCTGCGCCTCTGAGTAAGTTGATATTAATTCATCGAGACAACCAAAATCCCAAATCCCCATTTCGCGCATTAGATAAAATAGCTTATAGCTGATTTTTGAATATACCATCATGCGCAACTCTCCATCAGCTTTCAACAAGGCTTCGCATTTTTTTAAAATATTTTCTGGATGAGGAGAGTGATGAATTACCCCAAAAGACCATATAAGGTCAAACTGCTCACCTTGTGGAATCAAAGAATCAAGCTCTTCGGCGTTTCCTAATATAAAATTCGCATGTTGACCATATACCTCAAACCGCTTTCTTGCAAGCTCAAGACTTTCTTCAGATAGTTCAACAACAGTCAGACTTGCTCCATTTCTGGCAAAATTAATCGCTTCTGTTCCAAGCCCACATCCAATTTCTAAAACCTTTTTCCCTTTCCATTTTTTAAAATCTGCAAATTCAGGAATATGTGGCTCTACAAAATGTTTTCTCTTTTCAACTTCATCAAAATATTTTTTTGATCCTATCGGAGCGCTAGAATGCCTAATATTACATGGACGATTATTCCAAAAGGCTTTCACCTCTTCTATTGAAACTGTAGAAAAATCCCCTGCGATGCCAAAATTATGCATAATCAAAACTAAAGGAATAGTGAGTATATTTACATTTACTATTTTCACCAACTCTCCTTAAAATCGTACAATTTCATTAATCATCAACTGCTGCACTCTTTTATTTAACCAAGTAACATCAATGTGCTTTGAATTGAATTGTAAATAATAATCACGAATGGCAACATTCAACATTAAACCTGTATTTGTTGTCCACTGGTTGCCCCACAATACTAAGTGGGAATATAGAGGCAAATAATCATAAACATCATTTGATACTATATAGGGAAACTCTTTTAAATTATCGATTAAATCTTTTCGAACAAAGACAATGTTTCCGGTATATGCCACCGGAATATACCCCTTTTGCAATCCCAATTTAACCGCCGATATAAAGCTACACCCTATAGCAATTCGCTCAGGAAACCATTGTTTTAATGGATCAATATTATATTCATCTGAAGGTTGTGATGGCAGCTCATCATAAACAGGATCCCTATAAGAATTTGTCTCAATGATGACTATTTTTGGTGTAAAGCCTGCAAGACCTTTCCATACAAAATAATCATCTCCGTCAATATCAATAGACAAAATATCTAAATCCTTTGGCAAGCCTCCCCTTTTAAGCCATGCATCAAGATTATTGCTGCTATCATTATACATAACAGCACCATGAAACACCTGAACGTTTGGAAATTGTTGATAGTTTATAACACACTGCATATAAGAATGTTTATCTAATTCAATTGCCATTCCAGAAAAATTATAATTTAAAATTAAATTATATGTATTGCTCTGACTAATACCATTAGATGCACCAAATTCGCAAAATGTACCGTTAACTATATTTAATTCCTTGATTAGCTGCTCAAGCAAACCGTCCTCTCCATTTTGTGAATAAACATTTTTACAATATTTATGATAAGTGTGATTAGGAATATCGAAAGTATACGCAAAAGAATCATCAGTTTGAGAAAAATTCGATGCAAAAAGAACAGGGGCTGTAACAAAAAAAACGAACAAAATAATACGATTAATTTTCACTTCTCACCTTTTAAATAAATAATAATTTTACACAAACACAAAAAGCTTTAGATCGCTCATTAGTAAATATCAAAATGATGATTACAGCAAATTTTTCTCAATCAATTCAACGCAAAATTTTTCATTAAAAAACAACCGTATCTCTTAGGTTCTGTGAACAAAAATTAAAAGAAGCTTAAAAAAAAGATAAGCTTCCTTCAAAAAACCGACGAAAGTCCCAAGAAGGAAGCTGTAATGCATTACCTGGTTAAAGATACAGAATTTGAAGTGATTTTTGAAATTTTA
>JAJCZE010000002.1 GCA_029262555.1 Candidatus Babelota bacterium | reverse complement strand
AAACTTGTTAGATTATCAATTAAGCAGTAAATTTCTTCTAAGTTTGGGATCATCTTTACTCCTGATTTTTTGATCGGAATTTTGGAGTTTTATACGATGATCCCAACTTTTTTTCAAGCTTTTAATTTCCTGATTCGACTTAGTATTAGCGGAAATTGTGACTGATTTGGCTAAAAATAAAGCGCTTGAAATATTGCAAGATCAAAATGCGAATGCAGTATCTAATAAAGATGACGTAAAAGATAAAGCTCAAAGGCATTATGATGCCTATTTTGAAGGACGTCACGATGAACATGATGAGGAGTTTCGTGAAGAGATTTTAGGATACATGCGATTGTTTTTATTCGTGGCATCTAGGGAATTAGAAAGTAATAAAGAGTCTGATGCGAGTGCAGCTGCGCCGGAATAACTGATTAATACATACATATATCTAATGAAAGGTTGTTTATGAAAAAGATACTAGCATTTATTGCATTGGCGTTGATAAATAGTGGGGCATATGCTGCTTCGGATATAAGAATGGAAGGTAATCAACTAGTTACGCACGCAGCTCTTCATTCGAATAAATTGCAGGTGACTTTTGGATCTCCGCCTATGCAAAGTACAGTGAATTTTCCATTAAATGATGATTACTCGCCTAAGAATGCGGCAGATCTTGCAGCTCGAGGATTAAGTTTTAGAAGGTCTCAGATAGAGAGCTCTTGGATGGAGTTGCGCGATAAGGCTGGCGTATTGTTCGCATTTCAATTGCAGTAAATAATTCTTAAGAGATTTATACATTTTATACAGAAAGGATATTCATGAAGAAGTTACTTTTAAGTGCATTATTATTGGGCGTATCGGGCATACAGGCTGCTGATCCGGAAGTATGCGGTTGTGTAGTGGTGATGTATCGTAGCGCTTTATCTGGTGTTATGATAGACATATTAGGTGATATTGATGCTATTGATGCTGATAATGCTGATGCACTTGCTCCAATCCTGGCTGATTTTCAAAATCAACAAGTTGAAGCTGATCAACTAGCGCAACAAGTAGTTGATGCTAAAATTCAGAAGAATATGGCACAGTGTGATCCAGCATTAAGGCCGATAAGAGAACATGCGTTGCAGCGGGGAGATATCCGCACACTGTGCATTCAGACTCTAACAGTGTATTGGAGAAAAAGAAGCGAGCAAGAAAGTAATAAAGAGAGCAACTAAGACTTTTACGCGATGATAGAGATAAAAAGATGGCCATGCGGAGTAATTCGCATGGCCATCTTTTTGTGCTTTTTATTGAGGTGGAAGATTTACTGGATGTTTCCATCGGCCATATTTTTCTTTTATGACTCGTGTAATTGGTGCGCGTACAGATTTTCTGCTTGCTAAAAACGCTAACGCGATCAAAGCCAAGGCTTTCTTTTTGCTTATCTTTCGAAGGCGCGCAATCTGCGCCACCAGTGCATCTTTATATTTTTTCGGGCAATCTGGGCCGCACGTGAGATATTCTTTAACGAGTTCAGTTACTTGTTGCCGCGTGCTTTTATCCTGAGACTCAAGCGTTTCAGCGGCAACAAGCTTTTGCTTTAAAAGCAATGGCGCGCTTAAAACGAGTAGTGCAAGAAAGAGTGGTGATTTTTTCATGAGGTCCTCCCCGAGTAATTCATCTCAATTATTACAAATAGTATATCTTGAGTGGTGATTGTTTGGCAATAAACTGTGATCAAAAACCGCTCTAGGCTTGAAAAAGAGCGCTAATTTGATAGGCTAACTACTTACCAAATCGAAATATTGTTTTTATTACTTACAGGAGTTGCTATGTTACTGCAAGATTATTTTCTCATTTTTTCAGGAACAGCCGCATGTGGGCTGATGGTAGTCCTTGGATTGTTTAGTAGAATCAATGCGATACGGGTTGATAATGAAAAGGCTAGAAAGATTGCTGCTGCGATTAGTCAAGGCGCAATGGCATTCCTGAAAGAAGAATATCGTCTTATTGTATTTGCAGTAGCGGGTGTGGCAGCTGTTTTAGCTTATTTCTTTTCTCCACTATCAGCGATCGTTTTTGCGATAGGATCGCTTCTTTCTTTAATCACTGGTTTTCTTGGTATGAAAGCAGCAACAATGGCAAACGTTCGTACTACCATGGCAGCTAAGGATGGCGGCGAGCATGCAGCTTTTCTAGTAGCGCTTTTTGGTGGTGGTGTAATGGGCTTTGCGGTTGCAAGTTTTGGATTATTTGGTGTTGGTTCTCTTTTTTACCTTTTCTTTGATCGTCCGGATTTTGTAATGCTTCTTACCTCTTTTGGGCTTGGCGCAAGTTTGGTAGCTTTTTTTGCTCGTATTGGTGGCGGTATTTATACTAAGTCTGCAGACGTTGGTGCTGATTTAGTGGGTAAGGTAGAAGCAGGTATTCCTGAAGACGATCCACGCAATCCGGCAGTAATTGCGGATAACGTGGGCGATTGCGTGGGTGATACTGCGGGGATGGGTGCGGATATTTATGAATCATATATTGGCGCACTTCTTTCTTCTATTATTTTAGCATTGGCTACGTACGGCAATTCAATGCCGTATGCAACGCTTCCATTAATGCTTGCGGTATTTGGTTTGGCGGGATCTTTGCTTGGTCTTCTTTCAAACTTAGTAATTAAAACAAATCCTGCAGCAATGCTTCGTAACGCTACGTATATTGCAATTGCGGTATTGCTGATCACGTCTTACTACTACTTGCGCTTATATGATATGGAGCAAAGCCTTTATATCTCTATTTTCTTGGGGTGTGTAGCAGGTGTAGTAATTGGATTGATCACCGAACACTATACGGGCGGCAAACCGGTTGAGCAAATTGCAAAAAGTTCTGAATCAGGTGCGGCGACTAACTTAATCGAAGGATTATCTGTTGGTATGGAATCAACCGTTGCTCCGGTTATTATCCTCTCAGGTATTGTATTGATTTCTCACAAGTATGGCGGTGGCCTATTTGGTATTTCACTTGCAGCCGTTGCGATGCTTTCAACTGTTGGTATTACTATGACTGTTGATGCATATGGGCCAATCGCAGATAATGCAGGCGGTATTGCAGAGATGTCTGGCTTTGATCCGAAAGTACGTAAAATTACTGATAAACTTGATGCGCTTGGAAATACTACTGCTGCAATGGGTAAAGGATTTGCAATCGGATCTGCGCTTCTTACTGCGTTGGCATTATTCTCAGCATATGCACTTGAAGCAGGCATTTCAGGATTAAATCTTTTAGATCCATTAGTATTGGTTGGTGTATTTGTTGGTGCGACGGTACCATTCTTAATTTCTGCGCTTACTATGCGTTCAGTAGGAAATGCTGCATTGCAAATGGTGCTTGAAGTACGTCGCCAATTTAAAGATATTAAAGGCCTTATGGAAGGCAAAGCGGAGCCAGATTATAAGCGCTGCGTAATGATCAGTACGAAAGCGGCTCTTAAAGAGATGATGCTTCCGGGTATTATCACTGTATCGCTTCCTATTATCATGAAATACTTCCTGGGTGTAACAGCTTTGGGTGGATTTTTAGTAGGTGCTACTGTGGTTGGTGTATTAATGGCGCTTATGATGGCTAATGCTGGCGGTGCATGGGATAATGCTAAAAAGTATATCGAAACTGGCCATATGGGCGGTAAAGGCTCAGAAGCTCATAAAGCGGCAGTTATTGGTGATACGGTAGGAGATCCATTCAAGGATACATCTGGCCCAGCGTTGAACATCTTGATTAAGCTGATGTCTGTAGTATCTCTATTATTGGTACTCATTGGCTAGTAGCTAAGGTCGAACTAGAGAATTGCATTAGCCTAAAAAGTATTTAGTTTTTTTTTGTTTCCCCCGTTCGCCCTGAGCTTGTCGAAGGGTATCGAACGGATGATAGAAAGAGACGCCTTTAAGGTAATGTTTTGAGTTTTTCAAGGAAAGATAACCCTTCGACAAGCTCCCAGGCGTCGCCAAGGCTATGCCGGACTATCGCAGGGCGAACGGAGAGGGAGTTGGTACTCATCGGCTAATTATTTCGTATATAATAGTGATTTTAAAGGGGCTCACGGTTGTGGGGCCCTTTTTATATAATTCAGATTGAATAATTCTTTATTTTTGCTCTGATTATATGATACTTTAATGTTAGTAGTGGGGTGCAAGTAGAAATAATGTGATATATGGTGGTATGTATGAGAGTCTCAAAATCAATCTTTTTTGCCTTTATTGTAAGCATTATGCTTTCAACAAGCTCGCTTTTTGGCATGATAAGCTCTCGATCGCTTATTTCTGCTGTTAAAAAGGGTGACGTTGCTGCTGCTCAGGTAGCTCTCAATAGAGGGGCAGACGTTAATGAGAAAGATACATTCAGCACCACTCGTAAAACGGCTCTGATGCTTGCGGTAGAAAAAAATAACATTCCAATGGTAGAATTTCTTATTGAAAAAGGCGCAAATCTCAATGCGCGTACTTGGCTTGGCCAAACTCCTTTAATTATTGCTGCGGAAAATGGGCTTCTTGATATGGCTCGATTGCTCTTGGATAAGGGTGTTGCTTTGTTAAAAGCTTCTGATATTCCACACGGAATCATAAAAGGCAGTAAGGTGCGAACTGCGCTGATGCATGCAGTTGCCCGTGGTGATATGCCGATGGTAAAGCTTCTATTAGAACGAGGAGCCGATCCTACTATTATGGTGGGGCGGCAAGATGATAAAGAGATTATTGGAATACGAGTCCCTAAACAACCAGTTGATGATGCCAGCCTCATACTTTCTAAAATGCACGGTGTATCAGCGCTTACTCTTGCTGCTGCAACTGGCAATAAGCCGATGATTGAGCTTCTTTTGGGTGCGGGCGAATTTGATGAATTTGATAAATTACATGCCAAAAGAATAGCGGCCGAGCGAGGCAACTTTGATATTGTTCGCTTGTTTGGTGAGGGCGTAATCGATGATGTGTATATTGCTGCTATCGAAGCGGATGATATTGATGAGGTAAAACGTCTTTTGGATGAGGGTGCGTATGTTGACTCTCGTCATTATAAGGTATTTCAGCCAGGGGCATTGCTCAGCGCAATAATCAAAGGCAATCCAAAGATGGTTGAGTTGCTTTTTGATCATAAAATAACGTATCGGCCGGGATATGTATTTGAAGCATTGAAACGGGGAAATCTGGCAGTCGCGAAAGTGATGATCGATCGAGGGCATGGATCAATTTTTGAGCGTGGCCTTTATAAGATCTTTTCAAGAATTTCTGCTACGAAAAAAGATATGAGTACTTTGATTAGTTACGCAATCAAAAAAGCGCGAAGGCAAGAAATTGCTTCGGCAGAGACAAAAGAAATGCGTGCTGCTGCAAAGCGTACTGGAGTATCGATTACGGCATTAGCAGCCTTAGCTGCCGCAGCCTATGGGGCAAAAAAAGTAAAAGAGTTTTATCAAACTAATAATTTACATACAGCTGCAGCTCAAGGCGATTTCAATAAGGTACGTTTTTTCCTTGCGCAAGGGTATGATGTAAATAAATATAATAGTGGAGTTACTCCACTTATGTTAGCCCTTTTTCGTAACCATTGGGATGTTGCTCGATTATTACTTCAAAAAGGAGCGAATGGCGGTTATATCCTCATTAGGTATGCTGGTGTAGGCAGGCTACCACAAGTGCGCTTTTTGTTAGAAAATCAGGTTGATGTCAATTCATTAGATGCGCATCGAAACACTCCTTTGATAGCTGCTGCCAAGGGAGGGCATCTCGATGTAGTGAAGCTTTTGATGAAAAAAGGTGCAGATCCAAATCTAAAAAATTCAGCTGGAAAGCGTGCATATGATTATGCAGGTAGGTATCCTTTAGTGAGAAATGAATTAAGAGCGCCAGTTGCCAGAATATTACAAGTTGGAAGAGTTCAAGGGGAAAAGCAAATGGAGGCTGGGAAAGCGCCTGATTCTCTATTGGGGATGCTTCCTCCAGAATTAGTTGAAAAAATTTCGCGAGAAGCTGCGGAAAATCCTGATGTGACTTCCGGAGAGCGTCTTATTTTAGAATCGATTGAAGACTTAGAAGCCGTGCGCCAATTTGAATTGCAATCTGGAGGAGCATCTGCTGCTGGGGCAGACTCTGGCATGAGTCCTAGAATGGTAGAGGATGCTGGCGCCGGATCAGCTGGAGCAGCCGCAGAAGGGGCTGGTGCCGGAGCTGGAGTTCCTTATGGGGTCGCTAAGGCACAAAGAATTAAGGATGATGAAGCTATTGAGCGACAACGAATAGATAAAGAGCAATGGCGAATGAAGCTGGAGCATGAACAAAAAAGAGCTGAACCAGTTAAAGATGAGTGGGATACTGTTAAAATTCTGGAGAAGATGGATGCATTGGGTGAACATCTGAAGTTGAGACACTCGGAAGCTGATGGTGCAATTGTGTATTTATCAGAATATGGAATGACCCGCGAAGACATTAGAGAATTGGGTGCGCAGATAGTTGAACTAAAAAGGCAGTTGGAAATCAAGAAATTAGAGATGAGCGCTTCAGAGGCAATGGGAACTGAAGGTCCTGATCGGGTTGCGATGAATACTTTGGAGCAAAGATTGGATAGATACAGAACGACCTTAATTAGTTTGATTGATAAATTCAAATTTAAAGGGCCTTCTATGGATAAAGTTCTTCATTCATTGTCGGGAGGTAGCAGTTTTGGGTCTGGTGCGGGAGCTGGAGCGGCTGCAGGCGCTCGGAGATTTGTAGGAAAGGGTAAGGATGAAGATTAATAAAAAAGCCGTAATGGCGATACTTATACTTTCAGTATCATTTTCCGTATATACGCCAGCAATGGCTGCACAATTATCAGCGCCCCCAATTCCATCGCCTCAAGAGCTTACGCAAATGCAGAAAATGCTTGCAAGCGCTACGCCATCCGAACGCAAAGAGATGGAAAAAGAGCTTGAGCAGATGAAGGTACTTTTAAAAGAAAAACTGGGGCAAGCGGTTGCATTAACTAATGAAATTCAAGTGCAACAACGAGCGGGATTGCCAGCAGTAATTGTTGATCAGACGATTGGTAAATTATTGGATACTTTGAGGGTAATTATTGGCGTATTTGCTATTATATTCAATGTATATAGTCGTATATTTGCATTGCCATTGTTTGCGACAATATCACGTTCTTTAACGAAAGATATTAAGCAAGGCACTCCGCAAGAAGGCATTAAAAAAAGTTTTAATCTTTATGACTATCCCTTTTATTCTTTGCCCTATCTTTCATCAGGAAAAGTAAGCCCTAATATTTTAAATATTTCTCTGGCTCATACTGAGCGCCAAAAAGAAACGATTGCGGCATTAAAAGAGCCGGGTAAACTGTCTGCTATTCAAAAGGGGCTGCGTGGCGCCTTATTTATGCTTGATCGCATTGGCACGTATGCAAAAGTGCCGCCTAAATTTGTAGCAACAGTATTGATTTTTGCACTTATTACGCTTACAAGTGCGATTTCTGCTGTTTTATATATTCCTGGGACGCTATTCACGCAACTCTATAATGCGCTTACTTATGTGCGTGAAAAAATTGCTGTTGAGCCCTCAGAGCCGGAGATAGAGCTGATAGGGAGCTAACTCTTGCGATTGCATCTTTGTATGTGATACGGTTTGATCATCAATCGTGAACCATAAGCAAGGGTTAGGGGGCATTATGGGCGGTCACGTGCTACTGCGGCGCATTCGCGTCGCTGCGTTTACACTCTGTATGCAAGTGGTTTTTGTGCACGCGTTTCAGCTGGGCATAGAAAACGATGCTGATGTACACTTTTCTTTTTTATGTTCTCGCAAAAAACCATTTTCAATTGGACTGATTAGTAATCAAACGGCGCGGAGTCAAGCAGGTGAGCGGACGGTTGATATTCTACAGAAAAAAGGGCTTTCTATTTCTCATCTTTTAGCGCCAGAGCATGGCTTTGATGGCAAAGCATTAGCAGGAAAGCCGGTAGGCAATGGGAAAGATGAAAAAACCAATATTCCGATCGTATCTGTTTATGGAGCGGGTGGAGATCATACGATTTCCGGCAAACGCATTAACCCAGACATTTTAAAAAATGTGAATGCCATTGCATATGATATTCAAGATTCTGGCATGCGTCACTATACCTATATTTCAACGATGCTCTGTGCTCTTGAATCCTGCTCAGACGCTCAAAAACCGTTGTATATTTTTGATCGGCCAAACTTTCTTTGCCTGAATATGGAAGGGCCGCTGGTTGAGTCGGACTTAAAATCATTTATTTCAATCGCCTCTATCCCATTACGCCATGGCATGACTGTTGGCGAGCTTGCGCGTTATTTTAATCAGCACGTAATTGCATCTCCGGCAGAGCTGCATATTATTCCCATGCAGGGATATACTCGCGCCATGCGGGCACCATTTTTAGCAGAACTTTCTCCGAACCTTCTTTCAGAACAGTCGCTCTATGGCTATAGCTTTTTGGGATTACTGGGAGAAATTCGGCCGTTTCACGTAGGCGTGGGCACGCCATTAGCATTTCAAGTCGTGATGCTTCCGGAATCAAGAGGGTTAAAAGCAAGCGATTGGAATGATCTGATCTCTTTATTTGCGCAGTATGATATTCGGGCATATAAAGATCGAATGATGCGCAATAAGACTCCGTACGTAGGGGTGCGATTACTCTTTCCAGAAAAAGCGCCCTTTGCATCATTTGAGCTCTTTTTAAAATTGGTCTCGTTTTTCCGAACGCGGAATGTTGATCTTTCGTTCTCTCCGGTATTTGATAAAGCGATTGGCACCAAGAAATTTAAAGAATGGTGCAAGAAAAGTTATTCACTTGCAAAATTAATTGCCGAATCGCGCGCGCAGCTGCAAGAGTTTCATAAAAAAGCAGAAGGGTGTTTTTTATACCAACCCCATCCAAAAATTAAGACATAAAAAGAGGGCGGGATAATTCCCGCCCTTACTACTCTCTTTTTCCCATCGCTGCTTATCCGGCAAAAAATCCTTTAATCGCATCAATAATCGTAGTAAAAAATCCTACGATCTTCATGAAAATCATCATGATGAAGTTTTTAACTCCAAGGATCATTCTCATAAAAAAGTTTGGCTCAGTTTGCTTTGCTGCAGGCATTGGTGCCTCAACATCAACAATAACCTCTTCAGTTACCATTGCAGGTGCGATTTCTTGTGGCACATCATTTTGCGCAAGCTTGAAGTTTTTACGAAGATTATCCCGAAGATGATCTTTAAATGCAGGCATATTTTGAACGCCGATTTCTTCTACTTTTTTCTGGCCACCTTCTACGTAAAGAAACGTTGGTACGCCAACAATGCCATTTTGTTTGCTGACAGTATCAAGCTTATCAACGTTTACTTTTGCAAAACCAACATTTTTAAATTCGGCTTCTTGTGCAATTTCAGAAAACGGTTCATTGATACCATTGCATACGCTACACCAATCAGCAGAAAACTCTACAACCATATTATTATTTGAATTCATGGCATTTTTGTAATCATCTTCGCTATTTATTTGTAAAACGTTCGCGTGCACTGCAGTGCTACAGAGTGCCACGAGGGCCACTGTGTAAAGAAACTGTTTTTTCATCCTGTTCTCCCCTTTTTTTAAATTTTTAAATCGCCTTGATTCTAGCACAAAGGAGATTTGTAATTCAATTCAAATTTTCTGATAGATGTTAAATGTGTATTTGATTGCTTTTGATTGACTCATAATTATTTATTTAGGGGTGGGTAGATCTGGAAATCATACCTATCACCTCATCCACGCGCTGGTTTGAATTGATTGATGCGAACGTTTTGATTTGATTCAGCTGGAAATAAAAACAATTCTTTGCTATCAAAAAATTGAAGAATAAGTGTTTCTCGAAATTTTTTAAAAAACTGTTTGATTAAGCATTCTTTACCCGTTACATTATTCAGTAAGCCACAACGCGCAATTTTCTTATAGTCACATTTTCCAAAAAAATATATGTAAGTGTGTGGTTGCAGGATGCGACCAAAAAAAGAGCCGTAGAGAAAATAATCGGAGGGATTTTGCACCCTCAAAATAAAAAAAGAGAGAGTATAATGAGTAATCACTTAACTGAACGAAAGGATCTCATGAATGATACAAATGCTGTAATGGATATGGCGCCTGCTCAGAGTCAGAGTGCTACAAATGAGTCAAAACCGGTTTCATTTCGCGTAACTAAGCGAGATGGATCACTGGTCCCGTTTGATATGGAGTGTCTTAAGAAGTCGGTAGAATGGGCTCAGTCGGGATGGCAAGAGGATACTGATACTGCATTGCTATTAAATGAGACGATCAAAAACAGCTTTGATAAAATTACTGCGCCTGAAGTTGCCGATGCGCTTATTATGGCAGCAGTAGCTTTTATGGAAAGAGATCCGGCATATGGATACGTGGCTGCACGTCTTTTATTTAAAAAATTATTTAAAGCGGCAACGAATGTGTCAGTATTTAAGGCTGACGTTGATCATATGTATTGCGAACAGTTTAAAAAAGGTTTGCAGCTGGGGGTTGAATTTGAAGATTTCGATCCGCGCCTTTTAGAATTTGATCTTGATCGTCTTGCGCTCAGCCTTGTGCCGGAACGGGATCATCTTTTTGATTATATGGGATTGCGTACGCTTTATGAGCGGTATTTTGCACAGCACGAAAAGCAGCATATTGAGCTTCCACAGACGTTTTGGATGCGCGTTGCAATGGGGCTTGCAATAGAAGAGCAAGATAAAAATGAGAAAGCGATTGAGTTTTATAATTTAATGTCTCAATTGCACTATGTGCCAAGCACCCCAACATTGTTACACAGCGGTTTAAAGCGTGCTCAATTAAGCTCCTGCTTTTTGGCTACCGTAACTGATGATTTACACCACATTTTTAAATGCATTGGCGATTGCGCACAAATGGCAAAATGGTCTGGCGGTGTGGCGTATGATTGGACCAATATTCGTGCGTGTGGATCGTGGGTAAAAAGTATCAAAACAGAAAGCCAGGGCGTTATTCCCTATCTTAAAGTTGCAAATGATACGATTGCTTCTATTAATAGAAGTGGCCGTCGCCGAGGCGCAGGAGTGGTGTATCTAGAATCATGGCACTTAGAAGTAGAAGATTTTGTAGATCTTCGAAGAAATACGGGTGATGAACGGCGCCGTACGCATGATATGAATACTGCAAATTGGGTCCCTGATTTATTTATGAAGCGCATGATTGCTGATGGAGATTGGACGCTCTTTTCTCCGGATGATGTTCCTGATTTGCATAGTCTCTATGGCAGTGCTTTTGAAAAAAAATACGAAGAGTATGAGCAAAAAGCACGTGATGGAATTATTCAGCTCTATAAAGTAATTAAAGCAAAAGATCTTTGGAAGAAAATGTTGACCCGCTTATTTGAAACGGGGCATCCATGGATTACGTTTAAAGATGCGTGCAATGTTCGTTCGCCGCAGGATCATGCAGGAGTGGTACATAGCTCTAACCTTTGCACTGAAATTACGCTGAATACTTCGAAAGATGAGACAGCCGTTTGCAATTTGGGATCTGTTAACATGGCACGCCACGTTGTAAACGGAAAAATCGATTACGATCTTTTGGCAAAGACAGTACAAACCGCAACGCGTATGCTTGATAACGTAATCGATATTAACTTCTATCCAACAGTAGAAGGAAAAACGTCCAACTTACGTCATCGTCCAATTGGTCTTGGAATGATGGGCTTTCAAGATGCGCTGTATAAATTGAATGTTGGATTTGATGATATGAAAACCGTTGATATTGCCGATGAGGTCATGGAATTTATTTCATATCATGCGATTGCGACTTCTTCATCGCTTGCAAAAGAGCGGGGCACCTATTCAAGTTATAAAGGATCAAAGTGGGATCGGAATATATTCCCGGTAGATACCATTGATCTTTTGGAAAAAGAACGGGGTGAAAAGCTGACGCTTACCAAGCGAACTGGAACGCTTGATTGGGCTCCCGTGCGTGAACATGTGCAAAAGTATGGTATGCGTAACTCAAACACTATGGCAATCGCGCCAACCGCGACTATTTCAACAATCGCAAACTGTATTCCCTGCATTGAGCCGATTTACAAAAACATTTATGTAAAAGCAAATATGACGGGTGAATTTACTGTAGTGAACAAATATTTGATTGAAGACTTAAAACAGCTTGGCTTGTGGGATCAAGATATGCTTGATCAGATTAAATACTTTGATGGAAATCTTGGGCAAATTAGCCGTATTCCGCAAGAGTTACGTGCAAAATACAAAGAGGTGTTTCAAATTGATCCACACCACTTAGTACAAGTAACAGCAGCGCGTGGAAAGTGGATTGATCAGAGTCAATCACACAACGTTTTCATGCAGGGTGTCTCTGGAAAGCTTCTGAGTGATATCTATATTGCAGGCTGGAAAGCTGGCTTGAAAACCTTCTATTACTTGCGTACACTGGGCGCCAGTCAGATTGAAAAATCAACATTGGATGCAAAGAAATTTGGATTCACGCAAAAACGAAATACCGCAGAGACAACAGAAGATATAATTACTCCACAGGCATGCTCAATTGAGAATGAAGATTGCGATTCGTGCCAATAACCAGCAGGATATGATATGAAAAAAGATGGAATCATAAATAATTCATCAGTAGATCCCAATAAAATTCTTCCAATGCGCTATATGTGGGCGCGACATCACTATAAAGATGGTGTGGCAAATAACTGGACGCCGGAAGAGATATCGATGCAAAAAGACGTTGAGCAATGGAAATCAACAACTGCGCTTTCAGAGACAGAACGTCGCATGATTTTGTGGAATCTTGGATTTTTTTCAACAGCCGAATCATTAACGGCAAACAACTTAGTGCTTTCAGTGTATCAGCACGTTACGAATCCTGAATGCCGCCAATATATTTTGCGCCAGGCATATGAAGAAGCGGTACACACCGATACGTTTATTTACTGCTGTGATTCATTGGGATTAGATCCAGATGAAATTTATAGCATGTATGAAACCATTCCAACAATTAAAGAAAAAGATGATTTTGTAGTAAACCTTACAAAGTTCATAATGGATCCTAACTTTAAAACTGATACTGCAGAAAATATTCAGAAGTTTTTGCATGATTTGATCGGTTTTTACGTAATCATGGAAGGTATCTTTTTCTACGCTGGTTTTGCGATGATGCTTGCATTAAAGCGCCAGAATAAAATGGTAGGAATTGGCGAGCAGTTTGAATACATTATGCGTGATGAGAGTTTGCACTTGGCATTTGGGTGCGACTTAATTAATACCATCAAAGCTGAAAATCCAGAAGTATGGACTGAGGAATTCAAAACTCAGATGACTGATTTGATTAAGCAGTCGGTTGAGCTTGAGAAAAAATATGCATTTGATGCGTGCCCAGAAGGGGTGCTTGGTATTAATCCACAGCAGTTTTCTGACTATGTTGAATATATTGCCGATCGTCGCTTAGAGCGTATTGATCTTCCAAAGCAATATGGCCGCGCAAATCCATTTCCTTGGATGTCTCAGGCAACTGATCTTGCAAAAGAGAAAAACTTTTTTGAAACTCGCGTTACTGAGTATCAAACAGCCGGTTCATTAGACTGGGAATAGTTTTTCTTGTTGAACTCAAAAAAGACGTACTCAATTATGAGTACGTCTTTTTTTTTGTGCTCTTGCTTTGCTAAAATTCTGTGCTCAGATTTTTCTTAGTTTTACCCCACTTTGCTAAAGCTTCGTGAGGACCCCATCGTTCGCCCTGCCGTGCCCGTCGTAGCCTTGGCGTAGACTGGGGCGTGTCGAAGGGTATCGAACGGGCGAATGTTGAAATACATAATAAACAAGCTTTTATTATGTACGCTCATCCTGAGTGGTTTGTGAATGAAATGAGCAAATTGTATCGAAGGATTCCTTTTTTTAATTTATATGTATTTAATCAATATTCAGTATCCTTCGATACAATTTATCGCTACGCTCAAAATCACTCAGGATGAGCGTAATATAATACAAATTAACTTGTGAAAATTATATCATTTATAGTAATTTTAAGTTTCCTGATTTGACTAGATTTTTAAAAAAAGGGATTCATAGTGAAAAAAATAATAGCGTTTATTTTACTCTTAGCTCCAATAGCTCTTAAAGCAAATAATAATGGGCCGACGGGTGATTCGGATACTACTTCTTCTTCATCATCACTATCAGATACTGCAGCGGGATATTCATCGGAAGCGGGATTGGCTGCAGATGATGATGGAGATGATGTTGCTGATGCGATTATGGGTAGTGTGTTATCTGTGGATGAAATTGTACAAGAATATTTACAATCACAACTTATTCCTCGCAAGCAAAGAGGAAAAATACAAGTGACTCTGGAAAGCTTGTCTGTCGAACAGCGCCAGCGATTTTTTGCAGCATTGCAATCTAAGCGATGGTGGGGTGGTAAAAAAGATGCGCAAGATAAAAAAATGGTTGCAGCACTTTTGGCCTTAGTTGCTGAAATGAAAGAGCAAACAGAGGAAATGAGGGGGAGTGGCGAGCTTCAGAAGGCTGCATATGAGCAGCAAGTTGCATCAGCTGAATTTGCTCGTTATCAATGGAAGATGGGATTTATTGGCGCAATAGGAACGGCAGTAGTTACAAATGCTGTACAAGCAGTATTTAATATTATGCAGGCGAATGCCCTTGCAGAGCAAAGCGATAATACCACTGCATGTTAAAAAGGATTAGCTGTGAAGAATTTTGTTTTTTTTGCGTGTGCGCTCATGCTCACAGCTTCAATTTTTGGGATGGCGGAGCTGGGAACTACTCCTTCGGCTCGAAGACTATATATTGATGAGCTGATACGGGATTCATTTGCAGGATATGGCTTGCAAGATGAGCAGCTTGCGCAAATAAAAGAGCATTTATTACAACTTCCTGAATCTGAATATATGAAGATAGTTGGTAGCATTGCGCCTCGTGGCCAATCAGGAAGAGATGAAGAAAAAAATGCTGCCGCTATTATTCAAGCGTTGGCACAAATCGCTGCGCATCTTGATAATCAAAATCAATTAATGGAACAACAAGTTGCGCAAATGCAAAGAGCAAATGATGCAAATGATGAAGATGGTGAGCGAGAGCAGGAGGCGCATGACCTTGCAAAATCAGACAGTGCATTTGCTCGGTATCAATGGAAGGTGAGCACTGCTTTAGGAGTGCTTGGCACGCTATTGAGTACGGCAATGGCAATTTGGCAGGGGGATGTTGCTACGCAATGTATGCAAAATGCCACTGCGTAGCAACGTGATTCTTATGCGTGTTTTTTAAGTAAAGCAACCAGTTCACTTTGGCTTTTTGCGCCCGGTTGAGAATAGACCTGTTTGCCTTGTTTAAAGAGGCGGAGTACGGGAATACTTTTGATTCCAGTTGCAACGTTGCCAAATTTATCAACATCAACTTTTAGAAAGACAACCTTTGGAAACTGTTTTGCAACTGTATCAATAACGGGGCTCATTCTTTTGCAAGGGCCACACCAATTAGCATAAAAATCAACGAGGACTAGTTGATTGTCTTTTAAGAGTGCATCGAATTTTGATTTTGCATTATCAGATTTAGTTACAACGTCGTGCAGGTATACAACATTACTTTTTGTTACCGCATCAGTGCTGTCCGATTTTGGAGGTTCAATTACTTTACAACCTTCTGATTGGCATGAAGTGAAAGTAAGTCCGCTTACGATAAGCCATGCAATTGCGTATAGTTTTTTCATAATAAGTCCTTCTATTTAGAAGTTATATAATTATTTGTAGTATCGAAAAAAAGGGGAAAGTCGTCAAACGCCCCTACAAAAGCTCTTGTAAAAGCATACCAAGAGCCATTCCAGCCATGAGCATATCTTCAAAAAGGGTGACGTACGTCATAGGAAGCTTGAATACCATTCCAAGGCAGGCACACATAATTTCTTTGCCTGCAGCGAGTTCTATTGCTACTCCAACGGCGCTAAACACCATCAATATATACGTAAATGCATTGGTGAGTATTGGCATGAATCGAAAGAGATACGCTAGTCCCAATCCAATTTCTATGAATGGATACGCATAGCCATATGCAATTGTTTGCTTGGCAAGCAGATCATATTCTTTATATGCCTTTGCAAATGCATGTAAATTAATCAGTTTGAATGTTCCAAATACGAGGAAAAATCCGGCCATAAAATCATTCATGGCATCCATCATATTCCAATCGCCAGCAATGAATTGGCGAACAAGTGTAAAGAGAATAATGCAGAGAAATATTACGATAAGTGGTATGAAATCTTTTACGCGATAGCGCATACTAAAATCCTTTCCTAGTCAAGCAATTGCTCACAATTAAATGCCTATGGTAGCCTCAGTGTATCACAAGGATAATTAAAAGAGAGGGTGGATTATGAAATTGATAGAGAAGGTATATGTAGACAGCGTTCCTCGTGGAATTTCGGTAATTTTGGGTGCTGATATTGGAGGCACGAATAGCAATTTTGGATTGTTTGCTTTAACTGATAATAAGCTAACACTGTTATTTTCCTTGCACGCAAAAAGCCAACAGGTTGATGATTTTACGCAGCTTTGCAAGCAAGTACAAGAATTTGTAGCAGCCCAATACGACATGCATATTCAAGCTGCACTTTTTGCATCTGCGGGAGTAGTATCTCCCGATCGTGATCGCAGCAAGCCCACCAATCTTTCATTTGAAATTAATGCGCATGCAATTAAAGGTGCAACTGGAATTTCGTGCGTATATGTAGTGAATGATTTTGAAGTGATTGGCTATGGAATGCATTTAATTGATCCGGATGATTTAGTGAAAGTGCATCATGGCACAGAAAGAAAATGGGCACAAAAAGCCATTTTGGGTGCCGGCACGGGATTAGGAAAATGTATTATGTTTTGGAACAGTTTGGTGAATCGTTACGTGCCAGTTGCATCAGAAGGGGGGCATGCAGATTTTGCAGCGCAGCATGAAGTAGAGATTGATCTGATTCAATTTATTCAACGCACTGAAGGATTTAAATGTAACGTTTCATGGGAAGATGTGCTTTCGGGCAATGGTATCCAACGCATATATCAATTTTTTCATTCACGAGCAAATGGCGGGGCGCATGCACGGAGTGAGGAGGTACCACATCCAGATGAAATTTTTAAAAGCAGGAATCACGACCAACACAGCAAAGATACCTTTGAGCTGTATACCAAGCTTTATGCGCGATGTGCAAAAAACTTTGTGCTCGATGCACTTGCATTGGGAGGCATCTATATTGCGGGAGGAATTGCTGCGAATAATCTTCCGATGTTTGAGCTTTCTGCGTTTGCAAAAGAGTTTGTAAACTGTGGCAAGCAGGGGCATTTACTTGAGGATGTGCCAGTGTTTGTAATCACCGATTACAATGTAAGCTTGTATGGTGCTGCTTACTATTTAGTTCTTGAAGGGGTGTGCAAGCCGAGTTAATTATTGCATCATTAATCCGCTTTTTGTTTTGCGTTAGTAGTTTTATTGCTCTACCGATTGGTTTTAGTTTTTTATTATCATGTTGGCCCTTGCAGGCAGCATGAGGTATTTTGCTTGCCCAAAATACCTCAACTAAAAGGGCATATAAGAGAAGTTTCTCTTATATATCTCTTTAATCCATCTCCATTTCATTTCGCTGGATCCTATCTCTGCGATTAAAATGCTCCCCATTCGCCTAACTTTGCTCAGATTATGTTTTTTTACAAGTCGCATATGCGGCTCAGAGGGCATGTAATCGCGAATGACTTTTGACCTTTATGTTGCGCAAAATAGGGTAGGCTTGAATAGTTCGCATTCGCTGCACACTCAAGCCTGCCATTATAAATAAAGCGATTCTGATCTAGCTTGACAGCTCTCTGAGCCGATATTCCAGAAGAAAAAATGAGTGACTGATTGGGTAGTAGGCGAATGGGTTAAGCGTTTCAAGCGTAGAGAGATAAATAAGAGATGCTTCTCTTATTTGCCCTTGTATTAAATGTATTGGGCAAGCAATACATTTGCGTTCCCCGCGGAGGGGCGAAGTTGAGATAGAAAGATTACAA
>JAJCZE010000001.1 GCA_029262555.1 Candidatus Babelota bacterium | reverse complement strand
AAACTTGTTAGATTATCAATTAAGCAGTAAATTTCTTCTAAGTTTGGGATCATCTTTACTCCTGATTTTTTGATCGGAATTTTGGAGTTTTATACGATGATCCCAACTTTTTTTCAAGCTTTTAATTTCCTGATTCGACTTGTTTATATAAAGCAATTTGTTCTGGTGTGAGGGAGTCTTCCAGTGCTGCAATGGCATGATCTAGATCTATTCCAGGTGCGAAGCCTACATTGCCTCCAGCATGTGGCCCTTGAGCGCCAGCTCCAGCATTACCACTGAATTGCCACCGACCTTTTGATTGCATTTTAATATCTAAAATTCTGCTTTGCACATAATTGAAGTCTCGCCATTCGGCATCGGTTAGTTTTTTAGCTCCGATTTTTGCCTCAGCATGCCTTGCAAGTATATGCTTTGTCGCTGCCAGTAGATGTTCCGGTTTTACTATTCGTTTTCTTTCTTCAGATCCGAGCACATGTGTTTCACGTACAAGTTTGAGGCGAACGTTTTGAAAATCTCGAGGAGAAAGTGCAGGCGCTTCAGATAACAGAAGGTCAATGCACGTATTAAAAAAAGCGTCTGTGCATTCAGCATCAAGCACAAGATCTGGATTGCGTGAAATTTGGTTTTTAAACATCCGAATAAGCGTGGGTGGATCTTCGGTAAGTGGAAATTCTATTGTAGTTCCATGTAAGCGATGCTTTAATGGATCCTCTATGTCATCTTCGCTGTTTAATGTGCCAATGAAAAAGAAATCTTCGTTTCTTGCTTGCTCATCAAGAAACGTCCATAAATATGATCCGGTTGCTCCAGAATCGTGTCGTTCGCTCCCATGATGCTCTAATAGTTTATGAAGTTCGTCGACCATTAATACTGTTTTCTTGCGAGGTCTAGGGCCTACCTCTTTTTTATCCTCATTTGTATCTTCTTCATTCCCAATAGCGGATTGTAGCTCTTGCTGTAATCCCTCTTTTGCTTGGTTTCTATAACTCCCTAAAAGCCTTGCTGCTGGCACAAATGCCAAATGCCAATTTGCTAGGTGTGGAATTGCCAGCGCTGTCGTTGTTTTTAAGGTGCCTGGAGGGCCTTTGAAAATTGCTGTGCGCCACTCTGGGTCTAAAGGTTTTTTCAAATGATCTACAAGCATACGCGCATCAACGGGAGCTTCTTCAAATGCTTCCATCATTTGCTCATATGTGCGGCCATGAGATACATAGGTTGCTTTTTCAGCATCAGAAAGTGGTCTAGCAAATCCTTCCTCTTTTCCTGGCCAAACGTCTTCTTGAGCACCAGTGGCAGCTGCGGCAGCACTTGCATCACCACCATAACTTGGATCTTCATCCTTTCCTGAGCCATGAGATTCTGCACGAGCGGCTGCAGCTTGTGCGGCTGCGATAGCTTTTTCTTGACGTGCTCTTGCAGCGACAACCTCGGCAAGGTTAAAGGAAAAATCAGCACCCGCACCTGCAGCACCACCAGAGGAGCCGGGATTACCAGAAAATAAATAGGTTGGAACTAATAGAAGTGAGAAAAGAAACAGGGCTCGATTACTACCTCTCCATGACCGTTGCTTAACTGCCATGATAAACCCTTAAGATAAAGATATGTTAAAAGTATTTCTACTTTTGGATTATCCTCTTATTTTTTAAAAAAGCAAGCAAGATATAGGCTTTTATTGTAATTGGATTCAGATTGAAATATAGGAATGAATAACCCGACTTGAAGTCGGGCTATTTGAAGAAACATACTGTAATAACTGTATGCGATAAAAATTACTTTAGGAGTTCTTTCAGATGTTCAACCACAATTTGGCTCCAGCTTTCCATGCTTTCAAAGTGAGAAAAGCATTCCTCAAAAGAGACTAAATGTCCGCTTTTAAGCTCTGATTTAACTGAAATGTTAGCAGAATCGCCTTTAAGGAGAAATACAAAGCCGGTGTGCACTTGGCCAACGGTATTTGATTCATCATTAAGTATGCCGAGTGGTTGGATACTAAACGTGCCTGAGTAGTTAACTTCTTCATTAAATTCGCGACGTGCCCAATCAAAGATCGATCCGGATTCGATATCCTCTTTTCTAATATGGCCACCGATTCCCATGGTGTATTTACTCGCAAGGCGTTGTTCTGATGCGCTTGATTTGCGTTGCATCAAAAAATATTGATCATTATGAGTAAAGACTAAATAGGGAATGATTTGCTTGTAGCGTGGATCATCTTCCATTGCAGCGCGCGGCTGAAACTCTTGATGAGAGCGAATAATGTGAAGATATTCTTGCATGTCTACTTGCTCCAAGCCATTCCATGTTCCATCAGGAAAAAGTTGTGAGCGCTTGACTACCAGGATTTGTTCATTGAGAGTTCTTGGATGTGCCTGTTTAGACGTGGTTACTGTTGTCATTAGGCTTCCTTTGTTTGGGAGGTTTGATACACTCAAGTGTAGCGAGGTTCACTTTCTTGTACAAGTTTCATATTGCAGCATATTAGGCAGCATGAATTGATCTAATGACGTAAAGGATTTTGCATGTCATATGAGTTTCAAGCCATAGATAAAAAATGGAAAAAGCGATGGGCTCAAGAGCCGCAAGTAGTAACGCGTCCAGTAGGCGATGGTAAAAAGTATTATTGCCTTGATATGTTTCCGTATCCATCCGGCTCTGGCTTGCACGTTGGGCATTGGCGCGGATACGTGCTTTCTGATGTATATGCGCGAATTAAATGGCTTGAAGGATATAATGTATTGCATCCAATGGGGTGGGATGCATTTGGGCTGCCTGCAG
The DNA here is from genome assembly GCA_029262555.1 of Candidatus Babelota bacterium. GTDB lineage: Bacteria > Babelota > Babeliae > Babelales > Vermiphilaceae > JAJCZB01. The sequence continues at coordinate 28,971 of JAJCZE010000001.1, read as the reverse complement.
AAAACGATGCGATTAAAAAAGGCGTGCATCCAAAAATTAACACCGAAAAAAACATCGCGAAATTTAAAGAACAACTTCAAGATATTGGCGCAATCTATGATTGGGCAAAAGAGGTAAATACTACTGATCCTGAATATTATAAATGGACGCAGTGGATTTTCTTGGTGATGTTTAAGCGTGGGCTTGCGTATGAATCAGATATGCCAATTAATTGGTGTACGTCTTGCTTAACTGGCCTTGCAAATGAAGAGGTAGTTGACGGTGCTTGCGAACGATGTGGTACTGAAGTTGAGCAAAAAAATATTCGCCAATGGGTGCTGAAAATTACTGATTACGCGCAAAAATTGTTAGATGGATTAGATACGCTCGAGTGGCCAGAAAAAGTAAAAGCGATGCAACGCAATTGGATTGGTAAATCTGAAGGTATTCGTATTTTATTTAAGGCAAAAGATAGTGATGGTAATGAACTTGAATTGCCGGTGTATACTACACGCCCAGATACTATTTTCGGCGTGAGTTTCATATCTATTGCGCCTGATCATCCATTAGTAGATGCATTAATTTCTGATGATAAAAAGCAAGAAGTTGCAGAATTTAGAATGGTAATGAATACGATGTCTTCCATGGAACGCACGCTTTCAAAAGAAAAGCTGGGCGTTTTTTCTGGAGCGTATGCAATTAATCCTGCAAATAATGAATCTGTTCCTGTTTATTTAGCAAACTTCGTATTGGCAGATTATGGCACTGGCGTAGTAATGGGCGTGCCATGTGATGATGAGCGTGATTATGAATTTGCAACGAAATATAAACTTCCAATTCCACAAGTAATCGATTATCCCGGCGTTAAAGTAGATGCGCAGGGCAATGTAAAAGACCCTCAGTTTCATACAGAAAAAGGAACGTTAGTTAATAGCGGGCCGTTTGATGGATTGAAGGTTGGAAAAGAGGCGGTGAAAGCGGTTGGAGATTTCTTGGTAGAGCAAGGGTATGCCGCATGGATGGTGAGTTATAAATTGCGCGATTGGATTTTCTCTCGCCAGCGCTATTGGGGTGAGCCGATTCCTTTGATCCACTGTCCAAAAGATGGCGTAGTTCCTGTGCCTGAAGATCAACTTCCCGTAAAGTTGCCGGATGTAGAAAAATATGAGCCAACCGGCACGGGTGAATCGCCGCTTGCAGCTATTTCTGATTGGGTGAACGTGCCGTGTCCAAAATGTGGCGGCCCGGCAAAACGTGAGACCAACACCATGCCGCAATGGGCAGGATCATGTTGGTATTTCTTGCGCTATCCAAATCCGGATATGCACGATCAAGCGTTTTCTCCAGAAGAAATGAACTATTGGCTTCCGGTTGATTTATACGTGGGCGGTATTGAGCATGCGATTTTGCATCTGCTTTATGCGCGCTTTTACGTAAAAGTATTACACGATGCGGGTCACTTAAGCTTTGACGAACCGTTTACGCATTTATTCAACCAAGGGATGGTGCTCAAACTTTCAGAGAAATCTGGTGCGATTGAAAAAATGTCAAAATCGAAGGGTAACGTCGTCAGCCCGGATGAGATGGTAGAGAAGTATGGCTCAGATGCCATGCGGCTTTACATGCTCTTTATGGGGCCTCCTGAGTTGGATTGTGTATGGCAGGATAATGGTCTTGCAGGCATGGCGAGATTTTTGCAGCGCCTTTGGGATTATTTATCTACGCCTGCTAATATTCATGACGAACAATCGCAAGAGACGCTTGAGGTTTCAAAGCGTTTTCATTTGTTTTTAAAAGAGTATCAAAATCGCTTGGATCACTTTAAGCCAAATACTGCAATTGCATCAGCAATGGAATGGCTCAATGATGTGACGTCGAAAAAAATGAAACTTGGCCCAGAGACGGTTGAAAAGTTTTTGGTAGCATTTTCAGTGCTTACGCCATTTATGAGTTCGGAATTGCTTGATACGCTTTTCTGCAAATCGTTGTCTGATTGCGTATGGCCGTATTTTGATCCTACGCTTGCCGTGCAAGATGAAGTTACCATTGCAATTCAAATTAATGGTAAAATGCGTGGTAGTATCGTGGTGGCAAAAGATTCTGATCAGCAAACGGTTGAGCCTCTGGCGCGCGATGCAGTGCTGAAATGGTTTGATGGCAAAGAGACGATCAAAGTGATTTTCGTGAAAAATCGATTAATAAGTTTTGTAGTTCGATAAAAAAAGCCCCTCAGTTACGAGGGGCTTTTTTATTGCTTATTTATTTTGATTTAAACTACAGCAATCCAAGCTCTTTATAGAGTTTTACAGCAGAATCGTATGCTTTTTTTGAGTTTGGATTGGTGCTATAAAAAAGATTTGCCATTGCAGCGCCTAGTTCGACCATGCGTGCAAATTCTTTTTGAGCTCCATTGAGATTAAATGATCCCCGCTTAAAGAGATCCTGTGCATTTCGGCTGTATTTTTTAATAAGCATCGGCAGCCTATCTTTCCAATCAGATCCAAATCGCTGCGTATATACAGTTTCGATTGCAGGAAGAAGGTTGTTCATATTTTTTGATTGTGCCGCAAGAAGCAGTTTTTTATATTGGGGCACATTAATATTGTAATACTGGCTGATAGATTCAACGCGGTAGCTTACGCCATGTAATCGTGCGAGTGCAGCAATTGCTGCGGATTCTCCGGCTTTATACCCGGCATATCCACCAGCGGCAACACCGGTACCAAGTAGAGCTCTGTCTTCGTAGTGTCTGTTACGGCGGCTACTGCTAATGTAGGCTCTATCTAAAGGAATATTGGTGTATTTTTGAGTTATTGTTTCTAAATTTTTTCTAAAATGGCGGGCTTTACGTATCACGGATGCTCCGCCCGCTGCCCCACCAACAGTTGCTCCAAGGCCTTTAGATCCGTAGAGTGCGGCACGCTCCATTGTGCTGAGAGCTGGTTTATCTTCAAATGCAGAAAGTGTTGAAATGGTTAAAAATGTAGCAAAAGCTACCAATGTACGCTTTTTCATATATCCCTCCAATGGATAATGTATTTCAAAAAGACCTCTTTTTTTTACTTACCATTTACCGTATCAAAAAAAGGGTGTAAAAAGCAATAAGGTGTTTATTTGTGGGTGTTTTTTTTGATATTATGAAAGTAGAAGATTAAAAAGACATAGTTTTATGAAGAAGAATCTATTATTTTCGATAGTTCTCTCTCTGGAGCTTTTAATGGAATTGGGTGGCCAGATTGCAGAGATTTCTATATTTTTTTTTAAAATAAAAAAAGCCCCTCAATTACGAAGGGCTTTTTTACTACTCTTGTATCTTTTGATCTCCATTTTCTATGCTCATTTCAAATTCTTGAATAAAGGGAGAGTTTGCTATGGCACAGCTATTTGGAATTAGATCAAAGTTATTTATATCATTTTTGGCAGTAGGGATTTTAGGAATTGCGGGCATTGGAATCGGTAGTTTTTATATCACGAAAAACTATCTGCAAGCAGAGGCGTTTGATCAGTTGACTTCACTGCGTGAAATCAAACAACAGCAAATTGAAGCATTTTTTGATCAAGCTCGCGATCAGGTGGATGTATTCTCGCAAGATTTGATGATCGTTGATGCGATGCGTGATTTTAAAAGCAGCTTTTTTACTGTTGGGCAGGATGATCAATTTGGCCCTGAGCAGTTAAAAAAAATGACTGAAAAGCTCAAGAAATTCTATCGAGAAGTTTTTTTGCCCGAATTGAATGCTAATCTTGATGAGAAGGTGCGCCTGGAAGAGTTTTTTGAAGGAATGCAAGACTCAACCACTATTTTGCAAAACCTTTATATCGTAGATAATCCGTATCCTGATCAGCGAATGGATTATGATCGAGCGCCAGATAATAGTACGTATACAAAGATGCATGCAAAGTATAATCCGGTGGTCCGAGAGTATTTGAGTAAATTTGCGTATTATGATTTGTTTTTAATCGATACTGATACGGGATACGTCGTATACAATGCATCAAAAGAGATCGATTTTGCCGCGAATATTACTAAGGGTGCATTTAAAAAAACAAACCTTGCGCAAGGTTTTTTTGAGATGCAGGAATCGTCGAATAAAGACTTTGTTAAGTTTCTTGATTTTCAATACTATGCGCCATCGCATGGGATGCCATCAGCGTTCGTAATGGCTCCAATTTATGATGGAGACAAAAAAATTGGAGTATTGGCGCTGCAATTGAATATTGAAGAAATCAATAAAATTATGACCAATGATAAAAAATGGAAGGCAACGGGATTAGGTAATACGGGTGAGTCTTACATTATTGGTGATGATTATAAAATGCGAAGCGATAGCCGCTTTTTAATTCAAAATCCAGATAAATACTATAAAGATTTAGCTGCTATAGAAGTAGATAAGAATATTATTGAAAAAATGCGCTTACTGAATACCACTATTTTGATCCAAGATATTACTACCGATTCTGCTCAAGAAGTGATGCGAGGAAACTCGGATACTCGTATTATTACCGATTATCGGGGAGTTCCTAATATTAGTTCCTATACGCCGCTCCATATTAAAGATGCACAATGGGGTATTATTGCAGAAATGGATCATGAAGAGCTTTTGATAACGGTGCGTTCAGTGGCGTGGAAACTGGTTGGTATTGGATTTTTAATTCTTCTTATTCTTGGATTGCTTTCATTTTTCTTTATTCATATATTATTGCGGCCGCTGTATCAAATGGATGCTGGATTGCAATTGGTCAATAGAGAAAATCACTTAAACCTAAGAGAGCGTTTACCGGTAGATGGCTCTGACGTGGTTGCGCAAATGAGCAAGCATATGAATGAAATTTTTGCTCAGATGCAAAAAGGATTGCATGCGTTGATGCAGGCAAAAAAAGAGATTGGCTCTTCAGCAGGAAAAGCGCAAGAGGGTGTGCAGCGATCTCTTGCAATGGCGCAATCTGTTGGGCAAGCGGGCAAAGAGAAAAAAGGGCATTTGCAGGGGGTTGTTGATACGCTCAGCGAACTTAAAGTTGATTGTGCTTTGCATGGATCGCTTAATGGGCAGTTGCAGCAATTTACGCAAAATATGCAGGTTGCGTCTGTTTCGATTAATCGAGTTATTGAATCACTGAAGGCAAGTCTTAATCAGAAAGAGGCGTCTGCAGAAATTTCATCACTACGGGTATTGCTTGATGAGGGCGTGGCAGCAGACGGCAAGATTCAGAGTGAGCTTTCTTTAATTGAGAAAAAATTAAAAGAATCTACAGAACTTTCAAAAAAATCAGAAAAACAACTTTTCGATTTAAATGAAGCGTTGGGTGGCGTAGCTGCATTAGGGACGTCTGTGGCAGCTGATAGCAAAAAAGCGCATAAAGCGCTTGAGCAAGTAGATGCTGCGATTGAAAAAATAAAACAAGCGATTGCTGAATTTGAAACCACTGCACGGCGCTTTACTATATAACGGAGAAAGCTATGAAAGCAGTTGTGCGCAAACAATCGTGGATCTCGTTTTTAAGTTTTTATGCGCTTGGCATAATAAGCCTTTTTGTGGGGTTGGCTCTTTTACGGTCTTATTTCAATCGACGAGCGTTTTTAACAGAAGACACGCGTAGAGATATTGTTCAAACGGTAAATGAAGGTGTGTCGCTTTTGGATCAAGAGCTACAGATGGTGGTGGATCCAGTGCGGGAGCTTGCTCGATCGTTATCTGATAGTTATGACGATAAAGATGCTGTTGCACAGCGTTTAAAAAATCTCATTGTAAAAGAAGTGATGGTGAATGCCGCAGGAGTGGCGTATGTGCCGCAGATGGTTGATGGTAATCGAGAGCTTTTTTATCGATATTTTGTAAAAGATGAAGATGAGATAAAAAATTTTGCACCCGATCCACACTACGACTATACGTTTTCAAGTTGGTATCGTTCAGCAGAAAGTGAGGGTGAGACGTGGATAGATTCATTTTATGAATCGGCATCAGGGCGATTAGTGGTGCGCTATATTATGCCGATTTTCCGATTTGATGAAGCATCGGGAGATCGCATTCCAGTGGCATATCTTTTTATTGATCTTTCTCGTCGTCAGTTAATGAATTCGATCAATGAGCTTGAGTTGGGAGGTGTTTCAAACTATAGCATTATTGTATCGAAAGAAGGTGATCTTATTTCATATCCGGTTCATGATTTTATTTTAAAATATAAAAATTTGACGAATCTTTCTCGATTGCCCGGAAAGGCAGATTTAAGTCTTATTGCAGAGCGATTGCAGCGAGGCGGCCAGGCAATGCTCAACTATCATGATGATTTATCGGGTGATTCGTTTTTTGTGTATTTTGCTCCCATTAAAAATACGAATTGGTTTTTTGTTCTTTTTTCTCATAAAACAAACTTATTCTATAACGTTGCGTTGCGCCACAGGTTGATCCAAATTGGACTGGTTGGATTATTGTTTTTACTTTTTTTATTGGTACTTGCAACCAAACCCCTTCAAGGCAAACCAAAGCGATGGTGGATTGTTTCTTTGTTGTTTAGTGTTTTTGTTATGTGTCTTTTAGTGTTTCAATTGCATATGAGTTTTGTAACAGCTCAACGGGTGCCTACTGGGGAATTAATTGGCAATAGGGTAGATCTAAATCGTTTTGAGTATTTTATAGAGCGAAGAAATCAGCAGTTGAATAAGCCACCTCTTATTAAGATTCCTACCGGTATTTGGGTTGAGTATGTATTGCGTGATAAAGAGCGGGTGATGATGAGTGGTGTTATTTGGCAAAAATACGGGAAACATGTGCCAAAAGATATTGATCGGACAGTTGGGATGTTGAACGCGGACAGTTTGGACCTTGAAAAACTGTATGAAGTTGAGCATGATGATGAGCAGTTGATTGGATGGCGCTTTAAAGCTTCCTTGAATATAGAATTTGATTATCTTACGTATCCTTTTGATTCGCAGGTAATTACTGCAAAACTGTTTAATCCTGATTTTGAAAAAAATATTATGCTTACGCCTGATTTTGACTCGTATTCTTTGTCTGAAATTGCTGGTAAAACAGGGCTTGGTAAGGTGTATAAAGAAACAGCATGGATTATTAAAAATAGTTATTTTTCATATGAACTCAGTGAGAATGCTACTGATTTTGGTATTCCTGATTCTGTGCGGCAAGAGCAGTTTCCAAATCTTTTTTATAATATTGTAATCACGCGTAACGTCACTGCACCATTAATCGGATACGTTTTTCCGCTCGTGATTATGGCGGCAATTCTGTTTTACGTATTGCTTGAAGCCAGTATTACAAAAGTTTCACTCTCATCTGCGTTAGCTCGTGTATCGGGGCTTTTCTTGGCGACAGTGTTTGCTCACTTATCATTGCGTAATGGGCTTGAAAAGCTTGCCGGTACTGGCAGCAGTGGCCTGACGTATTTAGAGTATCTCTACTTTATTATGTATTTCTTTATCATGCTGACATTGAACTTTATTTTTTATATTCACTTTCGGCGTAAGGGCGATGATTTGGATGATCCAATTGCTAATGGATTAAAGTTTATGTATTGGCCGCTATTGGCGCTTTGTTCTCTGGGCGTAACGCTCTACTTTTTTTATTAAATTGTGTATACTCCCCGCAGTTTATAACGTCACAACAAGAAGGGAATGATATGAAACGTACATTTTTTGCATTGGCACTTTTAGTTCCAGCATTTGCATCTGCAGCAGTAACGGTTGATCTGAAGGTTACGCATGCTGATAATACAAAAGCTCAAGAGTCCTTTGAGTTTGAAGTTGGAGATAAAAAGGTGGTAACGCCAACTGAGTGTGGTTCTGATATTACTATGAAGCTCAAAGAAGAGTCGGATAAGTCTGCGACATTCAAAGTAACGGTTGTTCAGGATAATGAAGTTAAGTGTAAATCGGATGTTGAATTGGCTTACGGCGAATCACATACATTTGAGTGCGAAAAAGCTTGCGTTGGTGCATCAGTTACAATGACTGCATCAAAATCAGAGTAGTCTTTTTAGCAAGTAGAGATTAAAGAGAGCCCCGCAGAAATTGCGGGGCCCTTTGTTGTGTGAGATGTGTGTGGTTACTTAAGCATCGGTACTGATTGGCGTGCGCCAACAGTAATCGTAGTACCATCAAATTTTGTGAGACTATATCCATTGAATGGAATATTGCGAGTGAATGCTTCATCTTGAAGAAGAGCGATTGCTACTTTTTCACCAAGCAGTATTCCTTCAGTGCCATCAGAACGATAATGCACACCCGCCATATCACGTCCAAGTGCAATATTAGATGCGAGTTTATTGAGTTCATTTCCAATGAGTAGCGGAGTGCCGCTGTAAGCAATAAGGCCAGAGTTTGATGGGTCTGGCTCAACGGGACTTGGGATTTCAAATGCTTCATTAAAGAATGCTTTTAAAATAGTGGTACATGCGCCTGCAACTGTTGCGTGGCCAGCTGGGTATGCTGGGTGCGTTGGTGAGCCTTCTGGATATGCTTGCGGGAGAAAGTAGGTGCTAAAAATATTGAATGTGCTATCAAGCGCGGTTGACCGTATTAAATCGCTATGCAATCCAAAATCTTGCGCACCACTTTTTTGTTGATTTGTTAAAAAACCAACATATTCTGGACGCGCTCTGCGATGAACCACCCACTTTTGATACCACGCTGTTCGGAGTGCGATTTCAGATGCTACAACTACCATATAGAGAATGTCTGGCATGCCGTAGGTAGCGAATGCTTCTTGCGTTGGGTTTGATATATATGGATTATTTTTATCGAGTGCATCTGATCCATATCCGAGCAATATCATCGTTGCATTTACGTATGGTTGCATTGGTGTATCTTGGTGGACGTAATCGCCTAAATCTCGTGGATTACGAATAAAAATACGAGTGGTAGTATCAAATTCTATGCTTTTATCTGGATTTTCACCGCGCTGTATTGGGAGCCAATCAGTAAACGTAAATACAAAATCATTTATAACGTTTGAAGTTGGAACCACTTGTGCTTGATATGCAATTGAAAGCGTTCCTGAACCATCATAGTTTGGCCCGGGGCCGTATGGAACCGGCTGATATAAAAATTGAGAAACAAAGGGTCCGATTAAATCTCCGGTAGTATTTCCACGGAGTAATGTCCCGGCAGTTACTACACCGCCTTCTTTTGGCCCTTTAAAATCTGAAAGACGATTTAAATCTTCGATTGCTGATGCAGCTATTGAATCAGTATCAAAATCATTGAAAGCTACATCTCGCAATAGTGCACTCCAATACAATTCAACCATTTCACCGGCTGTTTCTGCGGATGCTAATGTTGGTGCTGCTGGCATAGAATGAATCCAGCCATCGGCGCCATCAAGATTATATGCAAATGATGCTTGGGGGCTGACAAGCCTCCGTTCTACTGGTGAAGTACCCATTGTGATAGCGTCAAAAAAAGTAGGATTTTGTGTTTTAATAGCATTTACCATTTGATTAAATGCATTGTTATCTACTAATCCGGTATCAAAATAAACAAGTGATTTTCCGAAGCTTCCGCGTCGATCGGGGTAAAGCGCTTCATCACCATTTGCTGTTTGTGTTTGTAACCCTTGTGCTGATCGTTGTTGGGCTGCACTGTTTCTAATAATAAGTGCATTTGCACGTCGTTGGCCGCGAGAAATACTTCCTCGCAGTGATGCAATATCTTGAGCAAGCAGTGTGCTACTTGCGCACACCAAAAGCAACATGGTTTTTTTCATTGAGATTCCTTAAAAAGTAATACCAAAGGTTACAATAGATCCAAAGTGCCACTGTTTTAACACCGGAATATTAAGAGCATCGGGATTAGATGTTCCGGTGATGCAGCATGGATCAGGGGTGCATGATTCAGGGCAGCAGAGTTTCTCGGAGCCAAATTTTTGCCAGGTGAAAAGTGGCACCCAACTGATATCAATGCCCATTGTTCTATATACTCTTTTGTGCCAACGTAGTGGCATTTCTATATGTGCACGATGACCTCGTTTTAATCGTATTTTGCAGCATTGCGTATCGCACAAGCAGGGAGTATCAACTTTTAAGCGTGTCCATGCATCAATGTCGTAATATGCTTTAAGTCCAAAGGTAAAGCAGTCGTCTGGACGGCAGACAAGTTCAAGTCCAATAGGTACATTGATTTGAAAATATTTGTGACGAATTACATCACATTTAATTTGATGGCTGAGATGAATGAAATCAATTCCGGTAAAGGGGATGAGGCTATAATGCGCATCTTCTCGCTCAAAATTAAATCCGAGATGTGCATTTACTTCATATTCATTTGAATCAATTAATAATCCGTTGCACGAGCAAATATGTGGGATATCCCAGAGTCCTTTAAATCCGATATAAGCAGAAGGCTTCCATGCTTTTCTAATGTTTGATTCAAATGCTACACCGGCCATAGGCCCGGATTGTTTTGGCAAACAGCCTTGTATGTATCGCGTATATTGAATTGTTGGGCCAACATTCAGTGAAATAAGGCGTGAGGCATGTAATGGAACATGCAGGAGTACTACGCAGAGTACTTTTGAAAATCTCATAACTACTCCTTGGATCAAATATGTTAAAACGTATGTTTCTACTCTGTATTATAGTGAGTTGTTTTTGCAATAATTTAATGCAAGGAATCAGTATGGGCCGTTCATTGTCGACATATAAAAAAAAGAGAGACTTTAAAACAACTAAAGAACCGGCAGGGAAAAAAGAAATTTCAACTTCTCGTTTAAAATTTGTAATTCAGCAGCATGCAGCACGTGCAATGCATTATGATTTACGACTTGAAATTGATGGTGTAATGGTATCGTGGGCGGTTCCAAAAGGGCCGTCATTAAATCCTGCAACTAAGCGATTGGCTATTATGACTGAAGATCATCCAATGGAATATCGCACCTTTGAAGGGATTATTCCAAAAGGTGAATATGGGGCAGGGCCAGTTATTGTGTGGGATCGAGGTACCTATAAAAATCTGCGCGATGTTTCTATGGAAAAAGCATTAAAAGAAGGGCAACTCGAATTTTTTTTATACGGTAAAAAGGTACGCGGTGGATTTGCGCTTGTGCGTACTGCAGATAAAACTACAGAAAAATCACGGTGGCTTTTAATTAAAATGCGAGATGATGAAGCAAGTGCGCGTAGAAATCCGGTATCGTCTCAACCAGAATCGGTTAAGACTGGAAAAACGATTAAAGACTGGAAGAAGAAAATAAAAGAGATGGAGAAAGAAGAAAAATGAAAATTACCAACCCTGAGAAGATACTTTTTCCAAAAGCAAAAATCAGTAAAGAACAATTGGTTGAGTATTACGAAAAAATTGCAGAGTATATGCTGCCGCATATTAAAGGGCGTCCGATTACCATGAATCGATTTCCTGACGGAGTGCAAGGCGAAATGTTTTATCAAAAAGATGCGCCCGATTATTTTCCCGATTTTATTCCTTTTCAGCCGGTGAAAAAAAGTGGTGGTGGCGTGGTGAACTATGCATTAATAAATAATAAAAAAGCACTTTCATATCTTGCTAACTACGTCTGTGTGCCGCATATTTGGCTGAGCCGTGAGCCAAAGCTTAATTATCCTGATCGAATGATTTTTGATTTAGATCCTTCTGCTGGCGTAAGCTTTACTACCGTAAAATGGGCGGCAAAAGAGTTAAAGCAACTTTTAGATCAGCTTGAGCTGCCATCTTTTTTGATGACGACAGGCTCTCGCGGATTGCACATCGTTATCCCGCTCAAGCGATTATATTTATTTGATGAAGTGCGAGAGTTTGCGCAGGATATTGCCCGCTATTTGGTTGAAAAACACCCAACGAAACTAACGCTTACAATGAAAAAAAGTGAACGGGGTAAGAAGATATTTGTAGATACGCTGCGTAATGCATGGTCTGCAACGAGTGTTGCGCCGTATGCAGTGCGTGCAAAAGAGGGTGCTCCGATTGCAGCGCCACTTAAATGGAGTGAGCTTGCAGCATTATTTTCTGCGCAAAAGTATACAGTAAAAAATATATTCCAAAGAATTTCTAAAATCGGTGATCTATGGAAAGATATAGATAAGCAGGGGGCGGCGCTTGCGGCAGCCCGAAAAAAGTTAGCACTGTTAATGAGTTAAAAAAGGAACAGTTTATGAAGATTTTTTTAGATACAGCAGATTTCAAGGCGATTGAAACGTGGAAAGAAACCGGTTTGATTGATGGAGTAACCACCAATCCTACTCATTTGAGCAAAGCAAAAGGTGATCCAACAAAGCTTGTGCAAGCAATTGCAAAGGCGTTGCCAAAGGGAGTAATTAGCGTAGAGGTAACGGAAAAAAAACCGGATGCTGTGTATAAGCAGGCAAAAGCGATTGCAAAGTTAGGTAAAAATATTGTGATAAAAATTCCATGCCATGCAGATTATTATGGAATAATTGCAAAGCTGATTAAGGATGGCGTGAAGCTAAACATCACGTTAGTTTTTTCTTTAGTGCAAGCACTTTTAATGAGTAAACTAGGCGTACAATATATTTCCCCATTTGTAGGAAGATGGGATGATATAGATGTAGAAGGTGTGGAATTGCTGTATAATATACGGCACATGCTTGATGAGTATGGCTATCAAACGCAATTGCTTGCGGCATCGATTCGGGGCGTGCGTCATTTTCATGAAGCCATTATGGCAGGTGCGGATGTGATTACTGTTCCGGTTGAGATACTGGAAAAAGCATCACGTCATGTACTCACAGACCAAGGTATTGAAAAGTTTGATGCTGATTGGAAAAAAATAGGAATTCGGAAATTTCCATAACGAGGATTATATGCAACACATCATGGTTATACTCAGCATTGTACTTTTTTGTTCATCGCCATTACATGCCGATGAAATGTTTGATTTCGTATTTGGAAAAGGTGCGCCGAAACCAGCGACCAAAAGCCACGCAAAATTAATATTTGATGTTTGTCCGATTAATCCGCCCCTTGGAAAAGATGTATTTGTAGTCATTGTTGAGGCAAATCGTTTTAGACGATTGGGGCTGTGGAGTAAAATGGATGATGCATTAAAGCAGGAAGCACATGCTTATTTTGCTCGTGGGGCAGTTGAAGATTCGTTCAATGGAAAAACGCAATTGCTTGTGTGTGGGACTGAAGATGTGAATGATCCTCGTATTGGTGAGATTAGGCGTTGTCTGGCGAATTAAAAAAGGAAGATATCATGATATTAATCGTGCTTGCTGTTGCGGGGATTTGTATTTCTATGTATGGCTTCTCAATTGAGCAAAAGCTTAAAATTAATCCAGAATACAAGCCAATGTGCGACATTTCTGATCGAGCTAGTTGTACCAAGCCCATTAAAAGCCCTATGGGAAAATTGTTTGGAATAAGCAATACGATAGTTGGAATATTATTTTATTCGGTTATGGCATTTTTTGCATGGATTGGGTGGTATCAATTGGTATTTATCGGAGCTATTGGTGCATGCCTAATTTCCCTTTATTTAGCGTATATATTATTTTTTCGTATCAAAACATTTTGTCTTATTTGTATAGTTACATATGCCATTAATGGTGCATTGTTAGTAGTAAGTGGAATGACTTTTTTATAAAAAGGAAATGATATGAATGCAAAAGAATTAGGATTACTTATTTTACGCGTTGGTATTGGATTGATTTTCATTTGTCATGGATATCCAAAGCTTATGGGTGGTCAAGAAAAGTGGTTGTGGCTTGGCAATCAGATGATATATATAGGAGTTACATTTGCTCCAACTTTTTGGGGCTTGTTGGCATCTATTGCAGAATGTATTGGTGGCGGCATGTTGGTACTTGGGCTTGGAACGCGCCTTGCGGCGTTTTTAATGGCAGGCGTTATGGTTGTTGCAACGTTGATGCATTGGAATCTAGGGGATCCATTTACAACTCTTGCGCATCCACTTTCTTTATTGGTTGTTTTTTTAAGTTTATTTATTTCTGGGGCAGGAAAATTTTCATTAGATGCTTTATTGCGATAGTGTGAATCGCTTGATATCATCAGTCATAAGTTGCTGAATAAACGAGGTTATACCGTGTATTTTTTGAATTATGTAAAGGGCTGCGATGAAACGATTATTGTTTCTGATGAGCATTGTTTTATTACCAGGGTGTGAATGGTCTTCTCAAGAAACCAAGACGGTTCAAGGGGCTGGTAAAAAAGCCCGCCAGGAACGCCCAATTAAAAATGTTGATGAGCTTCAAATTAGCGGCGTTGGTAAAGTAATTATTACGCAGGCAGACACTGAGTCATTAATAATTCAAGGTGATGAATTGGTGCTTCCTTATATTACCTCTGAAGTAGATGATGGCACGTTGTATATTCGCCCACAGAATGATCTACAACTCAGATCAAAATCAGAAATCGTTTATTTGATTACGGTAAAGAATATTAAAGAGATTGGTGTCTCTGGTGCATTAGAAGTGCAAGCAGAATCTCTTAATGTTGAGAATTTAAAGTTGGAATGCTCGGGAACGTCTCGGGTTCAAATGGCGATTGATGTGGATAAGTTGAAGGTGCATATTTGTGGATCGTCAAAAATCTATCTTGAAGGTGAGGCGAAAAGGCAAAAAGTTGAAGCATCTGGATCGGCTCATTATGATGCGGGTACATTACAATCTGATCGGGCAAAAATTCAAGCAGAAGACGCATCACGAGTTACTATTGCGGTGCGTAAAAAACTACATGTAAAATCAAGTGGCGTATCGGTAGTGAGTTATAAAGGAAATCCTCACGTTAAAGTACATTCATCAGGAGCATCGTCTGTTCAAAAAGTAGGGTAAGCTATGCGTACATGCACCTTAACCATTCTTTTTTTGAGTGCAATGCCGTGCGTTGCAGTTACTGATCTTGTAGATATCTCTACTCTTATTCCAAACATAAAAACAGACTGCGTCTATGCAACTACTCGGAACTTTACGGGAAAAAAAATCTATTCAAAACCGGGCTGCTATCTTTTAAAGCCGGTTGCACTCAATCTTGCAAGAGTGCAAAAAGAGTTGGAATCAAAAGGGCTTGGCTTATTAGTATGGGATGCATATCGTCCGTTGCCAGCGCAGCAACGATTATGGGATGCCGTTTCGGATGATAAAAAGAAATTTGTAGCTAATCCAAAAATGGGTGGTAAGCATACGCGGGCTACAACTGTTGATCTTACTATTGTGCGATTGGCCGATGGCAAACTTCTTGATATGGGAACAGGCCATGATGATTTTACCGATAAAGCGTATTATGATTGCCCAACTATTTCTAATAAAGCAAAAGAAAATAGAAAATTATTACATGACGTGATGTGCAAGCATGGATTTGAGCCGATTGCGCATGAATGGTGGCACTTTGATTATAAGGGGTGGCGTAACTATCCAGTATTGGATGTTGAATTTGATTCTATAGCATAGGATTGCATATGCGTATTTTATTTGTCACCAATAATTATACTCCTTATTCGGGTGGGTTAGTAAGCTCTATTCAGGCTACCGTTAAAGCTCTGACACAAAAAGGGAATGAGGTCTTAGTAGTAGCGCCCAATTTTTTGGGCAAAAAGCATGATGATCCAGACTGGGTAAAGCGCGTGCCATCACTCATTCGCTTTTCATATAAAAAAAAGCATGTTTCATTTCCATGGCGTGCTCATGCATTTTTAAAAAATCAAATTGAAAGATTTAAGCCTGATGTTATTCATCTTCACCATCCATTTTTACTTGGCACGGCTGCGTTAGATATCGCCAAAGAAAAAAACATTAAAACGGTATTCACGTATCACACTGTTTATGAAGCGTATGCACATTATCTTCCATTACCACAGTTTATTACCAAGCCATATATCACCAATAAAGTGTTACGCTTTTGCAAGCAAATTGATCATACTATTGCGCCAAGTGGAACGATTCATAGTCATTTAAAATCGCATGACATTGATACGAGTGTTGTGATTCCGAGCGGTCTTAAAGAGTTATTTAGCGCGCTGCCATTTACTAATCGAACGCCAAAAAAGCCGTTTCAGCTGTTATACGTTGGGCGATTTGTAAAAGAAAAAAATATTACAGCTCTATTTGATGTAATGGCGTTGCTACCACAAGACTATGAACTTACATTGGTTGGCTATGGGCAGTATTTAGATGCACTGCAGGAATATGCGTATAGTGATTTGCAGCTTTCTCGAGAACGTGTGCGTTTTATTATCAAACCGGATCCGCAAAAACTTTTAAATTGCTATCGATCATCTGATTTGTTTTTGTTTCCATCTCATACTGATACGCAGGGATTAGTGATTGCAGAGGCGTTTGCCTGTTCATTGCCAGTGATTGCATTTGATGGCCCGGGGCAGCGCGATAGCATTCAAGAGGGTGAAAATGGATATATCGTTGCCGATTCAAAAGCGATGGCTGCCACTATTCAAAACGTACTCTCCGATTCAGGGCGCTATGAAATGCTGCGAAAGCATGCCTGGAAAAGTGCACGTAATTTTAATCCTAATTATCTCTGCGATCGTTTGATTGCGTTGTATGAATAAATTATTTTTCGACAGCAACGGTGTTTGTTTTTTGTGAATGAGTTGGATCAATAACGTGCCCGATTATATATCCAATCAATGATAAGCACAACGTGATGATTGAATCAAAGGGTACGGGAAAAACATAAAAAACAGTTAATCCAATTGTGCCGCCAATTGCTCCGCCAAATCCAGCATATTTTCGAACAGTTGGCATAAAGTACGCTGCCAAAATGGATACTAAGAGAATGCTTACTGGAATAGAATAACTGCTTACCAGTATGTTAATGATATTTTTCGACATTAAATATGATGCGCCAAATACGATAATTCCCATTGCGAACGTAACCGTTTTAGATTCCACTACTGGCGAAAGTCGTAGGAATGCAAATGAAAAATCTTGCGTTAAGTTAGCACCAATTGCACACAGCAAAGCATCGGCCGTTGATGCGATTGCTGCTAAAATACCACTGGCTACCATTACTACCATGAATGGGCCGGTAATATGTTTTACCATTTCCAATAGCGGGCTGTGATCAGATGAAACGGCTAGCCCCATCAATTTTGCCTGCATGCCTAAATAAATTGGTATGAGTCCAAATGTGAGCATGAAAAAGGTGGTAATAATTGCAGTCACTGTAGCGACCGTTTTAGTCTTTGAAGCAAAGAATATCTGTGCAAGATCTTGTTCGAATAATGCAAAAAGTGCGGGCATCAGCAAAATGTTAATGAGGTGAGATGCGGGGGGAAGGTGGCCTGAAAATTGATCTTGGATTGCGCCGAGCGTGGAGAAGCTAAAAATATGATGGGGTGCAAAAAAGCTAAAAAGAGTAATGCCAACAAATACCAAGACAATAAATGTTACCTGCACTAAATCGGTGAGTACTACCGCATGTAGTCCACCAACCATCGTATATACGATAATAAAGAGCCAAAAGAGCGCAAAGAAAAAATCACTCTCAAAACCAAGGCTATGCATTAATGATTTTGATGCCACCATATTTCCAACTAAAATACCGCAGAGGGTAAAGGTAACGAGCAGCGACGCGAGCTTGCGCAAAAGAGGAGAATGATACTTTTTTTCAAAAATTTGCGTGGTGGTAACAATTTGCAATGAACGCAATTTGCCCGCCAATCCACACCCTAAAATAATCAGACCGATACTAATGCCGAAGGTGAAAAGCAAGCTATAAAGCCCCATATTGTATGCCTGCTGAGAGGTCCCTAAAAGAAGGCCAGCGCCAAGCTGCGTGGCGATGAGCGTGCAGGTGGCTTTCAATACCCCAAGGTTTCTACCAGCTAAAAAGTAGTCAGTTTTGTTTTTGATATGCTTGCGGGGCAAAAGAGCCAAAGCGATATATATGATGCCAAAAATGGTAATAGTGGCATAAAAAAGCAGGGATAGATTCATGAAATTTCCTTTTTTTTTGGCCTGATGGGCGATATGGCCAGTATCGATGAGAGCTCGTCAATTTGTCAAGATACGGGCCATAGGATAAAAAATGGCCTTTTTTAGTACTGCAGGATAGTGCTCTTTGATGGCAGAATTGGGGATTTGATCGCTCGACTCTTTTGACAGATAGTCAATTTATGGTATGATAAATATACGTTTATAAGGACTTATTTAAATGGAAGTTATTATGGTAAAAAGTCGTATGCGCTTATTTATTATATGTGTCTTTTTCACTCCCCATGTTTTTCTTTTTGGTGCTGATTTTGAGCCTATTGCACGTCGTACACGCTCAGCTTATAGAGGTGATGCTTCTGCAGCTGCTGCTGCGTTTACACCCGAAGAGAGTAAGCAGGTTGATGAGGGATATTTGGCAAGTGAAGATGGTCACTCTGATAATGAAGATGAATCACGCGCGGAGCTTTTTACTACAGAAAGGCGTCAGAATGCAATTGATCTTGTAGAAAGCGAATTGCAATTTGTTGTTCTTTCATCGCCTTATTTATCTGATACGAAAGTGATTAACGCTCTTATTAAAGCGCATGAAAGAGGTGTAAAGGTAACGGTTTTAGTAGGGGGTCGAGCAAAAGGTATAGAGCGATTGCAACGTGCTGGGATTGCTGTGACAATTAAGCGCGGTTTACACGCAAAACTGGTTGTTACGAGTAAGGGTGTGTTAGTTGGCTCTGATAACTTTTCAGAAATGTCTGCTTTACGGCCGCAGGAATTAATGGTCAAAATTGATGACCCTGATCAAGCATTGCAGTTGCTTAATCAGCTTGAGAGTTCTGATATTACATCTCCGGGCCCAACTCCTAAAAAGCGCACACCGAGAAGGTCCAGGCTTCGTCGAGGGCATACGGGATATAAAGCGCGGAGGCTTTTTAAATTACGCGATGAGCCGGATGCTGCTAATAGTCTTGATATTTTTTCAATGACGTTTGATAGCGATCGTATTGTTTCAACTATCGAGAAAATATATAGAGATATTCCTGCGGACAAACACCCGCGAGTACGATTATTTCTTGATTACTCTGCACTGAGACACACTGATCTTTTGGACCGCATGCAGAAGGCGGGCGGTGATAAGTTGGAAATTTATATTTTTAATACGGATAAGTCTGAGAAGGTATTTGGAAGGATTCCTCAAATTATGCACCAAAAGGCAGTGATTAGAACCATGCATGAGGGGTCTGATAAAGAAGATAAGTATGTTATTATTTCTACGGGTAATTTAACTGGGCAGAGTCATCGAGAGTTTAATATTGATTCTCATCATCCGCATGATGATATCCTGCACGATCAGTTGAAGGCACTTGCAGATAAATATACAAAATCTCCGCAATGGACCAAATATATACTAGAAGAGTAACTGTTAAGAATCATCTATGAGTATAAAACACAAAGCATTTAAATTGCACACTCCGTTTGATCCTGCTGGTGGCCAACCAGAAGCAATTAAAAAACTGGTTGAAGGCCGTCCCGGCCGTTCAACATTGCTTGGTGTTACCGGGTCTGGAAAAACGTATACTATGGCGCAGACGATTGCCAAGCAAAGTAAGCCGGTATTAGTTTTGGCACCCAATAAAACATTGGCCGCACAGCTCTATGAAGAGTTTTCTCTTTTTTTTCCTGAAAATAAGATTTGTTACTTTGTGAGTTATTACGATTACTATCAGCCGGAATCCTATTTGCCTGCGCAAGATATTTATATTCCAAAAGAAACAAAAATTAATAGTGAGATCGAGCGATTACGCGTCGAGGCTTCTGCTTCGTTAGTGAACCGTAATGATGTAATTGTAATTTCTTCGGTATCAAGTATTTATTCTTTGGGTAATCCGGATGATTATCGTAATCTTTCTTTTTCATTGAATATTGGTCAAAAAATTAGCCGTGCAGATTTAATAAAACAACTTATTTTTATTCAGTATAAACGTAACGACGTTGATCGTGCTTCTGGCACCTTTCAAGTGTTGGGCAATACGATCGAAGTTAATTTGCCGTATCAAAAAGAAAAACTACGCATCGAGCTTTTTGGTGACGAAATTGAAGGCTTGCAGTGGGTTGGCAAGCAAAATAACGATCTTTTGATGGAGCTTGATAATACGATCATTTTCCCTGCCAAACATTTTGTAACCACAGAAGAAAAAAAAGCATCCGCAATTGCCAGCATTACAGCAGAGCTTCAAGAACATTTACCAACCGTTTCTAATCCTCTCTATCGTGAACGGATTGAAAAACGGGTAATGCATGATCTTGAAATGATTCGTGAGATTGGTTATTGCTCAGGTATTGAAAATTATTCAGCACACTTTGAAGGTAGAAAAGAGGGCGATGCTCCGTTTTGCTTATTTGATTTTTTCCCAAAAGATTTCCTTCTTATTTTAGATGAGTCTCATATGGCGTTGCCACAACTACGCGGTATGTATGCAGGGGATCGTGCTCGTAAGAAATCGCTTATCGATTTTGGTTTTCGATTGCCATCAGCCTTTGATAATCGCCCACTCAAATTTGAAGAGATAGAGCGTTATTTTAATGATGTTGTATTCGTGTCGGCAACGCCGGGTGATTATGAGCTTGCGCATTCAGATCAAATAGTAGAGCAAATTATTCGTCCAACTGGATTGCTTGATCCGCAAGTGGAAATTCACTCTCGCATTGGCCAAATGGATCATTTAATTGATCAGATTAAAAAAACAACTGAAAAAGGATACCGATCTTTAGTAATGGTGATGACCAAAAAACTCGCAGAAGAATTGGCCCGCTATTTAGAAGATCAGCAGATTAAAGTGTGTTATTTGCATAGTGATTTAAAAACGCCGCAGCGAACTGAGCTTTTGCAAAAATTGCGTTTAGGTGTGTTTGATTGTTTGGTTGGTGTTAATCTACTGCGTGAGGGAATTGATCTTCCTGAAGTTGCTAATGTTGCAATTATGGATGCGGATCTTGAAAGTTTCTTACGTGATAAGCGATCACTCATTCAAATCATGGGGCGAGCCGCGCGTAATACTGAAGCAAAAGTATGGCTTTATGCTGATAAAAAAACCCGCTCAATGTCTGCTGCTATTTCAGAGTCAACGCGTCGTAGAGTTATTCAAAAAGCGCATAATGAAGAGCACGGCATTACTCCCACTACCGTAAAACGGGAAGTTACTAAAAGCATTGCCAATATTCAAAAAATGATTGCAGAAGCATCAAAATCAAACAAAAAGAAGAAAAAAGCTGCAAATGAAAAATCTGTTAAGGACGTGCAAGCTCGTATTTTAGAGCTTGAAACCCTTATGGCAGACGCGGCAGAAAAGTTAGATTTTGAGACAGCAATCGCACTGCGTTCAGAGTGGAAAGACTTGCAGAATAAAAAATAGTTATCTTGTATGAAAAGCGTTTCAGTAAATGGAGGTTTATATGAAGCATTCAGTATTTATTGTAGCGTTGTTGTGTCTGTTTGAGTGTGCATTCGGAGCTGCAGCATTACCATTGTATCCGTATGACGGGTCTCATGAAGGCTTAGGTTTTGATTATCTTCAGGGAGATGCGCACGCATTGGCTCATAAATATTTGTATGATGGTTCTTTGCTGAAGCCTGAAGATGAGAGTGTATCTTTTGAGCCATCTCAAGGGCAGGTGGCAGATATGCTCGCTATGCTAACAGAAGAGACTTTATCATCAGAGCAACAGAAATTATTAATTACCTATGCGCAGGATGTAGCAGGTGATCAAGCTGGAGTTGTCTATCAGCACGTGCTTTTATCGCTTTCTTGCGCATATAGATTGGCGGCTCAAAGCAATAGTAATTTTTCTACAGAGGGTTGCTCCGGTGAAGATCTTAATTCGGTAGTTGATGATGAACCAGAGATTGATGATAAGCATGCTATTGATTCATTAAAAGAAAATCCATTATTACAAGCTGTTAAAGACAATGATTTTCAAGCCGTTGAGGTAGCTTTAAAAAAAGGTGCTTTTGTAGCTCCCGTATTGGTAGGAATTATTAAAGACCAGGCTGATACAGTTGATTTACGAATTGTTAATCATTTATCATTTTATGCAAAAGATTCACAAGTGAAAAAAGCGTTATTGAATGCTATTCCAGCTTGGAGGCGCGAACTTGTTGGTTAAAACTGTTGGCATGTATGGTTTATTATTGGGTCTTTCCGTGCATGCAGCGGATTATCCCATGGTTGTAAGTGCTACCCATGATCCTGAATCGGTGAGTCAAATGTATTATCATTATGGGATGCCATTTGTTTTTCCTTCTCAGCACATTGCTATGGAAGGTGCTGAGAAAGTAACTACTCTTTTGTGTTATGGAAGAGAACAGGGGTGGGATCATTTAACTACCTTGAGCTATTTGGTGACGCACATTTCTCCAGAAGAATTTAGTGCCTATCGTCTGAGTGTGGGTAGTGTGACACTCGCTGCAAAAAGTTTAACTGAGCTACAAGGCGATTGATTTTTTAGTTAGTTACAGAATTTTGTAATATATAAAAAGCTGGAAATGATGATATACTCATTTTCAGCTTTTCTCATGTGAAAAATAAAAGGAATACTGTGAATAGTTATATTATATTTAGCGCATTCGTAGTGGTGGGACTAACCTTCACATTTGGATATTGTGCACGAACAGGAGATAGATTAATGATCAGTGAAACGATTACATCACTTGAAGATGTTAAACACCTTTTTCCAACGACCTCTCAAGAAATAGAACAGCAAACTGAAAAGTATATTGCAGAGGCACGGCAGGCAGTTGATGCAATTATCGCAATTTCTGCAGAAAGTCGAACGTTTGAAAACACTGCAAAAGCATTAGATGATTTAGGATCACGTGATAATCTTGCTATCAAGTATGGTGCAATTTCAGTTATTGAATATGTGCATCCCGATAAGGAAATGCGTGATGCCTCTCATGCAGCGCAAGAAAAAATACAGACTTTTTTGGTAGAGCAACTCACTAATAATAAAGCGCTTTATGAAGCATTTAAATCGTACGTAGATGGCAATGCGCAAAAAGAAGAGCTTAATTCTGATCAACGTTATTTTGTAGATGAAACTATGAACGATTTCAAGCGCGCAGGCCTTGATTTGCCTGAGCAAGCGCTTGAAGAAGTGCGCGCAGTTAAAAAGAAATTGCAAAAACTATCAATGGATTTTGGCCGTACTATCGCACAAGATAATCGTACAATTGAGGTATCTCGCGATGAGCTGCAAGGGCTTGATTATGAGTATATTGCTACATTAAAAAAATCTGATGATGGTAATTACATTCTTGGCGTTGATTATCCAACGGTTACTCAGGTATTGGAAAATTGCACTGTGGAGAAAACTCGTAAGAAACTTTATGAGGCCTTTCATTCACGTGGATATCCTGAAAACGAACAGATTTTAAAAGATATTATTGCAGCTCGGGATGAACTCGCTCAGATGCTCGGGTATGAAAGCTTTGCAGCACTGAATTTAGAAGATCAGATGATTAAATCTCCTGAGCGCGCGGAATCATTTTTGGCAGGCTTGCGAGAAAAAGCTAACCAAAAAAGCAATCAAGAATTAGATCTTTTAATTAAAGAGCTTCCCGAATCGGTTGAACTTACTGTAGATAGAAAAATCAAAGCGTGGGATGTAGCGTTTTTAAGAAATCAGTATAAAAAGAAATATTTAAACGTTGATGAGCAAAAAATTGCCGAATACTTTCCGATGGAGTATGCGATTGAGCAGCTTTTAGATATTTATAGCCAGTTTATGAGCGTTACATTCAAAGAGATGCCTCTTTCTGGAGTATGGCATGAAGATGTAAAAGCAATAGGGGTTTATAGCAAAGATGGATCACAGCTTTACGGCTATTTGCTTTTAGATTTGCATCCTCGGGAAAATAAATATTCCCATGCCTGCCATGCAGGAATTGTACCCGCATTGCAATTGCAAGATGGCAGACGCTTGCCGGATGTGTCTGTAGTGATTGCGAACTTTACAAAACCAACTGCAGATAAACCAGCGCTTTTAAAGCGAGATGAAGTAAATACCTTTTTCCATGAATTTGGCCATGCAATGCATGCTCTTTTAGGGGCAACGCAACTTGGATCATTTTCAGGAACATCAGTAAAAAGAGATTTTGTTGAAATGCCATCTCAAATGCTTGAAGAGTGGCTATGGAATAAAGAGATCTTGAAGAAAGTATCAAAGCATTATAAAACGGGTGAACCTCTTTCTGGTGAAATGATTGATAATATCCTCGCATTAAAGAATTTTAGTT
This sequence comes from Candidatus Babelota bacterium, assembly GCA_029262555.1. Lineage (GTDB taxonomy): Bacteria > Babelota > Babeliae > Babelales > Vermiphilaceae > JAJCZB01. Next base: position 4,811 of record JAJCZE010000001.1, on the reverse strand, counting down.
CGGGTGGATTTGTAACGCGTCAGGCGATGCTTGCGCAGTATGCATTGGATCTTTTTAAAGCCGGTGCACATAAGAACCCAGAAGAACTATTACGTGCGTTACTTTCTCAGCTTCAACCACGCATTGAGCATGGCCCTCATTATCGACTTTTTGCAAATTTTGGGCATCTCACTGGATATGCCGCAAAATATTATGGCTATTTATGGTCTAAAGTATTTGCACTCGATCTATTTGAAACGATTTCCAAAGAGGGACTATTGAATCCTGAAATTGGTAATAAATATGTACAAGAAATTTTGGCAAAGGGTGGAAGCGTTGATCCTAATCAGTTATTAAAAAACTTTTTAGGGCGCGAGCCACGCAAAGATGCATTTATTCGTGATCTCGGATTAGAGCAACAGGGCTGATTAATAAAAGCGATTGTAATAATGTTTGATCAACGAGGTATAGTACTCAAGCGAATTTCACAACACAAAATTGCGATCTTGAATGATACAGTGGGGCGGATTGATGCGATTGCCATCAAGCCGCCCCATCTTGGTTCATTGATTTCCTATACGGTTCAACGCACAAAAGGAACGCTTCAGTTTTTAGATCATTGTTCAATCATTGATTTACCGTTTTTTTTAGGGCGTGATGATATTTTATTTTGGCATCATGTTTTAGAGCTGTGTTACTATTTCATGCCGGTGGGAAGTCAGACATCAGAATTGTTTGAACTTCTTTCTTTTTTGTATACAGTTGAGAAAGGAAGTTTGTGGGGTGTGCATGCAAAAAAAGTGTATCTTTTTAAGCTGCTTTCAATGATAAGTATTCAGCCAGAGATACCAAACCTGCCAGCTTTTAAGGTGCATCAATTGATTGCAATTACTCCAGAGGAGATGCATCAGGTGATGCTTGACGAACAAAGTGAAAAAAGAGTGGATGAGTGGATTCGTGTATGTGTGGCGCAACATCCAGCGATTGAACAGTTCAATACCATGCATTTTTTAGTGGGTGAATAAATTTTATGAAAAATCGTACTTTTTTAAGCATACTATTTTTAGGTTTAGTTCCATCGTTTGTAGGGGCTGCCAGTATTGCGTTACCGCAGGGTGATCAGCTTTTTGTTGGCCAGGTTGAAAATCGGCAAAAGCAACTTGAAAAGTTGAAAAGAGAGCGTGAAGAGCTTTCAAAAATTAAGCAAGAGAGCGCGCAAGAATTAAAAACATTAGCTGAAGAAACAAAGACGCACATTGATCGAATAGAGGCGGAGTTAAAAGAAAAGCCTGATAGTGCATTTTTAAAGCAAAAACAGTCGTTATTGAGTGAACTCTATCAACTTTTTAGAGATCTTTTACGCGATAGGGAGCGTACGCTTTTATTATTTGATGAACTTATTCGCACCCTTACTGATTACTTACAAGATCCCGATTTTAATGCATTCAAGAAAGAATACCGTTTGGGCGAGCGTCTTTTTTATTCATTTGATGATTTGCAACGCCTTTACAATTTAATTTTAGATCAAGAGAAAAAAGTAGGCACACTTTCTGAAGAAGAAAAGCATGGTGTTTCTGATATGGAAGCGCGTAAGCGTTCAGCAGGAGCTACGAAGGAAGCATATCAAGCGAAAAAAGAACAAATCGAAACAGGTACCTATGCAGATAATGAACTTCTGAATGCTCAAGATCGAAGTGAGCTCTTTACACTTGAAGAACGCATCTTTAGCTATCGAAAATTATTTGATTCATTGCGCGTAAAAGAAAGTAAGTTGAAAGTTGAGTTACTTGCGTTGCAACTTTCAATCTCAAAAGCCCATTTGGCAATTTTTAAAGAGTATTTAAAGACGATTAAAATCGCCGTTCGCGTAACTGAAGCTGATATTGTGCATGCACGTGAGCAGTTGAATAAAAAAGTGCAAGATTATCGAGCTATAAAAGAAAAATATCGCTCAGATATAGATGCGCTTCTAATTCAAGAAGAGCGGGTGCAAAAACGGTTGCAAGAGCTTGCAAAAAAACACGCTATTACGCTCGGTCGAGATATTACTGAATGGTCTAAAGAGGCGCTTGCAACGCCAGCAGCGTATCTTGCCTATTGTGAAGTGGCAACGCTTCAAGCGCAGTTAAGTTTACTGCAAAGAAAACAGGAGTTTTTAGAGGCGCAGCTTGAACTTGAAGATGAAAAAATTAAAGATGAAACACTTTCTTTACAAGTAAAGACAACCTATCACAAGAAGTTCACCACAGAAGAAGAAATTGCTCTTGAGTTAAAAAAATATGAAGGCCCTTTGGCGGAATCGCAGGCTGCATTATCTCGTTCAAAAGAGCGATTGTCGCTTGTAGCGGATCAGATCAACAGTCAGAAAAAAATTCTTGATAATATTGATACATTTAAGCAAGAGCTTCAAAAGAAAAAAGAGACAGTATTTAAATCTGCTGCTTCAGACTATCGATCGTGCCTTGCCTTTATACGGCAAGCAGAGCTGCTTGAAAAAGAGCAGATTGATTTATTGGGTAAACTTACGGGAGCATATTCTGGAGTTACTTCATACGTAAATGATAAACTTCGTTTGATTGGATTTATTAAAGGTGAGCTTGAGTCTCGTACTATTTGGTATCGTCCTGAATATGCAATTACGTGGGAAGGTATAAAAAGTATTGTTCCAGATGTGATCACGTTTCTTACGTTTGTACGAAATTATTTTACTGGTGGTATGTTTCTTGGCACTATTGGCAACGTGTGGGATTTGTTGAAAGAGCCTATGTATTTGGTGGTTCTTTTTTTCAAACTATTGGGCTTATGCATTGCTTTGTTTGTTTTGTATCGAATGCTACCACGAATTCGCGATGCCTTTGCATCGGTACCTGTGGGCGGAATAGGGCGGATGCTTGGGGTGCTCCTAGCGGGTATAGCAGAGTTTTTATATGTTTATTTTTATCACATTGCATTGTGGGTTTTACTTTTTGCGGCACTTCTTTTTCAGAACTCTGTTGATACGTATATTTATATTCTGTTTTACTTGGGATCTATCCCGTACCTTTTATATCTTGCGAATCGATTTGTGACGGTATTAGCGCAGTATAATGAAGAGCATGAATATGCGTTTGTAGCGGCTGATTTTCAGCGACGATTTTGGTTTGTTCTTGCGGTTCTTATGTATTCTACAATTACGATTGTGTTTTTCCGTGAAGCATTTATGCTTGCGCATTTTTATCGCTCAGAATTACCGACAATTTTGCTCGCGGTTAATTTTATTATTTTCCAAATTGGTTTAATTCTTTTGCTCGATAAAGAGCAAATCCTGAGCTTTATCCCAACAAAGACAGAAATAGGCCAATGGTTTGGACAGGTAGTTGATAAGTATTACTATCTCATATTGCTGATGATCATCACGATTATTGTGATGAGTAATCCATACGTTGGATTTGGACGATTGGTGCTTTACGCATTGTTTGGTTGGCTCTATACCATCATGCTTCTTATTATTCTGTATTATCTGCACGGTCTTATTAAACGCATCTCTTCGCAACTCTTTTTTGTAAATGTTGATGAAGTAGCGCGTGAACGATTTCCTAATGCAAAGACTTGGTTTGGTATTACCATTATTGCTTCATTTTTAATGCTCGGCTTTGCCGGCTTGGTTGTGGCGGCAAAAATTTGGGGATGGCCGATAACGCTTCCAAAAATCAAAGAGATTCTAGAATATCCCATTATTGGATTAGGCACTGAAAGCCCGATTACATTCTTTACCTTTGCGTATATTTTATTATTTGTAGCCATTGGTTTTATTATTGCCTATGCGCTTAATAAGTTTGTATTAGATCGCATTTTTGATCTGCTTTTGGTTGATCCAGGAGTACAACACACAATTACGAGCTTAACGCAATATTCCGTTATTATTACGTTTGTATTTCTTGGTTTTCAGAATGCAAAATTAGGCGCTTTAGTTAATTATATCGTTGGTGCCTTAATACTTGGTTTGGGTTGGGTATTAAAAGAACCAATTAGCGACTTTGTTGCTTATTTTATCATATTGGTGCAGCGCCCTATTAAGATCGGTGATTTTATTCGGATTGATGATGAAGCAACGGGAGTGGTACGGAAAATAACCGCTCGTTCAGTAATTTTACGTCGAAAAAATAGTACTACGCTCGTAGTGCCAAACTCGCTCTTAATTAGTAAGACAATCGTAAACTGGAACTATACGCGTAACTTTATAGCGTTTGATGATATTCACCTTATGGTGGATTATGATGAGGATCCAGAGCACGTGCGGCAAGTATTATACGAGGTACTTGATATGCATCCTACTGTACTAAAAAATCCAAAGCCATGGGTTCGTTTAGATAATTTTGGTGAGTATGGTTACGACTTTATGATACGTGGATTTATTAGCTCCGTATATACACTTGAAAAGTGGGAAATTGCGAGTAATATTCGCTTGAGCATCGTGAAAATGTTTCAGGAAAAAGGCATTAAGCTTGCTCTTCCAATCCATGTATTGGTTTCAAAAAATGCGCAAACTTCATCAACTGTTTCTAAAATAAAACCAGGCGAATAAGTTTAAAGCTAGTCGAGTCATGAAGTTCAAAAACGCTTGAAAGCTTACTATAGAAAGAAAGTACTCAACCCGCCGCTTAACCCCGACCCAATTTGGGGTCCCAACCGTTCGCCCTGAGCATGTCGAAGGGTATCGAACGGTCAAATATTGAAATGTTTTTAAATTGTAAGATTTCAATGCTTTTTTCAAGTTCAAAAGGATTAATTGTTGAGAAAGTTTATAAACCCTTCGACACGCTCAGGGCGAACGGGGAAGGGGAACTTCATCA